>CAYFYY010000054.1:0-28109 GCA_964347475.1 uncultured Flavobacteriales bacterium
ACCACACCTTCTTCGAGATGCTCGGCAACTTCTCGTTCGGCGACTACTTCAAGGACCTCGCCATCGAGCTCGCCTGGGACCTGGTGACCCGCGAATACGGCCTGCCGGCGGACCGGCTGCTGGTCACCGTCTACGCCGAGGACGACCAGGCGTTCGATCTGTGGCGCAAGATCGCCGGCCTGCCGGAGCAGCGGATCCTGCGCATCGCCACCTCGGACAATTTCTGGGCCATGGGCGACACCGGGCCCTGCGGGCCGTGCTCCGAGATCTTCTACGACCACGGCCCTGAGATCCCGGGCGGCCCGCCCGGCAGCCCGGATGAGGAGGGCGACCGCTTCATCGAGATCTGGAACCTCGTGTTCATGCAGTTCGAGCAGGTCACGCCCGACCAGCGCATCGACCTGCCGAAGCCGTCGATCGACACCGGCATGGGGCTGGAGCGCATCGCCGCCGTCATGCAGGGCAAGCACGACAACTACGACGTCGACCTGATGCGCGCCCTGATCGAGGCCTCGGCCGAGGCTACCGGCACCGACCCGGACGGGCCCGGCAAGGTCAGCCACCGGGTCATCGCGGACCATCTGCGGGCGAGCGCGTTCCTGATCGCCGACGGCGTCATGCCGTCCAACGAGGGCCGCGGCTACGTGCTGCGCCGGATCATGCGCCGCGCCATGCGCCACGCCGAGATGCTGGGCGCCGCGGAGCCGGTGATGTGGCGCCTGGTGCCGGCGCTGGTGCGGCAGATGGGCGGCCATTTCACCGAGCTGCGCCGCGCCGAGGCGGCGATCACCGAGACGCTGAAGCTCGAGGAGAGCAACTTCAAGCGCCTCTTGGCGCGCGGCCTGCGCTTGCTCGCCGCCGAAACGGCCAAGCTCGGCGACGGCGAGCCCCTGCCCGGCGAGGTCGCGTTCCGCCTGTACGACACCTACGGCTTCCCGCTCGACCTGACGCAGGATGCGCTCAAGGCCGAACACCGGGCGGTCGACACCGAGGGCTTCGCGGCGGCGATGGAGCGCCAGCGCGCCGAGGCCCGCAAGGCCCAGTTCAAGTCCGGCGAGGCGGCGACCGAGGCGGTGTGGTTCGATTTGCGCGACAGGATCGGCGCCAGCGAATTCCTCGGCTACAGCACCGAGCAGGCGGAGGGCGTGGTGACCGCCATCCTCGTCGACGGCAAGCCGGCCAAGTCGGCGAAGGCCGGCGCCGAGGTCGCAATCGTCCTCAACCAGACGCCGTTCTACGGCGAGGCCGGCGGCCAGGTCGGCGACACCGGCACGATGGTCGCGGACGGCGCGGCCGGCACCCGCGTCGACGTCACCGACACCCAGCGCAAGCTCGGCGACCTCATCGTCCATTACGGCACGGTGGCGCACGGCACGCTGAACGTCGGCGACGAGCTCGAGTTGCGCGTCGATGGGGAGCGCCGGGCCCGGCTGCGCGCCAACCATTCGGTCACCCACCTCTTGCACGAGGCGCTGCGCCGGCATCTCGGCGAGCACGTCACGCAAAAGGGCTCGCTGGTGGCGCCGGACTATCTGCGCTTCGACTTCGCCCACCCAAAGGCGGTCACCGCGGCCGAGCTGCGCGACATCGAGGCGACGGTCAACGCCCGCATCCGCGAGAACACCGAGACGGTCACCCGGCTGATGACCCCCGACGCGGCGATCGAGGCCGGCGCGCTGGCCCTGTTCGGCGAGAAGTACGGCGACGAGGTGCGGGTCGTCTCGATGGGCGGCGGCGACGGCGGCAGCGATGGCGGCGCCCATTACTCGACCGAGCTGTGCGGCGGCACCCATGTGCGGCGGACCGGCGATATCGGGCTCTTCGTGATCACCGCGGAATCCGCCGTGGCCTCGGGCGTGCGCCGCATCGAGGCGGTCACCGGGCAGGCCGCGCTCGACCATGTGAACGCGCAGGCGGCGCTGCTCGCGGGCGCCGCCGGCGCGCTCAAGACCGGGGTTGCCGAGCTGCCGGCACGGGTCGCGGCATTGCTCGAGGAGCGGCGGCGGCTGGAGCGCGAGCTCGCCGAGGCGCGCAAGAAGCTCGCCACCGGCGGCGGCGCCGGCGCCGCCCCCTCGGTCGCCGAGGTCGGCGGCGTGCGCTTCATCGGCCGCGCCGTCGCCGACGTGCCGCCGCGCGAGCTGAAACCCATGGTCGACTCGCTCAAGCAACAGCTCGGCTCGGGCGTCGCCGCCGTGGTCTCGGCCAGCGACGGCAAGGCGTCGCTCGTCGTCGGCGTCACCGAGGACCTCACCGACCGCATCAACGCCGTCGAGCTGGTGCGCGCCGGCTCCGCCGCGGTCGGCGGCAAGGGTGGCGGCGGCCGGGCCGACATGGCGCAGGCCGGCGGCCCCGACGCCGCCGGCGCCGAGGCCGCCATCGAGGCGATCCGCAGCGCGCTTGCCGGCATCGCGGAGGCGGCGCACTGACGGAGCGCCGCACCTATTGCCCGCCGCTGCGCGGGCTCGCCGGCATCGCCCTGTTGCTGGCCGGCTGCCCGGCGCCGGGCCTCACCGAGAACCCGCTGGATACGCCGCAGGACGGCCCGCCGGTCGTCTCGGTGTGCTACCCGCCGCTGGTCACCGACCTCGCCCGCGAGACCGCGCCGGTGGCGCTCAAGGCCTGCGCCGCCGCCGGCGTCGAGGACGCGACGCTGCAGGCCTGGAAGCGCACCCACATCCTCAACGACTGTCCGCTGCTCAAGAAGAGCCGCATCGCCTATCGCTGCCTGCCCGCCGCCGCGGACGCGGAGCACGAGGCGGAGGCGACGGGCGACGCCGGGGCGCCGGCCGACGACGACGGGCCGGCCGGGACCGGGGAGACGGAACCGCCCGCCGGCGACGATGCCGCCGGCGACTGAGCCCCGCCCTTAACCGGCCGTCAACGGTTTCGCGTCATCCTGCCCGCGTTGCCTGTACGTCATCCACGTGCGTGGACCCGGGCCGGAGCGAACGCAACGGATGGTGCGCAAGGTCGCGACGCCGTCGAACAGGAGGGTGCCCCGATGCGCAGACCGATCGTCCTGGTGCTGGCCGGCGTGCTGCTGGCCCCGCTGCCGCTGCACGCGCAGCAGGTCTCGCCGGAGAAGCTGCAGGCGCTGGCGCGCCACAGCCAGAACCTGCAGGCGGTCTATGCGCGGGGCCTCGAGATCAGCATGCAGATGGACGACGCCGAGGCGCTGATCGACGGCTACGCCGCCGGCGACATGAGCGAGGCGGAGATGCGGGCCGAGATCGCCGCGGTGCGGATTCGCGTGCACGACGCGATCAACGACTACGAGGCGGCGCTCGACGCGCTGCCGCCGCGCCCGCTGATCGGCGACCGCAGGCGCGACGAGGGGCTGGCCGCGTTCGACGACATGGTGCACGGCCTTGCCGGGCATTTGTGGGCGCAGCAGAAGCTGCTGCAACGGCTCGCCGACACCGCGGCCAGCGGCGATGCGCGCGTCTACGACCTCGCCGGCGCCGATTCGCTGGCCCTCGCCGGCGCCATGATCGAGGCCGAGAACACGGCGATCGAGGCGGCCCTCGTCGGCGCCGACGCCAACCACCCGCAGCGCGGCCTCTACCACGCCTCGATCGGCAGCAACCTTGCCATGCGGGCGGCGCTGATTCTGCTCGAGGATTCGCTGCGCGGCGGCCACACAAGGGCCGCCGACGCGCGCGCCGGCATCGAGCGCGGGCTCGAGCGGGCGAGCCGGGGCATCGAGTCCGGCCGCCGCGACGCCGACGCCATGCGCGCGCGGCTCGCCGGCAGCGCCCCCGCCAGCGAGGCCGACCGCCTCGGCAAGCAGTTCATCGCCGACCTCGTCACCGCCTACCACCGCGCCTTCGACGACGAGACCCGCATCGTCGAGGCGATGCGCAGCTTCCTCGACGACCTCGTCGTCGCCCTCGAGGCGCCGGAATCCGAGGCCGGCCTGCGCCTCGCCGCGGCCGCCCAGACCTTCGAGGGCGCGATCGTCGCGCTGATGGACGCGCGCTTCGCCGAGCAGTCCCGGCGCCTCAAGCTGGTCGAGGAATTCTCCGCCGCCCTCGCCGCCGCGCGGTAGCGCGCCACCCACGACGTTGGGCGCGGCCGTGCCGGCGCAAGCTCATGCTTCGAGACGGCGCTCCGCGCCTCGCCAGCCCGAGGGCAGGGGCATCGGCGTCTCGTGCCCGAGATTTCGGCACTGACCCCGCGCCGACCTCCCGAGTCCGGACAGCCCCCTCCCCAACCCCTCCCCCGTCGCGGAGCGGAGCTTCCCCACGGCCTTCGGCGCGAGGGAGAGGGGCTTTATCGGCGCAGCCGGCACCAACGAGCCCCTCTCCCTCGCGCTATGGGCGGCGGGGAGGCGCGGACCCGGTACGGGGGGAGGGGTTGGGGAGGGGGCGGCACGACCGGCGAAGGCGGGATCAGTCGTGGGTGCGGGGGATTCCGGCATGGGAGCGCAGGCGTTGAAGCCTCACCCTGAATTCCTTTGCGCGGAACACCAAACCGTCATTGCGAGGAGGCCGATGGCCGACGCGGCAATCCAGGATGCCGCGGAACCGAGCCCGTTTGCTGGATCGCCGCGGCTGCTGCGCAGCCTCGCGATGACGGAATCCTGATTCGTGCAAAAGTCTCCAGCATGAGGCACGAATATCGAGATGTTGGAGCCTCATGCCGAGGCGGCTGCAATGCAGCCGGCTCCAAGCATGAGGTCGCGCTGCCGTCTCCAAGCCGGCGTCGGCAAGCCGCTGCCGGCCTTGCGTCAGCCCATCGCGGCTTTGAGGTTCTCGTCGATCGTGTCGAGGAACTGGTTGGTGGTCAGCCAGGGCTGGTCGGGGCCGATCAGGATCGCGAGGTCCTTGGTCATCGACCCGGACTCGACGGTCGCAACGCACACCCGCTCCAGCGTCTCGGCGAAGCGCATGACCTCCGGCGTGTTATCGAAGCGGCCGCGGTAGTAGAGGCCGCGCGTCCACGCGAAGATCGAGGCGATCGGGTTGGTCGAGGTCTCCTCGCCGCGCTGGTGCATGCGGTAGTGCCGGGTCACCGTGCCGTGCGCCGCCTCGGCCTCGACCGTCTTGCCGTCCGGCGTCATCAGCACCGAGGTCATCAGGCCGAGGCTGCCGAAGCCCTGCGCCAGCGTGTCCGACTGCACGTCGCCGTCGTAGTTCTTGCAGGCCCAGACGTAGCCGCCGGACCATTTCAGCGCCGCCGCCACCATGTCGTCGATCAGCCGGTGCTCGTAAGTGAGGCCCTTCTCGTCGAACTCGGCCTTGAACTCGGCATCGAACACCTCCTGGAAGATGTCCTTGAAGCGCCCGTCATAGACCTTCAGGATCGTGTTCTTGGTCGAAAGATAGACCGGCCAGCCGAGGTCGAGCCCGTAGTTGAAGCAGGCGCGCGCGAAGCCGCGGATCGACTCGTCCAGATTGTACATCGACAGCGCGACGCCGGCGCCGGGGAAGTCGAACACCTCGCGGGTGATCGCCGGGCTGCCGTCCGCCGGCTGGAAGGTCAGTGTCAGCTTGCCCTTGCCGGGGATGATCAGGTCGGTGGCGCGGTACTGGTCGCCGTAGGCGTGGCGGCCGATCACCACCGGCCGGGTCCAGCCCGGCACCAGCCGCGGCACGTTCTTGCAGATGATCGGCTGGCGGAACACGGTGCCGCCGAGGATGTTGCGGATGGTGCCGTTGGGCGAACGCCACATCTGCTTGAGCGAGAACTCCTCGACCCGCGCCTCGTCCGGCGTGATCGTCGCGCATTTGACGCCGACGCCGTATTTCTTGATGGCGTTGGCGGAGTCGACGGTGATCTGGTCGTCGGTCTCGTCCCGCTTCTGGATCGACAGATCGTAGTATTTCAGGTCGACCTCAAGATAGGGCAGGATCAGCTTGTCCTTGATGAAGGCCCAGATGATCCGCGTCATCTCGTCGCCGTCCAGCTCGACGACGGGGGTGGCGACCTTGATCTTGCTCATCGAACGCTCCCTGGAACCGAAGGAATTGCGCGGCCGTGCCCGCGGCCCGGCGCACAATACCAAGAAATTGCCGCGGCGCAAGATGCGTGCGGCGCGATGCCGCGACGGCGCGGGCGGGCGGGGCGTGCGTTAACCGCCCGGTAGTCGCGCCGGGCGATGCTGTGCACTGATAACGGCCACTGGGAGCTCTGGGGACAGCTCTGGGGACAGTATACGTATCTCAACTTAGTTAAGTTTACTGTCCACAGAACTCCCGATGCAAAGCGAACCAATGTGTGGTGGTGATCCGCAGTGTATTACCGGATTAACGGGTAGCGGTGGTCTTATAGAAGGCAATAATAAGAGAATGAGGAGATACAATTGTAATGACAAATAGGAATGCGATATGAAGAAGCGTATCCGCCTTTACAGCGTGAGTATTGGAGTTCTGGGGACAGTATACGTATCTTAATTTAGTTAAGTATACTGTCCCCAGAACTCCTGTCCCCAGAACTCCCCGGAGAGCGGCACGCGCCTCGTCACCCAGGGGGCCGCGCGGCGCCACGGGCCGCGGATGCGACATCCGCGCCCCGATCCCGTCGCCATCCCGCCGCGCGGCTGAGTGCGGCACGCGCCATGCCCCTCTCACATCCGGCCGGCGGCGTGTGGCACGCACGGTCGCCTACATCCACTTCGCCTCGACCTCGGTGCGGAACTCGGGCATGTCCTCGAGCGCCGGCAGGACCTCCTCGACGCTCCCGACGACGCGGAACAGCGCGCGGTGCTCGGGCCGCGCGTAGTTTTCCTCGACCATGCGGTCGACGAGCGCGACGAGCGGCTGCCAGTAGCCGTCGACGTCGACGATCACCACCGGCTTGTCGTGCAGCTGCAGCTGCTTCCAGGTGAGGATCTCGAAGGTCTCGTCCAGCGTGCCGAGGCCGCCCGGCAGGATCACGAAGGCGTCCGACAGCTCGGCCATCTTCTCCTTGCGCTCGTGCATGTTCTCGGTGACGATCAGCCGGCTCACGCCCGAATGGCCGACCTCGACCTGGTCGAGGAAGCGCGGGATGATGCCGACCACCTCGCCGCCGCCGTCGAGCACCGCGTCGGCGACCAGCCCCATCAGGCCGATGCGCCCGCCGCCGTAGACCAGGCGCACGCCGGCCCCGGCCATGATCGCGCCGAGGCGGATCGCGGCCTCATGGTGGCTCTCGCGCCCGCGCCCGGACGAGCCGCAATAGACGCACAGCGATCGGATCTGCGTGGTCGGTGTCATCTGGATCTTTCCCTCCGCCTGTGGCATGGCACGGCGCGCCGCCGGGGACAACCGGAAATCACGAGAGATTGCCCCCTTTACGACCGATTGCGTTGCGCGTACACCAAGATTTGACTGCACGTCGGAATATTCTTCCGCTATCGCTGTACGCCATCACGATAACGTGCCATTCGGCCAGTGTTCAGGACAATGTGAGGGAAAGATGATGAAGAATCGGTTTGCGTATGCAGGCATTGCCGCCGGACTTGCCATCGCGTTCGCGGCGGGGGGGATCCTTGCGCCGTCGACCGCGACGACGCCCGGCGAGACCGTCAAGAAGCGCCAGGAGACGATGAAGCAGATGGGCGGCCACATGAAGGCGATCAAGACCTTCCTCGAGACCGGCGAGGGCTCGGCCGACGACATCGCCAAGCGCGCCGCGGAGATCAACGAGATCGCCGGCAAGATCCCGTCGCTGTTCCCGGAGGGGACCGGCATGGACGAGGTCAAGGACCCGAAGACCGGCGCCAAGCCTGAAATCTGGCTCGAATGGGAGAAGTTCACCGCCGCCGCCAAGGGCCTCGGCGAGCGCAGCACCGAGCTGAAGACCGCGGCCTCGAACGGCAGCAACCAGGCCATCGCCGCCGCCTTCGAGGAGATGGGCAAGAACGGCTGCGGGACGTGCCACAAGCCGTACCGGGTCAAGCTCGAAAAGTAACGCATGCCCCGGCATGCCCCGATCGCCTGGGCGGCCCCGCTGTTGTGGGCCGCCCTCGCATCCGGGACGCTGGCCCAGGCTGATCCCGACGCGGCGGCGCGGGGCCAGTACGTCTTCCATGCGGCCGGCTGTTACGGCTGCCATACCGACGTGAAGGGCAAGGGGCAGGCGCTCGCCGGCGGGCGCGCGCTGGACACCCCGTACGGCACCTTCTTCGGCCCCAACATCACGCCGGATGCTGAGCACGGCATCGGCGGCTGGACGCTCGAGGACCTGACGCGCGCGCTGCGCACCGGCGTCGCCCCGGACGGGCGCTCCTACTACCCGGCGTTCCCGTATACCTCGTTCACCGGCATGACCGACGGCGACATCGCCGATCTGTGGGCCTATCTGCGCACCGTTGCGCCGGTCGCCCGTGCGAACACGCCGCATCGCCTGAAGTTCCCGTATGACTGGCGCTGGCTGAACGGGGTGTGGAAGGTGCTGTATTTCGCCCCGGCACCGTTCGACCCGGGGCCGCCGCCGGACGGCGTCGCCGACGCGCAGGCCTGGCGGCGCGGCGCCTATCTCGTCACCGTGCTCGGCCATTGCGGCGAGTGCCATTCGCCGCGCGGGGCGCTGGGCGCGATGCGCCGCGACTACCTCCTGGCCGGCAACCCCGCCGGTCCCGAGGGCAAGCCGGTGCCGAACATCACGCCGCATGAAAAGCGCGGCATCGGCAGCTGGTCGGCCGGCGACATCACCACCTACCTCTCGATCGGCATGGACCCGGACGGCGACTTCGCCGGCGGCGCCATGGCCGAGGTGATCGAGCACACGACCGGCAAGCTGACGAAGGAGGACCGCGCCGCCATCGCGACCTTCCTGCTCGCACTGCCGCCGGTCGACCGGGCGCCCACGCGGCCGGTGCCGCCGCGCGCCGAGGGATGACGCGGCCAGCGCGTCGACATTGCAAGCGCCCGTCCGCCGTACTAGGCTGGAGCAGGAAACGGAACAACGGCGCGTAACATCGTGAGGCGCTATCTCATCATCGGCATTGCGGGGCTCGTGGTCATCGTGATCGCGCTGTTCCTGAACTTCTGGCTGGCCTCGGACGAGGGATTCGAGTCCGGATCGCCGCCGCCGGTCGTCGTCGCCCCGACGCCGGAACCGGCACCCGTGCCGCCACCGGCGAGCCCGCCGGGCGGCGCACCCGGTCCGGTCGCCACCGCCCCGGCAACGGGACAGCCCGACGCGCCGTCGGTGACGCCGCCGGCAGGGGCGCCGACCGTCACGCCGGCCACGCCGGCCACGCCGGGCACCGCGCCGGCTGCTCCCGGTACCGCGCCCGCGCCGGCCGTGCCGGGCACCGCGCCCGCGCCGACCGTGCCGGGCACCGCGACTGCCCCCGCCACGCCGGGCAGCGCGACCGCACCGGCCACGCCGGGCACCGCCCCCGCGGGGCAGGACGTCGTGGTGACGCCGGCGCCACCGCGGACCGGGACGACAGCGCCCCCCCAGCAACCGCCCACGACGGCACCGGCCGAGGGCGCCCGGGTCGCGGTGCTGCCGCCGACCGAGCCCCGGGAGCCGCCCGTGCGCCCGTCCTTCGACGTCGTCCGGGTGACGCCGGGCGGCGAGACGGTGATCGCCGGCCGCGCCGTGCCGGGCGCGGTGATCACCGTCTATGACGGCGGCCGCCCGATCGGCGAGGTCCAGGCCGACGCACGCGGCGAATGGGTTCTGGTGCCGGCGGAACCGCTGCCGCCGGGCAGCCGCGAGCTGAGCGTCTCGGCACGGCTGCAGGACGGCGAGCCGGTGTGGTCCGACTCGGTGGTGGTCGTCGTGGTGCCGGAGCAGGGCAAGGACATCGCCGGGCGCGACCGCGACGAGCCGATGGCGCCGCTGGTGGTCGAGGTGCCGCGCTCCGGATTCGGCGCCAGCAACGTGCTGCAGCAGCCGGCCGCGACCGGCGGCGCGGCGGGCGCCCCGGAGGGCGGCGACCTTGCCCTCGCGGTCGGCGTGCTCGACTACGATTCGGCCGGCAATCTCAGCCTCAGCGGGCGCGCCCGGGCGGGCAGCGACATCCGCGTCTATCTCGACAACGCCCTGCTCGGGCATGCGCCGTCCGACGCCGACGGCAACTGGCGCCTGACCATCCAGCGCGAGATCGCGCCGGGCCTGTACACGATGCGGGTCGACGAGGTCGCCGGCGGCACGGTGGTGGCGCGTCTT
The DNA here is from genome assembly GCA_964347475.1 of uncultured Flavobacteriales bacterium. Taxonomy (GTDB): domain Bacteria; phylum Pseudomonadota; class Alphaproteobacteria; order UBA8366; family JADFVY01. The sequence continues at coordinate 10,111 of CAYFYY010000054.1, forward strand.
GAGTTCCCGTTCTCGCGGGCCGATCCGCAGGAGATCGAAGCGGACACGCTACTGGTCGTCGTCCAGCCTGGCAACAGCCTGTGGCGCCTGGCCCGGCGGACGCTGGGCGACGGCGTGCGCTACACCGTGATCTACGAGGCCAACCGCGATCGCATCCGCGATCCCGACCTGATCTACCCGGGACAGATATTCCAGATCCCGCAGACCAACTGACCGCTGGCGCGGACCGGCACGCGGGCCGACGCGAGGCCGCGTGCAAATTTAACCTGCCGTTAGGCCCCCGGGGCGCTATGTTACGGCGACGGCGCGCGGCCCATGGCGGGTCGGCGCGGAGCTTGTGAGGCCACGACGGGCATGGCGTCCGACCTGATCGCGACGGTGCGCGCGACATTCGCCCCGATCCACCGCGACGGCTGGCCGTTCGTCGCGGCGTTCGCGGCGATCGCGACGGTGCTGTGGTGGCTGTGGACGCCGCTCGGCGTGGCCGGCGCGGTGCTGACGGCGTGGTGTGCCTATTTCTTCCGCAACCCGCGGCGGGTCACCCCGGTCCGCACGGGCCTGGTGGTCAGCCCGGCAGACGGCGCGGTGCAGATGATCGAGCCGGCGGCGCCGCCGCCGGAGCTGGAGATGGGCGATGCGCCACGCGTCCGCGTCAGCATCTTCATGAACGTGTTCAACGTCCACATCAACCGGATCCCGGCCGGCGGGACGATCGAGAAGCTGGCCTACCGGCCGGGCAGGTTCGTCAACGCGTCCCTCGACAAGGCGAGCGAGCATAATGAGCGGAATTCGGTTAAAATGCGCTGTGCCGACGGGCGCGAGCTTGCGTTCGTGCAGATCGCCGGCCTCGTCGCCCGGCGCATCAAGTGCTGGATCGCCGAGGGCCAGGCGGTGTCCCCCGGCGAGCGGTTCGGTCTGATCCGGTTCGGCAGCCGGGTCGACGTCTATCTGCCGGACGGCGTCGCGCCGCTGGTCTGCGTCGGGCAGACCGCCGTCGCCGGGGAGACGGTGCTCGCCGACCTCGAATCCGCGGAGCCGCCGCGCAAAGGAGAGCAACGCTGATGCTGAGACGAAAGAACCCGCGCAATCGCCGCCGCGTGCCACGCCTGAAGGGGCAGAGCATCTCCAAGCTGGTGCCCAACATGATCACCGTCGGGGCGAGCTGTGCCGGGCTGACCGGCGTGAAGTTCGCGATCGAGGGAAGGTGGGAGCACGCGGTCATCGCGATCATCGTCGCTGGCGTGCTCGATGCGCTCGACGGGCGTATGGCGCGGCTCTTGAAGTCGGCGAGCGATTTCGGGGCCGAGCTCGACTCGCTGTCCGACTTCGTCGCCTTCGGCGTGTCGCCGGCGTTCATCCTGTATTTCTGGACCCTGCAGTCGCTCGGCCGGGTGGGGTGGATCGTCGCGCTGTTCCTCGCCATCTGCTGCGGCCTGCGGCTGGCCCGCTTCAACACCAATATCGGCAAGCTGCCGCCCTATGCCTTCAACTATTTCACCGGGGTGCCGGCGCCGGCCGGGGCCGGCCTCGCGCTGCTGCCGATGATCGCGATGTTCGCCTACGACGTGCCGCTGCTGCGCGAGCCGATCCCGGTGGCGGTGTGGAGCGTCATCGTCGCCCTGCTGATGGTCAGCCGCGTGCCGACCTTCTCGTTCAAGAAGGTCAAGGTCCCGCACACCGCGATCATCCCCGTCCTCGTCGGCGTTGCGCTGCTGGCCGCCGGGCTGGCCGGGGCGCCGTGGCTGACCCTGACCTCGGTCGGACTGGTCTACATCATGAGCTTCGGGGTCTCGATCCTGACCTACCGCCGGCTCAAGACCGAGGCGGAACGGATGCACGGCGAGCGTGCCGACGAGGACGAGGGCGGCAAGGGCGGCGACGGTCCCACGGCGCCGCCGAAGCTGCGGAGCGTCGAATAGGCGCGGAGGGGCAGGCGATGCTGGACGGTGTTTCGCGCAGGCTGATCGACCCGCCGTTCAACCTCATGGCCCGGCTCGTCGCGCGCATGGGCATCACCGCGAACGCGCTGACCATCCTCGGCTTCTTCCTCGGCCTTCTCGTGCTCATCGCGCTGGCCAACCAGCAGTATTACTGGGCGCTCGGCCTGATCCTGGGCAACCGCTTCCTCGACGGCCTGGACGGCGCGGTGGCGCGGCGCACGGGGGTCACCGATCTCGGCGGGTTTTTCGACATCGTTGGCGATTTCATCTTCTTCGGGGCCGTCGCCCTCGGCTTCGCGCTGGCCGAGCCGGAGCGCAACGCCCTGGCCTCGGCCTTCCTGCTGTTCTCGTTCGTCGGCACCGAGGCGAGCTTCCTCGCCTATGCCGTGGTCGCGGAAAAACGGCACATGAAGACCGACCGGGTCGGGATCAAGTCGTTCTATTTCATCGAGGGGCTGGTCGAAGGGACGGAAACGCTCCTTCTCTACATCCTCGCCTGCCTGAAACCGGACTGGTTCGTCTGGATCGCCGTTCTGTTCGGCGTTCTGTGCTGGATGACCACGAGCGCGCGGATCGCCGTGGCCTGGTTCACCTTCCGGGACTGAGCGGGCGGACCCGCCCAACCTCTATTGTGCAACGTCCTGAACCGGTGTGTCGGCCGCCTTAAGCTGCCGCTCCCGTTCCGCCCGCAACTCTTGCCGACGCTATTCCGCCGCCTCCTGCACCGGCGTTTCCGCAGCCCTGAGCTTCCTGGCTTTTTCGGCCCTCCGCTCGCGCCGCCGGCGGCGCTGGCGATCGAGCCAGGCGCGCACGTTGGCGCGCAGCATCAGGGCCGACGGCGTGACCACGAGGGTGAGGATCGTGGCGAAGGCTAGGCCGAACGCGATCGCCGTGGACAGCTGGGTCCACCACTGCGTCGAGGGCGCGCCGACGCTAACGTGGCGGTTGATGAAATCGATGTTCACCCGCAGCACCATCGGCAGCAAGCCGAGGATCGTGGTCACCGTGGTCAGCAGCACCGGGCGCAGGCGCTGGGCCCCGGTGCGCAGCACCGCCAGCTTGGCATCCCGCTCCTCTTCGCGCAGCCGGTCGAAGGTGTCGATCAGCACGATGTTGTTGTTGACGACGATGCCGGCGAGCGCGATGACGCCGACGCCGCTCATCACGATGCCGAAGGGCTGACCGGTGACCAGCAGCCCGAGCAGCACACCGACGGTCGACATGACGACCGCCGAGAGGATCAGGAAGCCGCTGTAGAAGCTGTTGAACTGGGTGACCAGGATGATCGCCATGATGAACAGCGCGACGGCGAAGGCCTTGGTCAGGAACGACTTGGCGGCCTCCTGCTCCTCGTCCTCGCCCTTGAACCTGTAGCTGACGCCCGCCGGCAGCGGCGCGTCGGCGATCCACGCGCGCAGCTCCTTGACCTTGTCGTCGGCGAGCACGCCTTCGGCGACGTCGGCCTTGACCGCCATCACCCGCTTCGCGTCGGTGCGCAGCAGCGTGCCCGTCTTGGGCCGGGCATGGCGGGTCACCAGGTTGCTGATCGGCACCATGCCGACCGCGGTGCGCACCCGGATCCGGTCGAGTTGCTCGATGGTGCGGCTGTCCTCGGGATAGCGCACGACGATATCGACCTCGTCGTCGCTGTCGTCGGGCCGGTAGGAGCTGATCTGCAGCCCCTTGGTGACCATCTGGACGAACCAGCCGATGACCGCGACGTCGGCGCCGAACCGCGCCGCCTTCTCGTGGTTGACGGCGAGCTCCCACTCGATGCCGGGGATCGGCCGCGTGTCCTCGATGTCCTTGAGGCCCGACATGGTATCGAGATGCGCGCGCACGAGCGCCGCCGCCGGGTCGAGCAGCCTCGTGTCGTTCGCCGACAGCTCGACGTGGATCGGCTTGCCGACCGGCGGTCCGCCCTCCGCCTTGCGCGGCTCGATCATGATGCCGGGGATGTCGGCCGTGCGCTCGCGGATGTCGTCGAGGATCTCGCTGGCCGGGCGCCGGCTCTCCCAGTCTGCGAATTCGATGCGGATCGTGCCGACGATGTCCTCGGCCTCCTCGCCGCGGTTGTCGATGCGGCCGGAGGTCGTGTAGACCGAGACGAACTCGCCCCGCTCGTCGGAGATGTCGAGCACGTGCCGCTCGACCTGGGCGACCAGCGCGTCCTGCTCGTCGACCGACAGGTTGCCGCGGGCGTGGATCTGCACGGCAGCCTGGTCCGGCTCGACGTCAGGGAAGAACTCGACGCCCTTGCCGTACGCCGCGTAGATGCCCCAGGTCACGCCCAGGCCGATCACGGCCAGAATCAGGACCAGCCAGGGGACGCGCAGCACCTTCTCGAGGAACCGCACGTACAGGCCGACCATGCCGCGCAGCCGCAGCAGGTCTTCGCCGCTGCCGGCCGCCAGGGCCTGCGCGGTGGCAGGATTCTGCGTCCCGCTCTTGCCGACATAGGCGCCGACGGTGGGCACGAAGATCAGCGCCATCAGCAGCGATGCCGACAGCGTTGCGATCAACGTGATCGGCAGGTACTTCATGAACTCGCCGACGATCCCGGGCCAGAACAGCAGCGGCAGAAACGCGGCGAGGGTCGTCGCGGTCGACGCGATGATCGGCCATGACATGCGCTTGGCCGCCATCGCGTAGGCGCGGCGGCGCGGCTCGCCCTCGGTCATCTTGCGGTCGGCGTATTCGGTCACCACGATGGCGCCGTCGACGAGCATGCCGACGGCCAGGATCAGCGAGAACAGGACGACGATGTTCAGCGTCAGCCCGAAGGCGCCGATCACGAGTATTCCGGTCAGGAACGAGCCGGGAATCGCGATGCCGACCAAGAGGCCGGAGCGCACGCCGAGCGCTGCGATCACCACCACCATGACCAGCAGGATCGCGCTGAGCACGTTGTTCTGGAGGTCGCCGAGCACCTGCCGGATGTCCTTCGAGCGGTCCTGGCTGTAGGTGACCTCGACGGTGGCCGGCCAACCCGTTCGCGCCGCCTCGACCACCGCGCGGATGCGCTCGATGGTGTCGATGATATTCTCGCCGGAGCGTTTGGAGACCTCGAGCGCCAGCGCCGGCAGCCCGTTGACCCGGGCGTAGCTGTCGGCATCCTTGAAGGTCCGCCGCACGGTCGCGATGTCGCTGATGGTGACGACCGCGTCGCCCTCCACCTTGACAGGGATCGACATCACGTCGAGCACCGATTCGAAGACCCCCGGCACCTTGATCGAGAACCGCCCCTTCCCGGTATCCATGGCACCGGCCGCGATCAGCTGGTTGAAGCGCGAGACCACGGTGGCGACCTGCTCGGGATCGAGCTGGTAGCTCTCCACCAGCATCGGGTCGACGAGCACCTCGACCTGCTCCTCCCGATCGCCGGCGATGTTGGCCTCGAGCACGGCGGGAATCGCCTCGATGTCGTCCTTGAGGCGCCGCGTCAGCTGCAGCAACGTGCGCTCGGGCACCGGTCCGGACAGGGTGACGACCAGCACCGGGAACAGGCTGAAATTGACCTCGGTGACGCTGGGCTCGTCGGTTTCGGCGGGCAGCTCCGGCTTGACCTGGTCAACCTTCTCGCGCACGTCCTGCAGCGCCGCGTCGGCGTCGAAGCCAGCATCGAATTCCAGCAGCACGTTGGCTCCGCCCTCGTAAGAGCGCGAGCGCATTTCCTTGACGCCCTCGATGGCGCGCAGCTTCTCCTCCATCGGCCGCACCAGGAGCCGCTCGGCATCCTCCGGGGAAATGCCCTCATGGCTCATCGAGACGTAAATGATCGCAATACTGATATCGGGGTCCGACTCCTTCGGAATTCCGACATAGGCGAACGAGCCGCTGATCAGGATCAGCAGCAGCGCGGACAGGACCGTCCGCGAATGAGAGAGGGCGTGGTCGATCAGCCTCACGATGGGCCCCCAGCGGCGGCTGCCGACGGCGTGCCGGTCAGGCTCTCAGGCACCGGAATAACGGCCTGTCCCGGCAGCACGAATTCCTGGCCGATGGTGATGATCGTCACCTCGCGCGGCAGGCCGCCGATCCACACGCCGTCCGGGCCGGCGCCCACGAGCTCCACCGGATGGAAGCGGACGATGTCGGTCTCGTCGACCGTCTTGACGCCGACGATCCCGGCGTCGTTCAGGGTCAGCGCCGCCGGTGACAGGCGGTGCGCCGGGACGCTCTCGATCGGCAGGGAGACCTCCGCCGTCAGGCCGGCGGGAATCCGGTTGTCGCCGTTTTCCAGCTCGAGCTCGACGCGGAAGGTGCGGGTGCCGGCGGAGCCGACCACCGAGACATAGCGCACGCGGCCGTCCACCACCTCGCCGGTGATGAGCCGTGCCTGCCCGTCGCTGTTGCGCTGCACCGCCGCCGCTTCGCGTTCCGAAAGCTGCGCCACCGCCAGGATCGGGTCGAGGTCGACGACAACGGCCACCGGGTCGCCGACGCCGACGTAGTCGCCGACCTCCGCTAGGCGGTCCTGCAGGACGCCGTCGAACGGCGCGCGGATCGCGGTGTGCTCGATGTCGAGCTCGATACGCCGCAGCTGCGCCTGGGCGGCTTCCAGGAGCGAGCGGGTCTCGGCAAGCCGGATCTGTGTCTGGAAGCCCTTCGAGGAGAGGCTCTGTGCTGCGTCGTATTCGATCTGTCGTTGCTTGACCAGGGCCCGCGCCTCGTCCAGGCGCGATTGCCGGTCGTTCATCGCCAGCCTCGCGATGACGTCGCCCTCCTTGACGGCGACACCCTTGTCGGCCGCCACGGCAACGATTCGGCCCGCCGTCTCGGCCTTCAGCGTTGCCCGTCGCGAAGGGTCGGTCTGCCCGGTAAGGGTGAGCGACTTGACCCTGGTTTCGGCCACCGAACGGCGGACGCTGACCCGCAACGTCCTGGCCGGCCCGCCGGCCGGCTCGGCGGTGGATTCGACCTCAGCTCCGCCCTCGCCGGTAGCACCCGTCGGCCACAGATAGGCTTCGAGATAGGGCGACAGCATCCAGACCGTCGCCGTCAGGGCGATCAACAGGGCGATCAGATAGCTCCGTTGCATGGTCGAGCGCTCCCCGCTATTCGGCTGCCCGATTGCCGGTTGTCTCGGTTCCGGACTCGATCAGCCTGGACCGGTTCTCCTCCAGGAACGCCACCGCGGCGGCATAGATTGCCTGGCCGAATTCGTTGACGAAGACCGGGCCGGCACCCCAGCCGGAACGATCGCAGCAGCGGATGTGCTCCAGCCTGGCGCGATACCAGTCGATGTACTCATCCACCGCCTCGGCAATCAGCTGCCGGGGCAATAGATGCTCAAAGAACAGGGTGAACAGGAAATCGCTGCGGATCTTGTCCGGGCCGGGCCGCTTGTGAATGGCCTGTGCAAACGCCGCACGTCCATTGTCGGTAATCGAATAAACCTTCTTGTCGGGGCGCCCCGACTGGCTCTGCTGCTCGCAGGTCACCAGGCCTTCGCCGCGCAGCCTGTTCAGCGCCGGATAGATCGATCCGAATCCCGCATCGGTGAAATGCTGGAACGGGCCGTCCTCGAACATCTTGCGAATTTCATAGCCGGTGGCGTCGCCCAGCGTCAGTACGCCCAGACATACGGTTTTGACATCCATGGGAAAGGGTCCTGCAGCAGTTGCCCGGGCGAAGCGGATCGGCTCCAACCCTGCATATCGGTTCGTTATATATCAGATCGATATAATATATATCGGTTCGATATAAAAAGCAACCCGTCCCGTTGCGGGAAGGTTGTTCACGATCGTGTGAGGCAGACCTCAGGGAATCGCGATGACGATCTTGCCGAAATGGCCGGCTTCCTGCATGTGGCGGTAGGCGTCGCGCGCCTCGTCGAACGCGAAGGTGCGATCGATGACGGGCTTCAGACCGTGCGTGGCGAGGGCACGGTTCATGTCCTCGAACATGGCGCGGCTGCCGACATAGACGCCCTGCAGGCGGATCGACTTGCGCATGATGCCGACCGGGTGGATGGCGCCGCCGGTCAGCACGCCGACATAGGCGATGTGGCCGCCGACCCGCACGGCCTCGATGGACTGCTCCATGGTGCCGGGGCCGCCGACCTCCACCACGTGGTCGACGCCGCGCCCGCCGGTCAGCTCGAGCACGCGCCGGGCCCAGTCCGGCGTCCCGCGGTAGTTGATCGTCTCGTGCGCGCCCAGGCTCCGTGCCCGCTCCAGCTTGGCGTCGCTGGAGGACGTGACGATAGCGCGCGCGCCGGCCATGACACAGATCTGCAGGGCAAAGATCGAGACGCCGCCGGTGCCGAGCAGGAGGACGGTGTCCCCGGCCTTCAGCCCGCCGCCGGCGACCAGGCAGTTCCAGGCGGTAAGCGCGGCGCAGGGCAGGCAGGCCGCCTCCTCGAACGACAGGTGATCCGGCACCCGGACCAGCCCGCTCTCCTTGAGCACGACTTCCTCGGCGAGCACGCCGTCGATGGGCCCGCCGAGCGCCGTCGCCATGGCTTCGGCGGAGATGCCGCCGGCCGGCCAGCCTTGGAAGAAGCAGCCGGCGACGCGGTCGCCCGGCCGCCAGCGGGACACCCCCGGGCCGGCCGCCAGCACCTCGCCGGCGCCGTCGGAATTGGGGACGCGCGGATACGGGATGTTGCGCGCCTCCGGGTCGAGGATGGTCGAGAGGTCGCGGTAGTTGATGGAATTGGCGCGCATGCGCACCCGCACCTCGCCGGGTCCCGGCTCCGGCGAAGCCCGCTCGCGCAGCGCCAGCGCGTCCAGCCCGCCGGCCGAGACGATTTCCCACGCTTTCATGCCGTGTCCTCCAGAATGTGCCGCCGGGCAATCGTGGCGCGGCCCGCGGCATCGTCACGCAACGATACGCCGATACGATACCGCGGGTCGAAATGAGAGGGCCCGGCGCGCTCCGGCCGGGCCCTTCCGGTCCAATGCGGTCCGGTGTCCTACTTCAGGTAGTCGTACTTGCCGTTCTTCCACTCGTAGAACACATAGCCCGGCGCGGTCACGTCGCCCTTCTCGTCGAAGCCGATCTTGCCGAGCACGGTATCGAACTGATTGGCGTGCAACGCGGCGATCACCTTTTCGGTGTCCGTCGTGCCCGCCTTTTCGACCGCCTGCGCCCACGCCTGGATGGCACCGTACGTGTAGAGCACATAGCCTTCCGGCTCGATTCCCTTCTTGCGGAACGCCTCAACGACCGGGGCCGCGACCGGGTTCTTGCGCGGGTCGGGGCTGAAGGTCATCAGCGTGCCCTCGCCGGCAGTGCCAGTGATGGCCCAGTACTCGTCGGTGACCAGGGCGTCGCCGGACACCAGCACCGTCTTCATGCCCTGGTCGCGCATCTGGCGCACCATGAGGCCCGCCTCGGTGTGGTAGCCGCCGACATAGAGGACGTCGATGCCGGCCTGCTTCAGCTTGGACACGAGGGCGGAGTAGTCCTTCTCGCCGGCCGTGTAAGCCTCGTAAAGCGTTTCCTTCTGGCCGGCCTGGTTCATGTATTTGCGGGTCTCGTCGGCGAGGCCTTTGCCGTAGGCGGTCTTGTCATGGATGATGGCAACCTTCCTGCCCTTGAACTTGTCGGCAAGGAACGCGCCCGCCACCATACCCTGCTGGTCGTCGCGACCGCAGGTGCGAAACACGTTGTCGAGGCCCTGGTCGGTCAGCTTCGGATTGGTCGAGGCCGGCGAGATCTGCACGATCCCTTCCTCGTTGTAGACCGCCGACGCCGGAATCGACGATCCGGAGCAGAAATGCCCGGCCATCAGCGCGATGCCCTTGTTGACCATCTGGTTGGCAACGGCCACGGCCTGCTTCGGATCGCAGGCATCGTCGCCGATCTCGAGCACGATCTTCTGCCCGAGCACGCCGCCCTTGGCGTTGAGGTCAGCAACGGCCTGTTCGGCGCCGGCCTTCATCTGGGCGCCGAAGCTTGCGTACTGGCCGGTCATCGGACCGGCCGTGGCGATGGTGATTTCGGCATGTGCGGCGCCCGCACCCAACGCGGAGGCCGCGGCGACTGCCGCGAAAACTTTCATGAATCCTGACATGCTCATCTACTCCCTGTAAGAGGTCCGTCGTCATGGGACCGAAACGGTGCACCATATTGTGATCACCGTGGCGTATTGCGCACAAAATTATGCATCTTCCGGCCCCGCCGCAACGGCTTTGTAAGGATTTGCGTCAATCCGGCATTGCCCCCGATGCGGCCCGACTGCGCTGCCGCCACGCCAACAGGCCCTGGCGCTCGTACAACCACGGATACTGCTTGACCATCTGCGCGGCGAGCGTGATCCGGTGTCCCGCCAGGGCGATGACCACGAGCACCGCGCCGTCGAGCGCGAACCCCGCCAGCGACAGCAGCTCGCCCTCGAACAGCGCGAAGATCAGGAACCGGTCGGCGAGCGTCAGCAGCAGCGCATAGCCGATCGCCTGCCAGGCCGGCCGCCAGGTCGCGGCCAGCGCCTGCCCCGTCATCCATGCCGCGCCGCCGGCGATGATGCCGGTCATGCCGATGAAAACCGCCAGGCTGTTGCCGATCAGCTCCTGCATGGCTCGCACTCCACCCTCAGTGACCGCCCTCGAGATAGGCCGCGCGCACCTCCGAGGTGGCGAGCAGCTCCTTGCCCGTGCCGCTGAGGGTGATGCGGCCGTTGACCATGACGTAGCCGCGATGCGCGAGGCGCAGCGCGTGAAACGCGTTCTGCTCGACCAGGAAGATCGTCATGTCCTGCCGTTCGTTGATCTCGCGCAACGTCGCGAAGATCTGCTTGACCACGAGCGGCGCGAGGCCCAGCGACGGCTCGTCCAGAAGTAGCAGCCGCGGGCGGCCCATAAGGGCGCGGCCGATCGCCAGCATCTGCTGCTCGCCGCCCGACAGGGTGCCGCCGCGCTGGTCGCGGCGCTCGCTGAGGATCGGGAACAGCTTGTAGACCTGGGCAAGATCCTCGTCGAAATGCGCCGGGTCGGCGACCGTTGCCCCCATAAGCAGGTTTTCCATTACCGTCATGCGCGGGAAGATGCGCCGGCCCTCCGGCGACTGCGCGATCCCGCGGTGCACGATGGCGTCGGTGGGCAGCCGTGTGATGTCGGTGCCTTCCAGCACGATGCGGCCGCGCGCAGCCCGAGGATTGCCGCAGATCGTCATCAGGAGGGTGGACTTGCCGGCGCCGTTGGCGCCGATCATGGTGACGATCTCGCCGCGCTTCACCTCCAGGTCGACGCCGCGCAACGCCTCGATGTTGCCGTAGTAGGTGTGAACGCCGCTGACGGTCAGCATCGCATCCCTGGTCATCGCGCCGCCTCCGATTCCTCTTCCTCCTCGCCCAGATAGGCGCGGATGACGGCGGGATCGTTGCGCACCTGCTCCGGCGTGCCGTCCGAGATCTTGCGCCCGTAGTCGAGCACCACGATGCGGTCGGAAATCCCCATGACGACGCTCATGTCGTGCTCGATCAGCAGCAGGCCGATCTTGTGTTCGGTCTTGATGAACCGCAGCAGGTCGTTGAGTTCCGCCGATTCGCGGGGGTTGAGGCCGGCCGCCGGCTCGTCGAGGCAGAGCAGGACCGGATTGGAGCACATGGCCCGCGCGATCTCGAGACGTCGCTGCGCCCCGTAGGGCAGGGCGCCGGCGTTGGTGTCGGCGCGATCCAGCAGGCGTACCCGCTCGAGCCAGTAGCGGGCGTGGTCCACCGCCTCGGCCTCGGCATGGCGGTAGCCGCCGGTCCCGAACAGTCCGAACAGCGTGTAGCCGGACGCCCGCATCAGACGGTTGTGCTGGGCGACGATCAGATTCTCGAGCACCGACATGCCCGGGAACAGCCGGATGTTCTGGAAGGTGCGGCCGACGCGGGCCTTCTGGGCGACCCGGAAATCGTCCATCTGCTCGAGCAGAAAGGTGCGGTCGCCGTGGTCGAGGGTCAGGCGGCCGACCGTCGGCTTGTAGAAGCCTGTCAGGCAGTTGAACACCGTGGTCTTGCCGGCGCCGTTGGGGCCGATGATCGCCGTGATCTCACGGTCGCGGGCGACGAAGGAGACGTCGTTCACCGCGAGCAGCCCGCCGAACCGCATGGTCAGATGCTCGACGGTCAGCAGCGGGCGGTTGCCGGCGGCGCTCATGGTCGGCCTCCACCGCCCTTCGGCGTGCTGCCGAGCAGTAGCGTCGGGTCCCGGTGCGCCAGCAGCCCGCGCGGGCGCCACACCATGATGATCACCATCAGCGCGCCAAAGGCGAGCATGCGGTATTCCGCCAGTTCGCGGAACAGCTCGAAGCCGCCGATCAGCACCACCGCGGCCAGGACCACGCCGATCTGGCTGCCCATGCCGCCGAGCACGACGATCGCCAGAATCACCGCCGATTCAACGAAGGTGAAGCTTTCCGGGCTGATGAACCCCTGCCTTGTGGCGAAGAACGATCCCGCAAATCCGCCGAACATGGCACCGATGGCAAAGGCCGTCAGCTTGGTGTTGGTTGGATTGATGCCGAGCGAACGGCAGGCGATCTCATCCTCGCGCAGGGCTTCCCAGGCACGCCCGATCGGCAGCTTGCGGATCCGCAGGGTGAAGAAATTGGTGATCAGCGCCAGCACCAGGATCACGTAGTACAGGAAGATGATCCGGTGCATCGACGAGAAATCCCAGCCGAAGAGCTGGTGGAAGGCGGTTTGGTCCTCGTCGGGGCTGCGCGTGAACTCGAAGCCGAAGAAGCTGGGCCGCGGAATGCCCGACAGACCGTCCGGCCCGCGCGTCAGCGAATACCAGTTGAGCAGGATGACCCGGATGATCTCGCCGAAGCCGAGCGTGACGATGGCAAGGTAGTCCCCGCGCAGGCGCAGCACCGGAAACCCGAGCAGGATCCCGAAGCTGGCCGCGAACAGCCCCGCAAGCGGCAGCGACGCCCAGAACGACAGGTCGAAATGCAGGGCGATCAGGGCGTAGGAATAGGCGCCAACGGCATAGAACGCGACATAGCCCAGGTCGAGCAGCCCGGCCAGCCCGACCACGATGTTCAGACCCCAGCCCAGCATGACATAGGTGAGGACCAGGGTCGCCACGTCGACGATGTAGCGGTTGTCGGACCAGATGACGGGCACGGCCAGCGCGAAGCCGAACAGGGCGAGTCCGGCATACTTCGAATAGTGCTGCACTTCGGCGCCGATCCGGTCCATGACCCGTTCGCGGGTGCTGCGGTCCATCGGCCTGGCACGCCGCCGCCACAACACAAGAATGAAACGGCCGGCGAACACGATGCCGATCGTCACCGCGACATAGACGGGACGGAAATCGATGCCGAGGCCGCCCTGCTGGTCGATCGTCCGCATGCCGATGACGGTCAGGCTGAGGGCGAGTGCGACGAACGCTGCAAGCGCCGCCTCCTTGACGGCGGCAACGAGATCCGGGCCTGTGGGTGTGGCGAAGCGCGGGCGCGAGATTGTGGCCATGGCGTCAGACCTTCTCGACTTCGGGCCGGCCCAGCAGGCCGGACGGCCGGAAGATCAGCACCAGGATGAGAATGGAGAATGCGGCCACGTCCTTGTATTCGATCGTGAAATAGGCCGACCAGAAGGTTTCGATCAGGCCGATCAACAGGCCGCCGAGCATGGCGCCGGGCAGCGAGCCGATGCCGCCGAGAACCGCTGCGGTGAACGCCTTGATTCCGGCCAGGAAGCCGATGAAGAAATCGATCACCCCGTAGTACAGCAGGAACATCATGCCGGCCACGGCGGCCAGCGCGGCGCCCATGACGAAGGTGAGCGAGATCGTGCGGTCGACGTTGATGCCGAGCAGCGCCGCCATGGTGCGGTCCTGTTCGCAGGCGCGCTGGGCCCGGCCGAGCGCTGTCCGCGCGATCAGGAGCGAAAACGCCACCATAAGGGCCAGCGTGAGCACGACGATGATGATCTGCATGTAACTCAGCGAGACCGAAAACCCCTCGTGCTCCATGAAGGTGAACCCACCCTGGACCAGTGGCGGCAGCGGCTTGACCCGAGCACCCTGGGAGATCTGGACGTAGTTCTGCAATAGGATCGACATGCCGATCGCCGAGATCAGCGGCGCCAGCCGGAACGAGCCGCGCAGCGGCCGGTAGGCCAGGCGCTCGACCGCCCAACCGTAGACCGACGTGATCAGCATGGCGATCAGCAGCACCAGCAGCAGCGCCAGCGGCAGCCAGGTCACGCCGGCGATGCCGAGCACGAGAAAGCTGATCAGCGAGACGAAGGCGCCGATCATGAAGACATCGCCATGGGCGAAGTTGATCATGCCGATGATGCCGTACACCATCGTGTAGCCGATCGCGATCAGCCCGTAGATGGCGCCCAGCGTCAGCCCATTGATGAGCTGCTGTACGAAATACTCCATGCCTGCCCGCCGCCCCTGCTGCGTTCGTGCACCCTTGTTTAAGCCGCCTGATAGCGTCTCCGACCTGCCGGATCAAGAGCCGGCTGCAAGACACTATGCACGGAATTGCCCGTCTGTCACGGATTGCTGGCCGGATTGGCTGTTTGCACCCGGCCCGGGCGCCGATACAGTCCGGTGGACCGGCGCTCGTGCCGGCAACGGACGGCTGGGAGGAGGATCATGTCCGGCGGACCCGTGAGTGTTGTCGGCACCGGCCTGATCGGCAGCGGCTGGGTGCTGCACTTCCTGCGTCTCGGCTTCGAGGTGCACGCGTACGATCCGGCCGACGGTGCAGCGCCGCGGCTGGCCGAGGCGGTGCGGGCGCACTGGCCGCTGCTGGAGCGGATGGGGCTGGCCGGCGATGCCCGGCCGGATCGGCTTGCCTGGCGCGCGGCCCTTGCCGAGGCGGTGCGGGACGCCGTGATCGTCCTCGAATGCGCGCCGGAGCGGCTGGCCGTAAAGCAGGATCTGTTCGCCCAGATGGACCGGTTCGCGCCGCCCGATGCCCTGCTGTTCTCGTGCAGCTCCAGCTTCACGATCTCGGAGATTCGCGTGCGTACCGGCCGGCCGGAGCGGTGCCTGCTCGGCCATCCGTTCAACCCGCCGCACATCCTGCCGCTGGTCGAGGTCGCCGGCGGGCCGCGCGAGTCGGGGCCGGTGCGCCGTGCGATGGCGTTCTGGGAGTCGGTGCAGAAGGTGCCGGTTCATTTGCGCAAAGAGCTGCCCGGCCACCTCGTCAATCGGCTGACCGCGGCGCTGTTCCGCGAGGCCGTCCACCTTGTGGCCGAGGACGTGGCCGACGTCGAGGACATCGACACCGCGGTGGCCTTCGGCCCGGGGCCTCGGCTTGCGCTCGCCGGGCCGTTCCTCAACTACCATCTCGGCGGCGGCGCCGGCGGCATCGAGCACTATTTCGCGCATCTCGGGCCCAGCCAGGTGGCGCGCTGGAAGACGCTGGGCACGCCGGAGCTGACCGAACAGGTGACGGCGCGGGTCGTCGACGGCGTGCGCCGCATGACCGCCGGCCGCAGCATTGCCGACCTCGCCGCCGAACGTGACGACAGGCTCTTGCGCCTGGCCGAGGCGCTGCGGCGCAAGGGCTGACCCTGCGCCTTAGCGCGTGATGATCTCCGGCCCCATCAGCGCCGTCGGCAGCACGGTCGACAGCCAGGGGATGTAGGTCACCATGATGAGGAACAGGAACAGGATGCCGAGCCACGGCAGGGCGGCTCGGACGACCTGCAGCATCGGCATGCCGGCGACGCCGGACGTGACGAACAGGTTCAGGCCCACCGGCGGCGTGATCATGCCGATCTCCATGTTCACGACCATGATGATCCCGAGATGGATCGGATCGATGCCGAGGCTGATGGCGATCGGGAAGACCAGCGGCGCGACGATGACGATCAGGCCCGACGGCTCCATGAACTGGCCGCCGATCAGCAGGATGAGGTTGACGATCACGAGGAACATGATCGGCCCGAAGCCCGCCTCCAGCATGGCCCCGGCAATCGCCTGGGGGATCTGCTCGTCGGTCAGCACGTGCTTGAGGATCAGCGCGTTGGCGATGATGAACAGCAGCATGATCGTGGTCTTGCCGGCCTCGAACAGCGAGTGCTTCGTGTCGCGGTGGAAGAACACGGTGATGAGCGCCTGGGGTTTCTTCAGCAGGCTGTACCGCTCTTCGCCCTCGCCCTTTAGCGGACCCATGTCCTTGTAGACGAAATTGGCGATGATGAAAGCGTAGACGGCGGCCACGGCGGCCGCCTCGGTCGGCGTGAAGATGCCGCCGTAGATGCCGCCGAGGATGATGATGATCAGCAGCAGGCCCCACAGCGCATCGAAGGCGGAGGAGAGGATCTCGCGCCAGCCCGACCAGTCCTGCGCCGGCAGATTGCGAACCTTGGCCGCGATGTAGATGCCGATCATGAGCATCAGCCCGGCGACGATGCCGGGGATGACGCCGGCCAGGAACATGCGGCCGACCGACACGTCGACGGCCGAGGCGTAGACCACCATCACGATCGACGGCGGGATGAGAATTCCCAATGTGCCGGCATTGCAGATCACGCCGGCGGCGAAATCCCGCGAATAGCCGACCTGGCGCATGCCGGCAATGACGATCGTGCCGATCGCGACCACGGTGGCCGGCGACGAGCCCGACAGCGCCGCGAACAGCATGCAGGCGAACACGCCGGCGATGGCGAGGCCGCCCTGGAAATGGCCGACGCAGGCGATGGCGAAGCGGATGATCCGCTTGGCGACGCCGCCCGTCGACATGAAGGTCGAGGCCAGGATGAAGAACGGGATGGCCAGCAGCGTGAAGTGGCCGGCGAAGGCATTGAACAGCGTCTGGGCGATCGAGCCGAGCGAGCTCTCGGAGAAGACCATCAGGAAGATGATCGAGCTGAGGCCAAGCGAGACGGCGATCGGCACGCCGATCAGCATGAAGCCGATCACCATGGCAAAGAGGAAGAGGACATCCATCGGTCAGCCCCCCTTCTTCGCTTCTGCGGCCACTTCCTCGAGGAGGTCCTCCGCCTCGTGGCCGGCGATGATGGTCTCCATTTCGCCGATCGCCACCTTCCACGCTACCTGGAGGAAACGGAACGTCAGCAGGAACAGGCCGATCGGCAGCGCCGCATAGGGGATGAAGCGGGGCAGCTTCTCATAGGCCTCGCCCTGGTTCATCGGCCCTTCGATGAAGCGCAGGAAGTCGATCATCGGAACGTCATTGACCTCGTACCACGCCTGATCCTTGATCGTGCCGTCGAGCATCGGCAGGGCGGCGAACGGCGCCCAGTAGTTCCACGAGCCGATCAGCAGCAAGATGCTGAACACGAGGCTGGCGGCGACGGCCAGCAGCGCGAGGATGCGGCGCGGTACCGGCGAGACGAGATTCAGCACGACGTCGACACCGAGATGCGCGCGGGTCTTCACGCAGTAGGACGCGCCCAGCAGCACCAGCCAGGCGAACAGGAACACGGTGGTCTCCAGTGCCCACAGGATGTTGGAATTGAAGACATAGCGCGCGACGACGTTGGCGAATGTGATGATCGTCATGAGCCCGAGGATGCCGGCGATCAGCGTCTCCTCGATCTCGTTGATCACGCGCCCGAGCTTCGTTTTCGGCTCGTAGTGCATGGGGCGGCCTCCCAGCCATCCTGTTCAAAATCGCGCGGCCCGGTTGGTCCGGGCCGCGCGTGGCACTGGTCCGTGCCTTCTAGTTGGTTGCGTTGGCGGCCTGGGCGGCCGTGATCAGATCATCGCCGATGTCCCCCGCGAACTTTGCCCAGACGGGCTTCATCGCCTTCACCCATTCGGCCCGCTGCTGCGGCGTCAGCTTGCGGATGACGCCGCCGGCCGCGATGATGGCTTCCTTGGCCTCCTCGTTGACGCGGGTCGACTCCGCGTTGCGGGCCTCCGTGACCTCGTCGAGGATGGGCTTCAGCTGGGTGCGCACGTCGGCCGGCAGTCCCTCCCACCACTCGACGGAGGCGACCACGAGGTAGTCGATGATGCCGTGATTGGTCTCGGTGATGCCGTCCTGGACCTCGAAGAATTTCTGGCCGTAGATGTTGGACCAGGTGTTCTCCTGACCGTCGACGACGCCGGTCTGCAGCGCGCCATAGACCTCGGAGAACGCCATCTTCTGCGGGTTGGCCTTGAGCGCCTCCATCTGCGCGAC
>CAYFYY010000055.1:0-20097 GCA_964347475.1 uncultured Flavobacteriales bacterium
GCCGAAGTCTATGCCCAGGATGACAACAAGGAGAAGTTCGTGACTGACTTCGTCGCCGCATGGACGAAGGTTATGAACGCGGATCGCTTCGATCTCGCCTGATCGCGGCGGAATGACGCTCGGGCGCCGCTGCAACCCGGCCGCGCCCGGGCGTCGCCTCCGTGACCGGTGTTGTCAGCCTGCTGCGAGGCTGGCCTGACCCGTGTCTGGTTGCGGCCAATCCTGGCCTCGGCCGCGACCCTGCGACCGCGGCCGGTTTGCCTCCACACGTCGACATCACTTCCCGCACCGCCCGGTCGGTACATGCAGGGTCAGGCCGAGCTGCGGCCGTTCGCGGATCGTTCGCATCCGCCCCGGCTTTCTGCTACACTCCGCGCCATGTGGAACGATGTCATCGACCTCGACGAGTTCTACCGTTCGCCACTCGGCCAGGTCGCGCGGCGGATGATCCGCAGGCGCATCCGCTCGGTCTGGCCCGATGTGCGCGGCCTCACGGTGCTGGGGCTCGGCCATGCGACGCCCTATCTGTGGCAGTTCGAATCCGAGGCCGAATGCGTCATGGCGATCGCGCCGGCGCAGCAGGGGGTGATCCCGTGGCCGCCGGGCGGGCCCGGCCAGGTGGCGCTGGCGGATGAGGCGGCGCTGCCCTTCGCCGACCTCTCGATCGACCGGCTCCTGCTGGTGCACGCGGTCGAGTCGAGCGAGGAGCTGCGCGAGATGATGCGCGAGGCGTGGCGCGTACTGCGCGGCAACGGCAAGATGCTGCTGGTGGTCCCGAACCGCACCGGGATCTGGGCCCGCAGCGAGCGCACCCCGTTCGGCCACGGCTATCCCTACACCAACGGCCAGATCCGGCGTCTGCTGCGCGACTGCATGTTCACGCCCGGCGATACCGTGCGGGCGCTCTACATCCCGCCGTTGCGCCGCCGCCTGTTCCTGCGCTCGGCGGCGGCGATCGAGCGCATCGGCAGCAAGCTGTTCCACACCTTCGCCGGCGTGCTGCTGGTCGAGGCGACCAAGCAGGTCTACGCCGTGACCCCCGGCAAGATGGTCGAGCGCCGCAGATTCGTGGTGCTGCCCGGCGGCGCCGCCGCCTCGAACCGGGTGAGCCGCCGCGAGGCGTCGGACGGCCCGGCGGATTAAACCCGCCTTAACGGCTTCCCGCTAGCCTTTCCGGGGAAGTGCAGGCATTCTGCATGTCGCCATGGTTGCATACCGTGGCGTTGCCGAGGAGGGGATCATGGAAGCCGTTCTCAAGATCTGGGACGAGATGCCGGGCCAGGGCAAGCGCGAGGCAGCGGAGCTGATGCTGGCCAGCGAGCGCATTACAGCGGCAGAGTTGATCCGGCGCCGTGTCGAGACCGAGGTCGCGACATTCAACGACCGCGTCGATAACGTCTTCCAGGGGCTGGTCCAGCCGACGGACTCCGAACGCCTGCTCAACGGCTTTCGACTCAAAAAACGCCGCAAGCTGAACCCAGACAACCAGGTCGAGGCGGCGCTGGAGGCCTTCCGCAGCAACGGCTTCGTGCTACTGTTCGACGACCGCCAGATCGAGGACCCGGACGAGTTGCTGACCGTCACGCCAACGAGCGAGGCGACGTTCTTGAAGCTGGTGCCCCTCGTCGGGGGGTAGCGTCCGATGCTCGCCTCGGTGGCGCGCTGGATTTCGGGCTTCGTCCTCGATGTGGGCACGACAGCGGTGCCGGACCAGGACGCCGTGCGGCTCGTCGATGCCTATGTTCGCGAAGCCAGCGCGCGGAATGGCTTGAACGCGGAGGACACGAGGGTCCAGTCTTTCGAGTCGGGACGCCGGATTCTCGATGCCGCGCCGGAACGGCGCGCCCGCATCGCGACCGTCGCCTTCCTCGCGCTCTGCAAGACCAACCGCGGTGGTTCCGTGTGGGGGGCCGAGCGGGGCCGGCGGTCGCAGGTTCTGCGGGATCTGGTGTCGCGGCTGCTGCGCGCCAGCCTGCCGCTTGAATCGGACGATCTGCGGCTCATGCTGCGGGCGGCGAAGCGGACAGGCTATTTGTTTATGCTGCCGCTGGCGAGTTTGCTGCGCGCGACCGAACGGTTCGCCGAAAACAATTTTCTCGATCCCGGTCTGGTCCGGGACCTGAAGGCCCTGCAGCGGGTCGCGAGAAAATCGCCCTATGCCGATCTCGCGCGAATCGCGGAACGGATCGCAACGGTGCTTGGTTGCAAGTCGTCGCAGGACGCGTCCGACGTCGGATCAGTTTCGAAGCAGGTCGACCCTTGGCTGGCGGAGCTGGACGCCGCTGCTCATGAGCACTGGACGGCGCTGACCCGACATGCCGTCGCGCTGGGCGCGAAGAACAGGCCTCCGGCCAAATGGCTGAGGGAGGCGGAACCGCTGGTCGCGGCCGTCGGCGCGGAGGCCTTCGCGGTGCGTATCGAGGACTGGCTCAACACACTCGAACTGGACGGGGACGTCGAGGAGCCCGAGGCGAACCGCATCCGTGCCCTCATCTTCATGGCGACCGTGGCGCCGCACGACCGCCTCGCGGCCGCGCTGGGACGCTTCTGCGAGCTCTGTTACAAGAAGATTCCGGGCGTTGGCGCGCGGTCGATGAAGCTGGGCAACGCCTGCCTCCACGCGCTCGGGCAGATGGGCGAGCGCGGCGTGGCGGAGCTGGTCCGGCTGCGCGGCCGCATGCGATACGTGCAGGCACGCCAGCAGCTGGAAAAGGCGCTGACGGCCGCGGCGGAGCGGGCCGGGCTGTCGGTCGCCGACCTCGAGGAGATCGCCCTGCCCGATTTCGGACTTGGGCCCGATGGGTCGCTGACCCAGACGCTGGGCGAGGCGACCGCGGAGGTCCGCATCGCGGGCTCGGACACGGTGGCACTGTCCTGGACCGGCGGCGACGGCAAGCCGCGCAAATCGGCGCCGGCCGCGGTGAAGAAACACCACGGCGACGAGCTCAAGGAATTGCGTGCGAAGGTCAATGAGATCAAGAGCCTGCTGTCGGGCCAGCGCTACCGGCTGGAGAGCCTCTACCTGCGGGACCGGATCGTGCCGCTGTCGCAGTGGCGCGAACGCTACCTCGAACATCCGCTGCTCGCGAACATGTGCCGGAGGCTGATCTGGACCTTCGACGGCATCGCCGCGCTCCCGGCGGGCGAGGGGTTCGTCGACGTCGACGGTGCGGTCTTCGCGCCGCCGCCGGCGGCGACCGTCGCGCTGTGGCATCCGATCGCCGTCGCGGCCGACGCGGTGCTGGCCTGGCGCCGGCGGCTGGCGGCGCTCGAGATCACCCAACCGTTCAAGCAGGCACACCGAGAGATCTATGTGTTGACCGATGCCGAGCGGGAGACGCGGACCTACTCCAACCGCTTCGCCGCCCATATCCTTCGCCAGCACCAGTTCAGCGCCCTGTGCCGGGAGCGCGGCTGGCGCTATACGCTGCAGGGGGACTGGGACTCGCACAACGTGCCGGAACGGCGGCTGGAAGAGCGCGGCTTCGCGGTCGAGGTCCACGTCGACCCGATCGATCCGGAAAACCAGACTGGATCGGGGATCTACAATTACGTCACCACCGACCGCGTCGCCTTCCACGACGGCGCCTGGAACAGGCTCGACCTCGCCGACGTGCCGCCTCTCGTATTTTCCGAGCTGATGCGCGACGTCGACCTGTTCGTCGGCGTGTGCAGCATCGGCAACGACCCGGAATGGCAAGACCGCGGTCCCGAAGGGGCCTTCCTGGACTACTGGCAGGATTACAGTTCCGCCGAGCTGACGGAGACGGCGGAAACCCGCCGCGCCGTTTTAATGGAGCTGCTGCCGCGGCTGCGGATCGCCGACGTCTGCACGGTGCAGGATCGGTACCTCGTGGTACGCGGCAAATTGCGGACCTACCGCATCCATCTCGGCTCCGCCAACATCCTGATGGAGCCGAACAACCAGTATCTCTGCATCGTGCCGGGCCGCCAGAAAGCCAGGCGTGAGCGCGTCCGCCTGCCCTTCGAGGGCGACCACGCGCTTGCGGTGATCCTGTCCAAAGCGTACCTGCTGGCCGCCGACGACAAGATCACCGACCGGTCGATCCTCAGCCAGATCAGGCGCTAGCGCGACATCCGGAGCGCTGGACGCGGCGTGATCGGCGCGACCCCATACTTCGAGACGCCCCGCATTCTCGCGGCTTGCGCACGCCACCTCATGGCGGCTGTTCGGCGCGGCGCGACTCCTCAGCATGGAGACTTTTACACGGAGCAGATCTCGTCATCGCGAGGCTGCGAAGGAGCCGTGGCGATCCGGAAATTCGCATGCTTCAGCGACATCCTGGATTGCGGTGCGGCCTTCGGCCTCCTCGCAATGACAACCTGGTGTTTCGTACAACGGTTTCCGGCATCAGGTCGTGCGGATGGTTTGTACCGATTCCATGTGAACGGACGATGCGCCGGACAAACCGGCCGGCCCGCGCTATACTTCCTCATCCATGGAAAGACCCAGCGGGGCACGTTCATGACGACTGAATTCACAGTTGGTCTGAAGGTCGGCGGCAAATCGCAGACCGTCACCGTCACGGCGGAGGATGCCCTCATCGCGGCTCTGAAGGTCAAGCACGAGAATCCCGACGGCGTGATCAACTACGTGCGCAAACGCAACCAGCGCGGCGACCGGCGACATCCGCACAAACACGTCCTGGCCGTTTCCGATTGACGCGCACCGGAGGCGCGCTGCGACGGCCCTGGCGGCGCAGGCCGTATCGATTGTTGGCCGGGCGGGACCGTGCGCCGGCGACGCATTCACGGGCGGCCGGATCGCGGAGGAAAAAGCGCCCGCGCCGCGCGGGCCGGGCGGCCGTCGAGGGCGACGAGACCGAGGGTGATCAGCGCCATGCCGGCGAGGTGAACGACCTCGAGTCGCTCGCCGAGGACGAAGACGCCCAGGAGGATCGCGGTGACCGGGATCAGGAGGGTCACCAGCAAAAGGTTGGTCGCGCCCGCGGTCGCGAGAATCCGGAAGTAGATGATGTAGGCGAGCGCCGTCGAGGCCAGCGCCAGGCCGAAGACGGCGGCCCAGATGTCCGCCCCCGGCAGCGCTAGCGCCCACGGCCGGTCGACCATCAGGACAACCGGCAAGAGCAGCAGCGACGAGGCGGTGACCTGGCCGGAAGCGGTCTGCGCCGGCCCGACGCCCATACGCCCGAAACGCCGCCCGAACACGCCGGCGACGGCGTAGGACAGCGCCGCGGCGAGGCAGGCGAGCTGGGCCAGGAGGTCGTCGCCGAGCCCGACGCCCGCCTCCGGCCCCAGCATCACGGCGACGCCGGCGAAGCCGACGACGACGCCGGCCACGCGCCCGCCGGTGATGCGCTCGTCGCCCGTCGCCGCGTGGGCGACCAGCACGGTGAACAGGGGAGTCGTGGCGTTGAGGATGGCGGCAAGGCCGCTGGCGATCTGCGTCTGGCCCCAGACGATGAGGCTGAACGGGATCGCGTTGTTGACGAGGCCCATGCCGAAAAACGCCGCCCAGACCCGCCAGCCCGCCGGCAGGCCGGACCCCGTGACGCGGAGGAAAAGGTGCAGCGCGGCGGCGGCGAGGGCGACGCGCAGCCACACCAGCGTGAACGGCGGCAGGCCGGCGAGCGCCACCTCGACGAAGAAGAACGAGCCGCCCCACAGCAGCGACAGCGCGGCCAGCAACGCCCAGTCCGCCGCCCCCATCTGCAGCCGGATGCCGCCCTCGGCCATGTCGCGCGCTCCCCTGTTCCGCCTGAGTGCGCCACCGGGCATAACAGACGCCGCGACGCCGCGCATTCCGATTCTTGCGGTGGGACGGGGCCGGGGGGCCGGCCGGCGCCACGGGCAACGGATGTGAAATCCGTTGGTCCCGGGGCCATCCCGCCGGCCGGCGTGGAGTGGGCCGGAATCGCGGCGCTGAAACCCGCAGAAAACGCCTTTGCATGGGGTTGTTCCTCGCAGCCGGGGGTCCGGGGGTCCGTCGGGAGCGGTCCGGCCAGGCCGGCATTTGGAGATTATCCGTGCAATCCGTATCATTCCCGGTGGGTTCGACGGCGCCCGGTGGACGATCGGTCAGGGGGTTCAGTTTGTGCGGTTTCCTGTGGCGCCTGCGGTCAGCCGTCGGCCTCCGCCAGCTCCGCCTCGAGCTCATCGACGTCGCCGGCTTCGACGACGCGGCGGGCGACCTCGTAGCCGAACCCCTGGCGGGCGAGGGCCGCGAGGTCGCGCGCGCGCATCGCCTCGCGGTCGGCCGGTGGCCGGTACGGGCCGATGCGGCGGCGCCTTGCATAGGCAATGGCGGCGGCGAGGTCCGGCTCGAGCGCCCCGTCACCGAGCGCGGCCAGCGCCGCGTCGATGTCCGCGGCGTCGACCCCCTTGGCCCGGAGGCGCGCGGCGATGCCCCGCGTGGAGACGCCGCGGCGGTGCAGGCTGCGCGCGCGGCCCTCGGCATAGACGCGGTCGTCGATGAGGCCGGAGGCGCGGAAGCGGGCGACGATGTCCTCGACCAGCGCGGCGCCCTCCCCGGGGTCGGTGCCGTGGGCGCGGGCCGATCGCTCGACCCGGCGCAGCAGCACGCGGCGCAAGGACTCGGCGCTGGCGGCGAAGCGCTGCAGGTACCACAGGGCGACGTTCTCGAGGTGCCTCGCGGTTGCCTTCTTCGGCGCGCGCCGGCCGCGTCCGGAGGGGCCCGTTTTCGCGGCCGGCTCAGCCACGGTCGGCGAACGCCGCGGCGAGGCGGGCGATATGGGCCGGGCCGGTCTCGCAGCAGCCGCCGATGATGCGGGCCCCGGCCTCGACCCAGCTGGCAGCGTGGCCGAGATAGGCCGCGGGGTCGAGGTCGTCGCGGGCGTCGGGCAGCCGGTGCCGCACGTCGGCGTGCGGCGGGATGGCGACGAAGCCGTTGGCGTAGCCGCCGGCCGGGCCGCGACCGAGGGCGACGAGCCGCGGCATCGCCGCGGTGATGCTCTCCGGCGCGCAGCAATTGGCCAGGAAGGCGCTGACCGGCTGGTCCACAAGCAGGGCCGCGGCCTCGACAACCGTCTCGCCGCTGCGCAGGGTGTCGGCGCCGCCGTCGGACAGCGTCCATGCGACCCACACCGGCTTGCCCGCGGATGCCGCGCCGCTCACCGCGGCCAGCGCCTCGACGCCGCTCGCCATGGTTTCGCACAGGAACAGGTCGACATAGGGCGCCAGCACCGACGCCATCTCGCGGTAGTACGGCACGCTCTCCTCGAGGGGACGCACGAGGTCGGGTCGGTAGCTGGCGTACAGCGGCGGCAGCGAGCCCGCGATCAGCACCGACTCGTCGCAGGCCTCGCGCGCCTGCCGGGCCAGCGCCCCGGCCAGGCGGTTGAGCTCTTCGAACCGCTCGGCGATCCCGGCCATCGCCAGCCGCGGCCGTGCGGTGATGTAGGTGTTGGTGGTGATGACGCGGGCGCCGGCGCGGATATAGTCCTCATGGATCGCCTGCACCACCCGCGGTGCCTCGAGCAGAGCGCTGGCCGACCACAGCCCGTCGCGCTGTGGCACGCCGCGGCGGATGATCTCCTGGCCCATGCCGCCGTCGAGGATGACGATCCCCTCCGGCAGCGGCGCCGTCGGAACCCCGGTCATCGGCCGCCCGCCGGCTCGCGGTCAGGGCTTCAGGAAACTGCCCAACGTGGCCCGGATCTGACGTTCCATGGCGGCGTTGAAGTCCGCCATCGTGTCCTTGGTCAGGTTGTACCAGATCTGTTCGCGCTCATCGAGCGTGACGTCCTCGCGCACCGTGGTGCTCTTGCGGGTGCGTGCGGCGGCCCTGGCCGACCGCGGCCCGACCGGGTCGAGTGCCGAAACCTCCATGGCGATGACGACGACGTAGCGCTCGCTCTGCTGTACGGTCAACAGCCCGGTCAGGCCACCCTTCTGCTCCAGCACCTCCTCGACGGCGCTGGACTCCTGGATCGTGACGGTCACCGTGCCGCGGCGGCCGACGGCACGCAACCGGTCCTCGGCCCAGTTCCGGGCTGCCCGGCTCGGCGAGACCGGGAACTGCTCGCCGACGTGCGGCGCCTCGATCGGCTCGCGGTAGGGGGTGCGGATGACGATTTCGGCGACGTCGAATTCGAGGGGCGGCAGGTGCGTGAAAGTGATGTCGGGCCACGTCCTGGTCTCGACCGGCGGCACAGTGCAGGCGGCCAGCCACAGGGGCAGGAGGGCGAGGGCGAGATACGTTCCAGTGCGTGTCACGGGGATGTCCCTTTGTCCTCAATGGGTGACGAGTCGTGCGCCAGAGGATACAGGTGCGGGCGGTCCGCCATCAAGACTCGTACAGGGCGGCAATCTCGTCGGGATCGAAGGCTTCGGTCGTCTTGCAGAACTGGCAGGTGACCGTGATCCGTCCGTCGACGAACAGCGACTCGATCTCGGCGCGCGGCAGCGAGCCCAGGATGCGCGCCGCGCGGGCGCGCGAGCAGCGGCATCCGAACGCCAACGGCTGCTGCCGGAAGACCCGCACGCCGTCCTCGTGGAACAGCCGGAACAGGAGGTCTGCCGGCGCGAGGGCGCGGTCGAGCAACTCCTCGCCGGTCACGCTGTCCATCAGGATGACGCTGCGGCGCCAGGCCTCGTCGCGCTCCTCCCGGACGACGATCGGCTCGTGGTCGGGCAGGCGCTGCAGCATCATCGCGCCGGCCCGCCACAGCCCGGCGGCATTGCGCCCGGCGGCCAGCCGCATGGCCGCGCCGAACTGCTCCGATTGGCGGAAATAATGGTGCACGCACTCGGCGAGCGACGTCCCGGAGAGCTCGACGATACCCTGATAACGCTCGGAATGGTCGCCCTGGTCGACGGTGAAGGCGAGGTGGCCCGTGCCGAGAAGGCGCGGCACCGGTGCGGCGAGGATGTCCGCCTCCGGGGGCAGCTCGCCACGGACCTCGGCGTAGCCGCGCAATGCGCCGTCGCTGGCGACGTCGGCGACGACCATGCGGACCGGCCCGTCGCCCTTCATCTGCAGGGTGAAGATGCCGTCATACTTGAGCGCCGCCGACAGGGCGGCGGCAAGCGCCAGGGTCTCGGCCAGCAGCGCCGCCACCGGCGGCGGGTAGTCGTGCCGCTTGAGGATGGTGTCGACGGTCGGTCCAAGACGCACGAGCCGGCCACGCAGCCCAGGCGCCTCAATCTGGAACGGCTGCACGATGTCGTCAGCCGGCCTGCCACCCGGATGTTCCATCACCCCAGACACCAGGCGAGAATTGCTTTTTGTGCATGCAGGCGGTTCTCCGCCTCGTCCCAGACCACGGATTGCGAACCGTCGATGACGGCGGCGGTCACCTCCTCCTCGCGGTGCGCTGGCAGGCAGTGCATGAAGATCGCGTCCGCGGCGGCCACCGCCATCAGCTGCTCGGTCACTTGATAGGGCTTCAGCATGTTGTGGCGGCTTGCGGCGTCCCTGTCGCCCATCGAGACCCAGGTGTCGGTGACCACGCAGTCGGCACCGGCGACCGCTTCCGCCGGGTCCCGAGTCTCGCTGACCTTGGTGCCGCGCGCGCGGGCCCAGGCCATGGCATCCGGCAACGGCGCCAACTCGGCCGGGCAGGCGAGCCGGAGCTCGAAGTCGAACTGCGCGGCGGCGTGGATCCAACTCGTCGCCACGTTATTGCCGTCGCCGCACCAGGCGACGCGCGCGCCTACAATCGGCCCCTTGTACTCCTCATAGGTCATCACGTCGGCCATCAGCTGGCAGGGATGCGATCTGTCGGTCAGGCCGTTGATCACCGGCACGGTGGCGTTTTCGGCCAGCTCCAAGAGCTTTTCCGGCGCGTCGGTGCGGATCATGATGGCATCGACGTAGCGCGACAGCACCCGCGCCGTATCGGCCACGGTCTCTCCACGGCCGAGCTGCATCTCCTCGGGGCTCAACACGACCGTTTCGCCGCCGAGCTGGCGCATCCCGACTTCGAAGCTGACGCGCGTACGGGTCGACGGCTTCTCGAAGATCATCGCCAGGGTCCGGCCGGCCAGCGGCTGCGGGTCGGCGGCGGTACCGTCCTTGAACGCGCGTCCGAGTTCGAGGATCCGGCGCAGTTCACCGGCCTCGACCCGATCGAGATCGAGGAAATGCCGCGGGGGCGCGCTAGCCATGGCCCCCGGCCCACGCCGCGGCGACCCTTTCGATGATGGCGGCGGCCTCGTCGATATGGGACTGCTCGATGATCAGCGGCGGCAGGATGCGGACGACGTTCTCGGCCGCCGATACGGTCAGCAGCCCGGCGTCGCGCAGCCTGCTGACCATATCGGCCGCCGGCACCACGCACTCCAGCCCCAGCATCAGCCCGGCCCCGCGCACCGAGCGCAACACCTCGGGGAACATCCTGACGATCGCCGAGAGGCGGCCGTACAGCGATTCGCCCATTTCGCGCACCCGCTCCATAAAGCCGTCGGACAACATCACGTCCATCACCGCATTGCCGACGGCCATGGCCAGCTGATTGCCCCCGAACGTGGTTCCGTGGACGCCCGGAACCATACCGCGAGCGGCCTCCGCGCGGGCCAGGATCGCGCCCATCGGGAAGCCCGAGCCGATCCCCTTGGCGACCGCCACCACGTCGGGTGTGATCTCCGCCCATTCATGGGCAAACAGCTTGCCGGTCCGGCCCATGCCACACTGAACCTCGTCGAGGAACAGCAGCAGGCCATATTCGTCGCAAACGGTGCGCAGGTCCTTCAGGAACTGCAGCTCCGCCTTGCGAATGCCGCCCTCGCCCTGCACCGGCTCGACGAGGATCGCCGCGGTCTCGTCGGTGATCGCCGCGCGCACCTCGTTTAGGTTGTTGAAGGGCACGTTGTCGAAGCCGTCGACCCTTGGGCCGAAGCCGTCGAGGTATTTCGGATTGTTGGCGGCGGCCAGCGCCGCCAGGGTGCGCCCGTGGAACGCACCGTCGAAGGTGATAATGCGCCAGCGCGACGCATCGCCGCCGGCCGAATGGTACCGCCGGCTCAGCTTGATTCCGCCCTCGATCGCCTCGACGCCGGAATTGCAGAAGAACACGGTGTCGGCGAACGAGGCCGCGACGAGGCGCTCGGCGAGGCGTTCCTGGCTCGGCGACCGGTAGAGGTTCGAGGTGTGCCAGAGTTTCGCCGCCTGCTCCTGCAGCGCCTTTACCAGGTGTGGATGGGCGTGGCCCAGGCTGTTCACCGCGATACCCGCCGCGAAGTCGAGGAAGCGCCGACCGTCCGCAGCGAACAGATGGACGCCCTCGCCGCGCTCGAAGGCGACGTCGTAACGGCCGTAGGTCGGCATCACAGGTTGAATCACGGTCTTCCCCTCCCGGGGCACTCGGCTCGGCAATGTCAACGGAAGCCGCGGAGTATCTGCGTTTGGCGCCAGGGTGTCAACGGGGGCAGGGACACGAACGTGACAGCGTCGACAATCGCGCCGCCGCGCCGTGTCAATTGCCTGCTCGCGGAAAAGCCGCGCAATGAAGGGGGTCGCAACGGCACTCGAAAATCAGGAAAAAACAATTCATAACCGATGCAATTGATCTGATTTTAACCGTTTCTTAAGGGTGTTCCTCCTTATCTTTGACGGCAGACGGGCCTTGCCTCCGGAATAATGGTCGACGCTCGCAAATGCCCTTTATTGAACGAAACCAGCATATGAGTAAGACGCTTCTACGTGCGGTGATCAATACCGCGGTGGACGGCATCATGGTTATCGACGACCAAGGTGTGGTGCGTCTTTATAATGCCGCCTGCGAGAGACTCTTCGGCTATTCGGCGGACGAAGTGGTCGGCCAGAACGTCAAGATCCTGATGCCGCTTCCGTATCGTGAGGAGCATGACGGCTACATCGAGGCGTATCGCAGGACGGGTGATGCGCGCATCATCGGTATCGGACGCGAGGTCACCGGCCAGCGCAAGGACGGTTCGCTGTTTGCGATCGGATTGTCAGTGGGCAAGGCCTGGTACAAGGACCAACAGTTCTTCGTCGGGATCGTGCATGACATAAGTGCGCGAAAACTGGCGGAGGAGAAGCTACGCCGGGCCAAGGAAGAGGCTGAAGCGGCCAATCGAGCGAAATCAGACTTTCTAGCCGTCATGAGTCACGAGATCCGCACACCGCTTCACGGCATTCTGGGAACGGTGGGGTTGCTGCAGCACGCCGCCTCGAGAAAGAAACACAGCCAGTACGCCGCGACCATTCAGCAATCGTGCGAGGGACTGCTCGAAATCGTCGACAATATCCTCGATCTCTCGAAGATCGAGTCGGGGGCCGTTGTACTCAAGCAGACACGGTTCGAGGTTCGCGATCTGCTCGACAGCGTCGAATTCCTGTGGGAGCCGCGGGTTCGAGAGAAAGAGCTCGAGTATTTCACAAAGATTGCCCATGACGTGCCGCCGGAGATCATCAGCGATGCCGACCGCATCCGGGAAATCCTGAACAATCTTGTCAGCAACGCGGTCCGTTTTACCGAAGACGGCTACATCGCGGTTACCGCGCGCCACGACGACACCGTGCCGCCGACCGAGGACGGGAGCGTGAGTCTGCGCTTCGAGGTGAAAGACACCGGCGTCGGGATCGACCCGGAAGACCAGGCACGCCTGTTCGAGCGATTTGAGCAGGGGGATACCTCGCTGACCCGCCAGTATGGCGGTTCGGGCCTCGGGTTGGCGATCTGCAAACGGCTCAGCCACCTGCTTGGCGGCGAGATCGGAGTCGTCAGTGAACCGAACCGGGGATCTCGGTTCTGGTTTACGATTACATGTCAGGCCGCTGCATCCGAGTCGCAGCGCTCCTGGAATTCCTCGGATATGGGTTCGGGCGGCGATGTCCGGCGGGATTGCCAGGCCGAGGGGAAATCGCGCTCGCTGACTGTCTTGGTCGCGGAGGACAATCCTGTCAACCAGGTCATTATTCGCGACATTCTCGAGCAGAACGGACACGACGTAGATATTGCGCCCAACGGGCGGGAGGCCGTGCGGGCGGCAATGCGGGGCCGATACGACCTGATCCTCATGGATGTGCGCATGCCAATCATGGACGGCCTCGAAGCTACGCGAAGAATTCGGGAGATTCTCCCGGGACAGCCGCACATCCACATCATCGCGCTCACGGCCCATGCCATGAACGGCGTCCGCGAAGAATGCCTCGAGGCCGGCATGGATGATTATATATCGAAGCCGTTTACGATCGTGCAGATCAACGAAGTACTGGCGAAATACTCCAACGCGGCCTGATTTGCCGGTCTCAGCCCACCTGTTGGCATTCAGGTTCGCGTGCGTGCCCGTTTTGAGTCTGCCCCCCCGGTGTGTTGCTCGCTGCGGCCCAAGGCCGGCGGAGTCGCCGATCGCCGCCTAGCGGTCCATGGCGTGGTAGTCCGGGTTGGGCATCATGTCGAGACCGTGCGCCATGCGGTTGGTGTAGTTGAAGAAGGCGGCGGTGTCGGTGATGTCGAAGATGTCGGCGTCGGCAAAGCCGGCGTCGCGCAGCGCCTGCCGATCAGCCTCAGCGATCCCGTGCGGGTCGGTGGTCAGCTTCCAGGCGTAGTCGAGCATTGCGCGCTGGCGGCTGCTCAGCTCCGCGACGCGGTAGTTCATCACCATCATCTCGCCGAACTGCGGGTCGCCGGACAACTGGCGCACAGCTTGCCCGTGGGCGACGAGGCAGTAGTAGCAGCGGTTGGCCGACGAGACCACGACCGCGATCATCTCGCGCTCCAGCTTGGACAGGCCCGACTCTGCCAGCATGAGCTCGTTGTAGAAGGCGGAGAACGTCCGCAGCTTTTCCTGATTGCCCGTGTAAGCGCGTAACACGTAGGGCACAAGTCCCAGCTTTTCCCGGCACTTTGCGAAGTAGGCCTTGATGTCGTCGTCCAACGCCTCCTGGTCGGGCAGCGGCAGGCGGACGATATGATCGGGCTGCGGCATGGCGAGTCTCCCGGATGGTCACGATACCGCCCGATCCTAGCGCCTGCGGCCGCGCGCGTCGCCAGCGCAGATCATCGCAGCGCGGGACGGCCGTGACCCTGAACCCGCGATGTGGACAGGACTGTTATGTGGACAACGCCCTTGCCCGGCCGCTCCACCCCGCGGCCCGGGCGCCGCCTACCACTCGAACACGCCGCTGATGATCAACGCCGCCGCAAACAGCACGAACAATGCAAACGTGGTCGATACGACGCCGAAGAAACATAGCGCGAACCGATGCCGCCAAGGGGCCGCGGGCATTCGCCCGTCGTTGTAATTCGCCATGACCTCCTCCCCAGGATTTGATGCAATTATGCAACAAATTGCAGACAAATTCCAGATTGTTCAGATAACCTCGACGGGAGGAAATGCAAAGCCGATTCCGTTTCCTGTCTTGAGCAAGATCACAGCGTCGCCAGGGACCGCCGCATCGCGAATTGGCGAAGTTGGTGGTCGGTATCCGCCGGCCGCGTCAGCCCGGATCGCGTCGGTGGCAAGTCTGCTGCGGGGACGTCGCTCACACCACCAGCCCCGCTCTCGATGGCGGCTCGATCTTCCCTGTCAGTCGATTGTGGATTTTTACTTTTCAGATCAGCGTCTTGTGACCGATCTGCGCGCGGCTTCTACCATTCCAGAACGCCGCTGGCGAGTAGCAGGCTGCCAAACAGCAGGATCAGGGCACCCGTAGCACCGGTGACGCTGAGGAAATAGAATGCAAACCTTCTCGCCCAAATCAAAACCGTGTCACGGACAGCATTGGATTCGACCATTGCTTCCTCCACGATAAATTGACTCGACAACCACGATATTTGATAGGAAATTCCTTATTAACTTGTTAACGATACTGTTTTTGTTTTGCGACGCATTTCACTAACGGATCACGTCTTTCGTCTTCGAGCCAACTGACCAGTTCACGGCTTCAACTTGTAACCACTCCCAACAAGGCGCCAGCACAGAACCCACAGGGCGGAAACTGCCGCGGCCATGACGACAAGGCCGGTCTGCGGATCGGCCTCTGCACTACCGCTGATGCCGTAGCGCACACCGTCGATGACGTAATAGACCGGGTTGAGTTGGGCCACCGTACGGATTTCCGGCGGCAGCCGGTCGAGCGAGAAAAACACGCCGGACATATACACGACCGGAACGACGACGAAGCTGTGCACGGCGCTGATATGGTCCCACTTGTCGGCCCACAGCCCGCCGACAAGGCCGACCAGCCCCATCAGCAATCCACCGCCGAACGCGAACAGCAGGAGCAGACCGGGCGCAGCGGGGACAGCAACCATAAACGGCAGCAGGGCGAGCCAGGTCGCAATTCCGGTCATGATCGCCGAAACCGCGGCCATGAGTGCAAAGCCTGTCACCATCTCCGCCGCGGTCAGCGGCGCCCCGATGACGTCGGTGATCATGCCCTCCAGCTTGTCGTACACCATCATGTAGGCAGTCGATTCGAAGCCCCGCTCGAGCACCACGAAGGCAACGAGTCCCGGCACCAGAAAGGCGGAAAAGTCGAGCCCCGCCATGGTCAGGCTGGCGCTGCCGAGCGCGAGCTCGAAGATCAGGGCGAAAAGAACCGCCTGAAGCGCCGGCGCGGCGATGGTGATTTTCCAGATCTCGAGGTCGCGCAGCAGGTCCCGCAGGAACAGGGTCCACAGGCCGATCCGGTTGAGCCAGCCGATATGGCGGGCCCGGAGGGACGGTGGCGGCCTCGCGTCGCCGCCGCCCGGCGGGCCGCTGTTCGGCACCGCTTCGGGCGGGGCCCGGCGCGGCGTCATGCTCAGGCCTTCAGCTTGTAGCCGGCGACGAACAGACGCCAGCAGATCACGGCCAGCAGGGTATCGATCGTCACCATGACGGCGACGCCCAGCATCGGCGCGGTATCAGTGACGCCGGTGAAACCGTAACGGAATCCGTCGATCATGTAGAAGAACGGATTGGCGTGGGCGAGACTCTGGAAGAACGCGGGCAGCCGCTGGATCGAATAGAATGTGCCCGACAGGAAAGCGAAGGGCGTGATGACGAAATTGGTCACCGCCGCCATGTGATCGAACTTCTCGGCCCAGATCCCGCCGATCATGCCGAGCAGCGCGAGCATCAACGAGGCAGCGAAGGCGTGGAACAGCACGAACGCGGCGTTGTGGATACCGAACGGGACGAACGCCCACATGCCGGCCAGGGTCGCGAGACCCACGACGAGGCCGCGTGTGGTGCCGCCGAGCGCGATGCCGATGGTCAGTTCGGCCGGCGACAGAGGCGGCATCAGGATGTCGACAATATTGCCCTGAACCTTCGAGATCACCAGCGACGAGGCGGTGTTGGCGAAGGCGTTCTGCACCATCGCCATCATTACCAGACCGGGCGCCAGGAATTGCGCGAACGGCACGCCGTTGACGACCTCCACCGCGCGGCCGAGGGCCAGGGTGAACACGGCAAGGAATAGCAGCGTCGTGACCATCGGCGCCGCAATGGTCTGCGTGGCGACGGCCATGAAACGCTGCACCTCTTTTACGTACAGTGTCCACAGGCCGAGCCAGTTGACGGCGCCGATGCGCCGCGGCGAGGGAAAGTCCGTCATGATGTCCGAATTGCCGGTGCCGGTTGCGCCGAACGGCGCGCACCATACAACCGGTGCCGCTTGTGAGCAACCGCGCCGAGCGAGGGCTTCGTGCCGACCATGGACGGCTGCGGCTTTCCGCCTTAACGCGGGCTTAACTGGTCCGGGCGCCTTCTAGCGGACTGGCGCGCCGCTCCGCAGCGGCGCCGAGTGTGGGGCTGCGATGGAGCCGGACACCCTGTTGCGAGATACGGTCGCGCGGATCGTCGAGATCGCCGAGGACCGACGCGCCGTTGCGCTCAAAGGAACAGAGATCGTGATCGCGGGCGGCGAGGTCGAGGCTGATCGTGTGCCGCTCGATGCGATCGCCGGTCTCGTGGCCTTGCATCCCGGCCCGTCCTGGTCGGCGGCGGCGCTCGCGGCGCTCACCGAGCGGTGCGCCGGAATTATCCTGCGCGGTCCCAATCGCGAGTCGCGGACCCTGACCTGGCCCGTTGCGAGCCGGCGCTGGCCGGCACGAATCCGTGCCCAGCTCGATCTGTATCCGCCCTATGCCCGGCACCTGCTGCGGCAGCTCCAGAGGGCCGCGGCCGCACAACGCGTGTTGGCGCTCGAGACCATGGGCGGCGGGAATCGGTTACGCTCGCTCGTGGCAGCGCCGCAACAGTTGCGTGGCCGTCCCACGGTGCGCCGCACCAGGGACCAGATCGAAGCCGAGATCGGCCGGTATTACTGGACCTGGTTGATCGGCCGCGGCTTCCGCCGCAACCCCCGGCGAGCGGATGCGAATGAGGTGGTCAACTGCGGCCACACCGCATTGCGCATCGAGGCGATGCGCGCCGTGCACGCTGCCGGACTTCTGCCCGGCGTGAGCCTTGGCGATCGATCCGGGCGGGGTGGCCTCGTCGACGATCTGATGATTCCGTTCCGCCCGGTGGTCGAGCTTGCCGCCGCGGTCTTCATTGCCACCGGAGACCACCGGGTAGACACGCGCATCGAAGCCGCCTTCGCGCGCCTGATGGTGGCGCCGCTGCGCGGCCGTCGCGGCCCGGTCCAGATCCGTCTCGGCGTTGCGGAGCTTGCACGGGCGTTGGCTCGTTGCTTCGAGACCGGCGAGACGCGCCTCAAGCTCATGCTGCCGGCGCGCCAGGACCCGGATGCGCTGTTCGCACTGCTGGATACGACGCAGGTCGCGCATGCTTAGCCAGAAACCTCCCCCAAACGGTATCTCGCACGACTGCGGGACAGTGTCTCAAGTCCGCCAGAAGCTCGGCATCAGCAGCACCAGAATGGTGAACAGCTCAAGCCGGCCGAGCAGCATGCCCGCCGACAGCATCCATTTGGCGACATCCGGCAAGTCGGCGAAATGTCCCGCCGGCCCGATGATCGGCCCGAGGCCCGGCCCGACATTGGAGATCGCCGAGGCGGCACCGGAAGTGGCGGTGATGAAGTCGAGACCGGCAAGTCCCAGGCCGACCGCCAACGCAACCCAGCACAGTATGAACAGGAAGAAGAATGCCATCACCGACGCGAGGACCGAATCCTCGATTGGCTTGTTGTTGTAGTAAGGGATGAACACGCCGTTCGGCTGCAGGAGCCGGCGCAGCTGGATATGGGCCGCTGCGTACAGCACCTGGAAGCGGAAGATCTTCAGCCCGCAGGTCGTCGAACCGGCGCAGCCGCCGATGAACATCATGCAGAACAGTGCCGCTACCGCGAACCCGCCCCAGGCGTTGAAATCGGCGGTGGCGTAGCCGGTCCCGGTGATCACCGAGATCACGTTGAAGGACGCAAGGCGCAGGGCCGAGAGCGCTTCCACCCCATTTACGAGATTGAGATAGAACGTCATGCCGGCGACCGACAGCGCGACGATGGTGATGAACAGCCGCACCTGCTGATCGCGCCACAAATGGCCCGGGGCGCCGCGCACAGCCCTCAGATACAGCACGAACGGAAGACTGCCGACGATCATGAAGACCACGGCGACCGCGTCGATGAGGGCGCTGTCGAAATGGCCGACCGAGTCGTCATGGGTCGAGTAGCCGCCGGTCGCCAGAGTGGTCATGGCGTGGGCCACGGCGTCGAAGCCGTGCATGCCCGCAGCCCAGTACAGCGCGGCGCACAGCATGGTCAGGGCCAGGTAGATCAGCCCGGTGAATGTTGCCACCTGGGCCATCCGCGGCATCGCCTTCTCGGACTTGTCGGAGCTTTCCATGCGGAACAGCTGCATGCCGCCGACCTGCAGCATCGGCAAGACGGTGATCGCCATCGCGATGATACCGATGCCGCCCAGCCACTGCAGCAGCGCCCGCCATAGCAGGATGCCGGGTGGCGCCTCGTCGAGGCCGACGATCACCGTGGATCCGGTCGTCGTCACCCCAGACATGGCCTCGAAGAACGCGTCGGTGTAGTCGAGCTCGAGCAGCGCGAAGGTGAACGGCAGCGCGCCGACGGTCGGGATCACCAGCCAGCACGCCGCCACCAGCACGAAGGCCTGGCGCAGGTTGATGCGCCGCTTCGAGCTGCGCGTGGTCAGGATCAGCACGACGCCGATGAAGAAGGTGAAAGCCGACGACGCCGCGAACACCTGCCAGTCCGGATGGCCCGACACCGCATCGGCCAGCGCCGGCAGCGTCATCGCTACCGCCAGCGTCGCCAGCAAGAGGCCGACGATGAACAGGATTGGACGGAAGTCGATCAAGCTAAGGACAGTCCTCCGGGTGTGGGCGCGCCCCCGTCGCGGGGCCGGAGAATCGGCGATTTCCGGGCAATTGTCCACCCCGAAGCAGCGCATGCGGGGGCGCATATCCCCGAGAACGGGCCAGGCACGCGGGGTCAAGGGCTGCGGATGCATGGGCAGGGGAACGGATCCGGTCTTTCGGCCAAGGTTGTGTCTTGACTTGGCGCCGCGGTTTGCATGATAGAAAATGTCAGCCATGTCGTTTGGATTTGCGGAACAAAAGGCCGCGCGCCGCCGCCGATGGCGGATTATCCGGTGGTCGCTGAGCGCCGTGTTGTTGCTGGTTTTGGGGATCGCCTCCTATTGGACCGGCGCGAAGCTTGCCGTCAGCGAGGTCTCGCGACTGGAAGACAAGGTTGCGGATCTTGAAAAGGCCGCCGCCGAACTGCGCGATCGGAACGCCGCGCTCCAGTCGGAGGCGGCCACGGCCAGGGAAGCCGAATCGAGATGGCACGCGCGTTACCAGGCAGAGGTTCCGACCGGCAAATCTCGTGAGCTGTTGAGGCTGATCGAAAGCCAGATCGCAAAGGGCGCGAACCCGGAACGGGTTGCCTTCCTCGTCACAACGGCAGCGCAAGAACGGTCCTGCGACAACGAATTGCAAACCAAGCGATTTATCTTGCGTACGCCGATTTATGCCGGTGCGAATGACGCGGTGAGCTTCGCCAGCAACGCCATCATCGTTACTGGCGAAGGGGCATCGTCGATCGATGCGGAGGGCAGACCGGAGGCGTGGTTTGACCCGGCGCAGGCCGTTACGCTGCGCTTCGTTGAGCCCGGCGGAGACGTGTCCGAGGCTTCGGGTCTCCTCCCATTGCACCATTCCGTCGTGCGCGGCGACAGCGAGTACCGCTTCACGGCCGTC
>CAYFYY010000055.1:20107-27929 GCA_964347475.1 uncultured Flavobacteriales bacterium
GTGATCAACGCCTGCATGGCCGTCGCCAGCGAGAGCCGGGGTTTCATCAGCATCACGGCCGAGCGCTGCGCCTTCCCGTAACGCGCACCACTCGCTGGTCCCCGTTGCCCACCGACATCCCGCAGCATTGCGCTGACCTATGTCAATGCCGGCACTCGATTTTCCGGGTATGGCCGGGTGCATTGCGGTCGTACCGGCCCACGCGCCGGCAGGGGACGCCACACCGATACAGGGGGAAACGGCTTGAGCTCAAGAATCCTGCCGATTCCCACCGTCACACAATACGAGGCGCCGTTCTGCCTGTATGCGTGCACCAGTATGGTTCTGTCGTGCTTCGGGATCACCCGGTCAATCTCCGAAATCGCGTATGAGGTGAGCCTGGACTGGCCTGGGGATTCTCTGGAAGCCATTCTCGGGGAGCTGGTTGGGGCGGTGACGGATTACCTCGCCGACAATGGCCTCGAAGCGCGTTACGGCACAGACGGCGACTGGGACGGGATCCGCGACCATATCGACCGCGGGCATCCAATGATCGTCTTCGTAAAGCCTTACGCCGACGATGCCCAGATCAATCATGCCTGGGTCATTCGCGGATACGACGAAACCGGCCTGCCGGCAGTCATATACAACGATCCGCGCAACGATCCCGGGAGCGACGAGCCCGTTACATTCGCTGCAAACCACAGCGGCGCGCCCGGCGAGACCATGGATTACCAAGACTTCGTTGACGGCCACTGGTCCGGCCCGCCGGGAACCGCCAGCAGGGTGTATATAGCGGTCTCGTGCAAGGGGCAGGGCCTCAGGCCCAACCACCGGGACTGGCGTGGTGCCGGCAGCCGCAGTTTCGGCCGTTGCCGGTACCACATGGCGCGCATGATGCGCAAACTCCGAGGGCTGGAACTGGTGGAGACCCTCATGGAGGGTCTGGTTTCCGCTGTCGCGTTCACCGGACTCGTGGTCGGCGGCTTTCAGCTGATCGGACAGGCATTGACGGCGGGTGGTCGTGCGCTGGCGGAAATCGGGCAGGGGTGGTGGGCTGCGCGCGCGATCTGGCGCCGACCGCCGGGCGCGATCCTCGTTGGACTAGCTGCCGTCATCGCGGCGGCCGGGCATGTCATCGACGCAGTTGCCGGGTTTGTCGGCCTGATTATCGACAGACTGACCTCGCTTGCGGACTCGGTCGGATCGGTGTTCACGGGCGCGACCGGTGCCAGCGCGTCGGCACGGCTCGGCGACACGGATGTCAACCTCGGCCTGGTGCTGAAAGTGCACCCGTGGGAAACACGGTGGGGCGACAACTGGGAGAAGATCAGCGGCAGCTGGGCGGCTGCGACCGCGGCAGGTGCGCGCCTCGAAAGGCTGGAGGTCCGGTGGCGCGTGAACATCTGGGGCTGGGGTCTCCAAAGTTGGAAGCTCGACCACAGGGCGCTCGAAATGGTCGGGACTCTGACCAAGGACGAGGTCGTCCTGGACCACAATGGCGACAAGACATTCTACGTTGCCGTCACCGAAGCACAGCTCCTGCGCATCGGCTTCGGCGAGGGAACGTGCCGCTACCGTAGTGGCGGCGCGGTGATTCGCGTGCGGATGACCGTCGAGGCCCAGGCAGCGCGGGGCGAAGAAGAAGTGATCCTGAAGAAATCGGTTTCGGCGTGGGGATTCTCGGCGTAAAGCGGGCGATGGCCCGCACTTCTGAGCAAGTGCGTGCTGATCCGGCGGGCAGGGCGAACCGTCGCCATCTCTCGCGAATCCCGATCACCGTGGAATTTACGACGAAACCGATCATCTTTATTCTGGACGCACTGATCGACCCATGGAGCTGCACGTGGCCGAAGACCTTCGGGCGCAATTTCGCGAAATCATAAATCTCCTGAGCTGGGAATGCGTCGAGGATCGCGGCTTCGAGCCGCCGTTCTCGATCCACGTCACCGACGCCGGCGGCTATGTCTTTTCCGCTGCCTTTGTCGAGGATCGGGAACTCGGTCGTCCCAAGCTGTTCGGAATCAAGGCTCCCGAGGACGAGAACGGTGCCTTGGCGGAACACACCCTGCGCTTTCCCCTCCGAGTGGTCGCCAGCGACCATGAGGGACGGACACACCGCACGGACTTCCAGCGCATACAGTGACGACCACCCCGGGACGGGCTCCGCGACCTGAGCTCTCCATTCGCGCTTCACAACCCGTGTGCTACCCGGCATGATTGCGGCTCTGCGTGGGTTCCAACGGGAGGAAGAGACAGATGAGGTTTGCGTTTGCATTCATTGTGGCGGCGACGCTGCCGCTTGCCGCCGTGGCGGGGCAAAAGGTCGAGTACCGCGTCGGCGGGGCGGCTTACCAAGGTTACAGCGCCAAGGCGCAGGGCGCGTCCAAGGGACTGGTGCTGATCATCCACGACTGGGACGGGTTGACGGAATATGAGGAGAAGCGCGCCGAGATGCTGGCGGTGATGGGCTACGACGCCTTCGCCGTCGACCTCTACGGCAAGGGCAACCGGCCCGTCGAGACCGGCGCCAAGAAGGCCGAGACCGGCAAGCTGTACAACGACCGCGAGAAGATGCGCAGCCTGATCCTGGGCGGCCTTGCCGAGGCACGCAAGATCAGCGACCTGCCGGCCGTCGTCATGGGTTATTGCTTCGGCGGCGCCGCGACGCTGGAGCTGGCGCGCTCCGGCAAGGCCGACCGCATCGCCGGCTACGCCACCTTCCACGGCGGGCTGTCAACGCCGGAAGGCCAAGGCTACGCGAAGACCACACCGCCCATCCTCGTCGCCCACGGGGGTGCCGACACTTCGATCACGATGGACCATGTGGCGGCGCTGTCGAAGGAGTTCGAGCAGGCGGGCGTGCCATATGAGATCCAGGTCTATTCCGGTGCGCCGCACGCTTTCACGGTATTCGGCTCCGACCGCTACCGCGACCGCGCGGACAAGCAGTCGTGGGCCGCGTTCCAGGAGTTCCTGTCGACGTACCTTGCAGGCGAATAGGAAACGGCGCTGCGCTCACCCCCACTCGAGGGTGAGCGCGTCGTCCGCGGCTTGGCGCACGCGCGTGCCGAAGCGCCGGCCCTCGCGGGTGAGAACGTCTGCGAGCCATGCCGCATCGGCAGGTACCGCGCGGTTCAGCCGGAACTTGCGGATCTGCAGCGGCACCATGTCGAGCCGCTCAAGTACCCCGTCGGACTGGCGGACAGTCGGCAGGTACATCAGCACGAGGTCGTCGCGGTACGCCTCGTAGCCGCGGATGCCCTCGTAATCGTTAAGGAAGTCCCCGGCGCCATAGAGGATCAGCTTGCCGGAATGGACATCGACGGCCTGCCGGTGATGCGCCGAGTGGCCGAACACGAGGTCGACCCCGGCCCGATCGATCAAACCGCGGGCAAAGGACACGCGATCGCGCGGTATCTCGTAACCCCAATTGCCGCCCCAGTGCAGCGAGACGATGGTGAAATCGCCCGCGCGCCTGTTCTTTCGTACCAGGGTGGAAATGTTATCAAGCGTGCGGTCGCCCAGATCGGTGAGGAAATTGACGCCGGGTCGCTCGGTCGTCGCGGCCCAGGCGCGGGGCACGCCGCTCGATGGCGCGCCGAACGCGAACACGACGAGGCGCCCGCTCGGCAGCGGCATGAGCGCCGGCGCCGCCGCTTCGTCGAGGGAGCGCCCAGCGCCCGTGCTCGCAATGCCGGCGCCGGCGAGGCTGTCCAGCGTCTCCTCGAGCCCACGTACGCCCCAGTCCAGAACGTGGTTGTTGGCGAGGATGCAGCAATCGATCCGAGCTGCGGCGAGCACCGGGACATTAAGGGGGTTCATCCTGTAGTTGATGCCTTTGGGTTCGGGTTCGGCGCTGGTGGTCACGGCGGTCTCGAGGTTGATCAGCCGAACCGCCGGCGCGCGCCGATCGAGCTCGGCCAGAGCATCGCCCCAGACATAGGTGAAGTCGACGGGCCGGGAAATCCGGCCATTGGTCGCTTCGGCCAGTGCCAGATAGTCGACGGCCGAAGTGACATAGTCCTCGTAAAGCTGCGGCTCGCACGGATGGGGGAGCGTCTGGTCGATGCCGCGGCCGGTCATCACGTCGCCGGCAAGGAACAACGTTATCCGGCCCGGCGAACCGGACGGGGCCGGCGACGTCTGGCGCATGTCCAGCGCATGCGCGCCAGCCGGCGGATCGGAAGCGGGCATAGCCCAGTCTACTCGCCGGCGCCGGCTCGCGCCAGAGCGTCTGCCGAGCGGTCAACCCTTGCCGGACAGCCGTCTGTCGAGGGCCCGCAGATATTTGCGATCGTCGTCGGAAAACGTGCCGTCAGCAATGTCGGCCTTGTAGCCCTCCATCTCGTGACGGAAATCCTCGGTGATGCCGGGCCGCGCCAGAAGCTTGTCGATCAGGGCCAGCACCTCACCCTCACCCTCACCGGCCGGCGCCGCCGCCGTCTCCGAAACCGGCGCCGCGTCTGCTTCATCGTCTGTACCGTCGTCTTCCGGGACCAGCAGTTGATCCCAGGTGGTTCCGGATTCGGTGACGGACGCGTGGAGTCTATGCGCTGCTTCCAGCACCGCGGCATCGTCTTGGTCGCCCAGTTGCTCTAGCAGCGCGATGATCTCTTCCCGGTTCAGGGGTTCCGTCATGGGTGTCCTTTCGTGCGGGTTTATGCCGGGTCGTTCATCCGACGTTGACATGCGGGTGGCCGATCATGGCGAGGAACTCGCGGCGGGTGCTCGGATCGTTGCGGAACGCGCCGAGCATGCGGCTGGTCACCATGTTGACGCCGCCGCGGCGCACGCCGCGTGTCGTCATGCAGTGATGCGCCGCATCGATCACCACGGCGACGCCGTGCGGCTCCAGCACGT
Organism: uncultured Flavobacteriales bacterium; assembly: GCA_964347475.1. Lineage (GTDB taxonomy): Bacteria > Pseudomonadota > Alphaproteobacteria > UBA8366 > JADFVY01. The sequence goes on from CAYFYY010000055.1 coordinate 24,950, forward strand.
CCTGGATGGTGTCGGCGATCTCCGCCGTCATCTTTTCCTGGATCTGCAAGCGTCGTGCAAACGCCTCGACGATGCGTGCCAGCTTGGAGATGCCAACGACGCGCTTACGCGGCAAGTAAGCGACGTGTGCGCGGCCGATGATCGGCAGCATGTGGTGCTCGCAGTGGCTCTCAAAGCCGATGTCGCGCAGCACCACCATCTCGTCGTAGCCGGCGATCTCCTCGAAGGTGCGGGCCAGGATCTCGCGCGGATCCAGGTCGTAGCCGGCACCGAACTCCTCCCAGGCGCGGGTCACGCGGCCCGGCGTATCGAGCAGCCCTTCGCGCGCGGGATCGTCGCCGATCCAGCGGATCAGCGTGCGCACCGCGGACTCGGCCTCCTCGCGCGTAGGGCGCGGGGCGGACCCGGCCTTCAATGTATCCCTTGCGGCATCCGACGGCATGGCGATCAGTACTCCTGCTGGCATTCGAACGGTTCCGGCGTAACCTAGTGCGCCGCTGCCGCGATGTCAGCCTTTAGCTGACATCTTCAAACGCCATCACAGTTGTGTCAGTGGGATTTTGCATGGCTGACAGGCGCGGCCGATGCCGGTAGGGTCGGCGGCGGACGGAACCGACGACGACCGGGAGAAACGAACGATGCAGATCAAACCGATCCTGACGCTTGCCTTGCTGATGACATTGGCGGCGGCTTCGGGCGTAAGCGCGCAGGCGTTCGACTGGACCGAGGTGACGGCCAAGGCCCGCGGCCAGGAGGTGTACTGGAATGCCTGGGGCGGGGATGAGCGGATCAACGCCTATATCGCCTGGGTCGGTGAGCGGGTGCAAGCCGAGTTTGGCGTGACCCTGCGCCACGTCAAACTGTCCGATACCGCCGAGGCGGTGCGCAAGGTGCTGGCCGAAAAGACCGCCGGCAAGCATGCGGGCGGGTCGGTCGACCTGATCTGGATCAACGGTGAGAATTTCAAGGCGATGAAGGATCAGGGTCTGCTGTTCGGTCCATTCGCGGAGCAGCTGCCGAATTTCGCGCTGGTCGACGTCGAGAACAAGCCGACGACACGACTCGATTTCACGGTCCCGACCGAAGGGCTCGAGGCGCCGTGGGGCATGGCCAAGCTGAACTTCATCTATGACAGCGCCGTGCTCGAGACTCCACCGCGCAGCATGGCAGCTATCCTCGCCCATGCGAAGGCGCATCCGGGACGTATCGCCTATCCGGCGCCGCCGGACTTCATCGGCTCGACCTTCCTGAAGCAGGTGGTCTACGAGACCGCGGCCGACGCGTCGGCTTTGCAACGTCCCGCCGGGGCCGATTTCGAGGCCGTCACTGCGCCGATGTGGGCCTATCTCGACGCGTTGACGCCGCATCTGTGGCGCGGCGGCAGGGTCTATCCGAAGAACGGGCCGGCGCTGATCCGGCTGCTCGACGACGGCGAGGTCGACATCGCCATATCGTTCTACCCGGCCGAGGCCTCCTCGGCGATCGCGGCCGGCCTTCTGCCCGAGACCGCGCGCAGTTTCGTGCTCGACGGCGGCACCATCGGCAATACCCATTTCGTCGCCATCCCATACAACGCCAAGGCGCGCGAGGGGGCCATGGTGGTCGCCAACTTCCTGATGTCGCCCGAGGCCCAGGCGCGCAAGGAGAATCCCGAGGTCTGGGGCGACAATACGGTGCTCGCGGTCGACCGGCTCGACGCGGCCGGCAGAAAGCTGTTCGCGGGCCTGCCGCTCGGCGCCGCGACCCTGCCGCCCGAGGCGCTCGGCCCGACCCTGCCGGAGCCGCATCCGAGCTGGATGACCCGCATCGAGGAAACGTGGCTCGCCCGCTACGGCTCGTGATGACGTCGATTCGGCGGCGCGGCCTCACCCTTCGAGACGGGCCTGCGGCCTTCCTCAGGGTGAGGCTCGAAGAGCGTCAACGATACGTGCCTCATGCTGAGGAGCGGCGCAGCCGCGTCTCGAAGTATGAGGTCGCGCCGATGCGATTGAGGCCAACTTAACGGATTGCGGACTAGAGTATCGTCCGTTCAGGTGGAGGCAAGATTCCCCTCGTCAGGGCGGTGAGTTCCACCCCCACCCTGCCCTCCCCCATCAAGGTGGAGGGAAATTTCTTTGTCGTGGCAACAACTTACCCCCTCCCTTGGTGGGAGGGGGCAGGGGGAGGGGGACATAAGAGACCCGCCGGCGAACGCCGGCTCCGATTCCATCCTGTCGGATAACGCGCTAATCGAGATTGAGCTCCTGGCGGCGCAGCCAGTTGCGGAACCCGGGACGTTCCGGGACCGACAGCTGCCGCGCCACGTTCTCGGACCAGACGCCGCGCGCGGCGATCCCGTAGCGGTCGACGTGGCGCTGCTTCTCCGGCGGGATCGGTTTTTCCGCGAAGACCCGGTCGTCATAGGCGTCGACCGCCGCCTCCAGCCCGGAGTCGTCGTAGCGGTCCTCGTGAACCACGACGGACGGCGGCAGGCGCAGCGAGATGTCCGCCTCCCCCTCTGGCCAGCCGGCGGCCAGCCCGGCGATCGGGAACACGCCGGTCGGCAGCGCCAGCAGGTCCCGCAGCGCATCGAGGTCGTTGCGCACGACGCTGAGCGGGCAGCAGCCGAGCCCGAGCGCCTCGGCGGCACTGATGAAGCACTGCATGGCGAGCGCCGCATCGACGGCCGCGTTCATGAAGGTGTCGACGTTGTCGTTGCGGTGCGCGTAGCCCCGCTGCGCCGCGATCCGGCGGCCGCGCCGGACGTCGCCCAGGAAGACCAGCAGCAGCGGCGCCGTCGCCGCCCACGCGGCCTGGGGGATCAGCTCCAGGAACCGGACGCGGCGGGCCTGCTCCTTGAGCACGACGATCGAATACTGCTGCAGGTTCGATTTGGTCGGCGCCGACTGCGCGCAGGCCAGCAGGGCCGCCAGCAGGCCGTCGGGCACCGGCGCGGGCCGGAAGCGCCGCACGCAGCGCCGCGACAGGATGTGCGAGACCG
>CAYFYY010000056.1:0-27746 GCA_964347475.1 uncultured Flavobacteriales bacterium
CCGAGGAGGGGCGCAAGATCCGGCGCGCCTTCATCGCCGAGAAGGGGCGCAAGCTGGTCTCCCTCGACTACAGCCAGATCGAGCTGCGGATCGTCGCCCACGTCGCCGGGGTGGACGCGCTGCGCGACGCGTTCCGCGAGGGCCAGGACATCCATGCGCTGACCGCGAGCCAGGTCTTCGGCGTGCCGGCCAAGGGCATGGACCCGATGGTCCGCCGCAAGGCCAAGGCGATCAATTTCGGCATCATCTACGGCATCTCGCCGTTCGGCCTGGCGCGCCAGCTCGGCATCGAGCAGGGCGAGGCCAAGGCCTATATCGAGGCCTATTTCGAGAAGTACCCGGGCATCCGCGACTACATGGACGAGATGAAGGCGTACTGCCGCAAGCACGGGCGGGTCGAGACCCTTTACGGGCGCCGCATCCACATCCCGACGATCGTCGACAAGAACCCGGCGCGCCGCAACTTCGCCGAGCGCCAGGCGATCAACGCGCCGATCCAGGGCACCGCCGCCGACATCATCAAGCGCGCCATGATCCGTGTGCCCAAGGCGCTCGCCACGGCGAAGCTCGACGCGGTGATGCTGCTGCAGGTGCATGACGAGCTGCTGTTCGAGGCGCCGACGAAAGAGGTGAAGAAAACGGTCGAAGTGGTGCGCGAGGTGATGGAGGGCGCCGCCGGCCCTGTGCTGCAGCTTTCCGTGCCGCTGACCGTCGAGGCCGGCATCGGCGACAACTGGGCCGAGGCGCATTGACGGGAGCCGGGAGGAACAGCGGTCGCAGAGTCATGAATCGTAGACATCCTTGGATTCTTGCACTCTTTCTTGTCGCGCTGTTTGACCCGACGGCGGCGATCCCGGCCGAAAACGTTCGGGTGCATCAGTGCGACCGGCTGGCCGCCGATCCGGTCGATTATGAACGGGAGGCGCCGCCGGTCGACGACCTCAGGTTCTTGCCGAAGCACGCCATGGATGCGTGCCGCGAGGCGGTGGCGGCGTATCCGGATGCACCGCGGCTCCGCTTTCAGCTGGGCCGCGCCCTCTTGGCGCTCGGGCAAGTTGACGAAGCCAGAGCGGCGCTGCAGGACGCAGCCGGCAAGGGCTACGCCGCAGCCAACCTTTACCTTGGGCGTATGTTCGAGTCCGGCTCGTACGGCGAGCGGAACGTTGAGAGAGCCTTCGAATACTATCGTCTGGCGGCGGAACAAGGCCACCAGGACGCGCAGATTGGCGTCGGTCTGATGTATCGCAAGGGCGTGGGGGTCGAGGCCGATACCTGGCAGGCATTCAACTGGTTCAAGGAGTCGGCAGACCAGGGCAACCCGCATGCGCACTTTTTTCTCGGCACAATGTACACCGGTGGCGAGCACACGCCTCCGGGCAGGCGCCCCATCGCCGAACCAGCGAGGGCCGTCAGGCATTTCGAGGTCGCGGCCGAGGCCGGAATTCCGGGCGGGCAATTCGCACTGGGCCTCATGTAACTCGACGGATTTCCCGTGCAGAAGGATACGGCAACGGGGCTGGAATTGATGGAGGCGGCCGCCGAACAGGGATTCGTTGTCGCGTCCCTGCAACTCGGCCATGAGTACATGCGCGGCGAAAAGCTCCCCAGGAACAAGGAACGGGCGATTTACTAGTTCTGCAGGGCCGGCGCCGTCGGCCGCAATATCTTCCGGGAGACCTATAACGAGCCACTGAATTGCCGTGGCCGACTGTGAAATCAGTCCCTTGTTCTGCCGCCGCGCCGGCGCTGGATCTCTCGGTGCCGCTGGTCGTCGACGCCGGCGTCGCCCACAACTGAGCCGAGCGCATTAGGGGGCCTTGCGGGGCGCTGCTTGACGCCCTAACTGTTCGGGAACTCACACGCGAAAGGAACGGTGCGTGATCCGCTACAGCCTGCAGTGTGCCGACGGGCACGGGTTCGAGGAGTGGTTCGACTCGATGGCCGAGTACGACCGAAGGGCGGCCGCGGGCGAGCTCGCCTGCCCCGATTGCGGCAGCGGCGAGGTGACCAAGGCGATCACCGCGCCGAACGTCGCGCGCGGCGCCGCCGCCCCGGCGCCGGCCTGTGCCGCCACCGGCGGGCCCGGCTGCGGCCGCTGCGCCTTCGACGCCTGACCTGGCGCACCCGGCACTCCCGGGCCCGCGTCTGGATTCCTCCCGACCCGCTTTTGTGCAGCGTGTCCCGGTCTCGAGCGACGCGGTGCGGCGCGCTCCGGTGCTGCCCGGGCTACGCGGTGATGGGCGCCGCACGGCGTAACTGTGGCGGGTCCGCGCGGCGGCATCACGGCAACTCCATATCCCGGTCAAAGTTCCGACACGGTGGCCCATAACATGCCGGTGCGACGTCGCGGCCGCGGCGCCCGGTGCGGCATGGGCGCGCTGCCCGCGACGCGACGGATTCCCCAGCCCGGGGCGACGAACCGATGCAAGGCACGACTGACAGGAACGTGAAAGGGACAGCGGCCTGCCGGGCCGGTATGGCGCTGCTTGCCCTGATCCTGCTGCTGGCGCCCGCGCTGCCGCGGGCCGCCGAGTTGGCACATCCGACGACCGAGGACTTCAGATCGTGGACGCAGGACATCGACAGGGCGGAGCGCACGCTCGAGAGCGGCGAACTGCGCCCGGCCGGCCTCGAGTCCCTGCGCCAGCGCGTACGCACCCTGATCGACACCGTGCAGGCCGGCCGCGCCAGGGCGCAGCAAGAGCTGGAATCCGGCCGCAAGCTGCTCAATGCCCTGGGTCCGCCGCCCGCGGAAGGCGAGCCCGCAGAGGCGCCGGAGGTGGCGAAGGAGCGGGCGCGACTGCAATCGGTGGTCACCGGTTGGGAAGGAAAGATCAAACAGGCTGATCTGCTGCTCGAGCGTGCGGACGCGCTGGTCGGCCATGTCAACGTGGCGGCCAACCGGGCCAAGGCGGTCGGGCTGCTGGCACGCGACGCGTCGCCGCTGGCGCCGGACCGCCTGAAGGCGGCCGGCGACGGACTGCGGGTCCTTGCCCGCAAAACCGTTCCGGCACTCGGGGTGGGCCTGGCCGGGATCTGGTCGTCGCTTACTGCGGTGGAACGTGCGCTGTTCGGCCTGGCGCTGGCCGGCAGTCTCGTGCTGGTGGTATTGCCGCCGCTTCTGCGCCGGTGGCGAAGAGGTGGTGCGAAGGCTGGCGGAGCGGCCGGGCGCCGGGCGACATCGTTGAACGCGGTACGGGAAGCGGTACTGAACATCGCTTTCCGCGGCTGCGCGGTGGCCCTGCTATGGCTGTCCGCATCCAGAATTGCCGCACTGCACCAGTCGCCCGTTCCACTGCTGCATCCGCTCATGGCGCTGGCGCTCGCGACGACGATCGCCGTGGCGCTGATCCGGGCACCCCTGATCGCGCGCATCGGCGCGCCCGCGTTCCCGATCCGCATTGTGCCGGCGCGCCGGCTCGCGCGCCGGCTCATCGTGCTGGTCGGTCTGGCTGCCTGCGCGACTGCCTTCGGCATGATCGCACAGGAACTCCGCGTCCCGGAGCCGCTGGCCGAACTCGTCGATGCGGGGCTGCAGGCCCTCGCGGCAATGGTGCTTGTCGTCGTCGTCTCCGGTCGCGTATGGCCGGATCTGGGCGCGGTTCGGCACGGCGATCGTCGTCTGCCGACGCCGGTACGCCTCGCCCTCGGTGCACTGCCGGCGATTCGTGTTTTCCTTGCCCTGCCACTGGCCAGCCCGGCTCTCACACTCGCCGGCTATGGGCGGCTCGGCGAACTCCTGCTGACGGGCGTCGTCGTCTCGGGCCTGGTTTTCTGGACGTATTGGCTATTGCGCAGCGCGCTGCGCGAAGGACTGGCGCTGTTGCTCCGGCGTCGCCGGAATCGGCTTCGTCGCGGCAGGCTGTTACAGGTGCTGGTATTCGCCGTGGCGGAGATGGCGCTCGCACTTCTTGCACTGGCCGGACTCGCGGTTGCGTGGGGGGTCGACCTGACGCAGGTCGCCGATTGGGCCGGCAGCGTGCTCGGCGGCGTAACCATCGGCAGTGTCACAATCTCGTTCACGACCATCGTTTCGGCGACCGCCGCGTTCCTCAGCGTCCTGGCGCTGACCCGCCTGGTGCAGCATCTGCTGGACAGGCGGATCCTCAAGCGGGCCCGGGTCGACTCCGGAACCCGCAACTCGCTGCGGACCGGCACGGGATATCTCGGGGTCATTGTGGCCCTGCTCGTCGCCCTGCCTGTACTCGGCCTCGATCTGTCGAAGCTCGCACTTATCGCCGGCGCGCTGTCGATCGGTGTGGGATTCGGGTTGCAGACGATCGCCAACAATTTCATCTCCGGCCTGATCCTGCTCATCGAGCGCCCGATCAAGGCGGGCGACTGGGTCGTCGTCGGCGACCAGGAGGGGATCGTCCGGCGCATCAGCGTGCGCGCCACCGAGATCGAAACATTCCAGCGCTCATCCGTGCTGGTGCCGAATTCCGAGCTGATCTCGCGATCGGTGGTGAACTGGACATTCAACGACCATACCGGCCGCATCGACGTGACGATGAAGCTCGATGAGCTGGATGATGTCGACGCGCTGCTGTGCACGGCGGAGGAAGCCGCGCGCCGGCATCCCAGCGTGCTGACCGATCCGCCACCACGTGCGCTATTGCGCACCGGTGCGGAATACGAGCTGGTGCTGCAGTTGTGGGCCTTCATCAACGTCAAGGACAGCGGCACGAAATTCCGCGTCGAGACAGAGTTGCTGGCCACCATGGTACGGGAGTGGCAGAAAAATCGGAGACGCCGGCATCGTGAACATGGCGATTATCAGATGTCGACTGTCTGAACAGACCTTGCCGACGGCACGGACCGGCCATTTCCTGCCTCACTCGAGCGCCCGGAGCACGGCTTGCGTTATCCCTGCCGTACCCGCCGAGCCCTCGAGCTCGAACGGAATCAGTGCGCCGTCCGCGAAGGCCGCATCGACTGCATCGCGAATCAGGGTGCCGGCGGCTTCTGCCTCTGTAACGCAGTGCCGCTCGCCGAGCCACTCCAGCATCATCGCGGCGGAAAGGAACATCGCCGTCGGGTTGGCCTTGCCCTGTCCGGCGATGTCGGGTGCGCTGCCGTGGCAGGGCTGGAACACGGCGTGCCCGTCGCCGATGTCGGCCGACGGCGCGAAGCCCATGCCGCCGATCAGCCCGGCGCCGAGGTCGGAGAGGATATCGCCGAACATGTTCTCGGTGACCAGCACGTCGAGCTCCCAGGGACGCTGCACCATGGCGAGTGCCGTCGCGTCGACATAGGCGTGGTCGGCGGCGATGTCCGGATGGCGTGCCGCGACCTCGTCGAACACCTTCCGAAAGAAGGCGAAGGAGCGGAACACATTGGCCTTGTCGACGCAGGTCACGCGGCCGGGACGGCCCCGGGCGCGCCGCCCGGCGCCCAGGCGGAACGCGAACGCGAACAGCCGCTCCGAGACGGCGCGCGTGATGACCATCGTGTCGCGCGCCTCGCGGTCGCCGCGCACCTCTCCCTTGCCGTGCGATGCGAACAGTCCCTCGGTCGACTCGCGGAGGATGACGAAGTCGAGGCTGCCGGCCCGTGGATCGGCGAGCACGGGCGCGAGGCCGGGGATGGCGCGCAGCGGGCGCACCCCGGCATAGAGGTCCAGCGCGAAGCGCAGGTCGAGCTGGGGCGCGATCTCGGTGCCGTCGGGAAAGCGGATGTCGGGCAGCCCCATTGCCGCCAGGAGGATGGCATCGGCCGCCCGCGCCGCCGCCATCGTGGTTTCGGGCAACGCCTCACCGGTTTCGGCATAGCAGCGCGCGCCGGCCGGCAGCCACTCGAACTCCAAAGCGAATCCGCGCGCCTTATGCGCCGCCATCTGAAGGAGCTCGACACAGGGTTGCGCGATCTCCTCGCCGATGCCGTCGCCGGGCAGCACGGCAATGCGGAACCGCCTCTGAGTCATGTTCCAGGGCTCCAGATCGTTGCGATGGGCACGGGCGGTCCATCAATAGCGCACGCCGCCGACGGTCGCCAGCCGACGCGTAACGATGCAACCCTGCGGGTCGGGGATCAGCCTTCCGAGACCCGCCGGTACGGAAACTGGTCCAGCGGAATTTCGACGGTGTGGTATGCGTGGGCGGTAATCATCGTATCGACGTGGCGGCCGTCGCTGCTGAGCGGCAGGGCAACCAAGGTCTGCCCCGCATGCGGCTTGCCGCAGAACGCGAGGGTGGTTTCCACGATTGCCGGCGACCATTCGTTGACGCAGATTTCGAAGGCCTGCTTGTAACGCTCGCCATCCTCCCCCGGCGTGACTTCCGAACACAGCATGCCGGTGATCTCCCGCCCCAACATGCGGGTCACTTCGCTGCCGTTGAGACGCACTCGGTAGTCGCGCGCGCCGTCAACGACGTCGAACATGTTCACATAGCCCAGAAGGTCGGGGATTTCAGTAGGATTGATTTCCCCGCGGGCCGGCGCCCGGCGGCTGCCGCGCTTTTCATTCCAGTATTCGTAGAGACGCCGCAGGCGTCGATTCTCGATCTCGGTAGGGCCGCTAATGCGGCTGGCGTTCAACATCTGCCAGCACCCCTTCACTTGAAATCCATTGTTTGGGGCCGTGTATCGCCCCACCCTGCGGCCCCCGACGGTACCTCCCCGCTACCGCCAGAAATATATTTCATGGTGCCATAATCGACAGCGAGACTCAACTATGATCGCTATAATTGTCGACGATTTCTACAACCTTTGCGGAGTCATGATGAGGGTGGCGTAAATGTTCCGCAGTGCCTTGCATCGGGGCACGCCCATAACGCATACTCGCGCCATGGCGACAAACGACAGAACCAGATTGCGCCGCCACCACGACATGGGTGGCCTGGACGCCGGCCCGGTGACGCGCACCGAGCATGACCACGCGCCGTGGGAGAAACGCGTCGACGCGATCCTGCGTCTTTTGTCGAGTCCGAAACGCGGCATCCTGCAGGTCGATGAGTTGCGGCGCGGCATCGAGGATCTCGGGCCCGGTGCCTATGACGAGCTCAGCTACTACGAGCGCTGGATCTCAGCGATCTCGAACCTGCTGATCGAGAAGGGGGTGCTCACGGTCGACGAGCTGGGCCGCAGGATGGCCGACGTCGAGGCACGGCATGAGGCCGAGCGTACCAGCGGAGGCGCAGCTTGAGCGGGCCAAGATTCCCGGTCGGCGCCGCCGTGCGGATCCGCCGCGCGTACCCGCCGGGGCATGTCCGCGCACCGTTCTACCTGCGCGGCTGCGCTGGCGCGGTCAGCCATATCGTCGGCGAGATGACCAACCCGGAAGAGTTTGCCTACGGGCGCTGTGACGGCCCGCCGCTGACCGTCTACCGCGTGCGCATCCGGCAGCGCGATATCTGGCCCGACTATGGCGGACCAGCGCACGATACCCTGGTCGCCGACGTCTACGAGAACTGGCTGGAGCCTTCGGAGCAGGAGGCGACGTGAGCGATACACGCGGACACTCCCATCCCCATCCACCGCATCCGCATCAACCGGATATCGAGGATGCGCCGCTGACCCACTACCAGATTCTCGAACTGGCGGTCGCCGAACTCCTGATCGAAAAAGGCATCTTTTCGGGCGACGACATGCGGCGCACCCTGGAGATGACCGACGCGCGCAGCCCGGCGGACGGGGCGAAGGTCGTCGCCCGCGCCTGGGTCGACCCGGACTTCAAGGGGCGCCTCCTGGAAGATACCAACGCCGCCGCGGCCGAGCTCGGCATCGATGCCGGCACGATTCCCATCACCACGGTCGAGAACACGCCATCCGTCCACAATGTCATCGTCTGCACGCTGTGCTCGTGCTACCCGCGGCTGCTGCTCGGCCTGCCACCGGACTGGTACAAGTCGCGCGCCTACCGTAGCCGGCTGGTGCGCGAGCCGCGGGCCGTGCTGGCCGAATTCGGCACGGTGCTTCCGGACGATATCGAGGTCAGGGTGCACGACAGCACGGCGGAGCTGCGCTACCTCGTGCTGCCAATGCGGCCAGCGGCGACCGAGGACATGGATGAAGCGGCGCTGGCAAAGCTCGTCACCCGCGACTGCATGATCGGCGTGACCGTGCCGACCCACTCGCCCGACTGATGGCGCGCACCGCGTGACAGCCGCCGGGCTGCTGTTTGGCGGCTATTCTGGCCTGTTCCTGACGGCCTTTCTCGCCGCAACCCTGCTGCCGCTTTCGTCGGAGGCGGTACTTGCGACGCTGTCGCAGGCGCGCGGCTTCGACGTTGCGCTGCTGTTCGCCATCGCCACACTCGGCAATACACTGGGCGCGGTGGTGAACTGGGCGCTGGGGCGGTTCTGCCTCAAATGGCAGGACCGCAAATGGTTCCCTTTCGCCGAAGACCAGCTCGAGCGTGCCGGCGCGCGTTTTCGCCGCTACGGCCTGTGGTCGTTGCTGTTCGCCTGGGTGCCGGTGGTCGGCGACCCGCTGACGTTCGCGGCGGGCGCCCTCAAGGTCCGGGTGCTGCCGTTCGTCGTTCTCGTCGCCCTCGGCAAGGGCGGGCGCTATGCCGCGGTCCTCTGGCTCGCGGATATGCTGACCGCATGACGCCACCGGCACGCGCTGCCGGCAAGCGAATTTTCAGCGGCACCCTCTTCAACGCAGTACCTGGCATGCCCATCTGCCTTCGGCCATCGTTGCACCGTGGCTGGCGGCCACATTTCATTCGGAATGCCTGCGCAAATGCTCATCAGTATTGCCCTCGGCCTCGTGCTCCTGTTCGCGGGCGCCGAGCTCCTGGTCGGCGGATCGGTCGCGGTCGCCCGGCGCCTGGGCATCTCACCACTCGTGATCGGGCTGACGCTGGTCGGGTTCGGAACGTCGACGCCGGAGCTGGTGACCAGCCTCGAAGCCGCTTTGCGCAACTCGCCCGGCATCGCGGTCGGCAACGTCGTCGGCAGCAACATCGCGAACATCCTGCTGATTCTCGGAGCGGCAGCGCTGATCTCACCGATCGCCAGCAGCCCGCGGGCGTTCCGGCGCGACGCCGCCGCGCTGCTGGGCTCGGCGATCCTCCTTGCGCTCGCCAGCCTGCGCGGCACGATCGGTCCCGCGACCGGTTCCGTCTTCGTGTTCCTGTTGCTGGCCTATGTCGCCCTCGCCTACCTGCGTGAGCGGGCCACGGGCGCCGTCGAGCCGTCAGATCAGGCCAGCCCGCCGACCGAACCGGCACGCGCACTGCCGGCGTCGCTGTCGCTCGCCGCCGGGGGGGTCGTGATGACGATTGGCGGGGCCTACCTGCTGGTCGACGGGGCGCTGGAGCTGTCGCAGGCCGCAGGCGTTTCGGACACCGTGATCGGCCTGACGATCGTTGCGGTCGGCACCTCCCTGCCGGAGCTGGCCACCTCGGTCGTCGCCGCCTGCCGCCGCCAGGGCGACATCGCACTCGGCAACGTGCTCGGCAGCAACATTTACAACATTCTCGGCATACTCGGCGTGACCGCGCTTGTCCGTCCCCTGTCCATTCCTGTCCAGATCGCGCGGGCCGACATCTGGATCATGCTCGCGGCGACGATCCTGCTGATCGCCTTCGCCGCAACCGGGCGCCGTCTGTCGCGCGGCGAGGGCGCGATATTCGTGGTCCTGTATGTAGCCTATCTCGGCTATCTGGCGGTGCAGGGCACTGTCTGACCCGTCAGCCCGCCTCGGCCATGCGATATACCGCCGCCGCGGCCGCCTCCGCGGTCGCCACCGGATACGGGAAGTCACCGCGCGCCAACACGCCGCCACAGCGCAGATCCACGCCCTCCGGATCGATCCCGACGAGGCGCCAGCCGGCGCCCTGCCGGCCGAGGCGTCGCGATGCGATGCGGTCCAGCGCCGCTGCGTGATCGGCGTTCAGCGCCGCCACGAGCTCCTCTTCCGCGCCGCGCAATGCCGCGGACGCGCCCGCATCGAACATCAAATCGCCGGCCTCGACCCAGTCGATCCGGCCGAACCCCGCCACCAGGTGCGCGCGCACCGGACGGATGCGGACGAGATGGAAATCGCGGAAGCCGGCGTATTGTTCCGCGGACGGATGACGCCGCACGTAGCGGCGCAGCAACGCTTCATCGCCGACGGGCGCCGCCTCGCCCTGCAGGGAGACCCGTGGGCCCGTCAGCGGATCTTCGAGACCCGCCGTGCCGTCGAACAGCAACGAGACCCGCGGATCGGCCCGGAGGTTTTTCGTGTGCTCGGCGAGATCCGAGACCAGGAGAACGGGACTCGCATCGTGATCGCAGGCGACCAGCACCAGGGATGCATAGGGCCACGCGTCACCGGCACGGTTCCCGCTCTGTGCGGAGTTTGTAGCCAGGATGGCACGGTCGGCCGCCCGCATCAGCCGCCGGCACAGGGCGGGCGGTGCCGGCGAGGCCGGTGTACCGTTCACCGTTCGCTGCCGACGTCCTTCGGAATGACCGCCAGCCGGTCGTGGAGATAGCCGGCACCGCCGCCGAGGACGATCCAGAACAGGGCATTTGCGCCCAGGGACACGGCCACGAACTGCGCTGCCAGCTCCGCCGGAACGGCGCCCCCGAACGCGTCCGGATGCGGCGCCCCGAAGAGATGGGGCAGCAGGATCAGGAACACGCCGACGAGCCGCGCCGGCCAGTGTCGGGCGAAGACCAGCAGCCCGATCCCGCCCGCCGTGACGCCCGCCGTCAGCAGCCACCATACTTGCCTCGCTTCCAGTCCCGCAGCCACAGAGCCGGGCAGCTCCGGGGGCAGGCCGAAGGCCGGCGCCAAGGCGAAAGCGGCGAAACCGGCGACTCCCCAGATAACGCCCTGACGCAGTCCGACGCGCCGGCCTCGCAACGTCAGGAGTGCCGCCAGGATCAGCCCGAACGCGGCACCGGTGAGGATGTTGAACATCAGAGTCTCAATCGTCCGGACGACGGGCATCCCAGCCGGATCCGAAAATCCCGCACCGTGCTCGTAAAGTTCGGCATGCAGGATCAGCGGCTGCGCCTTGGCTATGTACAGACCCGTCAGCACGATGCCGGCCAGCAGACCCGCCAGCAGGCCGGTCAGCAGCGTCCGCGAGATCATTTCGCGGACCTAGTGGCAGGGAAACGCGACGGAATGCCGAGAGTCGTGCGCCGCGTCATGCGCCACCTGCGCGAACCCGACGGCGAACAACAGGAAGAACCCGAGGAATCCGGCAACCAGCGCCGCTGACATCCGCGCGGCCGGATCCGCCGCCGATTCTCCGAAAAAACCTGAAAACAAGCGCGACATCTCACCCTCCGTGTGTCGACCGGGACGGCGCCCACTGTCCCGTTTTGGTTCCGCCGGACGGCGCCTTGCCCGGGGGATGGCAGGTCTCCTGGCTCGCGGTTCCGTGTCCCTGTCCAAGCCTTCCCGGTGACCCAGTGGCCCGAACCTGCAGATCCGTGCGGACGGGGACTTGCCGCTTACAGTTGCGGGGGCAGCCGCGGCATTGCCTGGCCAGGGCCGGACGCACCGCGTTCCCTTTTCATCTTCCGTGCGGAAGAACCATCAAGGCGACACTAGATCAGGTCGATCGACAGGGTCAATCCGATGCGTGCGTGCATTTGCCCCGAGTCGAGCGGTCGCGACCTATTTTCCTATTCGATGACCGGTGGGTCGACGATTCCGGTAAGATTGATGCCGCCGCCGAAGTACAGCGCAAGCAGCGCCACGGCTCCGATCACGACGAGGGCCGCGATCATGGTCCCGACGGGGACCGAACTGATGCGCCGGCGGCTCATTGCGGGTGACCCACAGGCCCGTCGCCATGCAACATCCCGACGTCCGGCTCGTCTCTTGAAACTCGATGCTCCATGACAGAAATCTAAGCCATTGAACCGGCTGGCGTGCCGGGACATATCGCCGCATCGCCAGAAAGTAAGACGGGAATCGTCCCGGAAGGGCCTCATTTCGGACATAGCGCGGAGCAAACATGGCATTGCCTTCCAAATTGGGGGTATACTGTACACAATTGATTTCGGGAGAGTGCCGATGCACCGGACGATCGCGCTGGTCGACGACGACCGCAACATCCTGACCTCCGTTTCGATGGCGCTGGAGGCGGAGGGCTACCAGGTGCGGACCTATGCCGATGGAGAGGAGGCGCTGCGGGGTCTGACGCAGCGACCCGTCGACCTCGCCATCCTCGACATCAAAATGCCCCGGATGGACGGTATGGAATTGCTGCAGCGCATGCGCAAGAGCGTCAAGACCCCGGTGATCTTCCTGACCTCGAAGGACGACGAGATCGACGAGGTCGTCGGGCTGCGCATGGGCGCCGACGATTACATCACGAAGCCTTTCTCGCAGCGCCTGCTTATCGAGAGGATCCGGGCGCTGCTGCGGCGCGCGGATCTGAGCAACGACGACGAGGAGGGCAAGGGCGACGGCATCATGGTGCGGGGCAGCCTGGTGCTCGACTCGGACCGCCACGTGTGCACCTGGAAGGAACAGCCGATCTCGCTGACGGTGACCGAGTTCCTGCTGCTGAAGGCGCTGGCCCAGCGGCCAGGCCATGTCAAGAACCGGGACCAGTTGATGGACGCTGCCTATGGCGAGAGCATCTACGTCGATGACCGTACCATCGACAGCCACATCAAACGGCTGCGCAAGAAGTTCAAGGTCGTGGACGCCGACTTTGCCCAGATCGAGACACTCTATGGGGTAGGATATCGCTACCGCGAAGGATGACGGCGGAAATCGGGTGGGATGAAGCCGAGGTGGCGCCCGACGGCACGAAACAGGGGAGCGTGCCGAAGCGCAGGAATGCGGCATCACGCGAAGCGTCCGTTGATGGCGGCGCGGTCGCAACGGCGGTCGACGAGCGGCCCGTCCGGTTCAACGACGCCGACAGGAGACCCCCCCTATCGTACAGCGAGCGCCTGCTCTCACCGCTGACGCGAAAAATCCTTGCCGTCAACATGTTCGCACTGATCATTCCCGTGGTCGGGCTGCTCTATCTGGGTGCCTATCGCGACAGCCTGATCGAGGCGGAATTGCTGGCCCTCAAGACACAGGGTGAGGTCTTCGCCGGTGCGATCGGCGAAGGCGCGATCGCCACGACCTTGAGCGGTGACCAGATGCTCGACATTGCACCGGCCAGGCAGATCGTCAGGCGCCTCAGCGATCTTTCGGCCCTGCGGGCACGCCTGTTTCTGCCCGACGGGGAACTGGCCGCCGACAGCCGGCTTCTGGTCGGCGGCGGCGGCGTGGTCCAGGTCCAGGTCCTCGATCCGCCCGACGAGCCGACCCCGTTGCTCGATCCGCTGATCCGGTTCCTCGACTGGCTGCTGCCCCGACGCGATGACCTGCCGGCCTACCGCGAGGCACCGACACAGAATGCGTCGGACTACGGCGAAGTGATGTCGGCGCTCACCGGCGAGGTCACCAGCGCGCTGCGCCTGAACCCGGTATCGAACGACTATGTGCTGTCGGTGGCCGTGCCGGTCCAGCGCTACCGCCAGGTACTGGGCGCACTGATGATCACCAAAGGCGGCGCCGAGATCGACAAGGCGGTACGAGCGCTTCGGCTCGATGTCTTGAAGCTGTTCGGCGGGGCACTGGTCATCACCATCCTGCTGTCCTTCTACCTGGCCGGCACCATAGCGCGCCCTGTCCGGCGCCTTGCTGCGGCCGCGGAGCGGGTGCGCCGCGATATCGGCCGGCAGAACCATCCGATCCCCGACCTGACCAACCGCAAGGACGAGATCGGCGACCTGTCGGGCAGTTTTCGTGCCATGACCGAAGAGCTGCAGGCCCAGCTCGACGCCATCGAGCGGTTTGCGGCCGACGTCAGTCATGAGCTGAAAAACCCGCTGACGTCCCTGCGCAGCGCCGTTGAAACCGCGGCAAAGGTCAAGAGCGCCAAGCAGCAGCGCCAACTGCTGGCGATCGTGGAGGACGACGTTCGGCGCCTGGACCGGCTGATTACCGATATCGCGGACGCCTCGCGGCTGGACGCGGAGCTGAATCGGGCCGAGGCGCAAACCGTGGACCTGGCGGCGGTGCTGTTGACCCTTGCGGACATCAACAACGCGACCGGCGACGATGCGAAGACCGCCGAAGTCAAGCTGGGATTTCCACCCGGCATCGAATTGCCGGTCTCGGGCATGGAGGATCGCCTGTTCCAGGTCTTCCATAACCTGATCGCGAACGCCGTGAGTTTCAGTCCGCCCCATGGCACGATCCGCGTGACTGCGCACCGCGATGGTCGCATGATGGAGCTGCGCGTCGAGGACGACGGCCCCGGCATTCCCGGCGGCAAGATCGACGCGATCTTCGAGCGGTTCTACAGCGAACGCCCGTCGAAGGAAAAGTTCGGCACGCATTCCGGCCTCGGTCTGTCGATCTCGAAACAGATCGTCGAGGCCCATGGCGGTACGATCCGGGCCGAGAACATTTGCGGCCGTGACGGCAAGATCAGGGGCGCGCGATTTATCGTCCGCCTGCCGGTTGCCACTGCGGGCGAATAGCGCGGATGCGGTCCGCTGTCGCGCACCGCCTCCGGGCTACAGGACAATCAGCAACAATGCCGGCAGGGTGACGAAGGAGAGTGCCGTGGAGACCAGCACGAGGCCGGCGATTTCCTCCGGCAACCGCTCATAGCGGGCAGCGAACAGATAGTTCAGGACGGCCACCGGCATCGCCGATTCCAGAATCAGAACCCCGCGTGCGGCGCCCTCGAGGCCGAGCAGTTCCGCCAGCGCGATACCGACGGAAAGGCCAAGCCCGAGCCGTCCCAGCGACAGCACGACACTGCGCCACAGACTCGTCACCTTGAGCTTCGCCAGGGCAACGCCGAGAGTCAGCAGCATCATCGGAATCGCGAGATCGCCGACCAATCCGATGGTGTTGTCGACCCAGTGCGGAAGGCGAACGCCGGCAAGCTGAAGCGCAATGCCGAGCAGGCAGGCCCAGGCCAGGGGCGTGCGCACCAGCGTGCGAACCGACAGCCGGCCCGCGGCCACCGAGATGCCCAGCGTGAACTGGATCGCCACGAACACGGTGAAGAAAATGATGCCGAGCGCAAGCCCCTCGTCGCCGAACGCGAACAGACACAGCGGCAGGCCCATATTGCCGACATTGCCGAATACGAGCGGCGGCCAATACACCGGCTGCGGCTGCCCGAACGCCTTCAGCGCGACCGCCGCGATGGCACCGGTCGCGAGCACCGTCAACGCGCCGGCCCATGCCATCTGAGAGAATGCCGCCGGGTCGATCTCAAGCTTTGCCAGCGTGGCCACGATCAGGCACGGGAACGAGATGTTTGAGACCAGGGTGGTCGTGAACTCGGTATCGAACGGCATTCCGGCACGGGCCCAGCCGAAGCCGATTGCGGCAACGATGAAGACGGGCGCCACGATGGGCGCGACGGTAATGAGCAGCTCCGCCACGATTGGGCTCTCCGGACAGGGAGCAACGGTCCCGGCGGGACGCCGGATCGGAGTACCTAGCATGCCGCGTGCCGGGAGGCCAGAATCCTGCGGTGGCGCGGACAGCGACGTTGACTTGTGGCCCGGCCCGCCCCACTGTCATGCGTCATGATTACCATTCACGCCACGACGGTCGCCATTGATGGAGCCGGCGTCATGCTGCGCGGGCCGTCGGGCAGCGGCAAATCGGATCTGGCCATTCGGCTGATCCATGACGGTGCGCAACTGGTCGCGGACGACCAAACAGTGTTGTTCTCCGAGCACGGCCGCCTGATGGCCCAGCCCCCGGCTGAAATTGCCGGGAAGATGGAGATCCGCGGTGTCGGCGTGGTCAAGATGGGGCCGCCGACCGTGGCTCCGGTGGCGCTCATCATCGACATGGTGGAGCCGCACGACGTGCCGCGGGTGCCGGAATTCGAGTCGATCAAACTGATCGGACATGCGGTGCCGCGCATTTATCTTTCGCCATTCGAGATGTCGGCGGCGGCGAAGGTCAAGCTGGCGTTGCGGGCGCTTCGCGAAACGTGACGGCCGATCATGGGCAACGACGAGACAGCAGTCGGCTCCGACACGAATTCGACTTCCGGCGCGCCCATCATCGTCATCACGGGCATGTCCGGGGCGGGCCGCTCGACGGCCCTGAAGGCGCTCGAGGATATCGGCTACGAGGCCGTCGACAATCTGCCGCTGTCGCTGCTCGAGAATGTCGTGGCGGGCGCGCCGCCCGGCTCGTGCGCGCGGGCGCTGGCCCTCGGAATCGATATCCGTACCCGTGACTTCGATGTGCCCGCCCTGATCGGCACGCTCGACCGCATGTCAGGGTCTGGTGGCACCGGACGCGTCGTCTCGGTCTTCCTCGAATGCGGCGACGATGAGCTTATGCGCCGGTTCACCGAGACAAGGCGACGTCACCCGCTGGCCGCCGACCGTCCGGTTGCCGACGGCCTGCGCGTGGAACGGCGCATGCTGGCACCGCTCCTCGAACGCGCCGATGTGGTGATCGACACATCGCGCACCGCGCCGGGCGCGTTGAAGGACGAAATGAGCAGGCGGTTCGGCCTCGATCGAGCGCCGGGTCTGGCGCTCATGGTCGTATCGTTCTCGTACCGCCTTGGCCTGCCGCGCGACGCCGATCTCGTGTTCGATGCGCGGTTCCTCGTCAACCCGCACTATGACCCGAAGCTGCGCGACAAGACGGGCCGCGACCCCGCCGTCGGTGCGGTGATCGTCGCCGATCCGGATTTCGCACCGTTCTTCGACGGAATTGTGTCGATGCTCTCGGTCCTGCTGCCGCGCTACGAAAAAGAGGGTAAGAGCTATCTGACCATTGCGATCGGCTGCACCGGGGGCCGGCATCGCTCCGTCTACGTGGCCGAGCGACTTTCGGAAACGCTTGCATCGCAGGGACGTCGCGTGCATTTAACGCACCGCGACGTCGGGCGCGAGGCGAACAGGGACCCGGACGGACTGGCTTGAGCAATTCAAGGATACGGCAATGATCGGAATGGTCCTCGTGACTCATGGCAGGCTTGCCGCTGAATTCATCGACGCGCTGGAGCATATCCTCGGCCCCCAGGAAAACGTGGCGGCGATCTGCATCGGGCCGGATGACGACATGGAGCAGCGGCGCGAGGACATTCTCAAATCGGTGGCCGACGTCGACGACGGCGATGGGGTCGTCCTGCTTACCGACATGTTCGGCGGCACGCCTTCGAACTTGGCGATTTCAATCATGAAGGAGGCGAAGGTGGAGGTGATTGCCGGAGTCAACCTCCCGATGCTGATCAAGCTCTCAGACATGCGCGACGGGCACTCGATGGCCGAGGCGGTCGAGCAGGCGCAGGAATCGGGCCGCAAGTACATCAATGTCGCGTCCAGCCTGCTGGGAGAGAAGGGCGAATGACGGGTGTCGTCGTCCGTCAGATCACGATCGTCAATCGCCGAGGGCTTCATGCCAGGGCCGCTGCCCAGTTCGTCAAGCTAGCCGGCGATTTCGACGCCGAGATCACCGTTGCCAAGGACGGCACCGAGGTCTCGGGCCTTTCGATCATGGGGCTGATGATGCTCGCTGCAGCGCCCGGGACATCCATCGCGGTGCGGGCACACGGCAATCAGGCGGAGGAGGCGGTCGCGGCGATTGCGGCGCTGATCGCCAGCGGGTTCGATGAAGACTGAGCGCGCTGCACGCAAGGGCGAGCGCCTGTTCACCGGCGTGATCGGCGCCGCGGGTGTGGCGATCGGCCCCGCGCATGTGTGCGAGGCGGGCGCTTTGCAGGTTCCCGAATACAGCATCGCCGATAAGGAAACGGATGCGGAGGTCAAAAGATTTCGGGGTGCGCTGGCACGCTCACAACGGCAGCTGACCAAGCTGAAGACCAAATCGCAGGCGTTGCGTGACGCTGCAGCCGAGGAAATCGGATACCTGCTCGACGCACATCTTCTGATGCTGACCGGCTCACGCCTGGTGCGCGGCGTCGAGGAGGCCATCGTCCGGAAAATGATCAATGCCGAAGCCGCGGTCCTGTCGGTAATCTCCGATGTCGCGCGCGGCTTTGAATCGCTGCCCGACCCCTACATGGCGGCTCGCGCGGACGACGTGCGCGAGGTCGGGGCCCGCCTGATCCGCAACCTGACCGAAACGCCGTTCCAGGGATTTTCGCATCTGCAGCCCGGTACGATCCTCATTGCCGAGGAGTTGAGCCCCGCGGACGCGGCGCTGATCGACCCGGAGACCGTGGCCGGGTTCGCAACCGTACTCGGCGGCGCCGAGGGCCACACCGCGATCATGGCGAGGTCCTTCGGCATTCCGGCGGTGTTCGGCGTCGCTGGTCTGCTCGGTGGCGTGAAAACAGGGGAAGCGGTGATCGTCGACGGCACCAGTGGCCGCGTCATCGTGGCGCCGGGCGACGATACGGTGAAGGAGTACGAGGCGCGGCGCCAGGCGCTGGAGCGCGAACGCCGGCAGCTCGACCGGCTGATCACCCTGCCATCGCAGACAGTGGACGGCACGGCTGTCAGCCTCCAGGCCAATCTGGAATTGCCGCGCGAAGTCGACTCCGCGCTGGCCATGGGAGCCGAGGGGGTCGGCTTGCTGCGCACCGAGTTCATGTTCATGAACCGAGATGCCCCGCCGGACGAGGAGGAACAGTACGAAGCGCTGGCGGCGCTGGTGGCGGCTATGGGCGGACGTCCGATCACCGTCCGGACCCTCGACGTGGGCGGCGAGAAGCTCGCCTATTCGCTCGGAGCGCATATCGGCGAGTCGGTCAACCCCGCACTCGGACTGCGCGCCATCCGGCTGTCCCTGAAGCAGAAGAAGCTGTTTGAGGCGCAGCTGGCTGCAATCCTGCGGGCCGGGGCGCACGGGCCGCTGCGGATCCTGCTGCCGCTGATCGCCACGACCAGCGAGATCCGCCAGGTCCGGGAGATCCTCGCCCGGGTGGTCCGGCGCCTGAAGAAACGGAAGGTGCCGGTCGCCGACCCGCTGCCACCGCTCGGCGTCATGATCGAGGTGCCCGGCGCGGCGCTGGCCGCCGATGCGCTCGCAGCTCATGCGGACTTCTTCGCAATCGGTACCAACGATCTGACGATGTACACGCTGGCGATCGACCGCGCGGACGAGCAGGTGGCGCACCTGTACAATCCGCTTCACCCAGGGGTCTTGCGGCTGATCCAGTTCGCCGTCCAGGCCGGCATGCGCGCCCGCATCCCGGTCAGCGTGTGCGGCGAAATGGCGGGCGATTCGCGCTACACGGCGCTGCTCCTCGGACTGGGCGTGCGGGATCTTTCGATGGCCTCGCCCTGCCTTGCGCGCGTCAAGCAGCGCATCCGGCAGATCGACGTCGCGGCGGCCAGCATGCGTGCCGGGATCATCATGTCGCAGGCCGATTCCGGCCGCATCGCGGCACTGCTCGACGACTTCAACGCACTCGCCTGAATGCCGGTCCGCTCCACCGCGTCGTGGTGCCGATAGATTATATAAAGATATCTTTATGTTCCGCTTGCATTGGTGTGGCGGCGCTGTTATACGGCAGCCCGCCCTTCTCCAGCAGTCAGAGGAACCGGTGATGAGCAGCGCGCAGGACTACGTTGTCAAGGACATCCAGCTCGCCGAATGGGGACGCAAGGAACTCGACATCGCCGAGACCGAGATGCCGGGATTGATGGCTCTGCGCGAGGAATACGGCGCGGCACAGCCGCTCAAGGGGGCGCGCATCGCGGGATCGCTGCACATGACCATCCAGACGGGCGTGCTGATCGAGACTCTGAAAGCCCTCGGTGCGGAGGTCCGCTGGGCATCGTGCAACATCTATTCGACCCAGGACCATGCGGCGGCGGCAATCGCGGTCGGCGGCACGCCGGTGTTCGCGGTCAAGGGGGAGACGCTGGACGAGTACTGGGAGTATACCCACCGGATCTTCGAATGGTCCGACGGCGGTGCGCCCAACATGATCCTCGACGCCGGCGGCGATGCCACGCTGCTGCTGCATCTCGGCATGCGGGCCGAAAACGACGCCTCGGTCCTCGCAAGGCCGGGCAACGACGAGGAGGAGGCCTTGTTCGCGGCGATCGGTCGGCGGCTGAAGGAAAAACCGGGCTGGTACACCGAGACCGCAACGAGCATCCGGGGCGTGACCGAGGAAACGACAACCGGGGTGCACCGCCTCTACGAGATGGCCAAGAACGGAACGCTGATGTTCCCGGCCATCAACGTGAACGATTCCGTCACCAAGTCGAAGTTCGACAACAAGTACGGCTGCCGGGAAAGCTTGGTGGACGGCATCCGCCGCGCAACCGACGTGATGATGGCGGGCAAGGTTGCCGTGGTCGCAGGGTATGGCGATGTCGGCAAGGGCTCCGCGGAATCGCTGCGCAATGCCGGCTGCCGGGTCATCGTCACGGAAATCGACCCGATTTGCGCCCTGCAGGCGGCAATGGAGGGTTTCGAGGTCGTCACCATGGAGACCGCAGCGCCGCGCGGCGACATTTTCGTGACCGCGACCGGCAACGTCGATGTCATCACCGTGGATCACATGCGTGCCATGAAGGACCGCGCGATCGTCGCCAATATCGGGCATTTCGATTCGGAGATCCAGGTCGCGGGGCTGCGCAACTTCAAATGGTCCAGCATCAAGCCGCAGGTCGATGAGATCGAGTTTCCCGACGGCAAGCGGATCATCCTGCTGGCGGAGGGCCGGCTGGTGAACCTCGGCTGCGCCACCGGGCACCCAAGTTTCGTGATGAGCGCCAGCTTCACCAACCAGGTGCTGGCGCAGATCGAGCTGTGGCAGCATCCCGAGAGCTACGAGAAGCAGGTGTACGTGTTGCCCAAACACCTCGACGAGAAGGTCGCGAGGCTCCATCTGGCGAAGCTGGGGGTCGAACTCACCAGCCTGTCGCAGACGCAGGCGGAGTATATCGGCGTGCCCGTTCGGGGGCCCTTCAAGCCCGAGCAATACCGGTATTGATGGTCCGTACGTGTCGGCCGGCTTGTGCGCGATAGCCAGCTTACATAAACTGCGGGCGTGATTCGGACAGTCGCACTCAGACGCCTGGGGCTTGCGGGCTTCCTGCTCTTGATCTCCATCACGCCGGCAGCGGCGGACGGCTGGGTTTCCGTCGACGTGGCATATGTGTTGGGTGGTGCGCTGGCGGTTGCCGTGGCCGCGCTGGTCGCGCTTGCGTTCGTGTTGCGCCGCGTCATGAATCAGGCTGCGGCCCTACGACGGGATGTCGAACGGCTGCTTGAGAGCATACCGGCCGGGTACGTGCGCTGGACCAATGGTTCGGCCCGGTTTTCCCGCCGCGCCGCCGACCTCCTGGACTTGCCGCGCAATCCTGAAGAGCTGCCGACGGCGGAAGCGGACCGGGTGCTGGTGGAGGCGGTTGCCAATGGCGACCGTGCGCGGCTCGAACAACACCTCGGCGACCTGCATTCCGGTGGCGCGGAGTTCGATGACCAACTCGGAATCTCGGACGGGCTCGCGGTTTCGGTTCGGGGCGAGAGTTTGGGAAACAGCGATGTGCTGTGGATACTCGACGCTACCGAGAAGGCAACCCTGTCGTCCGATCTGGCCACCAAGTCGGACGAAGCATCGACCATGCAGGCCCTGCTCGACCGCATTCCGCTGCCCATATGGTGGCGGGACGAGAACCTGAATCTGGCGGGCTGCAACCGCGCCTATTCCGAAGCCACGGATTCCGACCGGAAGACGACGATCGCCGAGCAGCGCGAACTCGCGGCCGGCTACATCGAGGGCGGAGGCCGTGCCCTGGCAGAGCGGGCGGCGAATACCGGAATGGCGCAGTCCGAGAGCCATCACGTCGTGATCGGCAATTCCCGGCGCCTCCTGGAGTTCACCGAGGCACCGCTGACCGGCGTCGGAGCCCGGATCTGCGGGTACGCCACCGACGCGACAGCGCTCGAGGCGCTGCAGGACCAGCTGGCCGACCACATCGCCGCCCACGCCGAGGTCCTAGAGAGTCTGAATACCGCGATTGCCATCTTCGGCGCCGATAAACGACTGAAATTCTTCAATACCGCTTATGCCGAGCAGACTGGCCTCGACGAGACCGCGCTGCAGGCGGAACCGAGCCTGAACGAAGTGCTGGAATGGTTGCGCGAACGGCGGCGGTTGCCAGAGATCGTCGATTTCCCGGCTTACAAGGCGGAGCGCGACCGGTGGTTTACTCGGTTGATCGAGCCGTTCGAGGAACTGCAGCATTTGCCCGACCAGACCACGTACCGCTTCGTCGCCTCGCCGCATCCGCTGGGCGGGCTCATCTTCGCGATCGAGGACGTCACCGACAGGCTGGCGCTCGAGAGCTCGTACAATACGTTGATCGAAGTACAGCGGGAGACTCTCAACAACCTCTATGAGGGCATCGCCGTGTTCGGCGGCGACGGCCGCCTGAAACTCTATAACTCTGGCATGATGCGCATCTGGAATCTGAGCGAGGAGCTCTTGGAGGGTGGACCGCACATCAGCGAGATCGTCGATGCCACCCGCGACTTCTTCCCGGAGAACGTCGACTGGGCGAAACTGAAGCAACGCATCATCCTCATGGTCACCGAGCGCCCGGCGCGCAGCGGCCGCCTGCACCGCGCCGACGAGTCATTCATCCGCTATGCGGTGGTGCCACTGCCGGACGGCAATACGCTGTTGACCCTGCTCGATATTTCCGACAGCGCCCGGGTCGAGAAGGCCCTGCGCGAACGCAATCTCGCCCTTGAGAACGCCGACCGAATCAAGTCGGAATTCATCGGCAATGTCAGCTACGAACTTCGGACACCGCTCAATGCCATCGTCGGTTTCACGGAGATTCTCGACAACCGGTATTTCGGTGAGCTGACCGAACGGCAGGCAGACTATATCGAGTGCATCCTGCAGGCTTCGACGCTCCTCATGTCGCTGATCGACGACATCCTCGACCTGGCCACAATCGAGGCCGGCTATATGGCGCTTGACGTCCAGGAGGTCGAGGTCGGCACCCTGATGAACGGCCTGGCCGAGCTGGCGCTCGAGCGTGCCAGCCAGACCGACCTGACCATCGAGGTCGATTGTCCCGAAGATATCGGGACGATGCGAGCCGACGCCGTACGCCTGCGTCAGGCACTGTTCAATCTCGTCTCGAACGCGATCCAGTTCACGCCCGCCGGCGGCACGATCAAGCTTTCCGCCCGCCGCGACAGCAACAGGATGCTGATCACGGTAACCGATACGGGCATCGGAATTTCGCCGGAAGATCAGCAACGCGTCTTCAACAAGTTCGAGCGGGTCGATCCCAATGCGCGCGAGTCCGGCGCCGGCCTGGGCCTCGCCCTGACCAAGAGCCTGATCGAGCTGCACGGCGGCACCGTCGAACTGAAGAGCGCGCCTGGAGAAGGCACAAAGGCGGTCTGCCGCGTACCGGTCCGGCAGACCTGAAACCGGCGACACGAGTTGGCGTCAGCCGCATGGCAGGCCGCGCGTCGTTGAATACTCGAAATGCAGCTCCTTGCCCTCGAAGACGAGGGAATATGCGGCGTGCGCCGCTGTCGCCGCTTCGGCGAAGCCGGTCAAGATCAGTTTCAGCTTACCGCGATAGGTTGCGATATCGCCGACGGCGAACACGCCTTCGATGTTTGTGGCGCAAGTCTCGGGGTCGATGACAATGTGGTGGTGGTCGAGATTCAGACCCCACCTCGCGATCGGGCCGAGAGACATCGACAAGCCGTAGAACGGCAACAGCGCGTCCGCCGCAAGGCGCCTCGTGTTGCCATCCAGGTCGGCGACGATCACGGCTTCCAGAGTCCCGTCGGCGCCTTCCAGCCCGGCCAGCTGGTAGGGTATGACGAGTTCGATCTTGCCCTGTTCTGCCAGCGCTTGCAGCTGGCTGACGCTCTCCGGCGCGGCGCGGAACTTGGCCCGGCGATGTACGACACTCACGTGGCCGGATACCTCAGACAGCGCCAGCGCCCAGTCCACTGCCGAATCGCCGCCGCCGGCGACGACAACGCGCTTGCCCGCAAAATCCTGCCGTCGCAAAACCATGTAATGGACGCTCTTGCCTTCGAACCTCTCGATCCCGGGCAGCGGCGGGCGGTTCGGGCCGAACGCCCCGGCCCCGGCGGCGATGACCACGACGCGGGCGTCGATCTTCGCGCCGGTGGAGGTCTCCAGCCGCCATCGCTTGCCACTTTTTCCGCGGCGCAGCGCAACGACCTGCTGGCCCAGATGGTAGACGGGCTTGAACGGCGCTGCCTGCGCCTGCAGGCGCTCGACCAATTCCGCGGCCGCGATCCTCGGGAATCCCGGGATGTCGTAGATCGGCTTTTCAGGGTACAGCGCGCTGCACTGGCCGCCCGACATCTCCAGGGTGTCGACGACATGTGCGGCCATGCCCAACATGCCGAACTCGAACACGGCGAACAGGCCGACCGGACCGGCGCCGACGATCGCCACGTCGCAAGTGTGGTGGTGTTCCGTCATGTCTGCTCCGCGCATGCCCATAGCACGCGGCCCCGCCGCATACCAATGTTACGTTGCCTGCAGGGTCCGGCGCGACGGTCCGGCGGCCGATCGCCGCACGCGGCACGCCGCGATGCGGTTGCGGGGCGCGTGGCGCTTGGGTACAAACCGCGGATGGCCGTCGCCGCCGAATCAGGGGCGCTCACCGTGGCGCTTGCAGACCCGGACGCCACCGCCCGGCTGGCGGTCGCGCTGGCCAAGCTGTTGCGGCCCGGCGACGTGGTTGCCTTGCGCGGCGATCTGGGGACCGGGAAGACCACCCTCGCGCGTGCCCTGATCCGGGCGCTGACCGAAACCGACGAGGAGGTGCCGAGCCCAACCTTCACTTTGGTGCAGACCTATGCTGCGGCGGACTTCGAGATCTGGCATTTCGACCTCTACCGGCTGGAGAAGCCCGAGGACGCCGTCGAGCTCGGGATCGAGGACGCGATGGCCGAGGGCGTGACGCTGATCGAATGGCCGGAGCGGCTCGGATCGTGGCTGCCGGCCCACCGCCTCGACATTCGGCTCTCTTATGGCGGCACCGAGACCGAACGCGTCGCGACCCTCTGCGGCACCGACGACTGGGCGCAGCGGCTCGGGGACCTGGCCGATGGATAAACGGGCCTCGCAGATCGCCGCCTTCCTCGTCGACGCGGGCTGGGGCGACGCCGTCCGGGGCACGCTGGCCGGCGACGCCTCGTTCCGACGCTACGATCGTCTATCGCGCGGAGCCGACAGCGCGGTGCTCATGGATGCGCCGCCGCCGATGGAGGACGTGCGGCCGTTCATGCGCATCGACCGCTTGTTGCGCGTCCGGGGCTTCAGCGCGCCCGCAATTCTCGCCGCCAACGAAGAGGCCGGGCTGCTTCTGCTGGAGGATCTCGGCGACGACACCTATACGCGGGTGCTCGCGGACGGCGGCGACGAGCAGGCGCTGTACGAAATCGCGCTGGATGTGCTGATCGAGCTGCACCGGCGGTTCGCGGATTGCGATCCCGTCGCAGAGGGGTTGCGGCCCTACGACGACGACGCGCTGCTCGCCGAGGCGACACTGCTCACCGACTGGTACATGCCGGCCGTGCTGGGCCGCGAGACCACGGCCACGACCCGCGCCGAATACTGCCGTCTGTGGACGGATGTGCGCCGCGCCACCGAGGGTATGCCGGAACGTCTCGTCTTGCGCGACTACCATGTCGACAACCTGATGTGGCTTCCCGACCGGCCGAACATCGAGGCGTGCGGACTGCTCGACTTCCAGGATGCGCTGTGGGGTCCGGTCACCTACGATCTCGTGTCGCTGTTCGAGGACGCGCGGCGGGATGTGCCGGCGTCCCTGACCCGGCGACTTCTGGACCGCTACCTTGCGGCCTTCCCGGAGCTGGACCGGGGCCTTTTCGCCGCCTCCTATGCGCTGTGGGGGGCCCAGCGCAGCGCCAAGATCCTCGGCATATTCACCCGCCTCGACCGGCGCGACGGCAAGCCGGTCTACCTGCAGCACATCGCGCGCGTCTGGCGCTGGCTCGAGGGCGACCTCGCCCATCCGCTGCTGGCGCCCTTGCACGACTGGTTTGCGCGCGAATTGCCGGCCGAGACCCGAATCGTGCCGGAGGCGACGGCGACGTCATGACCCGCGTGAAGATCGCAAGCGCGATGGTGCTGGCCGCGGGTCTCGGCAAGCGCATGCGCCCGCTGACCGACGATCTGCCGAAACCGCTGG
Organism: uncultured Flavobacteriales bacterium; assembly: GCA_964347475.1. Taxonomy (GTDB): domain Bacteria; phylum Pseudomonadota; class Alphaproteobacteria; order UBA8366; family JADFVY01. The sequence goes on from CAYFYY010000056.1 coordinate 26,118, forward strand.
TGGTGTTGGCCGGCCGGACGTTGCTCGACCGCGCGCTCGATCGGCTGGCCGCGGCCGGCGTCGCGCACATCGTCGTCAACAGCCATTACCGCGCCGACATGATCGCCGCGCATCTTGCAGGTCGCGCCGACATCACGCTGTCGCCCGAAGAGGTTCTGCTCGAAACCGGCGGCGGCGTGAAGGCGGCGCTGCCGCATCTCGGTACGGGCCCGTTCTTCGTCGTCAATTCCGACGCGGTGTGGCGCGACGGACCGACACCGGCGCTCGAGCGACTGGCCGGACACTGGAACGATGAGACCATGGACGCGCTCCTGCTGATGGTGCCGACACCGGCGGTTGCGGGCGCCACCGTGAATGACAGGGGCGACTATCATCTCGAGCCGGACGGCCGGGCGCGGCGGCGCGGCGAGGGCGACATCGCGCCGTTCCTGTTCGGTGGGATCCAGATCCTGCACCCGCGCCTGTTCGAAGGTGCGCCCGATGGGCCGTTCTCGCTGAACGTCCTGTATGACAGGGCCGAGGCGGCAGGGCGCCTGCACGGCATGCGCCACGACGGCGAATGGTATCACGTCGGCACCCCGGAGGACCTCGCCATCGCGGAGGTGGAACTGGGCGACGGCCGGGCCGGGGAGCAGCCGTCCCGATGGTAACCCCCGGGCGCGTCCTGACCATAGCGCCGGGACGGCCGTTCCTCGACGCGCTGGCGGCCGGGTTGCTGCACGAGACCCGGGCGGCGCCCGAATCCCTCGCCGACTACACGGTCCTGTTGCCGACGCGCCGCGCCTGTCGGTCGTTGGCGGAAGCGTTCCTCCGGGTGAGCGGCGGACGAGCCCTGCTGCTGCCGGACACGCGGCCGCTTGGTGATGTCGAGGAGGAATCGCTTGCCCTGCGGCTGTCGTCCGGCAGCGCGGCGCTGACCCTGCCGCCGGAAATTTCCGAGCGACGCCGCGAGCTTCTGCTGACGCGCCTGGTCCTGCAGTGGAAGAAGGGGCGGGGCATCACGCCGGACCAGGCGCTCGGGCTGGCCCGTGAACTGGCGCGCCTTGTCGACCAGGTCCAGACCGAACGCCTCGACTTTCAGGCGCTCGCCCATCTTGCGCCGGAGCGGTTCGCGGGCCATTGGCAGGACGTCCTCGAATTCCTGGCCATCGTCACCGAGAACTGGCCGAAGATCCTCGCCGACGAGCACTGCATCGACCCGGCGGAGCGGCGCAACCGGCTGCTTGAGGCGCAGGCGCGTCTGTGGCGCGAGACACCGCCGCACGCCCCCGTTGTTGCGGCCGGTTCCACGGGCAGCATCCCGGCCACCGCCGACCTGCTGCTGGTTATCGCGCAACTGCCGCGCGGGCGGATCGTTCTGCCGGGGCTGGATCGCACGATCGACGCGGCATCGCACAGGGCGGCTCTCGGCGAGACGACGCATCCGCAGCATGGCATCCTGCGGCTGCTGGAACAGCTCGCGGTCACGCCGGCGGCGGTCGGCGACTGGGACGCGGGCCCCGAAGGGATTGCGCCCTCCAGCCCGCCCGGCCGTACACGGATCGTGGCCGAGGCGCTGCGCCCGGCCGAGACGACCGACGCGTGGCGTGCCGTCGCCGACCTGCCGGAGGACGCGCTCGATGGCGTCGA
>CAYFYY010000057.1:0-26910 GCA_964347475.1 uncultured Flavobacteriales bacterium
CTGCCCGAGAGCGGACGCGATAGAGCGTGTCGCTAACGTACCGCTTCTAGCCAATAGCCGACATCCCAACAGCCGATCTGATTCCAGGCAACTCCTCTCTGCCGCGTTGGCGGAGTTGGATTCAGGTGCCTGCGTAAGACCAGTGTCGAAGGCGGTGAGTCGACCGGTTCGCATTCGACTCACACCGCCCTCTTTTGCGATGTACGGGCTCAGGCGGATTCATGAGCGGTTTCATGGTAGACTCCACATGGAGACAGATATTGATAACGCTCTCGATACACCACGAGACCACTTACCAATACCGGGAACCGTTGGAATTCGGCCCGCACCGGTTGATGCTTCGTCCACGCGAGAGCCGCAATCTGCGGCTGATCGCGCATGAATTGGTGGCAACGCCGGCCGCGACCGTTACATGGGCGCATGACGTATTCGGCAATTCCGTTGCGACCGTGACGTTTAACGAGAAGTCGGACACGCTCGTCATCAAGAGCCATGCGGAACTCACGCTAGACGTCGACCAGTGGCCCGTCTTCGATATCGCTGCCTCTGCCGCGTACTATCCGTTCCTGCTGACCGACGACGATATGACCGATCTCGGTGCATTGCGCCTTCAGGGTTATCTCGACTCCTCCGGGCGGCTTCGCGAGTGGGCGCAGGGGTTCGTCGCCGGAAGCCCGACAGGAACCCTTGCCCTCCTCATGGATATCTCTGCCGGCATCGCCGCGCGGGTTTCCTATGAGGTTCGCGAAGGCGAGGGCACGCAGTCGCCAGAGCAAACGCTCAACCGGAACCAAGGGTCATGCCGCGACTTCGCGGTCCTATTCGTGGATGCCGTGCGTAGTCTCGGTTTCGGCGCGCGCATCGTATCGGGATACCTTTACGACCCGGATCACGACGCCGTCGGCTCCGGAGGGGCCGGATCGACCCACGCCTGGGCGGAAGTGTATGTACCCGGCGCCGGCTGGATCACGTTTGATCCGACCAACCGAAGTGTCGGCGGGTTCAATCTCATACCGGTCGCCGTTGCGCGCGACATTCGACAGACGATGCCCGTGTCCGGCAGTTTCGCTGGCGACCGAGATGCATTTAAAGAGATGGATGTGCGGGTGCAGGTTGCACTCTCCGAACCGTCACCGCACGGCAACGCCCACAGCGATCGGTAATCAAGGCATTCAGGCCAGCGTTGACCCGGCTTGTATGAGTCGCGGATCTCGCCGAGCCGCCCAATTCCGGTCCGGCTTGTGAGCGACGACATCGCGAAGTTTCGCCCCTGTCCGCCCCGCCCGAATCCGTTGCAGGGGGGCGCTTTTGAAGCATTGCGATCGCACGCACCACCACTCGCACAGAATAAATCCATTCCGTTGGCGCCTTGAATCACCTCGTGATGGTTTCGTTCGCGCTCGCAGGCTTGCGGTGAAGAGCAGATCCGCGGAAATTCCTTATCGATGGTCAAAATAAAGATTTTTTCTTTCAAAATTTTATAAATAAAAAAGCGCGCTATCGTTTTGTTTTTTTTCATCGATAAATATTTTTAAAAATATACCGCATGTGCCATTGCAAATTATTTGTATAAATACCATATACGAATATGGGCGCTAATCCTTGTCGGTGCCTTGAAAGGAATTTCACATGTCCTTCAAGAAATTTCCTACAGCGCTAGACGCGCCTGAAAAAGACGGCTCCGACGACAAATCCAGGGACGCATCAGCAAAGGATAAACCGGCTGCAGCGCCGGACAAGACGCCGGCGGAAATCGTGCCGGCACGCAAATCGTAGCATTTGGAACACAGGGGGCACCGTTCTTCTGGGTTGGTCCGCGATCGAACGGCAGGGCCGCCAACCAGGGTATATTCGATGACGGTACGCACGCACTACACGACGGTGACTTTCAGGAGGCCGTTTCGCCTCGGCGGGTTCGATGAGGTGCTGCCGGCAGGCGCCTACAGCCTGGAGACGGATGAGGAGCTTCTGGAAGGTATCTCGTTTCCCCCCTACCGGCGGATACTGACCCTGATGCACCTGCACGCGGAGCCCAGCCATCCCGGCGTTGAGCGGCTCCTGACAGTCGATCCCAAGGAGCTGGACGAGGCTCTGGAGCACGACCAAGCGCCTGCAGAGGTCCCGGTTGGCCGGGGTGCCGATCAACAGACACTGATTGGGTCAGTGCGGCAGCGCGAGCAAGAGATGGACCGTCAGGCCGTGGATCGCGCCGAAGACGAAGGGATGTTCCTTCGTCCAGGGTAAACAGCGTCCCCGTGGCGCAGACAGCAGACAATAGACTGCCTCATGAACGTTCGACCAGTCGGCGCAATGCAAGGACACAAAGACACTGAGCGTGACATTGGACGCGCGCAGAAGAGGCAAAAAAGAGGAGGGCATCGCAATGCCATCGCAGAACGGTAACGGCGGCCCGAGCGGCCCCTGGGGCCGCGGAGCCAAACCGGGTTCCGATATTGAGGATCTGGTTCGACAAAGGCTGGATCTGCTCAAGAAGATGATGCCGCGTGGCGGCCCGCGCGGCGTAATCATCCTTGCCGTCCTCGCGCTGCTTGGCCTGGGCCTGTGGTCGGCCTACTACACCGTGCCGAGCGATTCCGTCGCTGTCGTGCAACGGTTCGGCAAATATGTCAAGGACGTGCCGCCGGGGCTGCACTTCAAGCTGCCGCTCGGCATCGACGCGGCGACGATCGTTCCCGTCAAGCGGCAGTTGAAACAGGAATTCGGGTTCACGACCCCGGGCGCCGGCGATCCATACCAGAGTCCTCGTCCCCGCGAAGGAAAACGGGAAACCGAGATGGTGACGGGTGACCTGAACGCCGCACTGGTGGAATGGGTCGTTCAATATCGCATCTCGGACCCCGTCAAATTCCTGTTCGAGGTTCGCGAGCCCAGTGAGACCCTCCGCTATGTTTCGGAGTCCGTCATGCGGGAAGTGGTCGGCGACCGCACCGTGGACGAGGTGATCACCATCGGCCGACAGGAGATCGAATCCGAGGCGCTGACCAAGATGCAGGCGCTCTCCACCAAGTACGCGATGGGGATCAGCATCGACCAGGTCCAATTGAAGAATATCAATCCGCCCCAACCGGTGCAGGAATCGTTCAACGAGGTCAACCAGGCCCAGCAGGAGAAGGAAAAGCTGATCAACGAAGCCCGGCGAGATTACAATAAGGTGATCCCCCTGGCCGAGGGCGAGAAGGATCAGCGGATCCGCGAGGCGGACGGCTACCGGCTCAAGAGGATCAATGAAGCGAAAGGCGATGTCGCTCGGTTCAGCGCCTTGTTGGCGGAATACACCAAGGCCCCGGAGGTCACCCGCCGCCGCATCTATATCGAGACCCTGCAGGACATCATGCCGGGCATACGCTCCAAGATCATTGTCGATGAACAGACGCGCGGTATCCTGCCGCTGTTGAATCTCGACGCGCAGAAGGGAGACCGGCCATGAACAAGATCACGCTGATAGGGATCCTGGCGGTACTGGGCGCCGGAATCTACGTCTCGATGAGCTCGATCTATACGGTGAGCGAAGTCGAGCAGGTGATCATCACCCAGTTCGGCAAGCCGGTCGGCGCTCCCGTGACGACCGCCGGTCTCAAGGTCAAACTGCCCTTCGTCCAGGACGTCAACGCGATCGACAAGCGGGTTCTCGAGTGGGACGGCAGTCCATCCGATATGCCAACCAAGGACAAGCTCTACATCTCGGTCGACCTCTTCGCGCGCTGGCGGATTACGGAGCCCCTCCAGTATTTTCTGCGGCTGCGCGATGAACGCAGCGCGCAGTCCCGCCTGGATGACATCCTTGGCAGCGAGACCCGCAACGCCGTCGCCAAGCATGAGCTGATCGAGATCATCCGCACCACCAAGGATCGCGTGCCATTGCGCGACGTCCTCCTGACCGACGCGGAACGGGAGCAGGACATCGGGGCACTGGTGCCGATCCAGAAGGGGCGCAAGCTGGTCGAGCAGGAGATCTTCGCCGCGGCTGCCGAGAAGGTGCGCGTGTTCGGCATCGAACTGCTCGATATCCGGTTCAAGCGGATCAACTACAATGAGAGCGTGCGCCCGAAGATCTACGATCGGATGATCAGTGAACGGCGGCAGATCGCGGAACGCTTCCTGTCGGAAGGCAATGGCGAGGCGGCCAGAATCCGCGGCAATCGTGTGCGTGACCTGAACAAGATCCAGTCCGAAGCCTACCGGCAGGTCGAGGAGATCCGCGGCCTTGCGGATGCGAAGGCCACCGAGATCTACGCGAGGGCCTACAACCAGAGCCCCGAAGCGGCGGAATTCTATGAGTTCACACGGACCATGCAGGCCTACAAGTCCGTCATCTCCGAAAACACGACGCTCGTCCTGTCCACGGACAGTGATCTCTTCAAGTTTCTGAAGGGTATGGCCCCGGATGGCGACGTCGTTCCGCCGCCACGTCCTGCGGACAGCCAAGGAGAGGGCGTGCACGCACCGGGCGGGTCAGCTTCTTTCGGCCCTCCGCGCTGATAAGGAACGGCGGGCGTGCATCCATCCACCACTCACCGTGTCGGGGCTCATAAAGAGCACCCCGGATTTTTTTCGCCATCGAATGCCAATCGAACGTCGATAGGCATCCGGAAGTTCGCGAATCATGGATTTGCCGGCATTCTCCAAACGGTCGATACCGGTCCTCTCGAGCTGACGGCGACGGTTGTACAGGACGTAACACCGATTGAGTTGACGGCGGCAGAATGGCAGCGGCGCGCCAAAACGGGCCCCCAGGCAAGTGCATCAGCTCATCCCCCTTGGCAAATCACGAAAGCCTTCTCCTGGCTCACGCGCGCCGGAAGGCCGCGCGGTTTGCTTGCAGCACACTGTCTTGAGCCGGCAACCAGAACAGAGGTATGAGGCTATGGCAGACGAGCCGGTCGAACTCGACGAGCACCGTGGCATGGCGGCTCAGAGAGCAACGGAAATTCGCCGTCAACATCTGCACGATTTTCAGGCCGATCAGGCGGCGCTGCGACGCCGCCAGGAACAGCTGGAGCAACTTCTTCTGGCCGCCCCGGCCGAGACCTGGCCGGAGGCCGCCGCCAAGGCGCAGTATCTTATACAGCTCTTCGCCGCCACGGCGGATGCTCAGGATCCTCGCCGCAAGGAACTCATCGCGCATGCGCTCGATGATCTCACCCGACTGTGCGATCGCGCCGAGGAGCCTTCATGACCATTTCCCGGCCGGAAGATGGGCCCGGCGACCCGTCGCCTTCGGATACCGCCAAGGTCCGCCGGTGTCTCAGATGCAGAGCCCCCTTTCCCAGCGAATGGGCCGGAGAGCGGGTCTGTTCCCGCTGCAAACGCTCCGCCGCTTGGTCTACGGGTGCGCTGCTGAGGCCCGGTTTGTCCGGCGCCAAACGTTAGCCCCAAGCAGCGGGATCGCATCGGTCACATGAGGAAACCGGAGATATGAAACAATCAGACCGCGGATCGAAGCACGTCTGCCCGGAATGTGCGACCAAGTATTATGATTTGAGGAAGAAGGATTTCGCCTGTCCGAGATGTGGCGCCAGGCCCAGCGCCGCGAAACCGCGGGAGGCGGCGCGGCCGGTCCAAAGAAAACGCGGCCTGACTTTCGGCCGATATCCGAATTGAAGGTCTGGCAAAATCGACATCCGGGTCGATGGTACCGGCACAGCGAGCGATCCGGCAACCGGTGGCGAAGCCTTATCTGACGAAGGATATATTTCGGCCGATGACATGCCATGGCGAATGCCGTCCGCTCCGGGTCAGGAGCGGACGTCAGCGTCGCTTCGGTGCTTAGTCCGCCATCAAGCCGAAAGCGGCCGTTGTCGCGTAGGACGTCTCGCCCATGCTGCTGCTCGTGCTCCTGGCAGCGAAACATGGACCGCCACAGTTGAGGACAGCGCCTTAGGCGCGGGATCGACCGCGTGGCGGATTTATGGATTTGGACAGCGCACTCCCCTCACGCTCCATCCGCGCACCGTCAAGGGCGTATGGGGCCGGCCAGCGCCACGGGGCGTCCGAAGATCCGCCGCCCGCTCCCGGCGCCATCCCGCTGGCCGGCGTCGAGTGGGCGACATCATATTTCCTGCACGTCCACGATCCCCGGGATCGACTTGATCGCCCCCCGCATCGCCGGACTGATCGCGTATGTAACCCCCAGCTCCAGCTCCACCTCGCGCTCGTCGGCGTCCAGCACCAGGCTCACCCTCCCCTTCCCCCGCGCGCCGTGTTCGCGGAAGACGGCGGCCAGTGTCTCCAGCGGCGCTTCGTCGCGCACGAAGATGCGCAGGCCCGCGGCGGTGCGGGCGGCGGCGGCGTCGAGCAGCTCGATGCGCGCGGCGGTCAGCCGCACGTCGTCGTCGCGGCGCTGGATGTCGACGTCCAGGAGCAGCGGCTGCCCCGCATCGAGGAGGTCGCGCGCCGCCGCCAGCGCTTCCGCGAACAGCGTCACCTCGAAGGCGCCGGAGGCGTCGGACATCTGAACGAAGGCCATGCGCGCGCCGCGCGACGAGGTGGTGAGGCGCCGCGAGGTCACGATCCCGGCCATCTTCACGCGGTCGCTGCGCACCGCGCCGGCCGCGACCTCGCGCCAGCTGGCGACGCCGAGCCGGGCGCACAGCTTGCGGTAGGATTCCAAGGGATGGGCCGAGAGGTAGAAGCCGAGCGCCTCGAACTCGCGGCGGAGCCGTTCCTCGGCCGGCCATTCGTCGAGCGTCGGCACCGCGGGGCGGATCTCCGCCGCCGCGCCGGCGCCGCCGAACAGGCTTTCCTGCGCGCTCTCGCGCTCGGCCTGGGCGGCCGCGGCGTGGCGCATGACGAGGTCGACGCAGTCGCTCGCCTGGCGGCGGTTGACGCCGAGGCTCTCGAAGGCGCCGGCGGCGGCGAGATGCTCCAGCTGGCGCTTGTTGACCTGGTGCGCATCGAGCCGCTCGGCGAAGTCCATGAGGTCGGCGAACGGGCCCCGCGCCTCGCGCTCCGCCACCAGCGCCGCCATCGCCGCGCCGCCGACATTGCGCAGCGCCGCCAGCGCATAGCGGATCGCGCGGGGGGGTTCGGGGGACTCCCCGTCCCCGCCCCGGTTCCCCCTCACCCTGCCCTCTCCCACGAGGGGAGAGGGTTCGTTCTTGGAGGCAGCACCGTCTGGCCCTCTCGCCTCCGCGGGAGAGGGTTCGTCCTTCGAGGCGGCACCATGTGAGCCCTGTCCCCTCGCGGGAGAGGGTTGGGTGAGGGGGTCGTCCGGCGCGCTGGGTTCCAGGAGAGCAACCTCATACTTCGAGACGGCTGTATCTCTTCGCGGCTCGCACACGCCGCCTTGCGGCGGCTGCTCGGCTTTTTCTCGCCGCTCGCACACGCCGCCTGGCGGCGGCTGCTCGGCTTTTTCTCGCGGCTCGCACACGCCGCCTGGCGGCGGCTGCTCGGCGCGCGCTCGCTCCTCAGCATGAGGGCCGGGGGTTTTGCGCTCTTCAACCTGCATGGCCACGCCTGTGCCGCCCGCCTCATCCTGAGGAGCGGCGGAGCCGCGTCTCGAAGGGTGAGGTCGCGCCGGCGCCGCCGCGTCGGCCTCGCCGACGGTCCCCCTCACCCTGCCCTCTCCCACCAGGGGAGAGGGTTCTTCTTTCGAGGCGGCACCATGTGAGCCCTCTCCCCTCGTGGGAGAGGGTTCGTCCTTCGAGGCGGCACCATGTGAGCCCTCTCCCCTCGTGGGAGAGGGTTGGGTGAGGGGGCCGTCCGTCCCCTGCCCTTCTCCATTCATTGCCGGCTCGAGCACCTCCACCGTAAATCCGACGCCGGAGCGGTTGACGTCGGGGGGCAGGAGGGCGATGCCGATGCGGTCGAGCTCGGCGCGCAGCATGCCGAGCTTGTCGGTGTTGTTCATCTCGGTGCTCATCAGCGCGGCCATGAACTCGACCGGATAGTTCGCCTTCAGATACGCGGTCTGCCAGGCGACCAGGGCGTAGGCGGCGGCGTGGCTCTTGTTGAAGCCGTAGCCGGCGAACTTGTCGACCTGGTCGAAGATGCGGGCGGCCTGGCCGCGGTCGACCCCGCGCGAAGCGGCGCCGTCGACGAAGCCGGCGCGCTGCGCCTCCATCTCGGCCCGGATCTTCTTGCCCATGGCGCGGCGCAGCAGGTCCGCGGTGCCCAGCGAGTAGCCGGACAGAACCTGCGCGATCTGCATCACCTGCTCCTGGTAGATCATGATCCCGTAGGTCTCCTTGAGGATCGGCTCCAGCGTCGGGTGCAGGTAGTCCGGCGTCTCCTCGCCGTGCTTGCGGCGGATGTAGCTCGGGATGTTGTCCATCGGGCCCGGCCGGTACAGGGCGACGACGGCGATGATGTCCTCGAAGCGGTCCGGCCGCAGCTTGCGCAAAACGTCGCGCATGCCGGAGGATTCCAGCTGGAAGACGCCGGTGGTCTCGCCGCGGCACAGCATCTCGTAGGTCTTGGCATCGTCGAGCGGCAGCGAAGAGAGGTCGAGCGCGACGCCGCGGGCGCCGAGCAGCTCGAGCGCGCGGGCCAGCACCGTGAGCGTGCGCAAGCCGAGGAAGTCGAACTTGACGAGGCCGGCCTCCTCGACATGCTTCATGTTGAATTGCGTCACCGGCATGTGCGAGCGCGGGTCGCGGTACAGCGGTACCAGCTCGGTCAGCGGCCGGTCGGCGATGACGACGCCGGCGGCGTGGGTCGAGGCGTGGCGGTACAGCCCCTCCAGTTTGAGCGCGATGTCGATGAGGCGCGCCACCGTGTCGTCCTCTTCGCGCATCTGCCGCAGCGCCGGCTCGCCGTCGATCGCCTGTTGCAGCGAGACCGGGTTGGCCGGGTTGTTGGGCACCATCTTACAAATACGATCGACCTGGCTGTACGGCATCTCGAGCACGCGGCCGACGTCGCGCAGGACGGCGCGCGCCTGCAGCTTGCCGAAGGTGATGATCTGGGCCACCCGGTCGGCGCCGTACTCGGCCTGCACGTAGTCGAGCACGGCATCGCGGCGCTCCATGCAGAAGTCGATGTCGAAGTCCGGCATCGAGACCCGCTCGGGGTTCAGGAACCGCTCGAAGAGAAGGCCCCAGCGCAAGGGATCGAGGTCGGTGATCGTGAGCGCCCAGGCGACGACGGAGCCGGCGCCGGAGCCGCGGCCGGGCCCGACCGGGATGCCCTGGCGCTTGGCCCACTGGATGAAGTCGGCGACGATCAGGAAGTAGCCGGGGAAGCCCATCTGCGCGATGACCGCGAGCTCGTACTCCAGTCGTTCCCGGTATGGTTGCAATACGTCGGTATTAGCCGGGTCGGTTTCCGCGACCCCCATAGGATGTCTCCGATCGTCTCCGATGGACAGCGCCGAAAGCCGCCGCTCCAGCCCCTCGCGGGCCAGCTCGGCCAGCGCCTCCGCCTCGGTGCGCCCGCCGAGCTTGGCGTAGACGGGGAGGATCGGATCGCGGCTGCGCGGCATGAAGGCGCAGCGCTGCGCGATCACCAGCGTGTTGTCGACGGCCTCCGGCAGGTCGGCGAAGGCGGCGCGCATCTCGGCGGCGGGCTTGAAGTGGTGCTCCGGCGTGAGGCGCCGGCGGTCGGCCTGGGCGATGTAGGCGCCGCCGGCGATGCACAGCAGCGCGTCGTGCGCCTCGAACATGTCGCGGTCGGCGAAGAACGCCTCGTTGGTCGCGACCAGCGGCAGGCCGAGCGCGTAGGCGAGGTCGACGAGGCCCAGCTCGATGCGCGCCTCCTCCGCCATGCCGTGGCGCTGCAGCTCGACGTAGAGGCGGTTCTCGAAGATCGCGGCGAGCCGCTCGGCCAGCGCGCGCGCCGCCGCCGCCTGCCCCTCGCCGAGCAGCCGCCCGACCGCCCCGGCCGGGCCGCCGGTCAGCGCGATCAGCCCGTCATGCGCGCCCTCGAGATCCGCCAGCGCGACCTGCGGCTGCTCGCCGCCGGGCGTGTCGAGAAACGACGTGCTGAGCAGCGCCAGGAGGTTGCGGTAGCCGGCCTCGTCCTGGACCAGCAGCACCAGCGGGTCGGGCGGCAGCGCCGCGCCGCCGCCGTGCGGGCCGGCATCCTCGCGCCGCACCGCGAGCTGCGCGCCGACGATCGGCTGCACCCCGGCCTTCGCCGCTGCCGGGGCGAACTCCATGACCCCGAACAGATTGCCGGTATCGGTCACCGCCACCGCCGGCATGCGCTCGCGCCGGCACAGCCCGATCAGCTCGGGGATCTTCAGCGCGCCTTCCGACAAGGAATAGGCGGAATGGACTCGCAGGTGGACGAACTCGGCATGCAGCATCACGGCTCCAAATTACCCGCGCGACCGCTGACGTGCCAGCGCAGGAATCGCCGCCGCCCTGTGGATTTCGGGGATAACAGGATTTCCGCGGGGTTTAGACCGCAGCGTCGACCAGCTTGCCGTCGTCGATGGTGACCGCGCGGCCCATGCGGCGGGCGAGGACCGGGTTGTGAGTCGCGACCAGCGCCGACAGGCCGGTTTCGCGGACCAGGCGGAGCATCATGTCGAACACCGAATCGGCGGTGTGCACGTCGAGGTTCCCGGTCGGCTCGTCGGCCAAGAGGAGCTTCGGTTCGTTGGCCAGCGCCCGGACGATGGCGACGCGCTGCTGCTCGCCGCCGGACAGCCGCGCCGGCCGGTGCGAGGCCCGTTCCTTCAGGCCGACCGACTCGAGCAGCGCCATCGCCTCGTCGCGCGCCTGGCCCCGGGGCTTGCCGGCGATCATCTTGGGAATCGCCACGTTCTCAAGCGCCGAGAACTCCGGCAGCAGGTGATGGAACTGGTAGACGAAGCCGACATCGCGGCGGCGCACCCCGGTGCGCTCGTCGTCGGTCATCGCGCCGCAGGAGCGGCCGCCGATCAAAACGTCGCCACCATCCGGCCATTCCAGCAGGCCGGCGACGTGCAGCAGCGTCGACTTGCCGGCACCGGACGGCGCCACCAGCGCGACCAGTTCGCCGCGGGCGATGCGCAGCGAGGCGCCCTGTAGCACCTCGAGCGACGGCGCGCCCGGCGTCCGGTAGGTGCGGACCACGCCGTTCAGCTCGAGGACCGGCCCGACCTCACTCATAGCGCAGCACCTCGACAGGATCGAGCCGCGCCGCCCGCCACGCCGGATAGGCCGAGGCGAGGAAGGTGAGGATCAACGCCACGACAATCACGAGCACCGTCTCGGTGCTGTCGATCTTCGACGGCATCTGCGCGAGGAACCGGACCTCCTGCGGCCACAGATTGACGTTGAAGGTGGCCTCCAGCCACACCCGTATCGCGTCGATATTGACCGCAAACGCGATGCCGATCACGGCGCCGACCGCTGTGCCGAGCACGCCGACGCTGGCGCCGGTGGCGAAGAAGATGCGCAGCACCATGCCTTGCGTTGCGCCCATGGTGCGAAGGATGGCGATGCCGCGCGCCTTGTCCTGCACCAGCATGATCTGCCCGGAGATGATGTTGAAGGCGGCGATTATGATGATCAGGGTGAGGATGATGAACATGACGTTGCGCTCGACGATCAGGGCCGCAAAGAAGCTGGAATTGACGCGCTGCCACTCGTAGGTGACGCCCGCGTCGCCGACCACCTCGGCGATCGCCGGCCGCACCGCGAGCGCCCGGTCGGCATCGTCCAGCATGATTTCGATGTGAGAGACGCTGTCGCGGTAACGGAAGAACAGCTGCGCCGCCTCCAGCGGCGCGTAGACGAAGCTGCTGTCGTAGTCGTACATGCCGACCTCGAAAATGCCGACGACCGGATAGGCCTTCATGCGCGGCACGGTGCCGAACGCCGTCACCTCGCCCTGCGGCGAGACCAGCGTGATCTCATCGCCGAGCACGACGCGCAGCTTGCTGGCGAGGCGGCTGCCGATGATGACACCGTCCCCCTGCGCGAAATCAGCAAGTGACTTTTCCCGCAACTGCTTAGCCATCGGACCACCGGTCTCGTCGTCCGGCTGCAAACCGTCCATAAGGAGCGATCGATTGCGGAAATCCTCGGCACGCAGGCCGCGCACCATGGCGCCGACGCCGTAGCCGTGCGCCGTCACCATGACCTGGGCCTCGACCAGCGGGGTCGCCTGGACCACGCCGGGGACGCCGCGGATCCGTTCCGCCACCGCATCGTAGTTGACGATCGGCGCCTTCTGGCCGACGACGGTGACATGGCCGTTGACGCCGAGGATACGCGCCAGAAGGTCATCCCGGAACCCGTTCATCACCGACATGACGACGATCAGCGTTCCGACGCCGAGCAGGATGCCGACGAACGAGAACGCGGCGATGACCGAAATGAACCCCTCCTGCCGGCGGGCCCGCAGGTAGCGGAAGGCGACGAGGCGCTCGAACTGGGAGAAGGCCATGGCGCGTCAGCCGGTCAGCCGCGCCAGCGCGGAGTCGGGCGAGATCTCCTCGCGCGCGCCGCTGGCCCGGTTCTTCAGCTCGACGACGCCACTGTCCAGCCCGCGCGGCCCAACGATCAGCTGCCAGGGCAGGCCGATCAGGTCCATCTCGGCGAATTTCTGGCCGGCGCGCTCCTCCCGGTCGTCGTACAGGACGTCCATGCCGGCCGACCGGAGCTTGCCGTAGAAGTCGTCGCACGCCGCGGACGTCTTCGCGTCGCCGGCCTTCAGGTTGATCAGCCCGACATGGAACGGCGCCACCGATTCCGGCCAGATGATGCCGTCGCCATCGTGGCTCGCTTCGATGATGGCGCCAACCAGCCGCGACACGCCGATGCCGTAGGAGCCCATCTCGACGGTCACGTCCTTGCCGTTGCGGTCGGCGACGACGGCGCCCAGCTTCGCGGAATACTTGGTGCCGAAGTAGAAGATATGGCCGACCTCGATGCCGCGCGCGGTGACCAGCTTGTCGCCCAGCGCCTTTTCCTTCGCAGGATCGCGTTTCTCGTCGGTCGCGGCGTACTGGCTTGTGAATTCATTAACGATTGGCTGCAGGTCGCCCTCGAAATCGATGTCGCGGTCGGTCCAGCGCTTTTCCAGCAGGTCCCGGTGGCAGGCGATCTCGCTCTCGCCGGTGTCGGCCAGGATCAGGAACTCGTGGCTGAGGTCGCCGCCGATCGGCCCGGTGTCGGCGGCCATCGGTATCGCGGTCAGCCCCATCCGCTCATACGTGCGCAGGTAGGAGACGAACATCTTGTTGTAGGAGCGGCGTGCGCCGTCCTTGTCGAGGTCGAAGGAATAGGCGTCCTTCATCAGGAATTCGCGACCGCGCATGACCCCGAAGCGGGGCCGGATTTCGTCCCGGAACTTCCACTGGATATGATACAGCAGCTTTGGCAGGTCGCGGTAGCTGCGCGCCGAAGCGGCGAAAATCTCGGTGATCTGCTCCTCGTTGGTCGGGCCGTACAGCATGTCGCGCTCGTGCCGATCCTGGATGCGCAGCATTTCCGGCCCGTAATCGTCGTACCGCCCCGACTGGCGCCACAGATCGGCCGGCTGGATGGTCGGCATCAGCACTTCCTGGCAGCCGATCGCGTCCTGCTCCTCGCGCACGATCTGCTCGATCCGCTTGAGCACCCGGAAGCCCAAGGGCAGCCACGAATATATCCCGGCGCTCGACTGCCGGATCATCCCGGCACGCAGCATCAGTCGGTGCGAGACGATCTGCGCTTCGGACGGCGTCTCCTTCAGGGTCGGCAGGAAATACTGGGACAGGCGCATCAAGCGGGCTTTCGAAGTCGTGGCGGGGATTATGCCAATGATTCGGGCGGTTTTCGGGCAGAGGGAATGTAGGAAAAGGCCTCGCCCTTGTCCATCCGCTAGCGCCCGCTTTCGGCGGTTGCCACCCTCGATGCGCCGGATTACCGTTGTCGCGCAATCGGCCGGGCCCGAATCCGGCGATAATTGGGGGGTATTCACTCATGCAGCAACTCGACCGGTTCTTCGAGCTGAGCGCACACGGCACCACCGTGCGCACCGAGGTCCTCGCGGGCATCACCACGTTCCTGACGATGGCCTACATCATCTTCGTCAACCCGATGATCCTGGCCGATGCCGGGATGGACCGCGATGCGGTGTTCGTGGCGACATGCCTTGCCGCGGCAATCGGCACCGCGATCATGGCGCTGGCGGCCAACTACCCGATCGCGCTGGCCCCGGGAATGGGGCTGAATGCGTTCTTCACCTACGGCGTCGTGCTCGGCATGGGCAACAGCTGGCAGGTCGCGCTGGGGGCAGTGTTCGTCTCCGGCGTGCTGTTCCTGCTGCTCAGCGTGCTGCCGGTGCGCGAATGGATCATCAACGCCATTCCGACGTCGCTGAAGATGGCGATCTCGGCGGGGATCGGCCTGTTCCTAGGGATCATCGCGCTTAAGAACGCCGGCATCGTCGTCGACAACCCGGCAACGCTGGTCGGGCTCGGTGACATGACGGCGCACACCACAGTGCTGGCGGTGCTCGGCTTCGTCGTCATGGTGGCGCTGGACCGGCTCAAGGTGCCGGGCGCCATCATCATCGCGATCCTTGGCGTCTCCATCGTCGGCATGATCCTCGGCGAATCGGAGTTCGGCGGAATCGTCTCGGCGCCGCCCAGCATCGCGCCGACGCTGTTCCAGATGGACATCCTCGGCGCGCTGGAGGCGAGCCTGTGGGGGGTCATCTTCGCCTTCCTGTTCGTCGACCTGTTCGACACCGCGGGCACGCTGGTGGGCGTCGCCCACCGGGCCGGGCTGCTCGATGCGCAAGGTCGGCTGCCGCGGCTGCGCAACGCGCTGCTGGCGGACAGTGTCGCCACCGTGGCCGGCGCGGCGATGGGCACTTCGACGACCACCAGCTATATCGAGAGCGCGGCCGGCATCAAGGCGGGCGGGCGCACCGGCCTGACCGCCCTGGTGACCGCAGTGCTGTTCCTGCTCGGTTTGCTGTTCGCGCCGCTCGCCACCTCGATCCCGGCCTACGCCACCGCGCCGGCGCTGCTGTTCGTCGCCTGCCTGATGGCCCGCGGCCTGGCCGAGCTGGACTGGGAGGACGTCACCGAATACGTGCCGGGCGTGGTCGCCGCGGTGACCATGCCGCTTACCTTCTCGATCGCCAACGGCATCGCCTTCGGGTTCGTCGCCTATGCCGCGATCAAGCTGTTGAGCGGCCGGCCCGGCGAGGCGAGCATCGCGGTCTACGTCCTGGCCGTGCTGTTCGTCCTAAAATTCATTTTCCTGCCGGGCTGAGCGCGGCGTCATCGGCCGGACTCCGCCGCGGGCGCGGGCCCGGTGCGGAGTCCGGCCGGCGTCACAGGCCGGGTCGGGCACTGCCCAATTGCTGTTCAAATCGGGTTTTGCCTCTTTTTACGACGGATTTCTGTGGATATTTTTGTGGAAAACGGGGACTGGCCGGACTGCCCCGTCTGTCCTAGATTCGCTGTGGCGCAATCCACCACGGAGTCGATGGGACCATGGCCGACACGGATCTCTTCAACCTGCACGACATGAGCCAGGGCATTCCCCGCGAGCTGGCGACCGGCATCACCACCCGGATCTTCCCGGGCGACCAGGCGATGCTGTCGGTGGTGCGGCTGGATCCGAACGCCGAGGGCACGCTGCACAGCCACCCGCAGGAGCAGTGGGGCGTCATGCTCGAGGGCTCCGCGATCCGCACCCAGGACGGCCGGGATTTCCCAGTCGAGGCAGGCGATTTCTGGCGCACGCCCGGCGGGGTGCCGCACACCGTGAAGGCCGGACCGGAGGGCGCCGTGATCCTCGATGTCTTCGCCCCGCCGCGTGACGAGTACCGCAAGGCAGGCAAGGGCTTCGGAGACAGCTGACCGACTATGGCAGCGGCAGGGTGATCCAGCCGTTGGCGACCACGACGTAGAGAATCACCCACAAGACCGCGGTGATTCCCGTGGTGACGGCGAACTTCATGCCGATTCGCGGATTGTCCGGGGCGCCCGGCATGTGGCCCTCGTCTGGCCGGTCGGGCTGGCGTACGCCGAACGGCAGCACCGTGAACAGCACCACGACCCAGATGATCACAAAGGCGACGAGGCCGCCGACGAAGTCCATGACTAGACCTCTTCCAGCTCGATAAGAGTGCCGTAGAAGTCTTTGGGATGAAGGAATAAAACGGGCTTTCCGTGGGCGCCGATCCTGGGCTCGCCATCGCCGAGGACGCGCGCGCCCGCAGCCGTCAGCCGGTCGCGCGCGGCGATGATATCGGCAACCTCGTAGCAGACGTGGTGAATCCCGCCGGACGGGTTGCGCTCGAGGAAATTAGCGATCGGTGAGTCCTCGCCCAAGGGGTGCAGCAGCTCGATCTTGGTGTTCGGCAGTTCGACGAACACCACGGTGACGCCGTGCTCCGGCTGGTCGAGCGGCTGAGACACCGCGCCGCCCAGCGTATCGCGATAGGTAGCCGTCGCGGCTTGGAGATCCGGCACGGCGATGGCGATATGGTTGAGTCGTCCGATCATGTAATTCCACTCTCGTCTGCGCGCGGCCCATCAATAGGGATAGCGGTTATCGATTGCAACAGTGCATTGGCCGGCAAAAGCGCCTAGAATCCAGGCATGGACAGGTTCATCAGATTTACGTGCGGTTTCTGCGGCAAAGTGCATGAGGGCGGACCGAGCGTCGCGTACAAGGCGCCTGACTCCTGTCATGCCATACCCGAGGACCAGCGCGGCGACGACACACGACTGCAAGCCGATTTCTGCATGGTCGAAGCCCGCGATTACTTCATCCGGTGCACGCTCGAGATTCCCATCCTCGACTCCGACGACACGTTCATGTGGGGCGTCTGGCTGCGCGTCGCGTATGCGGATTTCATCGACTACTGGGAGCATTTCGAGGAGTACGATCGGCAGGGCCGATACGCTGGATGGCTTGGCAATCGGCTTCCGGTCTATCCGGACACGCTGGAGCTCGCAGGCTGGGCCATTCTGCAGCCCGACGGGAAGCGCCCGATAATCGAGCTCGATGCCACGGAGCACCCGCTCTCGATTGACTTTCACGTGGGGATTTCCTGGAACAGAGCTGTCGACATTGCCGGAATTGCCATGCATAGGCACGACGCCTAGGCGCCGCGCGCCCACGGCCACCTTAGCCAAGTTCGGCACGGAGAAACCGGCTCGAGACGCGGTTTGTCATTGCGAGGCGCGCAGCGCCCCGGCAACCCAGACAGGCGGCGAGGAGAGACTGGATTGCTTCGCCTCCGGCTCGCAATGACAGCTGGACGAAACCGTCGAATGAAGAATTCGGCGCGGCAGTACCCCTACACCCGCACCAGATGCACGTCGATCTGCGGGCGCTTGCCGCACAACGCACGGACCGAGCGGCGCACCGCGAGCCGCGCCGCCTCGCGGACCTCGCCGTCATCGCGGCGGCGCGGCTTCGGCAGATCCTCGACCGCGGCGGTGACGGCATCCTCGACCTCATGGGCGATCTCCGGCTCGACGTCACGGTCGAAGACGCCGGCGATCGCCACCTGCGGCGTGCCCTTGACGCGCCCCTCCCCGTCCACGACCACGGTGACCACCGCCGAGCCGTTCCAGGCGAGGCGCCGCCGGTCTCGCAAGGCCGCGCTCTCCATCGGGATGAGTCGGGTACCGTCGACCGCGAGCCGGCCGTGCGGCACCTCGTCGACCACCGTCGCCCGGCCCGGGGCGAGGCGCACCGCATAGCCGTTGCGGGCACCCACGGGCTCCGGCACCTGGCATTCACGGGCCAGTTCCGCATGGGCGATCAGGTGGCGCGCCTCGCCGTGCACAGGCACGGCGATCTTCGGCCGGACCCACTGGTACATCTGGATCAGTTCGTCGCGCGCCGGATGGCCCGAGACGTGCACCGACTCGTCGCGCGCCGTGATGATATCGACGCCCCGCGAGGCGAGCTTGTTCTGCAGCCGGCCGATGGCGCGCTCGTTACCCGGAATCTCCCGGCTCGAGAAGATGACCGTATCGCCCGCCTCCAGCGAGACCTCGGGATGGTCGTCGTCGGCGATGCGCGACAGCGCCGAGCGCGGCTCGCCCTGGCTGCCGGTGCAGATCAGCAGCAGCTCGTTGCGCGGCAGGTAGCCAACATCGCTGTCGGCGACGAACGGCTCGACGTCCGAAAGATACCCGGTTTGCTGCGCCGCCTCGACGATGCGCTTGATCGAGCGCCCGACCAGGGCGACGCGCCGCCCGTTGGTCTCGGCGGCGCAACAGATCGTCTCCAGCCGCGCCACGTTGGATGCGAAGGCGGCGACGGCCACGCGATGCTCCAGGCGACCGACCAATTCGATCAGGTGCTCGCGGACCGACGCCTCCGAACCGGACGTGCCCGGCACAAGCACGTTCGTGGAGTCGCAGACCATAGCGAGGACGCCCTCGGCACCGACCCGCATCAGCGCCTGCTCGTCGGTGCTCGGGCCGACCAGCGGGTCCGGATCGAGCTTCCAGTCGCCGGTGTGCAGGACCGTGCCCGCTTGGGTGCGAATCACGACCGCGTTGGGCTCTGGAATCGAGTGGGTCAGGGTGATGAGCTCGATGTCGAACGGCCCGACCCGGAAGGTCCCCGACATCGGCACCTCGGTGATCTTCGCGGCACGCTCAAGGCCCGCCTCGGCCAGCTTGTGCCGCAGCACCGCGGCAGTGAACGGTGTTGCGTAGATCGGGCATTCCAGCTGCGGCCACAGCCAGTGCACGGCGCCGAGATGATCTTCATGCGCGTGCGTCAGCACGAGGCCGGCGAGCGCATCCTTCCGTTCCACGATGAAGGCGGGGTCGGGCATGATGACTTCGACGCCCGGGGTTGCATCGTCACCGAACGTTATCCCGCAATCGACCATCAGCCATTTGCCGGCGTAACCATAGAGATTGAGGTTCATGCCGATCTCGCCGGCCCCGCCAAGCGGAAGGAAGACCAGGTCGCGCTTGCCCAGCCGATCTATATCGAAGCGGCCCGAGGTCATCTCGTGTTACGACGGTGCAGCAGAACGAGACCATGGATGGTCAGGTCGCGGTCGATGTGGTCGAACAGCGAGGTCGCCTCGGCGAACATTGGCGCGAGGCCGCCGGTCGCCACCACCGGCATGTCGGCGACGCCCCACTCACTGCGGATGCGCTGGATCAGGCCCTCGATCAGGCCGACATAGCCCCAGAAGATGCCGGACTGCATGGCCGGAACCGTGGCCTTGCCGATGACCTGCTCGGTGGGCCGGATCTCGACGCGCGGCAGCTTGGACGCCGCCAGGTAGAGGGCCTCCAGTGACAGGTTGATGCCCGGCGCGATCACGCCGCCGCAGTAATTGCCGTCGCCGTCGACGACGTCGAAGGTGGTGGCGGTACCGAAATCGACGACGATCAGCGGCTTGCGGTAACGGTCGTGCGCGGCCAACGCGTTGACCAGCCGATCGGCGCCTACCTGCTCCGGGCGGTCCGTCAGGATTTCGATCCCGATGTCGACGCCCGTCTCGCCGACCACCAGCGGCTCGCAGCCGAAATACCGGCGGCACAGGCTGATCAAATGGAACAGGGCCTCCGGCACGACGCTGGCGATGATCGCCGAATCGACGTCAGCGCGGTCGACGCCTTCCAGCTCCATAAGCTGCATCAGCCAGACCATGTATTCATCGGCCGTGCGACGCGGATTGTTGGAGCAGCGCCACACGCCCTGCAATTCATCCCCGTCGTAGACCGAAAAGACGACGTTGGTGTTTCCCGAGTCGATGGCGAGCAGCATGGCGGCCTCAATGAAAGAAGACATCGCCGGCGTTCACCGTCCGCCGGCTGCCGTCCGGCAGGTCGAGCAAGAGTGCCCCGGCTGCATCCAGCCCGGCGAACCGGCCGCGCAATTCATTCCCCGGGAGGCGCACGGAAACGTCGCCGCCGATCTGCGCTGCCCGAGCCAACCAGGCATCGCGTACCGGGCCGAGCCCCTCAGCCTGCCACCGCGCACGCCACAGCGCAAATGCCTCAACGAAGGCGGCCAACAGCTCTGGGACGGGGGGCATCGCCGAGCCCGTGGCACGAAGACTGGTCGCGGGATAGGCGGCGTGCTCCGGGAAATGGTGCACGTTGAGCCCGCATCCGACAACCAGCCAATCGAGGTGTCCCCCGCGACTGCCCGACGATTCGAGCAGGATTCCGGCGACCTTGCGACCGCCAAGCAGCACGTCATTCGGCCATTTGAAGGTGAGCTTCGCGTCCTCGGGCAGGATTCCGTCGAGCGTCCGGCCCAGGGCCAGTGCCGCCACGAAGGTCAGTTGCGCCGACTGGCCCGGCGTCACGTCGGGTCGCAACAGGATCGAGCAGTAAAGGTTGCCGTCCGGCGATTCCCAGTGCCGGCCGTGCCGCCCGCGCCCCGCCGTCTGGCGCCTTGCCCAGACCACCGTCCCGTCCGGAGCGCCGTCCCGTGCCCGGCGCGCCGCCTCCTCATTTGTCGAGTCGAGTGCATCGCACGCGACCAGCCGGTAACCGGCCGGAAGCGTCACATCCTGCGTCATGGGTCAACCGGCCAGCAACGCCGCAGCGGCTTCTCCGGCGCTGTTCACCAGCGGTCCGGGGAAAACGATGAACATGGTCACCAGCAGTGCCGTGACCAGCATGACGAGGCCGAGGGCGCGGCTCGTCGGCCGGTCGAGCGGCTCGACCGCGGTATCGAAATACATGATCTTGACGATGCGCAGGTAATAATAGGCGGCCACGACGCTGGCCAGGACACCGAGGATGGCCAGCACGTAAAGCCCGGCATCGATCGCCGCCATGAACACGTAGAGCTTGCCGAAGAATCCTGCAAACCACGGGATTCCGGCCAGCGAGAACATGAACGCGGTCAGCATCAGCGCCATTTTCGGGTTCGTTGCGGACAGACCGGCGAGGTCATCGATGCCCTCCACCGGATCACCGTGGCGCCGCATCGAGAGGATGCAGGCGAAGGCACCGATGTTCATCACCAGATAGATCGCAAGGTAGATCAGCACGCCGCGCACGCCATCCTGGCTGCCGGCGGCGAGACCCATCAGCGCGTATCCGACATGGCCGATCGAACTGTAGGCCATGAGCCGCTTGATGTTGGTCTGCGGGATCGCGGCATAGGCGCCGAGCGCCATCGAAGCGATGGCAATGACGACGATGACCTGCCGCCATTCCTCGATCAACGGCCCGAACGGGTCGAGCATGACCCGGAGGATCAGTGCGAAGCCGGCGATCTTCGGCGCAACGGAGAAGAAAGCGGTAACCGGCGTCGGCGCACCTTCGTAGACGTCGGGCGTCCACATATGGAACGGCACCGCGGAAATCTTGAAGGCGAGACCGGCGATCACGAAGACGAGCCCGATGATCAGCCCGATCTCCGCCTCGCCGGCGGTGGTGAACCGGTCCGCGAGGCCGGCGAACCCGGTGCTGCCGGTAAAGCCATAGACGATCGAGATGCCATACAGCAGCATGCCCGACGACAGCGCGCCGAGCACGAAGTACTTCAGCCCGGCCTCGCTGGAGCGCAACGAGTCGCGGTGGAAGGCGGCGATCACATACAGGCACAGGCTCTGCAGCTCAAGGCCGAGGTAGAGCGCCATCAGATTGTTGGCCGAGATCATGACCATCATGCCGAGCGACGCGAACAGGATCAGCACCGGATACTCGAACCGGCCGATGCCCTCGTGCGCCAGGTACTCGCGGCTCATCACCACCGCGAGCAGCGAGCCGAGCAGCACCAGCACCTTCATGAAGATCGCGAATCCGTCGGTAACGAACATGCCGCCAAATGCGGTGGCGGTACCGCCGCCGACGAACAGGACGAGGCCGAGCGCCAAAGCCAGGGCGGCGAGCGTCAACCGGGTCACCGTACCCTCCGCGGCATCGGGCCGGCTGAACGAGCCGATTATCAGCAGCACCATACCCGCGACGGCGAGGAACATCTCCGGCACGGCCGGTGTCATGATTGGAAGGTCGGTCATGGCCGTTCGCCCCCTGCCCTAACGTGCCGCCAGGGCAGGCAGATCGGCCGTGCCGCCCGCCGCGGCCAGTGCCGCCTGGTAATTGTCGATGAGGTTCGCGACCGACGCCTCGATCGGGCCGAGGAATGTCATCGGGAAGATTCCCATCCACAGGACCGCGACGATAAGGGGCGCGAACACCAGTGCCTCGCGGCGGTTCAGGTCGAGGATCGACTTCAGCTCGTCCTTGACCAGCTCCCCGAAGATGACGCGACGGTAAAGATACAGCATATAGGCCGCACCCAGGATCATGCCCGTGGCGATCAGTGCCGCCACCCAGGTGTTGGCCCGGAACGTGCCGACCAGCACCAGCAATTCGCCGACAAAGCCGCTGGTGCCGGGCAGCCCCACCGAAGCCAGCATGAACAGCATGAACACGGCGGCGTATTTCGGCATCCGATGCACCAACCCACCATAGGTGGCAATGTCACGGCTGTGCATGCGGTCGTAGACGACACCGACGATGAGGAACAGCGCAGCCGAGACGACGCCGTGGCTGAGCATCTGGAAAATCGCTCCGGCGACCGCCTGCTCGTTCATCGCGAAGATGCCGGCGGTAACGAAGGCCATATGGGCAACCGAGGAATAGGCGATCAGCTTCTTCATGTCGGTCTGCGCCAGGGCGACCAGCGACGTGTAGATCACCGCGACGATGCTGAGTCCGTAGATCAGCGGCGTGAAGTATTCCGAGGCCTCGGGCATCATCGGCACCGAGAATCGCAGGAACCCATAGCCGCCCATCTTCAGCAGCACGCCGGCGAGGATCACCGACCCCGCGGTCGGCGCCTCGACATGGGCGTCCGGCAGCCAGGTGTGCACCGGCCACATCGGCACCTTCACCGCGAACGAAGCGAAGAAGGCCAGCCACATGTAGATCTGCATGTCGCGGGCGAACTCGAAGGCCATGAGGGTCGGGATGTCGGTCGTGCCGGCCTGGTAGTACATGGCGATGATGGCCAGCAGCATCAGCACCGAGCCGAGCAGCGTGTAGAGGAAGAACTTGAACGCCGCATAGACCCGCCGCGGGCCACCCCAGACGCCGATGATGAGGAACATCGGCACCAGCACGCCCTCGAAGAACACGTAGAACAGCACGATGTCGAGGGCGCAGAACATGCCGATCATCATCGTCTCGAGGACGAGGAACGCGATCATGTACTCCTTGACGCGGGTCTTGATCGCGGTCCAGCTCGCAAGGATGCACAGTGGCGTCAGGAAGGCCGACAGCACGACGAAGAACAGCGAGATTCCGTCAATGCCCATGTGATAGGCGAACCCGCCCTCGCCGAACCATTCGCGCTGCTCGACGAACTGGAACTCATGCGTCGCGGGGTCGAAATGGGGAAATACCCCGTACCCCGTCCACAGCCCCAAGGCAATGGCGAGCGTGGCCAGGGACGCCAGCAGGGCCCCGCCGCGCACGTTGCTGGCGACGACCTCGGGGTCCTCGTCGTTGACGAACCACAGCCCCACCGCCACGACGGTGGGCAGGAATGTCATGATCGACAGCCAGGGGATTTCGCCCATCGCCCGTTACCCCACCTGAACGTAAAGATAGGCGGTGATGAACAACACCACGCCGATCAGCATCGCGAATGCATAGTGGTAGACATAGCCGCTCTGCAGCGCGCTGGCCCTTTTGGAGACCTTCAGGGTCACGTCGGCCAGCCCGTCCGGGCCGACGCCGTCGATGATCGCGCCGTCGCCGGACTTCCATAGGCCGCGGCCGAGGTAGAACGCCGGCCGCACGAACAGCACGTCGTACATCTCGTCGAAATACCACTTGTTGTAGGACAAGAGGTAGAAGGGCCGCAGCGCCCGCGCCATGAACCCGGCCAGGGCCGGCCACTGGATGTACATCATCCAGCCGACGACGATCCCCAGCACCGCCACCACCAGCGGCAGCGCCTTGACCCAGAACGGCACGTGATGCGCCGCCTCGATGGTATCGTGGCCCTCGAGGACGACGATCGAGTCACCCCAGAACGCCTCCATGCCGCCGCCGACGAAATAGCTGTAGCCCAGCCCGCCGGCGAAGACCGACCCCAGCACCAGTACCACCAGCGGCAGCAACATGACCTTCGGCGATTCATGCGCATGGGCGAAGGTCTCGGCATCGCAGCGCGGCGTGCCGTGGAAGGTCAGGAACATCAGCCGGGCGGAATACAGGGCGGTCATGAAGGCGGCAAGAATTCCGGCCCAGAAGGCGAACATGCCGACCCAGCTATGCGCGCCATAGGCCGCCTCGAGGATGATGTCCTTGGAGAAGAAGCCGGCAAAGCCGATCGGCAGGCCGGGGATGCCGATGCCCATCAGCGCCAGGCTGCCGGCCCACATGAACCAGTAGGTGACCGGTATCTTCTTGCGCAGCCCGCCCATGTTGCGCATGTCCTGCTCGTCCGACATGGCATGGATCACCGAGCCGGCGCCGAGGAACAGCAGCGCCTTGAAGAAACCGTGCGTCATCAGGTGGAAGATCGACGCCGAATAGGCGGAGACACCGGCCGCGAAGAACATGTAGCCCAGTTGCGAGCAGGTCGAGTACGCGATCACCCGTTTGATGTCGTTCTGCGTCAGCCCGATGGTCGCCGTCACGAAGGCGGTGACCGCGCCGACCACGGTGACGACGGCGAGCGCGACTTCGGAATACTCGAAGATGGGCGACAGCCGGGCGACCATGAACACGCCCGCGGTCACCATCGTCGCAGCATGGATCAGCGCCGACACCGGGGTCGGACCCTCCATCGCGTCGGGCAGCCAGGTATGCAGCAGGATCTGCGCCGACTTGCCCATGGCACCGACGAACAACAGCAGGGCGATCGTGGTGATCGCCGGGAACTCCCAGCTCAGGAAGGTGAGAACCGCATCGGCCTGGTCCGGCACGGCCGCGAAGACCTCGTCAAACCGCACGGAGTCGAACAGCACGAAGACCGCGAAGATGCCGAGTGCAAATCCGAAATCGCCCACCCGGTTGACGATGAACGCCTTGATTGCGGCCGCATTGGCCGACGGCCGGTTGTACCAGAACCCGATCAGCAGGTAGGAGCAGAGCCCGACGCCTTCCCACCCCAGGAACAGCTGGATGAAGTTGTCCGACGTCACCAGCATCAGCATGAAGAAGGTGAACAGGCTGAGATACGAGAAGAAACGCGGGATCGACGGGTCGTGGTGCATGTAACCGACCGAGTAGACATGCACCACGGCCGATACCGTGGTGACGACGATCAGCATCACTGCCGTCAGCTGGTCGACGCGCAGCATCCACTCGAAGTCGAAACCGCCGACGCGCATCCAGGTGCCGAGATCGACCTGGCCCGGCACGTTGCCCATAACCGCAACATCGAAGAATACGATCCACGAAAGCAGCGTCGAGACGATCAGCAACGTGCAGGTTGTCACCTGTGCGCCGCGGTCGCCCAGGAAACGGCCGAACAGGCCGGCCAGCGCGGCGCCGAGAAGCGGCAGGAATACGATCAGGGTCAGCACGGCCTAGCCCTTCATCAGGTTGATGTCCTCGACCTCGATCGAGCCGCGGTTGCGGTGGTAGACAACGAGGATGGCGAGGCCGATCGCCGCCTCCGCGGCAGCGACCGTCAGCACGAACATGGCGAAGATCTGTCCCGTCAGATCCTGCAGGTGGGAGGAGAACGCGACCAGGTTGATGTTCACCGCCAATAGCATCAGTTCGATCGACATCAGGATGACGATGACGTTCTTGCGGTTCAGGAAGATGCCGAACAGGCCGAGCGTGAACAGGATGGCCGCGACGGTCAGGTAATGTCCGAGCCCGATCGCCGACATCACACGCCACTCCCCGTCGGGATCTTGACGATCTCGACCGATTCATCGGGCCGGCGCGCGAACTGCTCGGCGACGCGCTGGCGCTTGACGCCCTTGCGGCGGCGCGCCGTCAGCACGATGGCGCCGACCATGGCGACCAGCAGTACCAGCCCGGCCGCCTGGAAGATATAGACATAGTCGGTGTAGATGAGTCGTCCGATGGCCTCGGTGTTGGTGATATCGCCCACCGCAGGTGCGGGCAGCGCGCCGGCCTCGCGGAACTCCGGCGCCAGGAAATGCCCGCCGATGACGACGGCCAGTTCGGCCAGCAGCACGAGGCCGATCATCGCGCCGATTGGCAGGTAGCGCATGAAGCCCTCGCGCAGACGGATGAAGTCGATGTCCAGCATCATCACCACGAACAGGAAGAGGACGGCCACTGCGCCGACATAGACGACGACAAGAAGCATCGCGAGGAACTCCGCCCCCATCAGGACGAACAGGCCGGCCGAGTTGAAGAAGGCGAGGATGAGGAACAGCACCGAGTGCACGGGGTTGCGCGCCGCGATCACCATCACGCCCGAGGCGACGGCGACGAAGGCGAAGAGGTAGAATGCGAGTGCTTGCAGGATCATCGATGCCCCTTCCGGGCTTACAATTGTCGTCGGTTCAGCGGTACGGTGCGTCGAGGGCGATGTTGGCGGCGATCTCCGCCTCCCAACGTTCGCCGTTCTCGAGCAGTTTCTGCTTGTTGTAGAACAACTCCTCGCGGGTTTCGGTGGCGTATTCGAAATTCGGGCCCTCGACGATGGCGTCCACCGGGCAGGCCTCCTCGCAAAAGCCGCAGTAGATGCATTTCGTCATGTCGATGTCGTAGCGCGTCGTGCGGCGGCTGCCGTCCGCGCGCTCCTCGGCCTCGATGGTGATGGCCTGCGCCGGGCAGACCGCCTCGCACAGCTTGCAGGCGATGCAGCGTTCCTCACCGTTGGGATAGCGACGCAGCGCGTGCTCACCACGGAAGCGCGGGCTGAGCGGACCCTTCTCATACGGATAGTTCAGCGTCGCCTTGGGCCGGAACATGGCGCGGAAGGTCAGCGCCATGCCGGACAGCAGCTCCCACAGCGCGAAGCTCCAGACGGCGCGGGTGATATGGCTCATCTTGTCACTCCTCTCCTTCCTGTCAGCCCGCGAACTCGACGATGCCGGCGACCAGCACGACCCAGG
>CAYFYY010000058.1:0-26396 GCA_964347475.1 uncultured Flavobacteriales bacterium
TTCCGGATAGGCGTCCTGCAGCCAGTTGTGCAGCAGCGGAAAGGCGCATTTGAGGCCGAAAGCCAAGAATATCAGCGTCCCGGCCAGGCCGTCGAGGCCGATCCTGTCGAAGGCCAGTGATCCGGTCTCGGCGACGTGAACAATGGCGCCGGCAAGCAGCAGGACCCCGGACCCGACCTGGATGATGAGGTAGCGCATGCCGGCGCTGTAGGCGCGCTCCGTCCGGCGCGCCCAGATCAGGAAGACGGACGCGACTGCGGTGCCCTCCCAATAGACGAACAGCGTGATCAGGTCGCCCGCGAACACCGCGCCGACGGCGCTGCCGACATAGACCATGCCGGCCACCGCCTGGACGCGGTCGGTGACGTGCAGCGCATAGATCACGCTCAGCAGGGCGGCGATATGGAATATGTAGCCGAAGAGCAGGCTCAACTTGTCGACGCGGACGACGGCGAGCTGGTAGCCGAAGACCTCGAATGCCCCGTAGGTGCCGTGCTCGAGACCGATCAGCCCCGCCAGCCCGACCGCCGGCAGGGCGAGCAGATAGATGTTCCGCACACGCCCGGGCAGGACCGGCGCCACCAGCGCGCCGAGAACGAGGAGCAGACCGGGCGGGATGCTACCGATCATAATAGTCCTCGTCCCGCTTCAGCAGCTTGCGCAGTTCCTTGGCCGCCAGAACCAGGCCGACACACGCGACGAAGCCGAAGATTCCGAAGAACCCGAACCATCCCTCGAACGGGAAATGCACCTTCTTGGTGTAGAACGCGTCCGCCCCGAACAGCAGGAGGCAGATCAGAACGAGTGCCCAGAAGATCTTGTCGACGTTACGGGGATCGTCGAGCCAGTAGCGCTTGTCGTCGGGCGTTCGATCCGTCTTCCGGGGCATGGCGGCCTCCTCCCCCCGTTTACGGCGCAGCGATCTGCGCCAGCAGCGCATAGATGCGATCGGCGTAGAAGAACAGTGCAATGCAGCCGAGCGCGGTCGCGCACAGCGGGACCAGACAGAACATGGGGGCTTCGCGGATGCCTCCGGCCGGCTCCGTGCCCGGCGCCGCCGCAGCGCCGACCGACTGGGCGACCGGCGCGCGCGGCGGCAGGAAGAATGCGCGCGCGACGAGCGGCAGCAGATAGGCGACGTTCAAAAGCGAGCTGATCAGCAGCGCCGCAACGAATACCAGCTGATGGGCCTCGACCGCGCCCAGTATCAGGTACCATTTGCTCCACACGCCCCCCATCGGCGGCAATCCGATAACGCTCAACGCGCCGATCAGGAACGCGGTCAGGGTGACGGGCATCTGCCGCCCGATGCCGTCCATGTCGCTGATCTCGGTCTTGTGCAGCGCGGTGTAGATGGCCCCGGCACAGAAGAACAGGGTGATCTTGCCGAGGGCGTGCATGGCGATGTGCATGCCCGATCCGATCACGCCCCAACTGGTGGCAAGCGCCGCGCCGAGCACGACGTAGGAGAGCTGGCTTACGGTCGAATAGGCGAGACGGGCCTTGAGATTGTCCTTGGTCATCGCGACGAGCGAGGCGATCAGCAGCGTCGCGGCAGCCACATACATCAGCCATTCGCTGGCCCCGGTGAGCGACAGGAACTCGATTCCGAAGACATAGATCACGACCTTGACGACGCAGAACACGCCGGCCTTGACCACGGCCACGGCATGCAGGAGCGCGCTGACCGGGGTCGGCGCGACCATCGCCGCAGGCAGCCAGCGATGAATCGGCATCAACGCAGCCTTCCCGGTGCCGTAGGCGTAAAGCGCCAGCAGGATCGCCGTCATCGTTCCGTCGGCGCGGCCCGCCAGGATCCCGCCGAGCCGGAAGTCGAGGGTACCCGCAATCAGCCAGGTCCACAGAATGGCGACGAGTTGCAGGCCGATCGAGGTCGATATCAGGATGCCGAGATAGGTTCGCCCGGCCTTGACCGACTCCTCGTCGCCGTGATGCGTGACCAGAGGATAGGTCGACAGCGTCAGGACCTCGTAAAATACGAACAGCGTCAGCAAGTTGCCGGCAAACGCGACGCCCATCGTGCTGGACAGCGCAATCGCGAAACAGACATAGAAGCGGGTCTGGTTGTGCTCGTCATTGCCCCGCATGTAGCCGATCGAATAGACCGAGGTAACGATCCAGAGTCCCGATGCGATCAGTGCGAACAGCATGCCGAGCGGCTCGACCTCGAAGGCCAGTGGCACACCGGGCAGCGTCTGGATGAAAATTGCCGTCGGCCGCGCCCCGTCGGCGACGGCGGGAGCCAGGGTCAGCACGACCGCGAACAGGATGACCGCGGTGACGAGCGTCACCGTCTCGCGCAGGTTGGGCCACCGGCCCGAGATCGCGATCAGCACGGCGCCCGCGAGCGGTACCAGGACGGCGGCGATGATGGCCTCGGCCGGGCTCACGGCGCGCCTTCCAGAAGGGTCTGTGCCGCCTGCCCGGCGACGCGGGCGGTCAGCCCGGCATGGACCCCGAAATAGACGTTGGCGGCGACCAGGATCCAGGTCGGTAGCAACAGGCCGAGCGGCGCCTCCTCGCGGACGTCTTTGCCCGGCGGCGGGGGCCGGAAATAGGCCTGCTCGACGACCCGCCAGACGTAGATCACCGCAAGGAGCGACGAGATCACAATCAATGCCGCAACCGGCCACATGTTGCGCTCGAGGGCCGCGAGGACGAGGTACCATTTGCTGATGAAACCGGCCGTGAGCGGCACGCCGATCAGGCTCAGCCCGCCGCCGACGAAGGCTGCCGCGGTCCACGGCATCCGCTTCGCGAGCCCCGCGAAGTCGTCGATGTGCACCGAGGAGATGCGGTAGTAGACGCAGCCCATCGCGAGGAACAGCGCGCCCTTCATCAGCGCGTGGTTGAACACGTGCAGGATCGAGGCGGTCAGTCCCTCGACGGTGACGAGGCTTATGCCCAGCACCATGTAGCCGATCTGCGCGATGCTCGAGTACGCGAGCATGCGTTTGACGTTCTCCTGGAAGATGGCGACGATCGAGGCCGTGAACATGGCCAGCACCGCCAGCACCGCCATTGGCGGGCCCATGGGCAGCACCGTGAACGAGAATTCGGCGCCGAAGACGGTAAAGAGGAAACGCAACAACGCATAGACCGCGACCTTGGTCGCCGTCGCGGCGAGGAAGGCCGTCACCGGCGACGGCGCGTAGGTGTAGGCATTCGGCAGCCAGAGATGCAGCGGGAACAGCGCGAGCTTGAGCGACAGGCCGACGCTCAGGAACGCGAAGGCGACGCGCACGCCGCGGACGTCGTGCAGGGCCCCGAGGCGGTGTGCCAGATCGACCATGTTGAGCGTGCCGGTCGCCTGGTACAGCAGTCCGACACCGATCAGGTACAGGGTCGCACCGACGGTGCCGAGGATGAGGTACTGGTAGGCGGCATACAGTGCCCGCCGGTCCTGCCCGAGACTGATCAGGACATAGGACGACAGCGACGAGATCTCGAGAAACACGAACAGATTGAACGCATCGCCGGTGATGGTCACGC
This sequence comes from uncultured Flavobacteriales bacterium, assembly GCA_964347475.1. Classification (GTDB taxonomy): domain Bacteria; phylum Pseudomonadota; class Alphaproteobacteria; order UBA8366; family JADFVY01. The sequence goes on from CAYFYY010000058.1 coordinate 3,514, forward strand.
CGAGCAGGCCGGCCAGGCAGAGAAGAAAGGCGGTGTAGAACAGATAGGCCCGGTCGCGCCCGATTTCCCGTTCGACGCTCTGCGGCGCGAACAGCATCACGGTCGCCCCGATGCCGGCAACGATGAACAGCACGAACCCGTTCACGGGATCGACGCGGAACTCGATCCCCCAGGGCGGCGCCCATCCCCCCAGCGCATAGGAGATCGGCCCGCCGATGAGGGCCTCGGCCAGCAAGAAGCCGGCCAGCCCGAACGCGGCCCACGAGATCGCCAGCGCCGCCAGCCACGCCAGGCGCGCATTGCGGAGCAGCACGCACACCGGCGCCATCAGCAGCGGCAGGACCACCTGCAGGGCCGGGAAATGCAGCGCCAGCATCAGGCGTCCTCGCCCATTTCGCCGAGCTCTTCTTCTTCGACCGTACCGTAGGCCTCGTTGATGCGCACGACGAGGCTGAGGCCCAGCGCCGTGGTGGCGACGCCGACCACGATGGCCGTGAGGATCAGCACATGGGGCAGCGGGTTGGAGTAGGCGGTCGCGCCCTCGATGATGATCGGTGCCGTGCCCCCGGACACCTTGCCCATGCTGATGTAAAAGACGAAGACCGAGGCCTGGAAGATGTTCAGCCCGACGATCTTCTTCACCAGGTTGCCGCGGGCGATCACGATATAGAACCCGCACATCATCAGGAAGAAGACGATCCAGTAATTGTAGAGGCCGAGAAGCTCCATCGGTGCTACCGTCCGCGTCCCGCGAAGCCGAAGAAGATGGCCATCATGACCGACGCCACGGTGATGCCGACCCCGACTTCGATGACCAGGATGCCGAGGTGCTGCCCGGCCACCGGGTCGGCGCTGAGCACCGAGTAGTCGAGGTAATTGCCGCCCCTGAACATGGACACCAGGCCGGTGCCGCCGTAGATCAGCGCCCCGAGTGCGATGCAGGTGCGCACCGCCCAGTCGGGCGCCACCTTGCGCGCCACGTCGACGCCGAACACCAGCGCGTAGAGGATGAAGGCGGAGGCGAAGATGACGCCGGCCTGGAAGCCGCCGCCCGGTCCGTAATCGCCGTGGAACTGCACGTACAGACCGAACAGCATGATGAACGGGATCAGCAGCTTCGCGATCACCCGCAGGACCAGATGATGGGTCATGCACTGCCCTCCCCGCCGTCCGTTTCGTCCTTGGAGGGCCGCGCGGCCTTGGCCGCCGAGAACGCGAGCAATACGCCGATTCCGGCGGTGAAGATGACCATCACCTCGCCCAGCGTATCGAATCCGCGATAGCTCGCCAGCACCGCCGTTACGATGTTGGGTACGCCGGTCTCGCGCTGGCCCTCTGCAATGTAGCGGTCCGCGACGTGCTGGTGGATCGGCGCCGTCGGATCGCCGTAATGCGGCATGTCCAGGCTGCCAAAGATGAGCGCGGCCCAGGTGACCAGGGCAACAATGACGATGGCCGCCGAGTAGAGCGGGCTCCGTTTGTTCTCCTTCTCCTGACTGGTGGTCAGCGCCAACGCGCCGAGCGCCAGCACCGTCGAGATGCCGGCGCCGACCGCCGCCTCGGTGAACGCCACGTCGACCGCGTCCAGCACGACCAGGAGGGCGGCCGCCAGCAGGCTGTAGATGCCGCCCAGCATCACCACCGCGAACAGGTTCTGCATCCGCACGACCATGTATACGGTCATTGCCATGAAGGACAGCAGGACGATGTTGATCAGCTCGTCGATGGCCCGTCACTCCTGTCGATGGTTTCGCACGCCGTGCCATCACGGCGCTTCGGCTGGACCCCGCCGGACCACACCGCATTGGCCAGCGCATAGGTCGCCGTCGGGCTGGTGAACAGGATGAACAGCAGGATCAGCAGCAGCTTCACCGTGATCAGGCTGAAGCCCGCCTGAACCGCCATGCCGGCGATGAACAGACCTGCGCCCAGCGTGTCCGTCATACCGGCCGCGTGCATGCGGGCGTAGACGTCGGGCAGACGCAGCAGGCCGACCCCGCCGGTGACGACGAAGAACGAGCCGCCCAATATCATCAGCCAGCTGACCGTATTCAGCAGCATGGCTGTCATGAATCCCGCTCCCCGGCGCGGCCGAGGTCGCCGTAGCGGAAGAACTTCAGGACCGCGATGGTGCCGATGAAGTTGATCAACGCATAGAGCAGGGCGATGTCGAGGAAATCCGGCCGTCCCATCAGGAAGCCGAGCACCGCGATCATCAGCACGGTCTTGGTGCCGAACATGTTCACCGCCAGGATCCGGTCGTACAGGGTCGGCCCGATGAAGGCCCGCAGAAGGGCCAGCAGCATCGTGATCAGGATGGCGGCAGCGGCGGCGATGAACATCACGCCTCCGGCCGCAGTGGGGCGCGTGCGTTCACGCCCAGGGCTTCCAGCCGCGTCACGCGGCGGTCCATCTCGCCTTCGGCAAGGCTCTCGCCAACCTCGCGGGCGATCGCGTGCACGAGCACATGGCCGTCGGCCAACGACACGCTGACGGTGCCGGGCGTCAGGGTGATCGAGTTGGCGTAAATCACCTGGCCGAGTTCGCCGGGCTGGCTGGTCTTCAACAGGAACAGCGCCGGCGATATGGGCAGCGACGGCGACCAGACTCGTCTCGCCACGTCGATGTTGGCCTTGACGATCTCGATCGCAAGCCAGACCCAGTATCCCGGGAAATACCGCGTCAGATGGATCGGCAGACCTTCGTGATCGAGCACGTCCATGCGCAGCGCGATCGCCACCACGGCGATCACGGAGATCAGGCCGAACGAGAGGATAAGGGGGGTGTAGTGTCCCGACAGCAGCAGCCAGGCGAGCGCCAGGACACCTCCCAGTAAAAGTGCTCTCAGCAAGAATCCCCCTGGCGTGTGGCGTCCGATGCGTTCGCCTTGTCGCGGCGAATTGCCGGCGTTTTATAGTCAGCCCTCGCCCCGCGCGTCAATCGCCGACGGCCATGCCGCCGCGGTCTCGGGCAATCTTGCCGTGCCGGCCGTTGCCCATTAGTTTCGAGCCCGGTGCTGAACGGCACCGGGTGACGAAATCTGGAAGGGCCAAGATTATGCAGATGTCGGGCGAATACCAAATTCCGGCGCCGCGCCATGCGGTCTGGGACGCCCTGAACGATCCGGAGATCCTCAGGCAGTGCATTCCGGGTTGCGAGGAGCTCGTCAGGAACGGCGAGAACGCTTTCGACGCCAAGGTGGTCGCAAAGGTCGGCCCGGTTCGCGCGAAGTTCAACGGCTCCGTCGAGCTGTCCGAGATCGATCCGCCCAGGGGTTATAAGATCTCCGGACAGGGCCAGGGTGGCGCCGCCGGTTTCGCCAAGGGTGGCGCGACGGTGCAGCTCGCCGAAAACGGAGCCGAGACCGTTCTCAGCTACACCGTGGACGCCTCGGTCGGCGGCAAGCTCGCGCAGATCGGCAGCCGCTTGATCGACGCCACGGCCAAAAAGATGGCGGACGATTTTTTCACCCGGTTCGCCGAGCTGGTCGCCGGCCCGGCTACCGGAGAGACTGCGACGGTGCCGGCGCCAAAAGCCGCGGCGGCCGAGCCCCGAAAACTGCCTATCCACCTGTGGGTTGGCGGCCTCATCGCGATTGTGATAATACTCCTGCTCGTGTTCGCGAACCTGTAATTGGCTGCCAACGACACGGTGGATTGTGGACCATAGATGAGAGCTCGCGCCGACCGGCGTCGCATCGAAAAATACATTCCCAGGCTGTATGGCTATGCATTCAGCCTGTCGGGCGATGTCCATGACGCGCATGACCTCGTCCAGGAGACCGCTGTCAAGGTCCTGAAATCGGCGCGCGTGCCCGACGACGAACCCGCGTACCGCGCCTGGCTGTTCAAGATACTGCGAAACACCTGGCTCGATGTGGTGCGGCGGCGCAGTCGGCGGCTGGCGATCGTCGAAAACGACGCCGGCTACGAGTCGATCGGCACATCGGTCTGGACACACGACGATTCGCTGATCTCGTCGCTGACAGTGAAATTGTGCCTGACCAAACTCTCGCCAGCGCATCGAGAGGTGCTCGGGCTCGTGGATGTCTCTGGGTTCTCGTATGGCGAAGCCGCGCTGATCCTCGACGTACCGGTCGGCACAGTGACGAGCCGCGTGGCCCGGGCACGAAATGCCATGCTAGCGCATCTTGCGAGCGGCAACGTCCACCAGCTCCCAACGGACCGGCAGAGGCGGCAGGCTTGATGAGCGAACGACCGACGGAACAGGAGCTCAACGCCTATATCGACGGCGAACTCTCGCCGCAGGACGACGCTCGGATCGCCCGGGCGATCGCCCGCGATCCTGCGATCGCGGGCCAGGTGGCATCGCTTACGCGCCTGAAGTCGGCGCTCAGCGATCTCGCGGACGAGGCGCCGCGGACGGTACTGCTGCCCGATCCGCACCGGTCGATCCGCTGGCTCGGTATCGCGGCCTCCCTCGGGTTCCTCGTTGCGCTCGGCGTCGTCATGTTGACCCTCTTCACACCGTTCGGCGGGCAGGCCGACGGCTGGTACCAGGAAGCGATGACGGAACATGCACTCTGGGCGTCCGATCCGGCCCGTCCGGACGCGCGGGAGGTCGACGCTAACCTTTTCCTGGCGAACGTCGAGAGGTTCGGCCTGCCGGTGCAGACGCCCGACCTCGGAAGCGCCGGCCTTCGGCTGACCTATCTGCAGTATTTCCCGCCGACCGACACCGGAGGCGCGGCGTTGCATCTGGGCTACACGGGGCGACGCGGCTGCAAGGTGACGCTGTGGGTCGCCGCCGCGCCCGACGGCCTGGCAGCGGAGCTGCTCGAATCGCGGCGCGACGACTTGCGCGGATTCCGGTGGCGCTCGGGGGAGACCGCCTATGCACTGTTCGCGACGGGCATGGCGGAACGCCGCTTCACCGTGATCGCGACCAAGGTCTACGAGGCGACTCGGCAGCAACGCGGCTTCGATGAGGAAACCCGCATGGCGCTGAAGAGCGCGAGCACGCGCGTGCCGCCCTGTCGGGCCTGACCGGCGCGACCGGCACGCCGCGAACCCGGGTCGTTTCCCGCCCCCGCGCACCTGACAGGTACCCGGCGTCGACCCGGCAGACCATGCTTGACCTTGGCGGTTGCGCTGGCCACACTGCGGCTCACCACGAACCGGGCGGGGCGCCCACGCACCGGGCGACGGTGGGTAGAATTGGGAGAACCGACATCATGCCCGTCACCGTTTCCATGACGGTGAACGGCAAGGCTGTATCCGGGGAGGTCGAGCCCCGCACCTTGCTCGTTCAGTTCCTGCGCGATCACTTGCGGCTCACCGGCACGCATGTCGGTTGCGACACCAGCCAGTGCGGCGCCTGCGTCGTCCACGTCGACGACACCTCCGTGAAGAGCTGCACGATGCTGGCCGTCCAGGCGGAAGGGGCCAGGGTCATCACGATCGAGGGCCTGGCGCAGGGGGACCGTTTGCACCCCATGCAGGAGGCGTTCCGGGAAAACCACGGGCTGCAGTGCGGGTTCTGCACGCCCGGCATGGTGATGAGCGCGATCGAACTCGTCCGCGGTCGTCCGGACATCAGCGAAGACGAAATCCGCAAGGGCATTGACGGAAATCTCTGCCGCTGCACCGGCTACCACAACATCGTCAAGTCGATCAAAGCCGGCGCGCAAGCGATGAATGGCTGAGGAAGGCGAGCCGATGTACGAATTTGAGTACCGTCGCCCCGCCTCGCTCGCCGAGGCGCTCGAAGCGCTCCGGGCGGCACCCGACGGAATGCCTCTGGCCGGCGGCCAGACCCTGCTGCCGACGCTCAAGCAGCGCCTGGCCAGTCCAAGCGACCTGATCGACCTGGCCGGCATCGACGAATTGCGGGGCATCGCGCGGGACGACGACGCGGTCGTGATCGGTGCCATGATGCGTCATGCCGATGTCGCGTCATCGCCCGACGTGCGGGAGATGATTCCGGCGCTGGCCGACCTCGCGGCGGATATCGGCGACCGCCAGGTGCGCAATCGCGGCACCCTCGGCGGCTCGATCGCCAACAACGATCCGGCCGCCGATTACCCGGCCGCCTGCCTCGCCCTCGGAGCGACCGTCAGGACAAATTCCCGCGAAATCGCATCCGATGATTTCTTCACCGGCCTGTTCGAGACCGCGCTGGCGGAGGACGAGCTTGTTACGGCCGTCCGATTCCCGGCGCCGGTGAAGGCGGCCTATACGAAGTTCAAGAATCCGGCCAGCCGCTATGCGATCGTCGGCGTCTTCGTGGCCCGGACCGCGGGCGGCGTGCGGCTCGCGGTGATCGGGGCGGGTGCGGGCGGGGTGTTCCGCATCCCCGCAATGGAGGCAGCCCTGGCCGCGGATTTCAACCCGTCGGCGATCGAGGGAATCGTCATCCCGCCGGATGACCTGAACAGCGACATCCACGCCAGCGCCGAATATCGCGCGCATCTGGTGGGTGTCATGGCACGGCGTGCCGTGGCGGCGTGCGGCTGACAGCGGCCGTCCACGGCGATGGACCACTACCACATCTGGTGCGATCTGAAGGACGGCGTCAAGGACACCGAGTTCGCCGACAACGTCCGCAGTTACCTCGACCACCTGAAGTCGGAGGGGCTGATCGCCGAGTGGCACCTGACGCGGCGCAAGCTCGGTCTCGGCAACCCGCGGCTGCCGGAATTCCACATCGTTCTCGAGACCGAGGATCTTGCTCAGCTCGACCGTGCCTTTGCCCACGTCGCGACCCGCAGCGGCCCGGTCGAAGGCCTGCACCACGCGGTGAACAGCCTGGTCGACGATGTAATCTTCGGACTCTACCGGGACTTCCCGGATCCCGTGCGCCAGCACGGCCAGGAGAAATTCTGAGCCCCTCTGCGCCCTATTTGTCCCCGGCGAAGAATGCGGAGCGGCCCAGCACATCGAGGTCTCGGCGAATCCAGCGCCCAGCCTCGACCGTATCGAAGAAGTCCTGCAGGCCGCGGTTGAAAAGGTCCGGTTCCTCAAGATTGATCGTATGGCCCGTCTTGGGCAGCACCCACAGCGCCGCGGTCGGTGCGGTGCGCTTCAGGTACAGGCTCGCGTCGAGGCACCAGTCGTCCTCGTCGCCGGACACAACCAGCAACGGCACGGCCATCTGCCGGAGTCTGTCCTCGAACTCCCAGAACGAGGGACGGCGGGCCTGGACGCCGCGCATGGTGAGTGCTGCGCCCCTCGCATCGTGCTGCTCGAGAATCTCGCGGAACCGGGCCCAGCCGCGCGGGTCCTTGTCGCGATACTGAATCCGCGACGGGCTTTGCGCATAGAACGCCGCAACCGCTTGTGAGCCGTCCGTCTCATAGCGCTCGGCCATGGCGCGCGCATCGGCGCGAAATTGCTCCGTGTTTTCTGCGATCGAGCCGTAGCCGCCGCCGGCGACGACGAGGGACAGGGCCGTTTCGGCATGGTCGAGCCCGAACTGCAGCGTCGCGTTGCCGCCCATGGAGAGGCCGACCACATGTGCCCGCTCGATGCCGCAATGGCGCATCACATGGGCGATGTCGTCGGTGGCGATCTGCTGCGAATAGGCGTCGGGATCATCGGGCACGTCGGACGGCGGATAGCCGCGCGCGTTGTAGGCGATGCAGCGATACCGGCGCGAAAAGTAACGCATCTGCGGCTCCCAACCGCGATGGTCGGTGGCGAATTCGTGGACGAAGACGATCGGCGTGCCGCTGCCGGCCTCCTCGTAATAGAGCCTCACCCCGTCGGCGTCCGCATATGGCATTCCGCCCCTCCCTGCTTGCGATGGTCCGTGATAGCACGAAGCGGGGAACCGGGGCACGCATGCTCGTCATTGCGAGGAGGCGAAGCCGACGCGGCGATCCAGAGTCGTCAACGCATTCTGGATTGCCGCGGCGCATGGCGCCTCGCAATGACTCTGTTATGCGCTAATGGCTCGTGCCCTCGTCGCGGGAGATCTTGTTCCAGACGTTGTACTTGCCGACCGGCTTGACGAAGGGGATGCGCTTGACCTCCGCCAGCGTTGCCATGTCGTAGACGATGACGGCGCCGTCCCGGTCCCAGATGCTGAGCAGCGCATAGCGGCCGTCCTTCGTGTATTCGACGTGGGCCGCAACCTTGCCGGGCGCGGGCCGCAACGTCTTGACGATCTTAAGGCTGCGCTTGTCGATGATGTGGACGGCATCCCGGTTCGGGCCGAAGAACACGTCGACCCAGGCATAGGGGCTGTTGGCGTGGCTGCGCATGAAAAAGCCGGGGCCGAGCGTGTCGATAACCTTGACCACCTGCCAGCTCTTCATGTCGATGACGCTGACCTTGCCTTCCTTCAGGTGTGGCGTCGCCAGCATCCGCCGCCCCTCATAGTCGAAGGTGATGCCGGAGCCGAGATGCGGCATGCCGGGCAGCGGCACCTCTGCGATCTCGCGGCCGACATCCATGTGCACGACGACCGCCCTGCCGCCGTCGCGCGCGGCGCCGAAGACATGGCGATAGGCCTGGTCGAAGAAGAAATCGTCGAGCGGCCCGGACAGCTCGATGCGGCGAACCGGAAACCGGTCGACCATCAGGGCCTCCTCGTGCCCCTTCTCGTAGCTGTGCCCGAACCCGGCGAAGCGGCCGGGCGGCCTGTCCTCCCAGGACACCTCCCACATCTCCGGCACGTCCTTCAATGCGACGATGAAGCTGCTGCGCGGATTCGCGGCATAGACCGCGCTGACTCGCGACGATGTGCCTTGCAGGCCCTTTGCGGGGATGACCCGCAGCGGCGTCAGATCCGCGGCGTCCAGTAGCACCAGGTCGTGCGGCAGGTAGTTGGCCACGGCAACGAACCGGCCGTCGCCGGAGACCGCGATGTTGCGGGTGTTGATGCCGGCCCGCACCTCGGCCACCAGACGCAGGCTGTGCAGGTCGTATTTCGCGACCCAGCCGTCGCGCGAGCCGAGATAGGTGAACCTTCCGTCGGGCGAGAACTTGGCCCCGCCGTGCAGCGCGTACCGGCTGGGGAACCGGGTCAGCGGCTCGAAGCGGTCGCCGTCGAGGATGGTCACGTGATGGTCGCCGGCCTCGACGACGACGAACAGGTTCATCGGATCGGCCCCGTGCACCGGGGTCTCGGGCAGCGCGTCGGGATCCACGTGTCGTATGCGACTGGCCAGCATTTCGGCCATGTCCCATCGCGGAAGCTCCGGCAGCGGGCTGTAGATCAGCGCCACCAGTGACTCGATCTCGTCCGCATCGAGGACCTCGGCGAACGCCGGCATCTGGGTGGCCGGCAAGCCAGTGGCAATCGCGTCCCGCGCCGCCGACTTGCGGAGCCGGCTCAGGGTCTCCGGCAACAGGGCCGGTCCCATCCCGCCCAGGCGATCGGCGCCGTGGCAGGCCGCGCAGTGCTCGGCGTACAGTTTCTCGGCCTCGCCTTCCGCCGCGGCAGCCGCCGAGAGGGGCCCGGCCAGCAACGCCGACAGCAGGCTAGCGCAGAGCAGCCGACTCATCGGTCGTCTCCGGGCAGGGCAATTCGACCGCGCGCCGGCGCCCCGTAACGCCGATCTCCGCGTCGGTCAGGTAGCAGGCCGGGTCCTCCTGCCACGGGTCGCCGGTCAGCTGCTGGGCGCGCACCCGCGTGTTGCCGCCGCATATGGCGAAGTGCCGACACGCGCCGCAGCGGCCCTTGATCCGGCGCGGGCGCGCCTTCAACCCGGCCATCACCGGGTCGGACACATCGGTCCAGATCTCCGAGAACGGTCGCTCCTTGACGTTTCCGAGATCGTAGTGCCACCACATCGTGTCGGGATGGACGGTGCCGAGATTGTCGATATTGGCGACGTTGACACCGGATGCGTTGCCGCCCCATGCCTCCAGCTTTTCACGAATATGCCCAGCGTGTTCGGGGAAGTTCCTTTCAACCCACATGAGGAACCAGACGCCGTCCGCGTCGTTGTTGCCGGTCACGAATTCCTTGTGCTCGCCGCGCTCGACATAGCCCCAGCAACGGTCGATCAGCGTGTCCATGGCGCGCCGCGTCGTCCGATGATAGGCGTCGTCGCCGCGGTAGCGGTTGCCGCGGCCGGCATAGACCAGGTGCGAGAGATAGAACTTGTCGATTCCCTCGCGATCCACGAGGTCGAGGAGGCCGTCCAGCGACCCGACATTGGATTCGGTCATCGTGTAGCGCACGCCGACCTTGATGCCCCGGTCGCGGCACAGGCGCAGTCCGCGCAACGACGCCTCGAAGGCGCCGTCCTGGCGGCGGAACCGGTCGTGCACCACGCCGATGCCGTCGAGGCTGATGCCGACATAGTCGTATCCGATGTCCGCGATCCGGTCGGCCATGTCGGCATCGATCAGGGTGCCGTTGGTCGACAGCGCCACATAGAACCCCATCGCCTTGGCGCGCCGGGAAATCTCGAAGATGTCGGGCCGGAGCAGCGGCTCGCCGCCGGACAGGATCAGAACCGGGATGCGGAACCCCTTGAGATCGTCCATCACCGTGAAGACCTGGTCCGTGGTCAGCTCGCCGGGGAAGTCGGTGTCGGCCGACAGGGAATAGCAATGCCGGCAGTTCAGGTTGCAGCGCCGGATCAGGTTCCAGATCACCACCGGGCCCGGCGGCGCGACTCGCCGGACCGGCGTCGGATTGCGGATTTCCTGCATGAACTGGCTGAGACGGAACATCTCTCTCTCCTACCCTGCGATCCGCAGGCCGGTCTTCTTCAGGATCTTGGTGCTGTACAGCACGTCGTGGCCACGGCTCCACGCGCCGAGAACGGCTGCGATCCGCATGACCTTGTCTTCCACCTCGCTGCGGCCACGGCCGTGGACCATGGCGAACAGATTGTACGGCCAGTCGGGCGGGCGGCGCGGCCGGCGGTAGCAGTGGCTCACGAACTCGAGCCCGCCGACCATTTGCCCGGCCTCGTCGACATGGTCGTCCGCGACGTCCCAGACCGACATGCCGTTCGCCGTCCAGCCCAGCGCGTAGTGGTTCGGCACCGCGCCGATGCGGCGGATGGCGCCGATTTCCAGCATGCGGATCATGCGCCGCATGACCTCCTCGGGCGGCAGGCCGAGCTGCGCCGCCACCGCGTGGTACGGTTGTGCCGTCAGGGGAAGCCCGGCCTGGGTTGCGGCGACAATGCGCCGGTCGATCGGATCGAGCGCCGCGTCGACCGAGGCTGTCAACGGTGCACTCATGTCGGCAGCCTCAGTTCCAGGAAATATTCGTGTTCCTTGGGCAGGTCCAGAACGGCCAGTCCGGTGCGTTCGCGGATCCTGTCCAGGGTCTCGCCGATGCTTTCCGACCTCTCGGTGGCGACGACGAACCACACGTTGAAGCGGTGGTCACGACGGTAGTTGTGCGCCACCTCGGGAAACCCGTTCACGATCTCCGCCACGGCGTCGAACCGTTCCTCGGGGACGCTCATCGCGGCAAGGGTGAACGCCCCGCCAAGCCGCGTGGCATCGTACAACGGCCCGAACCGCGTCAGCATCCCTGCGTCCAGGAGCCGCGCCAACCGGTCGATAACCTCGCCCTCGCTCATGCCGAGCGATTGCGCCACCGCGGCATAGGGGCGCGCGCACACCGGAAACCCGCCGTGCAGCGCGTCGATCAGCCTGCAATCCCGGGCATCCATGTCACATGGTCTCCGTTGCCAGGCCGTCGGCGTATCGCGCGCCCCGTTGCTTGAAGCGCCGTGTGCTGAACAGCACGGCGCGCGGGCAATCGCCGGCACCGACAGCGACCGCGGCGTCCTCGATTTGTCGTTCGACGGCCTCCCGGTCGCGCCCATGGATCATGCAGAACAGGTTGTAGGGCCAGGCCGGCGGGCGCCGCGGCCGTCGGTAGCACAACGTCACGTAGGGCAGCGTCGCCAGCCGCGCCCCGATCGTTGCCACGGCATCGTCCGGGACGTCCCAGACCACCATCCCGTTGGCGCGATAGCCGAGGTCGCGATGCGACAGCACGAGCCCGAACCGCCGGATCACACCGCGCTCGAGGAGCCGTCGCAGCCCGGCGATGACCTCGGCCTCGGTCAGGCCGAGGCGGCGGCCGACGGCGGCATACGGCCGCGGGTCGAGCGGCAGCCCGTCCTGCACCGCGGCGATCAGCTCGCGATCCTTCTGCGTCACGTCCATTGCAGCGGAAACCCCAGATCGATGTGGAAGGCCTGCTCCAGCGGCAGGTCGATCACGTCGAGGCCGGTCCGCGCGGCGATTTCGTCCAGCACGGCGGCCACCCGCTGCGCCGCCGGCGCGCAGACGACGAACCACAGGTTGATGCGGTGCTCGCGCTCGTAATTGTGGTTCACCTCGTCGAACTCGCTGACCAGCGCCGCGACCTCGTCGAGCCGGTCCGCCGGCACGACCATCGCCGCCAGCGTGCTGGCGCCGGCACGATGCGGCGCGAACACGGGGCCGATCCGCGTGATCAGCCCGGCCCCGATCATGCGGGACAGAAGATCGAGCACGGTCTCCTCGTCGCAGCCGAGCCGTTCGGCTACCGCCTTGTACGGCCGCGGCACAAGAGGGAAATCCCGCTGGAAGTCGTCCAGCAGATCCTTTTCCAGCATGCCGAACTGCGACACGTTCATAGCTACAGCCCCGTCCTGTGCGCCCGCGCCGTCAGAAAGATCCCGCTCGGCTTGTCGACCGTGAGTTCGGCGACCGGCCGCAACGTCGCGGTGTCGTAGACCACCACCTTGTCCTCGTCACGGACCGACACCCAGACACGCTCGCCGCGCGGCGTGAACTCCAGATGCAGCACCGCCTTGCCCGGCCGCAACGTGGCCACGACCTCACGACTGACAAGGTCGACCACCTGCACGACGTCGTTGCGCGGATGCGCGAAATTGACCCAGACTTGCCGCCCGTCCGGCCGCGCAACCGCGAACACCGGCTGTCCGTGTACCGAAATGCGGCCCGCCTCGCGCCAGGTGTTCATGTCGAGCAGCAGCAGCTCGTAGCGTCCGACGGCCGGCAGCACCGCGAGATCCCCGGCTACCGCCCAGCCCTCGAGATGGGGCATCTTGTACACCGGCAGGGGTTCCTCGCCGCGACCGTAACCGTCAAGGATCCGCCGCATGCCGTCCCCCAGGTTCCACAAATCGAGCAGCGCCAGCCCATCCTCGCCGAACAGGCCGACGATGTAGTAGCGGCCGTTGCCGGTGATCAGCGCGTCATACGGCAACTGGCCAACATCGGTGAACTTGATCAGTTGCGGCGCGGCGGGTTGCGACATGTCGGCGATCCACGTCTCGCCCGCATCGTACAGCGAGAACACGAACCGGTTGCCCGGCGCATCGACCAGGCCGATCACCTTCGAAGTCGATCCGTCGGCGCCGATGGCCGGGATATCGGCCACCTGCTCCAGGGTCGCCGCGTCGAACACGCGTACGCCGCCAGGCTCGTAGTTGGCCACCGCGACCAGGCGGCCGTCCTGCGAGATGGCCCCGCCGACGCTGTTGCCCCCCTGCACGACGCGCTTGACGATGCGGCCGCGCAGCATGTCGACCTTGGTCAGACCGCCGTCCCGGCCGAACACGAAGGCATAGCGTTCGTCGCGCGAGTAGACGACCGACGCGTGCGACGTATCGCCCAGCCCCGGCACACGCGCGAGGATCGTCGACCCGGTGGTCTCGATCACGGCGAGGCGGCCGGCGGCCCGCTCGATGACCACGCCGAGGTCGCCGGTTGCGCGCGGCGCCGGCGCGCAGCCGGCCAGCCAGGCGGCGGCGAGGCCGATCACACTGATCAGGAGGGCGGCGCGGGCCGGATTACCTGTCATAGGCGACCTCCCCGGCGCGCAGCCGCCCGACCAGCCACCGCACCTCCGCATCGCTGATCTCGATGTCCCACGGGGGCATCGGCGTTCCCGGACGTCCGTTGAGGATCGCGTCGATCAGGGCGTCGTCCGGTGTCTCGGCGATATCCGCCGGCCGCAGTGGCGGGCCGAGGCCGCCCTTCAGGCGCAACCCGTGGCACGATCCGCAGTCCTGCTCCAACAGATAGAGCAGCTCGTTCTGGCGGGCGCGGGTCGGCACCTCGGCCAGGGCGGGCAAGACCACGCCGACCGCCAGCAGGACAGCGCACAGCGCTGCCCGTGGCACTCGGCCAATCCGCCCCGTGTCGTGGCTCCCGGTCATAACCACCCCCTGGCTCGCGGTCCACCGACGTCTATGTCACATCCGCTCTCATGCGTCGGGCGCACGGGACGAGGCCGTAACCGGCCCCGTCCCGGCCATTCCGCATCAGTAGATATCGTTCTTGGTGTTGAACACGTTGAATTTCCCGGTCGGCGTCACCAGACGCTTGTCCTTGATGACCGCCTTCAATTTGCGGCTCTTGTCGTCGATCACCACGATCGCCGACTCCTGCGTAACTGCATTCCAGACCGAGAACCAGATTTCCGAGCCGTCCTTGTTGTACTCGCCCTGCACGACCCGGCGCACCCCTTCGGAGATGCCCGACATCTCGCCGACCGGGACGACATCGTAGCCGTTATCGAGATTTTCTGTGTCGAAGACGGCGACCGACGCGGAGATCTCGGCCTCCGGGTTCAGCGGCGTGTCGACCCACAGGTTCGTCGATTTCGGATGGGTCTTGATGAACAGCGAACCGCCGCCCTGCCCTTCAAGCTTCTGCACCACTTTCCAGGCGTGGTTCGGGTTTTTCTCCGGGTCGGTTCCGATGATGGCGATCGTCTCGTCGCCGAGATGGCTGGTCGCCCAGACCGCCCCGAATTGTGGATGGATGAAGTTCGCGCCGCGGCCCGGATGTGGCGTCGTGCCGGTCTCGATCAGCGCCACCAGCTTGCCTTCCTTCGTATCGATGACTGCCACCTTGTTGCGGGCATTCGCGGCAACAAGGAAATAGCGGCCGGTGGAATCGAATCCGCCGTCATGCAGGAAGCGGTCGGCCTCGATCTTGGTTACCTTGAGGTTCCGCAGGTCGGAATAGTCGACCAGCAGGACGTGTCCCGTTTCCTTGATGTTGACGACGAATTCGGGCCCGTAGTGCGAAGCCACGATCGCCGCAACGCGGGGTTCGGGATGGTATTCCTGGGTGTCGACGGTCATCCCACGGGTCGATACGATCTTGCGCGGCTCCAGCGTGTCGCCATCCATGATGACGTATTGCGGCGGCCAGTAGGCGCCGGCTATGGCGTATCTGTCCTCCCAGCCTTTGAACTTCGACGTCTCGACGGAACGGGCCTCCATGCCGATCTTGATCGTGGCCACCGTGGCCGGCGGGGCCATTAACGGGTCGATGAGGTTGATCCGGGCATCGCGGCCGATGGTAAACAGGTACCGCCCCGACGCCGACAGACGGGAGATGTGCACCGCATAGCCAGTGTCGATGATCGTCGCGATCTTTTTCGAATGCCCGTCGATCAGCGCAACCTGCCCTGCGTCGCGCAGTGTCACCGAAAACAGATTGTCGATGTCGAGCTTGTTCTGCTGAGTCTTGGGCCGCTTGTCGACCGGAACCAGCACCTCCCAGGAGTCCTTCATCTCCTTCATGCCCCATTCCGGCGGGGTCGCCGGATCGTTGAGCAGATAGGCGGTCATCAACTCGATCTCTTCTTCGCTGAGGTCGCCCGAGGTGCCCCAATTCGGCATGCCGGCCGGCGAGCCGTAGGTGATGAACGCCTTGATGTATTCGCCGCCCAGCTCCTTCGTGATATCGGTGGTGAGCGGCTTTCCGGTTGCGCCCTTGCGCAACACGCCGTGGCAACCCGCGCAGCGCTCGAAATAGATACGGTTTGCCTTGCTGAACTGCTCTGCGGTCAGGGGCGGGGCGCCCGGTTTGACGCCAGGGGCGCCTGCCGGAAGATCGAGGCTCGGCTGATACTGTCCGCCCGGCGTTGTCTCGTGCTCCTTCAGCTTCTCGGGGCTCGGCTGCTGGGCGAGCGCAGCGGCGCCCGAATACGCGAAGCCAAGCGCTATCCCGATTGCGCCTGCGCGGAGAAACGTCTTCATGGTGGCTCTCCCTTTATGCGGAATTTCGGCACATGCTGCCTTTCACTGGCCGTCGTCACCTTGACCAAAGTCAATTGCAGCCGAAAGCGCTGTGCACGCAGATTGACACCGATCAAAGACGGTTGCGGCGAACGCCGCAATCCTGACAACAATAGCCGCAATCGCCGGGTCCGTCCGACTCGGCCTTGCCAAGCCTGACAAAAGTTGCCATGGCGGGACCCGAACGCACAAAACCACGCGCACCGATTTTCCAGACGCTGCGACGAATCGGCACCCTTGTCGTGGTGGCGGTTCTTGCGTCCGCAGGCCTGTCCGGCGCACTGGCCCCGGCAGCGGCCGAAGCGGACGGCGGGCCGATCGCGCCCGCGGTCCTCAACAGGGTATTTCCGGGCGCGACGCACTTCGGCGCCACGGACGGCGCGCCGCCGGCTGTTCCGGCATATCGCGATAGCGATGTCGTCGGCTACGTGTTCAGCACGCACACTGCCGTAAGGTCGGTGGGCCTATCCGGCAAGACGCTCGATATCGCCGTCGGCCTCGACATGGGCGGCAAGATTACGGGCGCCGAAATCCTCGAGCACCACGAGCCGATCCTGGCGATCGGCGTCTCCAGTGACGACCTTGCCCGATTCGTCGACGGATTCGAGGGGCTCGACGCGGCGAACCCGGTCCGCGTCATGCGGCGCGCGCCGAAGAACGGTACGGCCCTCGATGCGGTCAGTGGCGCAACCGTCTCGTCGCTGCTGATGACCGACGCGATCTTCCAGTCGGCACAGGCGGTGGGCGAGAGCCGCGGTATCCTGGCCGCCGCCACATCGGGGATCGATCTGACAGGTTTCGAGGAGGCGTCCTGGGATGCGCTGATCGCGGATGGCTCGCTGCGCGAGATGCGGCTGACGCTGGCTGACGCCGCCCGACCCATCGCCGACAAGGGGGGCCGGCTGTATCCGGCGGGCACAGGCCCGAGCGACCCGGCCACGAGGTTCATCGATCTCGTCGCGGGACTCGCGACCCCGGCGCGGATCGGACGCAATCTCCTGGGCGCCCAGCGGTTCAACCGGCTGGCGAGCTCGCTCGCTCCCGGCGACCACCTGATATTCGTCGCCGCGAGCGGCCTGTATTCATTCAAGGGGACCAGCTACGTGAAGACGGGTCGTTTCGATCGCGTGCAGATCATCCAGAACGGGGCGACCATCCAGCTCGGCCGCGCGGACCATATGCGCGTCGATCGCCTGCGCATCGCGGGCGCACCGGATTTCCGCGAAATGGCACTGTTCGTCCTGCCCAGCGACCGAGGATTCGACGCCACCCAGCCGTGGCGCCTCGAACTCATGGTGCAAGGCGAATCGAAGGCCGGACCGGTGCTGACGACGCACCCGCTCGCCTACGCCCTGCCGGACCGTTACCTGAAAACGGCAGCCGTCGTTCCGCACGTCGTCCCGTCGCGCGAGCTGTGGCGCGGCGTGTGGCTGGAGCGGATGCCGCAGATCATAGTCCTGATCGGCCTGCTGCTGATCCTCGGCGGGATTTTCTTCCTCCAGGATCTCGTCGCTCAGCGGCGCACGCTTTACAAGGCGCTGCGCTACGGCTTTCTCATCGTGACCCTGTTCTGGCTCGGGTGGTATGCGACGGCGCAGTTGACCGTCCTCAACGTGATAACGTTTGCGGGCGCGCTGCGCACCGAATTTCGTTGGGACTTCTTCCTCCTGGAGCCGCTGATCTTCATCCTCTGGGCGTTCGTCGCCGTCGCCCTATTGTTCGGCGGCCGCGGCGCCTTCTGCGGCTGGCTGTGCCCGTTCGGGGCGCTGCAGGAGTTGCTGAACCGAATCGCCCGGGCGTTCCATGTGCCGCAGTCGCGGCTTCCGTTCACCCTGCACGAACGGCTGTGGCCGATAAAATACATCGTCTTCCTCGGCCTGTTCGCAGTGTCCCTGGGATCCATCGACCTCGCCCATATCGGGGCCGAGGTCGAGCCCTTCAAAACCGCCATCGTCATGCGGTTCATGCGCGACTGGCCGTTCCTGCTGTATGTCGGCCTGCTGCTTGGCGCCGCCCTGTTCGTCGAGCGCGCGTTCTGCCGCTATCTGTGCCCGCTCGGCGCGGCGCTCGCGATCCCGGCCCGCATACGCATGTTCGAGTGGCTGAAGCGCCGTTGGCAATGTGGGCGGCAGTGCAACATCTGTGCGTCCCGATGTCCGGTACAGGCGATTCATCCCAACGGCACGATCAATCCGAACGAGTGCATCTACTGCCTGAACTGCCAGACGCTGTATTTTGACGACAAGACCTGCCCGCCCCTGATCGAGCGCCGGAAGCGCAGGGAGATGCGCGGCGCCGCCATGGCAGGGGCGCAGGCCGATGGAGGATAGACCGATGCGCACGCATGCACCCGTCACCCGCCGCAGGGCGCTGACCGTCCTCGCCGCGGCCGCAGGACTGCCGCTCGCCGGACTCGGCCGCGCCGGAGCCCGCGTCCCGGAGCTGGAGTGGCGCGGCGAGGCCCTTGGCGGTCCCGCGCGGATCCTGGTCCGCCATCCGGACGAGGCCAAAGTCCGGCATGTGCTCGCGCATTGCGTGGGTGAAATCGCCCGGCTCGAGGCTATTTTCAGCCTCTACCGCCAGCGGTCGGAAGTGACGCGACTGAACGCGACGGGACGCCTTGCGGCGCCGTCGCACGACCTGCGGCTCGTCATCGCGGAGGCGCGCCGGTTCGGCACGCTCAGCGACGGCGCGTTCGACGTCACCGTGCAGCCGCTCTGGCGGCTCTATGCCCGACATTTCGCGGAGCGCCCCGACGACCGCGCGGGTCCCGGCGCCCGCGGCGTCGCCCGAGCCGCCGCGCTGGTCGACTACCGCGCCATCGATCTCGATGACGGGCGCATCGCCCTCGCGCGGCCCGGCATGGCGGTGACTCTGAACGGCATCGCCCAGGGTTACATCACCGACCGCATCGCCGACCTGCTGCGCCATGAAGGCTTGACGACGGTGCTGGTCGACGTGGGCGAGATCCGCGCGCTGGACGGGCCCGACGACAGGCCGTGGCGGATCGGCCTCGAGGATCCACGCGACCCGGAGCGCACCGTCGCCTCCCTGCCGTTGGCGGGCGCCGCACTGGCGACCTCGGGTGGATACGGCATGACATTCGACACCGACGGCCGGTTCCATCACCTGTTCGACCCGGCGACCGGTGACAGCGCGCGCCGTTGCCTGTCGGCCAGCGCCATCGCGCCCGACGCGACGACCGCCGATGCCCTGGCCACGGCCCTGGCGGTGACCGGCCCCGACCGGGCCCGGGATATTCTCGCGGCATTCGGGGGCAGCCTGGCCCGCCTTGCACTGGCGGACGGTACCGTTGCGGAGATCAGCCGGTGACGCAAATCGACGTCGAGTCGGCCCGGCGGCAGCGGCGGTACGCCGGCCCGGTGATCTTCGAGTACGGCTTTCGGCCATTCTTTCTGGGTGCCGGCGTGCAGGCGGCCCTTGCGATGCTCGCGTGGATGGCGTGGATCACGGTGGCACAGCGGGGCACGGCGTCGGTCCCGCTGTCGATTGCCGGGCCGGTCCACCAGTGGCATGCGCACGAGATGATTTTCGGCTACGGGCTCGCGGTGGTCGCCGGGTTCTTTCTGACCGCGGTCCCCAGCTGGACCGGCCGGCAGCCGGTCCGCGGCGCGTCGCTCGCGGTTCTGTTCGGGCTCTGGCTGCTATCCCGGATCACCAGCTGGACGTCGGCCTGGATTTCGGCCGTGGCCGTCGCGCTTCCCGAGATGGCGTTCCTCGGCCTGCTCTCCGTTCTGGTCGCCCAGGCCTTGCTCGCCGGCTGGTCGAAGCGCAATTTCGTCTTCCTGCCGGCTTTGATCGCATTGTTTCTGGCTGCCGGCCTGCATCACCTGGAGGCCATGGCGGTCTTTGACGGGACGTCCGAAATCGGCCACCTGCTGGCGTTCGACGTCCTTCTGGTGCTGCTCACCGTCGTCGGCGGGCGCATCGTACCGGCGTTCACCACCAACGTGCTGCGACGTGAAGGCATCGAGCCGCTGCCGCGGCCCGCTGACACGCGCGACATCGTTGCGATCCTTGCCATCGTCGTGCTGCTCGTCGCGGATCTCGTGGCACCCGGCTCGGCGGCGACCGGATGGGTCGCGATCGCGGCCGGCCTTGCCGGCGCCGCTCGCATGGCCGGATGGCGCACGCATCGCGTCCTCTCCGCGCCGATCCTGTGGATCCTGCACCTCGGCTATGCCTGGCTCGTCTTCGGGCTGCTGCTCAAGGGCTGGGCCCTGGTCACCGGCGGTATGCCAGAGATTCCCGCCCTGCATGCGCTGACCGTAGGCGCGCTCGGCAGCATGACGCTCGGGGTGATGACGCGCGCCGGCCTCGGACACACGGGACGGGAGCTGAAGGTTTCGACCGCGGTCGTGGCCGCCTACGTGCTCGTCAGCCTGGCAGCGGCCGGACGGATCGGCTGGCCGCTATTCGACCTCCCCTACCACGACGCCGCCATGGTGGCGTCCGGGCTGTCGTGGAGTGCCGCCTTCCTGATCTTCACCGTCGCCTATTGGCCGGTCCTGACGCGCCCCCGCGTGTCCGCCGCAACGGATTAGTTGCTGGCCAGCCGTTCCCGCAGGGGACCGGTCTCGCCGTAGTCGCGGAGCCGCAATACGTCGCCGATCATCACGCGGTTGCCGTCGGTCGTCACACCCTGGCTGCGGAGACGCACGAAGGCGCGCGACAGGCTTTCCGGCTTCATGCCCAGGCGATGGGCAATCAGCGACTTGTCGTAGGGCAAACCGACCACGGCGGCGCCCTGCACCACCGGTGCCAGCGACACCAGGAACTGTGCCAGCCGCTGCGCGCTCGATCGGGTCTGCAGCTGCTCCACCTGGTTCATCAGTGAGTGCAGGTGGCGCGACATCGACGCCATCATCTCGAAGGCGAGGTCGGGGTCGTTGCGCACGCGCTCGCGGAACACGTCGGCATGCACCGCGATCAGCCGCGCGGTCTCGACCACCTGCGCGGCGGCCGGAAACTGGCCCTGGATGAACATCGCCGCCTCGCCGAAAGTCTCGCCGGCGGTGAACACCCCGAACACCGCCTCGTCGCCCACGGCGGACGGCCGGAACACCTTCACCCACCCCTCGAGCACGATATAGAACGCGTTGGCCGGGTCGCCCTGCTCGAACAGCATCTGGCCCTTCGGGCGGGTGCGCGGCGCCGAGCCGCGCAGCAGACCCAAGACCGCGTCCGGGGCGAGTCCGGCGAAAAGCCTGGTCCCGCATACGATTTTCAGATCCCGTTCGTCCATACCCCTGCCCGGTCCTGTCGGCGACGTACGCCAGCTTGCGCCTTCAAGCCAATCGACCGTCGGTCGTTCGTCGCCCTGCCAGCGACTATAGGTGGATCGCTAATCGGGGGTCAACGACGCCCCTGCTGCCGTGCAGCGGACCGGCGGGCTTGACTTCAGTCAAGGGACAGCCGGCTCCGATTCCTTAGCATCATACCCGTCACGATCCGGAGCTGCGTTCC
Organism: uncultured Flavobacteriales bacterium; assembly: GCA_964347475.1. Classification (GTDB taxonomy): domain Bacteria; phylum Pseudomonadota; class Alphaproteobacteria; order UBA8366; family JADFVY01. The sequence goes on from CAYFYY010000058.1 coordinate 24,992, forward strand.
GGATCAACACCGGCGGCGTTATGTATTTTTGATTTGCCGTCGAGCCCATGTGGTTTCATGATTTTTCTTTGGAGCGCTTCAAACCTGGGAGAACGGTGCAATGCATGAAAACCGTATCAATTCTTCTCCGGAGACCGGGGCCGGCCCGGGCGGCCCGGACGACGAGCCGGTCCCTTTCATGCAGCGGCTGCTCGACAACCACTGGCTGCTGCTGATCCTGGGGGTCACCATTCCCACCGTCCTGTACCTGATTTGGGGCGTCATGGAAGTCGCCCAGATCCCGCTCGCGCAATAGCCGGAGGAGGACACGATGGCAATTTTCCCGCCCGAAAAGAGGATCTGGTGGAAGGAGCCGCTGCACGGCTTCGAATTGGTCTGGATTGCGGTCTGCCTGGTCTGGGCCATCGTCATGTTCGGGACAATGATCGTCTGGCACGTGATCGGCGAGCAGAACCTGTCGAACACGGCCTACCAGATCGACCCCGACGTGTTTGCCGCGCGCACCGAGGCGATGGTCGCGCAATACACGGTCCGCGAGGAGGGCGACACCGGCATTCCGGTGGTGCACCCCCCGGCCGGCAGCGACGTCTACCTGCAGGCCAGCCTGTGGCAGTGGTACCCGATCCTCGAACTGGAGAAGGACAGGGAATATCGGCTGCACCTGTCATCGATCGACTGGCAGCACGGCTTCTCGCTGCAGCCGACCAACATCAACATTCAGGTTCATCCCGGCTACGAGATGGTAATCACCCTGAAACCCAACAGGGCCGGGGAGTTCGGCGTCGTGTGCAATGAATTCTGCGGCATCGGCCACCACAACATGCTGGGCCGCATCTACGTGGTCGAGTAGGCAAGGGAGGACGGAACATGGCGGACGCAACACATTTCAGGACCTGCCCCGACACCGGGCTTCCGGTCCACCTGCCGGCGCAGCGGCTGATCAAGGCCAACGCGGTCGCCGGCGTCCTGGCACTGGCGCTCGGCGGCCTGCAGGGGCTGATGGTCGCACTCACGCGCTGGCCCGACGTCTCCTTGCTGCCGGCGGACTGGTTCTACCTGATCCTGACCGGGCACGGGCTCAACGTGCTGCTGTTCTGGATCATCTTCTTCGAGATCGCGATCCTCTACTTCGCCTCGGCGATCCTGCTGAAATCGCGGCTGGCGGCACCGAAGCTCGGATGGGTCGGCTTCGCGCTGATGGCGATCGGCGCACTGACCGCCAACTACGCCGTCTTCCAGGGCGATTCGAGCGTGATGTTCACCTCCTACGTGCCGATGCGGGCGTCGCCCCTGTTCTATCTCGGCATCATCCTGTTCGCCGTCGGCGCCCTGATCGGCTGCTTCATCTTCTTCGCGACGCTGGTCATCGCCAAGGATGAGAAGACCTACGAGGGCTCGATCCCGC
>CAYFYY010000058.1:26406-26669 GCA_964347475.1 uncultured Flavobacteriales bacterium
TGGTCACCTTCGGCGCGCTGACCGCCGCGATCATCGCGGTCTTCACCATCGCCTCGGGCGCGATCATCCTGATCCCCACCCTGCTGTGGTCGCTCGGGCTCATTCCCGATATCGACCCGGTCATCTACAAGGTGGTCTGGTGGGCCATGGGGCATTCCTCGCAGCAGATCAACGTGTCGGCCCACGTCGCGGTGTGGTACTGCATCGCCGCTATGTTGCTGGGCGCCAAGCCGCTGTCCGAGAAGGTCAGCCGCATGGCGTTC
>CAYFYY010000059.1:0-26467 GCA_964347475.1 uncultured Flavobacteriales bacterium
CCCGGCGTTTTCCATATCTTCCCCAGAAAGCCACGGAAAACCCTAACGCATGGGCTCGTTTCGCGATTCCCGCCGGCGTCGGCCCCGAGCCGCCGCCTTGAAAAAACCGCGCCGCGATGCACATGAAGCAACAGCGCCGCGTTTGCGACAGTGCTACACTCGCTGCGGCCCGGCGCTGCCGGGACCGCCTCGTCCGCAACAACTGGTCAGGGAACGTCCGACATTGCCACGCCCATCGGATAGAGGCCCGCGCCACGGCGCCGGCGCTGCGCTCGTCCTATGCGGCGCCATGCTGGCGCTGCCGGCGGCGGCCGCGGGGCCGGAGGAGGCGGCGCTTCTCGCCAACGTGCGCCAGCTGACCTTCGAAGGCAGGCGCGCCGGCGAGGGCTATTTCAGCCGCGACGGCACGCAGCTGATCTTCCAGAGCGAGCGCGAGCCCGGCAACCCGTTCTACCAGATCTACCTGATGGACCTGGAGACCGGCGATACGCGCCGGCTGTCGCCCGGCACCGGCAAGACGACCTGTGCCTGGGTCCATCCCGACGGTGACAAGGCGCTGTTCGCCTCGACCCATCTGGACCCGGAGGCGGTGGCCAAGCAGGCGGCGGAACTGGCGGAGCGCGCGGCGGGCAGCGCCCGGCGCTATTCGTGGAGCTTCGATCCCTGGTACGACATCTTCGAGGTGCCGGCGGCCGGCGGCGAGCCGGTCAACCTGACCGACGCCATGGGCTACGATGCCGAGGGCTCGTACGCGCCGGACGGCGGGCACATCCTGTTCGCCTCCAACCGCCATGCCTATGAGGGCACGCTGAGCGAACGGGAGCAGGAAATCCTGGAGCGCGATCCGTCCTATTTCATGGAGCTCTACGTGATGCGCGCCGACGGCAGCGACGTGCGGCGACTGACCGACACGCCGGGCTACGACGGCGGGCCGTTCTACAGCCATGACGGCAGCAAGATCGTGTGGCGCCGCTTTGCCGCGGACGGCGGCAGCGCCGAGGTCTACACGGCGAACGCCGACGGCAGCGGGGCCAAGGCGGTCACCCGCCTCGGCACGATATCCTGGGCGCCGTTCTTCCACCCGTCCGGCGACTACATCATCTTCGCGACCAGCGTGCTCGGTTTCCAGAACTTCGAGCTGTACATGGTCGACGCCGCCGGCGCGCGCGAGCCGGTGCGGGTTACCTACAGCGACGGGTTCGACGGGCTGCCGGTGTTCTCACCGGACGGCACGCGGCTGTCGTGGTCGACCAGCCGCACACCGGACAAGACGGCGCAGATATTCATCGCCGATTGGAACGACGCGGAGGCACGCCGCCTGCTCGGCCTCGACGGATCGGCACCGGCGGGCGCGCCGACCGACGCGGCGCCGCCGCCGCCGAAGACCCGCGCCGCGATCGACGCCGAGGATCTGCGGCGGCACGTCGAGACCCTGGCCTCGGAGGAGATGGCGGGGCGGCTGACCGGCACCGCGGGCGAGCGCCGCGCCACCGCCTACGTCGCCGGCGTATTCGAGACGCTCGGGCTGCGGCCGGCCGGCGATGCGGGCGGCTGGTTCCAGGGCTTCGACTTCGTCTCGGCGGTGAGCCTCGGCACGGCCAACCGCCTCACCGTCGCGGGCATCGAGGCCAGCCCCGCCGTCGAGCGCGACTGGCGCCCGCTCGGCCTGTCGGCGCACGGGCAAGCCGGGCCGGCCGAGATCGCGTTCGCCGGCTACGGCATCGTCGCGCCGGACGACGGCGCCAACGAAGCCTACGATTCCTATGGCGAGCTCGACGTGGCCGGCAAGTGGGTGCTGATGCTGCGTTACCTGCCCGAGAACATCGCGGCGGAACGGCGCCAGCACCTGCACCGCTATGCCGAGCTCGGCTACAAGGCGGCGGTGGCGCGCTCGCGCGGGGCGCTCGGCATCATCGTCGCCAGCGGGCCCAACGCGAAGGTCAAGGAGCAGCTGGTGCCGCTGTCCTTCGAGGCCGCGGCGGCCGGCGCCACGCTCGCTGCGATCTCGGTGTCCGACGATCTCGCCGATGCCCTGCTGGCGCCCGCCGGCAAGCGCCTCGGCGATCTGCAGCGCGCGCTGGACGGCGGCGAGGCGGTCGCGGGATTTGCGCTGCCCGAGGTGACCGTAGCCGCCGAGATCGACCTCAGGCCGGAGATGGCGCGCGGCCGCAACGTCTTGGCGCGGCTGCCGGCCGGCGAAGCGCTGTCTGCGGAACGCGTGGTTATCGGCGCGCATGTCGACCATCTCGGCCGCGGCATCGCTGGCAAGTCGCTGGCCCGTCCCGACGAGGCGGGACAGATCCATTACGGCGCCGACGACAACGCCTCGGGCGTTGCCGCGCTCCTCGAGATTGCCGAGTACCTTGCGGATCTGAAGGCGCAGGGCCGGCTGTCGCTGAGGCGTGACATCCTGTTCGCCGCGTGGTCGGGCGAGGAGCTGGGCATTCTCGGCTCGACCCATTTCACCCGCACCTTTGCCGCCGACACGGCCGGCGACAGCCTGCACCCGGCGATCGCGGCCTACCTGAATATGGACATGATCGGCCGGCTGGACCAACAGCTCAGCCTGCAAGGCGTCGGCTCGAGTTCCGTGTGGCCGCGCGAGATCGAGAAGCGCAACGTGCCGGTCGGCCTCAACATCGTGACCAGCGACAGCGCCTTCATGGCGACCGACGCGACGGCCTTCTACCTCAAGGGCGTGCCCGTCCTGAATGCGTTCACCGGCCCGCATGCGGAGTACAGCACGCCGCGGGATACGCCGGACATCCTCAATTACGACGGTATGCAGAAGATCGCGCGGCTGATCGCCCTGATCACCCGCAGCCTTGCCACGGCCGAGGCGGTCCCGGACTACATCCGCCAGGATGTCGCCGGCGCCTCGCCGCGCCGCCGTACCTCGCGGGTCTATCTCGGCACCATTCCCGACTACACGCAGGCCGACGTCGCCGGCGCCCGCATCTCCGGCGTCGCCACGGACGGCCCGGCCGCGGCGGCGGGGATGCAGGACGGTGACATCGTCGTCGAGATGGCGGGCCAGGAGATCGCCAACATCTACGACTATTCGCACGCACTCGACGGGCTCAAGATCGACGTCCCCGTCGAGGTGGTGGTGCTGCGCGACGGGCGGCGGGTGACGCTGACGCTCACCCCCGGGGCACGGGAGTGACCGGCATGGCGAAAATGTGCCAACCGGGGCCGCAGACGCCCCGCCGACCAGGGGCCATCGCATGGCGGGCGCTGCTCGCCGGGGCGCTGACCGCCGCCGTCATGGCTCTGGCGATCCGCGCCCACGAGGCCACCAGCGCCGACGAAAGCGCGTGCGTTGCCGTCGGCACCTGGCTCGATCCGGCCACCGGGGCGACGCTGCCCGCCGACGAGCTCTTCGCCTCGCTGGCGCGACAGAAGGTGGTCCTGCTCGGCGAGGCGCACGACAACATCGAACACCATCGCTGGCAGCTGCACACGCTGGCCGCGCTGCAGGGCAGAAACCCCGATATGGTGCTCGGGTTCGAGAGCTTTCCGCGCCGCGTCCAGCCCGTGCTCGACCGCTGGGTCAACGGCGAGCTCGACGCCGAGGCCTTCCTGGAGGCGGTCGACTGGCCGACTGTCTGGGGCTACGACGCGACGCTGTACCTGCCGCTGTTCCATTTCGCGCGGCAGAACCGGGTACCGATGATCGCCCTCAACGTCGACCGGGATTTCGTCTCGCGGGTGCGCGACGAGGGCTGGGCGGTGATCCCGCAAGACGAGCGCGCCGGCCTGTCCGATCCGGCTCCGGCCGTCGCGGCCTACCGCGAATCCCTCGCCGAGATCTACCTCTTCGAACGGTCGCATGCGCGCGACGACGACGGAGACGAAGACGAACCGGCCGCGGCGACGGACCCGGAAGTTCCGCGCGCGGTCGAGAGCGTGGAAGAGACGCCGGCCGAAGTGGCCGATGTCGCTTCGGTCCTGGAGACCGAGGATTTCGCTCGCTTCGTCGCGGCGCAGCTGACCTGGGACCGGGCCATGGCGCAGGCCCTCGCCGAGGCGCGGCAGCAGCGGCCCGATGCCCTGGTCGTCGGCATCGTCGGCGGCGGCCATGTCGAGCACCGCTGGGGCATCCCGCACCAGCTGGCCGATCTCGGGGTTCCCGACAGTGCGGTCCTGCTGCCGGTCGAACGTGAGGCGGCCTGCGACTCGCTGCCGACGGACCTCGCCGACGCGGTCTTCGTCGTCGAGCCCCCCGGGCGGCTCGTCGCCGCGGGGCCGCCCAAGGCCCGGCTCGGTGTGCTGATCGCGATGAGCGAGGGCGGCGTGCGCGTCGCCAACGTAATCGAGGGCAGCGTTGCCGAGGCGACCGGAATCGCGGTCGACGACATCGTCGTCTCGGCGGCGGGCTTTCCGATCGACAGGGTCGGCGAGCTGGTCGAGATCGTGCAGCGCCAGGCCCCCGGCACCTGGCTGCCGCTGGTCATCCGCCGCGGCGGCGAGGAGATCGAGCTGGTGGCCAAATTCCCGCAGTCGTTCGAGACGCCCGAATGATCCGGACGGTGTGCGTGGCCGCGCTGGGCGTCGTCCTGGCGGTGCCGCCGGGCAATGCCGCCGGCGACGCCGAACCGCCGATCCACCATGCCATAGAGGCGCGGCTCGACCCGGAGAGCGGCGCGTTGCTGGTAACGGACGTGGTGATCGCGCGCGGCCGCGCGGCGCTGGAATTCCATCTGGCGCAGTGGATGGAGATCGAGGCGGTGACGGTCGATGGCCGCACGGCCGAGGCGGCCGTGCATGGCGGCACCTGGCGCGTCGTCCTGCCCGACACGGATGCGCACCGCGTCGCACTGCGGCTGCGCGGCACCATGCCGCCCATGCCGCAGGGCGGCAGTCGCGGCGTGACGCCGTCCGCCGCGTCCGGGCCGGAGGGCAGCTACCTGTCCGGCTATGCCGGCTGGATCCCCGTGACCGACGACGACTGGACCGCGTACCGCCTTGCCGTCGAGGTGCCCGCCGCGCACCGGGCCGTGGCCACCGGCCGGCTGGAGGAGGAGGTGCTCGGCGAGACCGTGAACCGCGCCGTGTTCGCCGCCGACTTTCCGGCCGAGCCGCCGTCCCTGTTCGCCGGCCCCTATACGGTCGAGGAGCGGCACGAGGACGGCATCCGCCTGCGCACGTACTTCCACGCGGAGCTGGCCGCCCTGTCGGACGCCTACCTGCGCGATTCCGCCCGCTATCTGCGGCGCTATGGGGAGGAAATCGGGCCCTATCCATTCCCTGACTTCCACGTCATCTCATCGCCGCTGCCGGTCGGACTTGGCTTCCCGAACCTCACCTATGTCGGCCGCATGGTGCTGCCGCTGCCGTTCATGCGCGGCCGTTCGCTGGCGCACGAGGTGCTGCACAACTGGTGGGGCAACGGCGTCGCCATCGATTACGCCACTGGCAACTGGGCCGAGGGGCTGACCACCTACATGGCGGACTACGCGCTCGCGGCCGCCGAAGGCGCAGGGCAGGCGCGCGAGATGCGCCTCGCCTGGCTGCGCGACTATGCAGCGCTGCCGGCGGAGCGTGACGTCCCGGTGATCGCCTTCGCCGGCAAGCGGCACGACGCCGGGCAGGTCGTCGGCTACAACAAGGTGGCATTCATCTTCCACATGCTGCGCGAGGAGCTGCGCGACACCGCCTTCCGCGACGGGCTGCGCCGGTTCTGGGACGAGCAGCGGTTCCGCATCGCCGCCTGGTCCGACCTGCGCGCGTCCTTCGAGGCGGCGTCGGGCCGGGATCTCGGCTGGTTCTTCGAGGAATGGCTGGAGCGGGCTGGGGCGCCCCGCCTCCGCCTCGGGGAGGTGCGCGCGTCGGACGAGGGCGACGCCCACCGCGTCACGTTCACCCTGCGCCAGGACGCGCCGGCCTACCGCCTCGGCGTCCCCGTGGTGATCGAGACCGAGAGCGGCCCCGTGCGCCGGCGGGTCACCCTCGTGAAGACCGAGATGACCGCCAGCGTGAAGGTCCCGGACCGGCCGACCGCCGTCCATGTGGACCCGGATCATGAGCTGTTCCGCCGGCTGTTGCCGGGCGAGGCGCCGCCGATCCTGCGCGACGTCACGCTCGCCTCGGACGCTTCGACGGTCGTGCTGGTCGGGACCGAGAGCGCGGATGAGGTGGCGCGTCAGCTCGCGGGACGCCTGCTGGACACAGCACCGCGGTTCGAGAGCGGCGATCCGGCCGCTCTGCCCACCGGGGCGCCGTGGCTGATCATCGGGATCACGTCGCAGGTGGAACCGACCCTCGCCGCCGCCGAACTGGGCGGCGTGCCGGACAGCCTCGTCGGCCGCGGCACCGCCCGGGTCTGGACCGTTCGCCGAAATGGCGGTGCGCCGGCGCTGGTGGTGGCGGCGGACGACGAGGCGGCGCTCGAGGCCCTGCTGCGGCCGCTGCCGCACTACGGCGGCAAGAGCTACCTCGTCTTTGAAGGGCGCCGCGCGGTGGAGACCGGGATCTGGCCGGCCACGGACAGCCCGCTCAGCCGCCGGCTGGAGTGACAGGGCGCATTGGACAGGATCGCCGCGCGCGCCCCGGCGGGTCGGGATCGCCCCACCCCGGCGGCGGTTCCGCGCGGCGGCGGGACGCGCTATAAGCGCGCGGGGCGACGAGAAACGGGAGACGAGATTGGCCAAACGGACGGACCGCAAATCGAGCCAGAAACCCTTCCGCAAGCTTCTGGTGGCGAACCGCAGCGAGATCGCGATCCGGGTGTTCCGCGCGGCCAACGAGCTCGGCCTGCGCACCGTCGCCGTCTACTCGCACGAGGACCGCTTCGCCCTGCACCGCTTCAAGGCGGACGAGAGCTACCTCGTCGGCCGCAATAGGGAGCCGGTGCAGGCCTACCTCGATATCGAGGACGTGCTGCGGGTCGCCCATGACGCCCATGTCGACGCGATCCATCCCGGCTACGGGTTTTTGTCGGAGAACCCGGATTTCGCCCGCGCCTGCACCGCCGCCGGCGTCGCCTTCGTCGGCCCGCCGCCGGCGGTGATGGAGCAGCTCGGCAGCAAGGTCGCGGCGCGTGCGCTGGCTGAGGAGGCCGGCATCCCCGTCGTGCCGGCGACCGGCGCCCTGCCGGCGGACATGAAGGCGGTGGGCAAGCTGGCGAAGGAGGTCGGCTACCCGCTGATGCTGAAGGCGAGCTGGGGCGGCGGTGGCCGCGGCATGCGCGTCGTCGAGGACGCATCGCAGCTGGAAGAGCAGGTTGCCGCCGGCCGGCGCGAGGCCAAGGCGGCCTTCGGGCGCGACGAGGTGTTCCTCGAGAAGCTGGTGCGCCAGGCGCGCCACGTCGAGGTCCAGATCCTCGCCGACGACCACGGCAACGTGGTGCACCTGGGCGAGCGCGACTGCTCGATGCAGCGGCGCAACCAGAAGATCGTCGAGCGCGCCCCGGCACCCTATCTCGACGAGGCGCAGCGCGCGGAGCTATGCGATGCCGCGGTGCGGCTGGCACGGGCCGCGGGCTACCGCAATGCCGGCACGGTCGAGTTCCTGATGGACGTCGACAGCGGCCGGTTCTACTTCATCGAGGTCAATCCGCGCGTCCAGGTCGAGCATACGGTGACCGAGGAGATCACCGGCATCGACATCATCAAGGCGCAGATCCGCATCGCGCAGGGCGCGCGCATCGGCACGGAGGAATCGGGCGTGCCGCCGCAGCACAAGATCTGGCTCAACGGCCATGCCCTGCAGTGCCGGATCACCACCGAGGATCCGACCAACCGCTTCATCCCCGACTATGGCCGGATCACCGCCTATCGCGGCGCCACCGGGTTCGGCATCCGGCTCGACGGCGGCACCGCGTTCTCCGGCGCGCTGATCACGCCGTTCTACGATTCGCTGCTCGAGAAGGTGACCGCGTGGGCGCCGACGGCCGAGGAGGCGATCCGGCGCATGGACCGGGCGCTGCGCGAGTTTCGCATCCGCGGCGTCTCCACCAACCTCGCCTTCCTCGAGGCGCTGATCGGCCACAAGCGGTTCCGCGCCGCGGACTACACCACGCGGTTCATCGACGAGACGCCGGAGCTGTTCAGCTTCCCGCGCCGGCGGGACCGGGCGACGCGGCTGCTGACCTTCATCGGCGACGTCCTGGTCAACGGCAATCCGGAGGTCGCGGGCCGGGCCCATCCCGGCGCGCTGCCGCCGCCCGAGCCGCCGCAGCCGCCGGCCGGCGATCCCCCGGACGGCACCCGGCAGCTGCTGGCGCGGCTCGGCCCGGAGGGCTTCGCCAAGTGGATGCTGGAGCGCAAGGAGGTGCTGGTCACCGACACCACCATGCGCGATGCGCACCAGTCGCTGCTGGCGACGCGCATGCGCTCTTACGACATCCTCGCCGTCGCGCCGTGGTACGCGCACGCCTTCCCGCAGCTGCTGTCCCTGGAGAGCTGGGGCGGCGCCACCTTCGACGTCGCCATGCGGTTCCTCAAGGAGGACCCGTGGGAGCGCCTGGCGGGGCTGTGCGAGCGGACACCGAACATCCTGCAGCAGATGCTGCTGCGCGGCGCCAACGGCGTCGGCTACAAGAACTATCCCGACAACGTCGTGCGCTTCTTCGTCGAGCAGGCGGCCGCGGCCGGCATCGACCTGTTCCGCGTCTTCGATTCGCTGAACTGGGTGGAGAACATGCGCGTCGCGCTCGACGCCGTCTGCGAGACCGGAAAGCTGTGCGAAGCGGCGATCTGCTACACGGGCGACCTGACGGCCCGCGACCCGGGCAAGTACGATCTCAAATACTATGTCGGGCTGGCCAAGGCGCTGGAGGCGGCCGGCGTGCACATCCTGGCGATCAAGGACATGGCCGGGCTGTGCAAGCCGGAGGCCGCGCGCACTTTGGTCACGACGCTGAAGCGGGAGATCGGCATCCCGATCCACTTCCACACGCACGATACCGGGGGCGTCGCCGTCGCCAGCGTCCTCGCCGCCACCGCGGCGGGCGCCGATGCCATCGACGTCGCCGCCGATGCGATGAGCGGGTTGACCTCGCAGCCGAGCCTCGGCGCCGTCGTCGCGGCGCTGGCCGGCAGCGCGCGCGACCCGGGACTCGACGCCGACGCCGTGCACGTCGCTTCGCATTACTGGGAGGGAGTGCGGCGCCACTACGCCGCCTTCGAGAGCGACATCCGCGCCGGCTCGTCGGACGTGTTCGAGCACGGCATGCCGGGCGGCCAGTACACGAACCTGCGCGAGCAGGCCCGCGCCATGGGGTTGGAGAAGCACTGGCCCGAGGTGACGCGCGCCTATGCCGACGTCAACCGGATGTTCGGCGATATCGTCAAGGTGACGCCGACCTCAAAGGTCGTCGGCGACATGGCGCTCTCGATGGTCGCGGGCGCGCTCACGCCGGCCGACGTCATGGACCCGGACAAGGACATCGCCTTCCCCGAATCCGTCGTCGAACTGTTCACGGGCAACATCGGGCAGCCGGTCGGCGGGTTCCCGGAAGCACTGCAGAAGAAGGTGCTCAAGGGGCGCAAGCCGCTGACGGTGCGGCCCGGCTCGGTACTGCCCGCCGCGGACCTTGCGGCCGAGCGGGAAGAGGCGGAGAAGAAGGTGCGACGCAGCATCAGCGATCAAGAGCTGGCATCGTGGCTGATGTATCCCGCGGTGTTCGCCGATTATGCGAAACACCGTCGCCGCTATGCCGACGTCTCGGTGCTGCCGACCGACGTGTTCTTCTACGGCCTTGCCCCGCAGCGCGAAATCGCAGTCGACATCGAGCCGGGCAAGACCCTGATAATCCGCTGGCAGGCCACCGGCGACATCGACGACGACGGCAACCACACCGTCTTCTTCGAACTCAACGGGCAGCCGCGCACGGTCAAGGTGCCCGACCGCGCGCTGGCGGCCGCCGGCCAAACCCATCGCAAGGCCGACGAGGGCGATCCGGGGCAGGTCGGCGCCCCGATGCCGGGGCTCATCGTCTCGGTCTCGGTCAAGGCGGGCGACGACGTCGCCGCCGGGGACAGGTTGTTCGTCATCGAGGCGATGAAGATGGAGACCGCCGTCTACGCCGATGCCGCCGGCACGGTGAAGGAAATCGTCGCCGGGCCGGGCAGCCGCGTCGAGCCGCACGACCTCGTGCTCGAGCTGGACGCGGCGTAAGCCGCCGCCGGCCGCGCCCGGCCGGCGACGAAAGATGCAGACAGGGACGCGGCCGCCCCGGTATCATGCGGCTCGAGGGCACCCGCCCTTACGTTTCGTGTCCGCAGGCGGACGCGCGTCCACCCGCAACCGACGTCTGATACGCCATCATGCCCATCATCGAACGCGACCCCTGGCGGCAGCAGTATTTCGACGGCATCGCCTGTCCCGACGACGTGGTGATCCCGACCGATGATGCCGACGCCTACGAGCTGTTCCCCGAGCACCGCTGGATCTACAACAAGCTGCTGATCGCCGAGAGTCAGGGCATCCGCTGCGCGCCGCACGGCCTTGCGCCGCCGCAGTTCCCGGTGTTCTCCAAGCCGATCTACAACATGCGCGGCATGGGCACCGGCAGCCGCGTGATCCGCTCGCTCGAGCAGTGGCGGCGCCGGCAGGCGCCCGGCCATATGTGGATGGAGCTGCTTACCGGCCCGCACGTCAGCACCGACGTCGCGGTGGTCGGCGGCACGGCGGTGTGGTGGCGGCACGTCACCGGCGAGCCGCTCAAGGGCGGCACCTTCGATTACTGGACGGTGCATGCCGAGGCGCGCCCGGAGATCGAGGGCTATTGCGGCGAATGGCTGGCGCGCAATCTTGCCGGCTATACCGGCATGGTCAACTTCGAAACCATCGGCGGCCGCATCATCGAATGCCACCTGCGCTTCAGCGACCAGTGGCCTGACCTCTACGGCGCCGGCTGGGTCGATGCTCTGGTCGGCCTGTATCGCGACGGCGCGTGGACCTATTCCGACAAGGACCGCCGCACCGGCTACAGCGTCGTGCTGTTCGGCGCGCACGGCGTCGAGTATTCGATCGACCGCGCACGGGTGCCGGAACTGATGGAGGGCAGTCCGGACGTGTCCAGCATCCAGATCACCTTCCATGACGACCGGCCGCCGGAGACGCACGCCATGCCGCCGGGCGGGTTCCGCCTGGCGATCGTCAACTGCTGGGACCTCGCCGTCGGCTTCGATGTCCGCGACCGGCTGACGCTGCGCTTCTGGTCGATGGGCCACACCCGCATCCCGCGGGGCAAGCGGGCGCCCGCCGGCGCGCGGAAATGACCGGGATGGGTCGTCGCAAGGAGCGGGGAGGTGCGGCCATGAGGGTCGTCACCGATTTCCCGCGGCCGGTGCGCATCATCGAGAACGCCTGGATCCCCATGCCGGACGGCGCGCGGCTGGCGGCGCGGATCTGGCTGCCCGAGGACGCCGAGACCGAGCCGGTGCCGGCGCTCCTCGAATACCTGCCGTACCGCAAGCGCGACTTCATGCGGGCGCGCGACGAGCCGATGCACCATTACTTCGCCGGCCACGGCTACGCCAGCGTGCGCGTCGACATCCGCGGCTCGGGCGATTCCGACGGGCTGATCGCCGACGAATACACCGAGATCGAGCACGACGACGCGACCGCGGTGATCGAGTGGCTGGCGGCGCAGCCGTGGTGCAGCGGCGCGGTCGGCATGTTCGGCATCTCGTGGGGCGGCTTCAATTCGCTGCAGGTGGCGGCGCGCCAGCCCGATGCGCTGAAGGCGATCATCACCCTGTGCGCCGCGGACGACCGCTATGCCGACGATGCGCACTACATGGGCGGCTGCCTCATCAACGAGAACCTGATCTGGGGCTCGGCCTTCTTCATGTATCACCTGCTGCCGCCGGACCCCGCGATCGTCGGCGAGCGCTGGCGCGAGATGTGGCTGCAGCGTCTGGAGAATGCGGTGCTGTTCCCGGCCGAGTGGTTGCGCCACCAGCGACGCGACGATTACTGGAAGCATGGCTCGGTGTGCGAGGACTACGCGTCGGTGCGCTGCCCGGTCTACGCCATCGGCGGCTGGGCCGACGGCTATTCCAACGCCGTGCCGCGCCTGCTCGAGGGTCTGAGCGTGCCACGCAAGGGACTGATCGGGCCGTGGGCGCACACCTATCCGCACAACGGGTTGCCGGGCCCGGCCATCGGTTTCCTGCAGGAGGCGTTGCGCTGGTGGGACCACTGGCTGAAAGGAATCGATGACGGCCTCATGGACGAGCCGATGTACCGGGTTTGGATGCAGGACAGCGCCCTGCCGCAGCCGCAATACGACACGCGGTCGGGCCGCTGGGTCGCCGAGGAGAGCTGGCCGTCGCCGCGCATCGCGGCGATTACGCTGACCCTCGATCCCGCCGGAGCCCTGACGGAGGACGCCACCGCCGAGGCGCGGCTGGAGCTCCAGTCGCCGCAGCCGACGGGCGTGACGGCGGGCAGCTGGTGCGCGATGGGCAGCGAGGGCGAGATGCCGATCGATCAGCGCCCGGACGACGGCCGCTCGCTCGTATTCGACGGGGCACCGCTGGCGGCGCCGCTGGAGATTCTCGGCGCGCCGGAGCTGCATCTCGCATTCGACTGCGACCGGCCGGTGGCCAATGTCGCGGTGCGCCTCAACGAGGTGTTTCCCGACGGCACTTCGGCCCGCGTCAGCTATGGCATCCTCAATTTGACGCATCGCGACAGCCACGAGGGGCCGACGCCGCTGGCGCCGGGGCGGCGCTACGATACTGTGGTGCGCCTGAACCACATCGCCCACGCCTTTGCCGAAGGCAACCGGATCCGCGTCGCCATCTCCACCGCCTACTGGCCGATGGTGTGGCCAGAGCCGGAGCCAATCGTCCTCGGCGTCCATGCCGGCGCCAGCCGCTTGCTTCTGCCGGTGCGGCCCGAGCGCGCGGAGGACGCCTCATTGCGCTCCTTCGATCCGCCCGAGAGCGGGCCGGTGCGGCGCGCCACGGTGCTGCGCCCATCGACCCTGCGCCGGACCATCGAGCGCGACCTGCCGAGCGGCGACGTGATCTACCGCATCTTCGACGACGGCGGCGAGTTTGACGGCGCGGCGCTGCTGCGGCTCGACGATATCGACCTCGAGGTCGGCTTCGCCATGCTGCAGCGCTACCGGATCGGCGAGACCGACCCGCTGTCGGCCGAAGCCGAGATCGCCGCCCGCACGCTGCTGCGGCGGGCCGAATGGTCGCCGGAGCTGAGCGGCCGCATCGTGCTGACGGCCACGGCCAAGGCGTTCGTCCTTGAGGCGCGGGTGACGGCGAACGACGGCCGCAACGAAATATTCGCGCGCGACTGGAAGGAGACGATCCCGCGCGACCTCGTGTAGGGCCTGTCGACGCTGTCCCGCGTTATGCCCCTGCGGGCGGCGCGACCTCATACTTCGAGACGCGCCTTCGGCGCTCCTCAGCATAAGGCACCGGCGCCGTGTCCCCATCCTGAGGAGGCGCGGAGCGCCGTCGCGAAGGATGAAGTCGCTCGACGCTCCCGGCACCTACGCCGGCCCGCGTTCGGCGGCGGCCCGCGCCTGCGCGGCCTCCAGGATCAGGCGCAGCATGTCGCGATAGGCGATGCCGGCGAAGCCGGCCATGAAGGCGAGCTTGCCGTCGTTGGCCCAGGCCGGGTTGGGGTTGACCTCCATCAACTTGACGACGCCGTCGGCGCCGGTACGGAAGTCGAAGCGCCCATAGTCGCGCAAGGACAGGCGCTCGAACATCGCCACCGCAGCCGCCTCGATCGTCACGCGCGCATCGGCGTCGAGCCGCGCTTCGCGGAACGTCACGTCCGTCCAATACGGCGAGTCCGGCAGCGCCTTGGACTCGAAGCCGAGGAGGCGCGGCAGCGCCGGGTCGAGGCCGTCGTAGTCGACTTCGAGCGGCGGCAGCACGGTAAGGCCGCGGCCGGGATTGCCGATCACGCCGACGCCGTACTCTGCTCCCGGCAGGAACTCCTGCACGAGGACCGCGCGTCCCGGCAGCTCGGCCCGGATCCGTGCGACGCGGGCCGCCGCCGCCGCGCGGTCGTGCACGATCGCATCGACGGTGATGCCGACGCTGCCGTCCGCGCAGGCCGGTTTGACGAAGGCGGGGTAGCGGTCTGGCAGCTTTGCCTCGATATCGTCGCCGGGCCCGATATAGACCTCGTCGGGCACGGCGATGCCCATCTGGGCCGCCATGCCGCGCACCACCGCCTTGTCCCAGGCCAGCACCATGGCGGCCGGCGGCGCGCCCGAATAGGGCACGTCGAGCATTTCCAGATAGGCCGGCAGGTTGAGCTCGCGGAACGGATCATTGCCGAAGCCGGTGTCGCAGAAGTTGACGACGAATTGCGGCGGCGCGGTCCGCATATCCTCGAGCATCGTGCCGTGGTCGTCGAGGTAGCGGAAATCATACCCGTCAAGGCTTTCGAATGCCGCCTTCATGGCGTCGCGGGTCGCAAGGTCTTCCTCGTGGAACGCGCCCTCGCGCTTCGAGTGGTCGAACAGGCGAGGGTCGCCCAGCAGCACGGTAACGTGCGGGAACGGCGGCGGCTGCGTCATGCGGGGCTCCCTGCATGGCCGGCGGATTTCCTCATGGCCGCCGCCGGTCGGCACGAAACCCGCGGCTGGGCCATCGCCAAGCGCGCAAGCGGGCGCAAGGTGGCCGCCGCATCACAGCACGGGGAACAGAATCTCGGCGGGGCCCTTTTCCTCGTAGCGCGCGTCCTCGATGATCTCCGCCCGGACCAGCGCCGGGCGCTTCCACGGCGGGGCCTTGACGCCGCCGCCGGGCGGAAACCGAGTCTTCACGCCGAACGCCTTCTCCGCCTCGTCGCGCGCTGCCTCCTCGCTCAGCGCCCGGACGACGACTCGGCCCTGATGCGAGCTCGCTTCCCAGTTCGGGTCGAGCGGGTCGACGGGCGTCAGTTCCCAGATCGGCATCATCCGCTCCTCTACGTCGGTTTCTTCGGCCCGGCGTCAGTCGTCGCGCGCCCAGTTGACGCGGAGGAAGTAGGCCTCCTCCTCGTAGGTGAAGTCGAGCTCGCCGTTGAAGGCGCGCTGCACCGCCTCGCCGATCCGCCGCGGCAGGTGGATGTCGGTGGTGCTGACGACGATCTCGCCGGGCGCCTTGTCGATCGCCATGATGCGGTGCAGCGGCCGCTCGCCCTTCTCCAGCGCTTCCTGGTTGCGGATGAGCTGCAGGATCTCGTCCCCGTGGCCGTCGACGAAGCCGCCGGTCAGGGTCACCGTCCCGGCCGGGTACCTGTCCTTGATCCGGTTGCAGGCCTGGCATGTCTCCTCGTTGGCGTCGGCCGGCGGATGGGCGCTCCACTGCCAGCGCCCCTTGTGGAAGACGGCGCCGCACTCCGGGCAGATCGTCGGGTCCGGTAGTTTCAGCTGTGTCTTGTAGGGGTGGTGGACGCGTTCGCGGATCCGTCGGTCGTTGCGGGGAGCGCGTCGCGTGAGATTCTTCTGCTTCATCGGGGCCTCCATACGGACAAGCGGTTTGGAAGGACCCTCTGGCCGCCCGGCGTTCGCCGGACGGCGGGGTAGGCTTTCCCTGCGCCTTATGCAACAGCAAGACGATAGCAAAAACGCCGACCCGGCACTACAGTAATCCCCGTGGGGCGCCCCCTGGACCGGGCCTGGGCGGCGCATTCCGCCGGCGGGCCGAAATGGGGAAGCACCTGTCATGGGACGTTCCAGCCTTCCTGCCGCGTATCACGCCAATTTCACCGGCGCCTGTGGGCGCCTTCTCCAAGCCGTCGCGGGCGCTGCGGCATCGCTTGCCCTGCTCGTTCCGCAGGCGGCGGTCGCGGCCGAGCGCGACCGCTTCTCCGGCCCGCGCGCCGAGATGGTGCGGACCATCGTCGCCTACGCCGCGCAGTCGCAGGATGCCCTGGGTCGGGCCTATATCGAGCCCGAAGTGCTGGAGGTCATGGGGACGGTCCCGCGGCACGCCTTCCTGCCAGAGGGGACCGGCGGCGAGGGCTGGCTCTCCGGCTTTCTCGGCCGCGACCTCGCGACCATCGCCTATGCCGACCGGCCTGTGCCGATCGGCTACAACCAGACCATATCGCAGCCCTTCATCGTCGCGCTGATGACCGACCTGCTGGCCCCGGCGGCCGACCATGTGGTGCTCGAGGTCGGTACCGGGTCGGGATACCAGGCGGCGGTGTTGTCGCGCCTGGTCAAGCGCGTGTGCAGCATCGAGATCATCCCGGCGCTGGGGGCCTCCGCCGCCGCGACCCTGCAGCGCCTGGGCTACGACAACGTGGAGACGCGGGTCGGCGACGGCTATTACGGCTGGGAGGAATGCGGGCCCTTCGATGGGATCGCGGTCACCGCCGCTGCGGACCATGTGCCGCCACCCCTGATCCGCCAGCTCAAGCCCGGCGGCCGCATGGTCATTCCGGTCGGCGGGCCGTTCGTCACACAGCAGCTCACCCTGATCGAAAAGGCGGCGGACGGGCAGGTCCGCGCGCGCCAGCTGCTGCCGGTCGCCTTCGTCCCCCTGGTCCGAAAGGCGCCGTGACCATCCGCCTCGCCATTGGCCTCGTGTCGGCGGCGACGCTGGCCTACGAGGTGCTGCTGCTGCGGCTGTTCGCGATCGTCCAGTGGCATCACTTCGCCTTTATGGCGATCAGCATCGCGCTGCTCGGCTTCGGTGCGAGCGGCACCTTCCTGTTCCTCGCGCGTGACCGGCTGCGTCCGTTCTTCACCGCCGCGTTCGCGGCCAACGCGGCCGGCTTCGGGGGGACCGCGCTGGCCGGGTTCGCGCTCGCCCAGCGCCTGCCGTTCAACGCGCTGGAGGTGGTCTGGGTGCCGCGGCAGCTGCTCTGGCTGGCCGTCCTCTACCTGGTGCTGGGGATACCGTTCTTTGCCGCCGCCAATTGCATCGGCCTCGCCTTCATGCGGTTCGGCGGGGCGATCGGCCGCGTCTACGCCTGGAACCTCGCGGGATCCGGCGTCGGCGCGCTCGGCCTTATCGGTCTGCTGTACGTCGTGCCGCCGGACTCCGCGCTGCGCCTGGTTGCCGGGCTGGGCATCGCCGCCGCGGCGCTGGCGGCGCTGGCCGACGGGCGGCACGCTATCAGGACCGCGGCGGGGCTCGCCGCGGCGGCCGTGGCCGTCGCCGTGGCGACGCCGCACGCCTGGACCGCGCTCAGGCTGTCCCCCTACAAGGGACTCAGCCGGGCGCTCGCGGTGCCGGGGGCGGAGGCGCTGTCGCAATCGTCGAGCCCGCTCGGCCTGCTCACCGTTGTCGGCAACGCCCACATACCGCTCCGTTTCGCTCCGGGTCTCAGCCTCGCCAACACCGTCGAGCCGCCCGCCCAGCTCGCCCTGTTCACCGACGGCGAGGGGCCGACGGCAATCACCGCGTTCGACGGGACCCTCGCACCCTTCGCCTATCTCGACTTCATGACCTCGGCGCTGCCCTACCACCTGCTTGCCCAGCCGCGCGTCCTCATCCTCGGGGCCGGCGGCGGCAGCGATGTGCTGCAGGCGCTCCGCCTCGGCGCGGCGTCGGTCGACGCGGTCGAGCTCGACCCCCGCGTCGTCCACCTCGTCGCCGAAACGCACCGCGACTTCGCCGGCGACCTCTACGGGCACCCGCGCGTGCGCGCGCATGTCGCCGAGGCGCGCGCTTTCATCTCCGGCCGGCCGGAGTCGTGGGACCTCATCCAGATGCCGCTGCTCGACTCCTTCGCCGCGGCGTCGGCCGGCGTGTACAGTCTGAGTGAAAGCTACGTGTATACGGTGGAGGCTTTCCACGAATACGTCCGGCACCTGCGCCCGGGCGGTTACCTCGCGATCACGCGCTGGCTCAAGCTGCCGCCGCGCGACAGCCTGAAGCTGTTCGCCACCGCCGTCGCGGCGCTGGAGCGGGAGGGCATCGCGACGCCGGGCGAGCGCCTCGTGCTGTTGCGCAGCTGGGGGACGACGACGCTGCTCGTCCGCAACGGCGCGATCGGGGGTGCGGAGAAGGCGGCGGTGCGCGCCTTCGCGGACGCCCGCGGCTTCGACATCGCCTGGCTGCCCGGCCTCGCCGCCGCCGAGGCGAACCGCTACACCGTCCTGCGCCAGCCGTGGTTCTACGACGGCGCGCGGGCGCTGGCCGGGCCCGGGCGCGACGACTTCCTTGCCCGCTACAAGTTCGCGATCCGCCCGGCGAGCGACGACAGGCCCTATTTCTTCGACTTCTTCCGCTGGCGCAGCCTGCCCGAGTTCCTGGCGCTGCGCACGCAGAGCGGCGCCGCGCTGATCGAGTGGGGCTACCCGATCCTCGTCGCGTCGCTCGTGCAGGCGGCGCTGCTCAGCCTCTTGCTGATCCTGCTGCCGCTGCGCCTGCGGCGCGCCGGCGCCGGGCGCATTCCCGGGCGCTGGCGCGTGATGGCCTACTTCCTGCTGCTTGGCCTTGCCTTCCTGTTCGTCGAGATCGCGTTCATCCAGCGCTTCGTGCTGTTCCTCGGCCACCCGGTCCATGCGGTTGCGGTGGTCCTGGCCGGCTTTCTCGCCTTCGCCGGGCTCGGCAGCGCCGCGGCGCCACGGTTTGCGGCGGCGGTGGAGGCGGGGCAGTGGCGGCGGGCGACGCCGATCGGCCTTGCCGCGATCGCCATCGCCGGGATCGCCGTTCTCTATATCCTCGCGCTGCCGCCGCTTCTCGGCCGCCTGATGGCACTGCCCGAAGGCGCGCGGATTGCGCTTGCGCTGCTGCTGATCGCGCCGCTCGGCACCGCCATGGGGATGCCGTTCCCGCTCGGCCTTACGCGCGTTGCGGCCGCGGCGCCGGCGCTGGTGCCGTGGGCCTGGGGCGTCAACGGCTGTTTCTCGGTGATCAGCGCCATCCTGGCGACGGTGCTCGCGATCCACCTGGGCTTTGCCGCCGTCGTCCTGCTCGCCGCGCTGCTGTACCTTGCCGCCGGCGCCGTGTTCCGCGCGAAACTGCCGGGCGAGGCCGCCGCGCGATGAAAGGGCGGCGCGCGGCGCGCCCGTCCGGTCGATGCGATGAGGAAAAATGGTGGGCGCACAAGGACTCGAACCTTGGACCCGCTGATTAAGAGATCGACTGGCCGGAGCGGCACGATGAATTTGGCGAATTGTGCGCCGATGCACGGGATGAAATGAGTCGCCGCTGCTTGCCCGCAATCAGACGATCGGCATGCACTTCGCGACGAAGGCTCAATCTCGTGTCGCAATCCCAGACCGAGACTTAATACGACACGTCCGAGAAGTGTCGCAGTGTGGCGGGATGTTCCGATGCACAACGAATGCCTCGCGTGACTCGGAGCGGACACTCGTTCTGCGATCGTAGTGGCAGTTGATGTGCTGAGAGCCCGGTGTTGGTAGGCTGCGCAGCGCCCTTTCCTAACTGCACTTTCGTGATCGAGTGCATTGCGGAGCACCGTTCGCAACACCATGAGCTGTGGCGGGTCATCGGCAGCCAGCGTACTTCGCACCCGGTTTGGTTGCAGTGTCGGATGTCCCGACTGCCGTCGCATGATCGACGCCGACTTCGTTTGTGCCGGTACTGGTCGGCGACGCACGCCCGACACCGCCGAACAGTGAGGTGCCGCGGATAACGACCGCCGAAATCTCGCGTCGAGCGCCCGCATCAGGCCGGTACCCGACTGTGCCGTGAGCGCGCGAGGTCTGAACGATGGAGGCCAGGCCGCAGAGCAAGCCAGCGATGCGAAAATTGCTGTTCTCCGTATGCGCGTTCGCGCCTAGATATTGCCCGCGGAACAAGCAGTTCCCCAACGCTGGCCTGCCTCCAGAAGGTCGGGCCTGAAGACATAAGGATACATAATCATGTCGTTTGCGAATATTCTCGGCCGCCTGCGCCGCTGGCGCGATATTCACGAAACCATTCGCGAGTTGAACCGGCTCGATAACAGCGAACTCGATGATATCGGCATCGGCCGATGGCGCATCGCCGAAATAGCCAAACGCTGCGCCGGTTAACCCGGCCAAACGGGGGGACGGCTATACCGTGCCCCCGAGCGACCCTTCGAGCGTCGCGAGCTCTCGCCCGCCAGCCATCATGTCCTGCAGCTCTTCGGGCGTGATTTCGCCGCGCCTCGCCGTCCCCAGCGTTTTCCCCCGATCGAGCACGGTAAACCTGTCCCCTACCGCAAGCGCATGGCGTACATTGTGGGTGATAAAAACAACAGCAACACCCTGAGAGCGAACCTTGTCTATGGTGGCAAGCACATTCGATGTTTGCCGAACACCAAGAGCCGAAGTCGGTTCGTCGAGGATCAGGATCTTCGCACCAAAATGCACGGCACGCGCAATCGCGACCGTCTGGCGTTCGCCACCCGAGAGTGTGCCGACTGCCTGATCGGGGCCGCGCAAGTTGATCCCCATCTTACTCATTTCCTCCATCGTCACGTCATTGGCGTGCTTGTGATCGAAGAAAGACAGGCCGGCGATCTTCTTTGTCGGCTCGTTGCCCATGAAGAAATTCCGCGAAACCGACATCAGCGGAATCATCGCAAGATCCTGATAGACCGTGGCGATTCCCGCCGAGATGGCGTCACGCGGCCGATCAAAATTCATCGGCTTGCCTTCGAAAAAGATCTCGCCCTTGGTCGGCTTGTGGACCCCCGACATGGTCTTGATAAAGGTCGATTTCCCGGCCCCGTTGTCGCCAAGAAGGCAGTGGCATTCACCGGGAACAACATCCATCGAAACGCCGGCCAGCGCGATCACGGCGCCGAAGTGCTTTTCGATGTCCTTCATTTGAATGATCGGTTCGGTCATTCTACTTCTCCCCCGTGATCATGCGCCGGATATAGGTGTTCAAGATAACGGCGAGCAGCAAGATCGTGCCGAGGAAAACGCGGAACAGGGAGCTTTCGACGCCGGCGAAGAACAGGCCCTGTTGGACGACGCCGAAGATCAGCGCGCCAAGCGCCGCGCCAATCACCGACCCGTAACCGCCGGTTAGCAGGGCGCCGCCGATGACAACGGAAATGATTGCCTCGAATTCCTTTAGCAGGCCGCGGTCGGCGGCGGCAGAGCCGAACTCCATCACTTGGCAGGTGGCGAAAACCGTGGCGCAAAAGGCCGTGAAAACAAACATCAGGATCTTGACCCTATTAACCGGGACACCGGTATATCTCGCGGCCTGCGCGTCACCGCCCGAAGCGAAAATCCAGTTTCCGAATTTCGTGCGCGTCAACAAGATGTGGGCGAAAACGATTATGGCGATCGCCCAGACGATCAACATGGGGATCCCCTCGACCACTGGCTGACCGGCAAGATTGCCGGCCACAAAAGTGTCAACCAGCCCTATATCCGCCAACCAGACGAATAAGCCTTTCAGGACCTTTCCCCCAAACAACGGGGCCAGCCAGTCGCCTTGCGCCGCATCGCGAACGCCGCCGATGATGGTTTTGTTGGTGGTCGAAATGGCGATGAAAATCGTCAGGCCGCGCAAAATGTAAAGGAAGGCCAATGTCACGATGAACGAGGGCAGGCCCGTCTTTATCACGAGGTATCCGTTGAGACAGCCGATCGACATCGCCATGGCAAAGGCCACCAGGATGGCAAACCACATGGGAAGCCCCCAGGTAACCGAAAGCAGGGCAATGACGATTCCGGAAAATCCGATCATCGATCCAACAGAGAGATCGAATTCCCCGGAGATCATGAGCAGACAGGCGCCGACGGCGATGATGGCGAACTGCGCAGAAACAACGCCCCAGTTCATGATACCGTCAACGGCAAACATGCCCGAATCGCGGGCGACGAGAAGGAAAAAAACAAAAACGAGGATGGCCCCGCAAATGGATCCCAGTTCCGGCCGGACCAGGGCTCTGCGGAGTCGCGAAGTCTCCTTGATTCGCTCATCCCGACCGATATCGCTTACGGATTGATCGCTCATCGACTATCCCCCCAGCATCTGTTCAATTCGATTCGGCCACGCGCATATCGGATGACGAGTCGCCCCGCCAACCAAAAAACAGGCATTTTGGGAAACACCCGGGCGGCGCCGGTAAGCGCCGCCCGTCTCTTGAGTCGGTCAGCGGTATTCGCCCGCGAACTTTTCGACCATCCCGAGGGCTTCCTTGGTAACAAAGCCCGGGCCAGAGTTGATGTTATTGCCCGGCAGAACGCCGTAACGATTGTAATTGGCGAGAACGATCACCGGCAAGTAGGCCTGCAGGAACGGTTGCTGGTCGATACCCCATCTGATGGTGCCGTCCTTGATGCCCTTCACAATCTCGGTACCGAGGTCGAAGGTGCCGAAATAGATGCTGCCGGCCATGCCGTTTTCCTTAAGTGCCGCGATCGTCGGATTCGCTGAGGTCGGGCCGAGCGTGAGAACGGCGTCGGTGTCCGGGTTGGCCTTCAGATAGGCTTTGACCTTGTTTTTTATCTCGGCCGGGTCCTGACCGGAATCGATCATCGAA
Source organism: uncultured Flavobacteriales bacterium (assembly GCA_964347475.1). Lineage (GTDB taxonomy): Bacteria > Pseudomonadota > Alphaproteobacteria > UBA8366 > JADFVY01. The sequence goes on from CAYFYY010000059.1 coordinate 22,375, forward strand.
CTGCCGAGAGGAACGCCCAGCCCGTCGGCGAAACCGCGGCACCGCTCACCAACGACGGGATTGGAAACCACGTGATTAACGCATAGGAATGATTTCACTCCGTCGCGCTTGGCACGCTGACCGGCCACCAGTCCGGCATCGTATTCGGGCTGGCCAATATACATCAGGGCGCCTACTTCGGCGGCCTGTTCGGGCGTGCCCGAATTGATGATGATGACGGGAATGCCCTTGGCAACTGCTTTCGAAATCGGACCGCTCAGAACGTCGAAATCGGCCAGGGTTGTGATGATGCCGTGGGGATTCGAAGCGGCTGCCTGATCGATGATGCGAGCCATGTCGCCGATGTCGCCGGTGGTCGGATTGCGGTATTCCACTTCCACATTGAGCTGCTTGCCCGCGAGGGCCAGACCATTCTTGATGGTGTTCCACCAGGAATCGGAATCCGGGGCGTGGCTGATCAAGATGATCCGCTCGCCCTCGGCCATCGCCGGGGCAATGCTCGCGCCGACAAGCGCAATGGCCGCAAGCCCGGCAAAAAGTAACTTCTTCATTTGGACTTCTCCCTGTTCGAGTGCTTCTCTTGGGAAGCATCGTTTCGCCTTTGTCGGGCCCTCGGCCCGTTTTGCCGGCGCTATTGCCGGAACTGCTGCAAGCTATAGAAATATGTGCACCTGCAAGAGCGGTCCTCCCCAATCCTCGCTGGAACTGAAGGGCACCTGAAAAGACAGTAGCGCGATTTCATCTGCTCTGCAACCGGTTGCAAAACGCTTGCCTCTCCGACCGGAATTTGCCAACCTCTGCCTCATCCACGCCTGACCGGAGCCTGCGCTGCAGCGCGGCCGCCGGTGCGGCACCGGCCCCGGAGGGTCGTCGGTCACGATTTGCGAATGCGGCGCAGGGCTGACAGAGGTCACATGCGAGAGCCGACATTCTTAAGAAGGATTGGTGCGCTGCCATGGCGGTGACGCTGAAAGAGGTTGCCGAACGGGCCGGAGTCTCGCGCTCTGCGGTTTCGCGCACCTTTACCGAGGGTGCCTCGGTTTCGGCAAAGACCCGAAACAAGGTCGAGAAGGCCGCGGAAGAGTTGGGATACAGACCCAATTTTCTCGCCCGCGGTCTGACGACCCGCCGCACGAAACTCATTGGGCTTGTCGCCGACAACTTCCACAATCCGATCTTTCTGGAGATTTTCGACCTGTTCACCCGCGGACTGCAGGAGCGTGGTTTGCGGCCTTTGCTGGTCAACCTCTCTGGCGAAACCGAGCCGGAAGGCTCCGTGCACATGCTCCAGCAATACTCTGTGGACGGGGTGATCGTCGCCTCGTCGACGCTGCCGCCCGTGTTCGCCCGTGCGTTCCGACAGGCCGGTGTCCCAGTGGTGCATTCCTTCGGCCGCTACACCAGCAGACCGGAAGTGCATATCGTCGGGATCGACAACAGGCTTTGCGGCAAGATGGCGGCCGAGACTTTGGTCGAGCGGGACTACCAACACATCGGCTTCATGGGTGGGCCGGAGGCGGCGACCTCGACGCAGGACCGTTTCGCGGGCTTCATGGAGGAGATGGCGAAACACCCCGACATTCGCGTCAGCCACAGTTTCAGCGAGGCCTATTCATTCGCCGCCGGGCGCAAGGAGATGATCCGTCTGCTGAAAGACGGCCGGGCAGAGGCGTATTTCTGCGGCGATGACGTGCTGTCAATCGGGGCGCTGAGCGCGATCAAATCGGCTGGGTTTACAGTGCCCGATGATATCGGGATTATTGGCTTGAACGATATGGAAATGGCGGGATGGCAAAACATCGACCTGACCACCATTCACCAGCCGATCCGACAGATCATCGACTCCTCGGTCGAGCTGATCGTCGCCTTGCTGGAAAACCCGGACCGGGAACCCGAAACCCGACTCTCCCAGTGTCGCATCGTCGAGCGGGGAACGCTCAGGCCTCTCTGAACATGGGTGGGCGGGCATCGACCCAGGCGCCCGCGTCAGCCGCCGATGCGACCGCCGCATGAACCGCGGCCATGGAACGCAGCCCGTCCTCGGCCCGCGGATATAGGTCCGCCGCCGGGTCTGCAACCCGGCCCTCCCTGAGGGCGTGAATCGCTTCCGCCAGATCGACATAGATATTAGCGAAAGCGAGCGGCATGCCCTCAGCGTGGCCAATGGTAACGCGGGTGCTCCGGTCCGCCTCGGGCGAGAGATTCGCTTCGCCGCGCTCGATAATCTCGAGGCGGCCCCCGACCGGTGTCCAGTAGAGCTGATTGGGCTGTTCCTGCGCCCAGCGGAGCCCGCCCTTCTCGCCGAAGACCTGGATCGTCAGCCCGTGCTGGCGGCCGATGGCGACAGAGGACGTCCAGAGCCGTCCTACCGTGCCGCCGTCCATGCGGAAATTGACCATGGCGTCGTCCTCAAGCTGCCGGCTTTCGATACAGGAGGCAAAATCGGCCGACAACCGCGTAACCTCCTGCCCTGTGACGAACGATGCCAGGTGCAGCGCATGAATGCCGCAGTCGGCGAATTGCGCCGAGACTCCGGCCTGTGCCGGATCGTAGCGCCAGCGCACCCTCGGATTATTGGCGTCCGCGGCGTCGGCATGGTGACCATGGGCGAACTCGGCCATCACCAGCCGCACCCGGCCCAGATCGCCGCGCGCCACCATGGCCCGCATGTGGCGAACCAGCGAATAGCCGGAATAGCCGTAGTTTACCGCGCAGATCTTCCCTCCGCTGCGGCTCAGACATACGATTTCTTCGCCCTCCTCGACGGTCATCGTCATCGGCTTCTCGCACAAAACATGGAACCCTGCTTCCAGGAACGCCTTGGTGATCTCGAAATGGGTCGCGTTGGGGGTTGCCACCGTCACCAGATCAACGGGGTCTTCGCGCCCACGCTCGCTGTCCAGCATCTCGCGCCAGTCGCCATAGGCCCGGTCCGCCGGTACGCCCAGACTGCGCGCATAGGCACGGCCCGCTTCGGGTCTGTGGTCCAATGCCCCGGCCACGAAATCGAACAGACCGTCGAGACGCGCAGCCAACCGGTGCGCCGGGCCGATCTGGCTGCCCTCGCCGCCGCCGATCAGGCCCCAGTTCAGCTTCGCCATGGCTGGCCTTCCTTAATTGAAACCGATCGACTGAAGATAGAGCCGGTTCGCGACTGCATCATTGATGGGGGAGGTATTGCCCGCGGGGTCGCGATCCTGTTCGATCGTGCACCAGCCTTCGAAGCCGGCATCGATCAGCACCTGACGTACAGCCGGGAAATCCACCTCACCATCGCCCAGCTTACAGAAGATCCCCTGGGCGCAGGCATCGTAGAACCCCGTGCGTTTGGCGATGACGTCCGTTTTGACCTTCGGATCGACATCCTTGAAATGCATGTAGGAGATCCGCCCGACGTGACGCTTGACGAAGTCGACCGGATCGAACCCGGCATAGCTATGGTGGCCGGTATCGAGGCAGATCTTCAGCACCGACTCGTCGATCTGGTCGAGGAGCCGCAGCAATTCTGGCTCGAAATCCAAGAATCCGGCGGCATGGGCGTGGATGCCGACGGTCAGCCCGTATTCCTCCGTTCCCATCCGGGCGACGGTCCGGATGCGATCGACGAAGGATTCCCATTCCGCGGCATCCATCTGCTCGGCCTCATCGGCGCGTCCAGCTGTCGGCGCACGCCGCGGGGAAATCGAGTCGATCAGTACCAGGTGCCGGGCGCCATGTGCCGTCAGCGCCGCACAGGTCCGCACAGCCCCATCCATAACATCTTCCCACTGGTCCGGATCATGGAACGCCCTGAAAACGACTCCGCCGATCAGCTCAAGACCGTATTTTGCAAGCGCTTCTCCCAAGATCTCCGGATCCTCGGGCATGTATCCCACCGGGCCAAGCTCGATCCCCTTGTAGCCCGCTTCGGCGCATTCCCCCAGGACGGTTTCCCAACCGGGATTGCGGGGATCGTCTGCGAACTCGACGCCCCAGGAGCACGGCGCGTTTCCAATTCTGATCGTCATTTGGTCAGCTTTCCACTCGATCTAGAAGGTCTCCAGCGTCAGCCAAGACCGCTTCTTGCTCGATGCGTTCGCCGCGGCCACGACCC
>CAYFYY010000060.1:0-26089 GCA_964347475.1 uncultured Flavobacteriales bacterium
CGACGAGCAGGCGGAGTACATCGGGGTGGACAAGGACGGACCCTACAAGCCGGAGATGTACCGGTACTAGGCAGCATCGATCCACGTTCCCCTTCGCGGCCCGGCGGCAAGCCGGGCATCATAGCCGTCGGCGGGCTCGGTTTCTGCACCTCGGCAGGTGAGAAGGCGGTCATCCATTTGCCGATCATCTCTATGAATTCCGGGTCGGCTGCGGTTGCCGCCATCTGGTCGCGCCAAAGATCCTGAAACCGCCGCGCCAGCTCCTGCAGGTCTGTGGCGGACTCCTTGCCGCTGTCCTTTCGGTCGCTCATGGCGCCGGAGTATAGCGGCGCAAGAGTGGGCGCGCCAGACGCCAACGCCATTCTTCTTTGCACCGCAGCTTAAAATTATGCATTGCAGCAATTTTCAAAATGGTCTGTTATGTTGCGCAGCAATATTCCCGAACACATTGCGGAGCATACCGGAGAATGGCAGAGAAGGGCAAAAGCGCCGACGGTCCGATCACGATCAAGAAATACGCGAACCGCCGGCTCTACAACACGGCGACCAGCAGCTATGTGACGCTGGATCACCTGTGCCAGATGGTCAAGGACGGCGTCGAATTCTCGGTGTTCGACGCCAAGACCGGCGAGGATATCACGCGCGCGGTCCTCACCCAGATCATCGTCGAGGAGGAAGCCAAGGGCGAGAACCTCCTGCCCATCGGCTTTCTGCGCCAGATCATCGGGTTCTACGGCGACAGCATGCAGAAGTTCCTGCTGCCCCAGTACCTGGAGCTGATGATGCAGGCCTTCGAGAAGAACAGGTCGGAGATCCAGCGCCACATGACCGAGACCTTCGGCTCGGTCTTCCCGTTCGGCCAGATGGAGGAAATGGGCAAGCAGAACCTGGCGATGTTCGAGCAGGCGATGAAGATGTTCACGGGCAAGCCCGAGTCCGGCAAGCCGCAGGCAACGGAGACGGCGGCGGCGCAGGCCGCGGACTCGGATGAAATTCGCCGCGAACTGGAGGAGCTGAAGCGCCAGGTGAGCGAGCTGTCAGGCAACAAGAACCGCTGATCGGTCGAACTTCGAATTGGCGGCCGGCGACGGGCGAATTGCCTGGCGGCCGCGACTCGGATATGTACCCTCTCGCGACCGCAGCGAGCATTCCGGAGACCCTTGCATGACCCACCCCCGAACCCGCGACGGCGCGCCGCGCGTCGCACCGTCCGGAGCCGCGACATGAGCGCCAGACCGACCAACATCTTCACGGTACTTTCGCGGGTTGACGCGGCGGCGCGGATCGCACGCAACCGGCACAAAGGGGGCGTGCTGTGGCTGACCGGCCTGTCAGGAGCCGGTAAGTCGACCCTGGCGATCGAGGTCGAGCGCGCCCTGTTCGGCGTGGGGTACCACGTTTACGTCCTCGATGGCGACAATCTGCGGCACGGCCTCAACTCCAACCTCGGATTCAGCCATGAGGACCGGACCGAGAATATCCGCCGGGTCGGCGAGGTGGCGGCGCTGTTCGCCGACGCCGGCTTCATCTGCATATCGGCGTTCATCTCGCCGTACCGGGCCGACCGGGAAAAGGCCCGCAAGGCGGCCGGGCCCGGCTTCCACGAGATCTATGTGAAGGCGGATATTGCGACCTGCGAGCGGCGCGATCCCAAGGGCCTGTATGAGCGCGCACGGCGCGGCGAAATCCCTGATTTCACCGGTATCTCCGCGCCTTACGAGGTTCCCGAAGTGCCGGAATTGACGGTCGATACGATGGCGTTCTCGGTCGAGGAGAGCGTCGGCCAGGTGCTGGACTACGTCGAGCGGAATTTCACCCTTGCGGATTGACGGGCCGGGCGTGCCGGCCCGCCCGAGACTCCCGCGGGCAGCCTGGACACGGGGTGGCCTGAACCAAGCGTTAATGTTTGTGCGGCATGCTGTGATCCGGAACGGATGTCCGGGCCCGGAGTCACGGCGACATGGAAGTGGCGAACCAGCAGACCGCGCTAGCGGGCGAGCGACCGTCGGCCGCATCGGCCGAGCGGGAGTACTGGAGCACGCTGCTCGGCCTTGCGGACGAATCGATCGTCGAGGGCCGCATCGCCGACGCCGGCGACCACTGCAAGAACGCCCTCGAAATCGCGCGGGAACACGGGCCCGGCAGCGACTGGTTGGCGGAAAGCTACATCCGGCTGGCAGACGTCGCCGCCGCACTCGACCAATCCGCCGCGGCGCTGCGTCTGTACGGTCAGGGTGTTGCGATCCTGGATCGCCTGTCCGGCAGCGCGTCCCCCCTCCTCGCCCATGCGGTCAGCAACATGGGCCGCCTCCACATGCTGAACGGCGAAATGCGCCGTGCGCTCGAACTCGCCGCCGCCGCCGATGCCTTGCAGCGAAACATGAACGCGCCCCCGGCCGCTGCGGTCAAGCTGAACCTGGCACTGGTCCTTGCGACCGCCGGTCGCGACGGCGACGCGGAGCAGGCGTTCAAGGACTCGCTGGCGGCGGCGGATCGCTCCCGGCCCACGATCGGCGATCTGATCTTCGCCGTGCACGACAATTTCGCACAGTTCTCGATCCGGCGCGGCCGCATGGCCGACGCCGAGATGGCCTTGCGCAGCTGTCTCATTCTGCGTCAGGAATCCGGCGGTCCACGACACCCCATCTACGCGGACGGACTCGTCAATCTGGCGCGCCTGCACCTGGTGGCCGCCGCCGAGGATGAGGCCGAGACCCTGCTGTGGCAGGCGTCGGACGTCTACCGGCAACACGACGGCACCGCGGCTGCGACGCTGTTCGAAGCACTCTACCTCTTGGGGCGAATCGCCCAGCAGGCGGGCCGGGTCGCGGACGCCGCGCGCCTGTGCGACCAGCTTCTTGCGCTGGCCGACGGATACGGCAAGTCCGGCCCGGCGGCCAAGGCGGCGGAGCTCCACATCCGAGCGCAACTCGGACTCGATGACGGCAGTGATCAGGCGAAGGAAGAAACGATGCGCCGCGCACTGGGGCTCGCGGAGAGCCTGAACGGAAGATACCGGCGCCTCGGAGACGATATCTGCCGCGTCCTCCTGAACGAGCTTGCCGAACTCCTGGCGACGGTCGGCAAAGGCGCGGAAGCCAAGCGATTGCTGGCCCGTGCAGAAGAGCTCCGCAAGCGGCCGCAATGGGTGGTCACCGGCTTCGTATTTACTGCGGCGTGACAGGCACGTCGCCAACCGAGTGTGACAGAAGGAATGGGTCGATGAAGAAGCAAGTGGGTGTGGCGATCGCGATGTTCCTGTTGGCCGTGGCACCTGCGCCGGCCGGCGCGGCCACCTGGCAGGAGCAGGTCGAGCAGGGCACCCGCGCCGAGAACGCCGGGGATTATGGCGCGGCTGAGATGTTGTACGAGCGGGCGCTGCAGAAGGTGGAGGCCGCGTCCGGGCGCCAGAATCCGGACGTGTCCATCGTTCTCAACAAGCTGGGCGGCCTGTATCGCAAGACCGGCGAGTTCGGCAAGGCCGAAGCCGCCTATGATCGCGCCATCCGCATCGATCGCAAGGCACTGGGCCCGAACCATCCGGAGCTCGCCGCCGATTACAACAATCTGGCGCGCCTCTACGGCGAACAGGGCCGGTACGAGGAGGCCGAGAAGCTTTACAAGGAAACCTTGAGAATCTGGACTGACGCCCTCGGCGAAAATCACCAGAACATCGCCGTGGTGGCCATCAACCTTGGCGAGCTGTACCGCGCGCAGGGCCGTTACGAAATGGCCGAAGCCCTGTTCAAGCGGGCCGTCCGGGTCGACGAGAAGGTGCTCGGCAAGGATCACCCGGAGGTCGCCATCGACCTGATCAACCTCGGCGGTCTGTACCGGGAAATGGGCCGCTACGGCGACGCCGAGGACGCCGTCCGCCGCGCCCTGCAGATCCGCAAGGACCAGCTGGGCAAGGACCATCCGGAGGTCGCGGCGTCCTTCAACGTGCTCGGACTTCTGTACGACGACCTCGGCCGCTATGACCAGGCCGAGCTGATGTACCGGCGCTCCCTGGAAATCTGGGAGGCCGCGTGGGGATCGGTGCATCCGGATGTCGCGGTGGCGCTCAACAATCTCGCCGAGCTGTATCGTGTCACCGGCCGCTACGACGAGGCCGAGCTGCTGTACAAACGCACGCTGGCGATCGACGAGGAAATCTACGGCGGCGGCCATCCGGAAGTGGCGATCGACCTGGGCAACCTCGGCGGGCTATACGAAAACCAGAACCAGTACGACCGGGCCGAACCACTGTATCAGCGCGCACTGCGCATCAACAAGGAAGCCTATGGGCCGGATCATCCGGTGGTCGCACACAGCCTGAACAGCATCGCCTTCCTTTACCGGCTGCAGGGGCGTTACGAGGAAGCCGAGCCACTGTACCGCGACGCCATCGGGATCTGGGAGAAATCGCTGGGCAACGATCACCCGTCGGTCGCCGTCGGCATGGTCAACCTGGCCGGTCTGCTGCACCGGCTGGAACGGTTCGACGAGTCGGAGGAGCTGTACCACCGGGCGATCGCCATCGATGAGAAGACCTACGGGACCGACCATCCCGAAGTGGCGTCCGATATCACCAACCTTGCCTGGCTGTATACCAATCAGGCGAAGTACGACAAGGCGGAAGCCCTGCTCCGGCGCGCTTTGCTGATCCGCAAACAGACCTATGGCGAAACCCATCCCGACGTCGCCGACAGCCTGGACGATTTCGCCGACCTGATGCGCGAAATGGGCCGGGACGACGAAGCCACAACGTTCGCCAGGCAGGCCGCAGACATCCGCGCGCGACTCTAGACTCTGTCGACCTGCATGGACCCGGCGTGGTTCCGCGGCGCCCGAAAATACGATAGGGTCGCGGCGCCATGCCCGTGCTCGTCACCGGAACCGCCGGTTTCATCGGCAACGAGATCGCGCTGCGTCTCCTCGCACGCGGCGAGGAGGTCGTCGGCGCCGACTGCCTGACGCCGTATTACGACCTGTCGCTGAAGGAGGCGCGGCTGGCGCGCATCGCCGCGCTGCCGGGATTCATCGAATCGCGGATCGACCTGGCCGACCGCAACGCCACCGCAACCCTGTTCGCCGCGCACCGGCCCGCGCGCGTCATTCACTTGGCCGCGCAGCCGGGCGTGCGCTACAGCATCGACCATCCGCACGCCTACGCCGACAGCAACCTGTCGGCCTTCCTCAACGTGCTCGAGGGCTGCCGCGCAAGCGGCACCGAGCACCTCGTCTACGCGTCGTCCAGTTCGGTCTACGGCGGCAATTCGCGCATGCCCTTCTCGGTGCACCACCCGGCGGACCATCCGGTCAGCCTGTATGCGGCGACCAAGCGGGCCAACGAATTGATGGCGCACACCTACGCCCATCTGTACGGGATTCCCGCCACCGGCCTGCGGTTCTTCACGGTCTACGGGCCGTGGGGCCGGCCCGACATGGCGCCGATGCTGTTCGCCGCGGCGATACTGGAAGGCCGGCCGATCGACATTTACAACAACGGCGAAATGCGCCGCGATTTCACCTATATCGACGATATCGTCGAAGGCGTGCTGCGGATACTCGAGGTCGTACCGGAACCGTCCGGCGGCCCTGAGGCCGCCGAGGATCCCGCCCTGAGTGCAACGGCGCCGCACCGGATCTACAACATCGGCAACGGCCGCGCCGTCGACCTGATGCGCTTCATCGAGATCCTCGAGGCGGCGCTCGGCCGCACGGCGGAGCGCAATATGCTGCCGATGCAGCCGGGCGACGTGAAGGAGACCTGGGCCGATACCACGGACCTGGAAGCCGCCACCGGCTGGAAGCCGGGTACCGACATCGAGGACGGAGTCCGGCGCTTCGTCGCCTGGTACCGCGACCACTACGGCATCGGCTGAACCCGTCCGCGCGCCGTGGCCGCGCTGCGCTGCGTGACCTGATGCCGCGGCAGGCGCCCCACATTCGAAAACTTGAATGTTTTGCGGAAATAGCGGATAGTCGCCGGCAACCTCCCGCCCGAACGGCGGGCGGACGAATCACAAGAACATGTCATCTGGTCGGAGCAAGGAGGAAACCATGAGATTCATCAGTGCATTGGCCGCGGCAGTGGCCATCGCCGCGATGCTCGTCAGCGGCGCCAACGCCGATGAGCGTTACGGCACGCAGAAGGTCGTCTATCACATCAACTACAGCGGCGGCGACGGCGACAAGGTGTATCGCGGCGCCATGCGCAACATCCAGAACCATATCAACGCGGTCGGCGCCGAGAACATCGACATCAAGGTGGTCCTGCACGGCAACGGGCTGGGCCTGCTGATGAACGCGAAGACCAACGACCAGCTCGAAGGGGCGGTCGCCAGCCTGAAATCCCAGAACGTCGCCTTCCAGGTCTGCAACAACACGCTGAAGGGCAGAAAGATCGACTACAACAAGGATCTTTTCGACGTCTACGAGGAGGACATCGTGCCGAGCGGCGTCGCCGAGGTGGCTCGCCTGCAGCAGATGGGATACGCCTACATCAAGCCGTAAGTCGCGGCAGGGGAACCGGGCAGTGGGGCGGGACCGTAACTTGAGGGCCCGCCCTTTATTCGTCTGCCGGCAACCCCTGTCGGCCGCGCCGGAACACCAGCGTCGACCAGGTGTCGAGGCGGATGCGGCGGACAAGACGCAGGCCCTGGGCGCGGCAGGCCGCCGTCACCGATGCCTCCTGGTGGGTCAGCAGGCCGGAGAGGACGGCTGCGCCGCCCGGTGCCAGGGCGCGGGCCAGCGCCGGCGCCATCCGCTGCAGCGGTCGCGCCAGGATGTTGGCGGCGATGAGGTCGAAGCGGGCCCGGCCGCGCAACAGCGGCGCATCGAAACCCGCGCCGGCCCCGGCCCGGACCAGGCGTCCGACGCCGTTGGCGCGGGCGTTGGCGCCGGTGACCCGCACCGCCTCTTCGTCTATGTCGACGGCAAGCACCGGCCGCCGCCAGGCCTTGGCCATGGCGATGGCCAGGATGCCCGAGCCGCAGCCCATGTCGAGAAGCCGGCGCGGTTTCATGCGGCGCGCAAGTCCGTCGAGCGCACGCAGGCAACCCCGCGTCGTGCCATGGGTGCCGGATCCGAAGGCAGTGGCGGCGTCGAGCACGACTGCCAGCGCACCGGCCGGCACGTTTCCGGCGAAGAAGGTGGGATGGACGAAGAAGCGTCCGACCGTGACGGGCCGGAACGAAGCGCGGTTTTCCGCCAGCCAGTCGCGCGCAGCGACGGGGCGCACGACGAAATCCGGCTCGGGGGTCCCGGCCGCGGCGGCCGCCAGGGCGACCGCGGCGGTCAGCGCGCCATGGTCGGGCATCGCGGCGAACCATGCCTCGATGCGCCATGGCCCGCCGGGCCCGGCCTCGAAGCCGGCGACACTGGCCGCCAGCCCATCGAGCACGTCGAGGAACACCGGGGCAGCCCGCACCGGGATCTCCAATTCCAGTGTCCAGCCGGCGGGGTCGTCGGGGGTCACGGCCACTCCGAGAATGTTGATAAGGGTTTAAATTGCCGTCTGCCCGCCGCGATCCCGATCCGACATCGATTGCGGATCGGACAGGGGTCAGTCGAGCTGAAAATTGCTGAAAAGCCGCCCTGCGACGGATTCCAGCTGGTAGTCGTCTTCGAAGGCATATGAGCCGTCAAGATACTGCACGGACAGCGTATACACGAAGGCACGCCGCGATTGGCTGGAAAAGGCGATCAGATCGTACCTGCTCTGATGCAGTCCCTTCGACCTGCGATAGAAGCGCGTCTTCAACAAGTAGGCCCTGCGCATTCCGCTGAGGGAAAATTCCCGTTCCTCGTGGCTGAAGCCGTCGGGGAAGACGCGGTCGGGATTCTGTGTGTACCCACCGATGATGCCGTCCTTCGCCCGTTCGAGCGAATCTGCGCCGAAACTCGTGAGAAACACCGTAACGATGACCGGGGCGCCGTCATGGATCGCCGGGAGCAGCCGGCCGCTGGCCTCGAAGTACTCCGCCAATCCATAGGATCTCATGTCCATGGCGCGCCAGGCGGACGGCACGGAGAGCCGGTAACCGTCGCCGACCACCTCGATCATGGCATCCCAGACAGAGACTGCCGCCTCATCCACGGGTGCCGCCGGGCGACCGTCTTCGGCCAGGGCCGCCGCGGTCAGGAACAGAACAGCGTGCCCCAAAAAGAACGGGAAAGCCTTCCTCGTCACGGCACGTGTCTACCTCCGGCGAATACGGGCCTGCGGCGCACGGAAGCCGATCGGCCCGCCCGCAGCGTCCGGCCATTCTATCCGCGGACGATTAACCGAAGCTTATCGACCGGGTCGCCCAGCGTCACGGCCGCTCCACGAAGGCCGCGACCACCTTCTTGGTGCCGGCCTTGTCGAAGGCGATGGTCAGCTTGTCGCCCTCGACGGCGGTCACCGTGCCCATGCCGAACTTCAGGTGGAAGCAACGCTCGCCGGCCTTGAATCCCTCGCCGGCGATGACGCGCGACGCCGTGCCCTCGATCACCGGCCCCGCCGGCGGGCCGCGGCGCCGGGTCGGCGCCCAGCTGCCGTGGCCGAAGGCGTCCTCCGTCGACGGCGCGGAAAGCCCGCCATAGAGGCCCGGCTCGCCGACCGCCTCGATATGGGCCTGCGGCAGCTCGTCGATGAAGCGCGACGGAATCGCGCTCTGCCACTGGTTGTAGACCCGCCGGTTGGCGGCGAAGGAGATGCGCACGCGGCGGCGCGCCCGCGTGATGCCGACATAAGCGAGGCGGCGCTCCTCCTCGAGCCCCGCCGCGCCGCTCTCGTCCATGGCGCGCTGGTGCGGGAACAGCCCCTCCTCCCAGCCGGGCAGGAAGACGGTGTCGAACTCCAGCCCCTTGGCGCTGTGCAGGGTCATGATGGTGACCCGCTCGCCCTCGGCGCGCTCGTCGTTCTCCATCACGAGGCTGACATGCTCGAGGAACTCGGCGAGGCTCTCATGCTCGGCCATGGCGACGACGAGTTCCTTGAGGTTGTCGAGCTTGCCGGGCGCCTCCGGCTTCTTGCTGGCGCGCCACATCGCCGTGTAGCCCGACTCGTCGAGCACGATGCCGGCGAGCTCGGTATGCGCGGTGCTCTCCGCCTGCTGGCGCCAGCGCGCGAAATCGTCGAGGATGGCGGACAGGCTGCGGCGCGCCGCCGGCTTGAGCTCATCGGTATCGAGCAGCCGGTGCGCCGCCGCGACCAGCGGGATCTGCGCTGCGCGGGCGAGTTTGTGTGCGGCCTGCAGCGTCGCCGGGCCGATGCCGCGCGTCGGCTTGTTGACGATGCGCTCGAAGGCGAGGTCGTCGTCGGGCTGCCGGATCACCCGGAAATAGGCAATGGCGTCGCGGATCTCCTCGCGCTCGTAGAAGCGCGGCCCGCCGACCACGCGGTAGGGCAGGCCGAGGGTCAGCATGCGGTCCTCGAACTCGCGGGTCTGGTGGCCGGCGCGCACCAGGATCGCCATCTCGTTGAGCGATTCGCCGCGCCGCTGCAGCGCCTCGATCTCCTCGCCGATCTCGCGCGCCTCGGTCTCGCCGTCCCACACGCCGCGCACGCCGACCTTCTCGCCCTCGCCCGCCTCGGTCCACAGGGTCTTGCCGAGCCGGCCCTCGTTGTGCGCGATGAGGCCGGACGCCGCGGAGAGGATGTGCGGGGTCGAGCGGTAGTTGCGCTCGAGCCGGATCACCTTGGCGCCCGGGAAATCCTTTTCGAAACGCAGGATGTTGCCGACCTCGGCGCCGCGCCAGCCGTAGATCGACTGGTCGTCGTCGCCGACGCAGCAGATGTTCTTGTGCTTCTGGGCGAGGAGCCGCAGCCACAGATACTGCGCAACGTTGCTGTCCTGGTACTCGTCGACGAGGATGTACTGGAACTGCTTCTGGTAGTCGGCCAGCACCTCCGGGTGCGACTGGAAGATCGACAGGCAGTGCAGCAAAAGATCGCCGAAATCGACGGCGTTGAGGACGGACAGCCGCTCCTGGTACTGGCGGTAGATGTCGAGCGCACGGCCGTTGGCGAAGTCGCCGGCATCGGCCGCCGAAATCTTGTCCGGGGTCAGCCCGCGGTCCTTCCAGCCCTGGATGATGCCGCCCAGCACCCGCGCCGGCCAACGCTTCTCGTCGATGTTCTCGGCGGCCAGCAGCTGCTTCAAGAGCCGCACCTGGTCGTCGGTGTCGAGGATGGTGAAGCCGGAGCGCAGCCCCGCCAGTTCCGCATGGCGGCGCAGGATGCGCACGCCGAGCGCATGGAAGGTGCCGAGCCACAGGCCTTCCGAGGCCGGGCCGACGAGCCGCGCGACGCGCTCCTTCATCTCGCGCGCCGCCTTGTTGGTGAAGGTGACCGCGAGCACCTGCCATGGCCGGGCGCGGCCGGCGAACAGGAGATGCGCGAGCCGCGTCGTCAGCACCCGCGTCTTCCCGGTGCCGGCCCCGGCGAGCACCAGCACCGGCCCGTCCAGCGCCTCCACCGCCTCGCGCTGCGCCTGGTTGAGGCTGGCCAGATAGGGTGGCGGCCCGGACGGCGCGCGCCGGTCGGCCGGCGCCGGCTCCAGCGAATCGAGGGGATCGTCGTACAGCGGATCGGACATGGCGGTGTTATACCATCGCGACAGCGCGTGTGGGGGCGAAATGCCGTCCCGCGAGGCAATGTGGTGCCGGCGGCCCGCGATTGAATTGTCCCGATGTCTGTGCCATTTCCGAAGATGGGGCAAGGGAGGCAAGTGGCAGTGCGTTCGGTCGTTCTGTTGCCCGTCTGGGTCGCCAGCATCTTTTCGACGGCGAAGTCGTTCGCCGCCAATCCGGTGCTCGGCAGCACCCTGCTCAACCGGCTTGGCCTGCACGTCGCACGTTCGGTGCTGGCACACGCCGTAACCCGGTTCCGCCGAGTCCTGCTCGCCGGCCTGGCGTCGCCGGCCGACCGGCGCGCGTTTCTGCGCGACGGCTATCTGGTCAAGGAGGATTTCCTGGCGCCCGAGGTGTTCGACGCCATCGTGCGGGAAGCCCGGGCGTACCGGGGGCAAGCCCGCAGCTGCCACCAGGGCGACACGGTGACCCGGCGCGTGCTGCTCGACGCGGACGCGCTCGCCGCGCTGCCGGCCTGCGCCGGCCTCGTCCGCGACCGCCGCTACCGGAGCCTCGTGAAGTATTGCGCGGCGCGCAATCACGGGCCGCTCGTCTATATCCAGCGTATCGAGAACCACGCCGTCCCCGGCGGCGAAGATCCCCAGCGGTTGCTGCATTCCGATACCTTCCACCCGACCGTGAAGGCGTGGCTCTTCCTCGACGATGTCGACGACCGCAACGGCCCCTTCACCTACGTGCCCGGCTCGCACAGGCTGACGTGGCGCCGGCTGAAATGGGAATACCGCAAGAGCATGTCGTGGCGCGATCTGCCGGACCCCTATTCACGCAAGGGCTCGCTGCGCTTGACCGAGGATGAGCGGCGGTCGCTCTGGTATGGAGAGCCCGTGCGGCACCGGGTGGCACGGAACACCCTTGTTATCGCCAACACCCACGGATTCCACTGTCGCGGCGCCGCGGCGGAAACCGGTGCGCGCCTGGAGGTCTGGACCTACAGCCGGACCAACCCGTTCAACCCGTTTCCCGGCGTCGACAGCCTGCTTCTGGACCGGCTGCGGCATCACCTCTTCGGGCTGTTCCTGCGCCACCGCGACCGCGCCGCGGCGTGGGCCGGCAACCCGCCGAGCTGGCGGCTGACCGACTGGCACTCCGACTGACGCCCGGCTTTCGCTCCAGCGTGCCACGTTCGCAGGCTTCATGACGGCGTGCGCGGCGTGGGCAGATGTCGACTGCCGGCGCGCGACGTGAGTCGTTAGCGCGCTGTCCGTTCAGATGGAATCGGCTCCCGCCGTCAGCACGACCTCATGCTTCGAGACGGGCCTTCGGCCCTCCTCAGCATGAGGCTTCGATGTTTGTGCCCTCATGCTGAGGAGGCTGCGAAGCAGCCGTCTCGAAGTATGAGGTCGCACCGATACACCGAGGTCAACTAAACGGATAACGCTTTAGCCAGCGAGTCGGTTATGTCGCCACGCTGGACAGGCCGTGGTGGCGCGCTAATCTTACTTCGGGCACGCAACGGCGTGCCGTATGGGTCGGGAGCACGTCCCATGACGCACCTCAACACCGCAATGGCCAGCACCGTCGCCGCCGTCCTGGCGGTCACCGCCGCCCTGACACCGGCCATAGCGCCCGCCGGCGCGGCGGAGCCACCGACCGTCGAATCGGTGCTCGGCGCCGTGGTGGCGCTGCACGCAGAGATCGCGCCGGACGCGCGCACCGCGAACTCGCTGGGCCTCGAGCGCGACGGCCACGGCGTCGTCATCGATTCCGACGGGCTGGTGCTGACCATCGGCTATCTGATCCTCGAGGCCGAGCGGGTCACCGTTGCCACCGTCGGCGGGACGGCCGTGCCGGCCCGCATCCTCGCCTACGACCACGCCACCGGGTTCGGCCTGTTGCGGGCGGAGGGCAAGCTCGGGGTGCGGCCGATGGCGATGGCGAAGTCCGCCGATGCCGAGCCCGGCGACCGCGTCATCGTGGCCGGGGCCGGCGGCGCCGCCTTCGCCATCCAGGCGCACGTCGTCTCGCGGCGCAGCTTCGCCGGCTACTGGGAGTACATGCTCGACGAGGCGCTGTTCACCATGCCGCCGCACCCGGTGTTCGGCGGCGCCGCGCTCATCGACGCGGAAGGCCGCCTGCTCGGCATCGGCTCGCTGTTCGTCAACGACGCCATGGGGCCGGGCGAGTTCAGCCCCGGCAACATGTTCGTGCCGATCGACTTGCTGAAACCGATCCTCGCCGATCTGATCGCCGACGGCCGCTCGTCGGCGCCGCCGCGGCCCTGGCTCGGCCTCTATACGCAGGAGGCGCCGCAGGGCCTGTTCGTCAGCCGCGTCGCCGTCGACGGGCCGGCGCAACGGGCAGGCGTCCTGCCCGGCAGCCTCGTGCTCGGCGTGGACGGAAGTCCGGTGCGCGGGCAGGAGGCGTTCTACCGCCGCCTCTGGGCGGCGGGCCCGCCGGGTGTCACGATCCGGCTGACCCTGATCGACCCGACGGGCGAGCCCAAAGAGGTCGCCGTCGTCACCGCCGACCGCAAGGACTGGCTGGGCCCAAAGCGCAAGGACTGAAGGATCGGCCGATTCGCCCCGCCGTCGTTGCGAGCCGCAGGCGAAGCAATCCGGGCTTGCCCCTCGTCTGGATTGCCACGGCGCTGCGCGCCTCGCAATGACGATGATTCGTGACGTGGCACGGGCGTTGGGATGTGGCTGCGACATCGGCGACTTCACGCCTCGCCGAATTCCTCCGCGCGGGCCTGCATGAGGGCCCGGTCGTAGGCGCGCACGACATCGCGCTGGCGGACGTAGCCCTGGAGCCGGTTCGCCTTCTTGTCGGCGACGACCGCGACGATCTCCTCCTGCACGCTGTCCATCAGCGCCATCGCCGCTTCGAGGTCATCCTGCTCGGCCAGCACCGGCGGCCGGTGCCGGCACACGTCCTTGGCATTCAGCAGCATGTCGAGTTCGGTATCGAAGGCGGCGTCGGCGAGGTCCGCCAGGGTGATGGTGCCGTGCAGGCGGCCGTCCCCGTCGACCACGAACAACGCCCCGTGATGCGCCCGCTGCAGCCCGGCCCGGACCTCGGCCATCGGCGCGCCGGGCGGCACGGTACGCTGGTCGTAACGCATCACGTCGCAGACGTGCACCGCGTGCAGCAGCCCCTGCTCGCGCCCCTTGCGCAGGTTGAGGCCGCGCCGGTCGAGCTGCCAGGTGAAGAACGAGAAGCCGAAGGCATAGCGGGCGATCAGCGAGGCGATGACGGTGGCGATCATCACGCCGATCGTGAGCTCATAGTCGCCGGTCAGCTCAAACACCATCAGGATCGTCGAGATCGGCGCGCCGAGGACGGAACCGGCCACCGCGCCCATGCCGACGATGGTGTAGGCGGCATGGCCGGAGGAGAGGTGCGGGAACATCTCGGTCGCGATGATCCCGAACACCCCGCCCAGCATGGCGCCGAGATAGAGCGACGGCGAGAACACGCCGCCGCCAAAGCCGCTGCCGAGGCTGATCGCCGTCGCTGCGGTTTTCACCATCAGCAGCGCGAACAGCATCCACAGCCCGAACTGCCCACGCAGCGCCGTGTCGGTCGCCTCGTAACCAACGCCCAGCACCTGCGGGAAGGCCAGCGCGATCAACCCGACGACGAGTCCGCCGCAGGCCGGACGCAGCCACAGCGGAACCGGCGTCCGCTCGACGACGCGGCTGGCGAAGTCGACCGAATACATGAAGATCACCGCGGTGGCGGCGCTGACCAGGCCGAGCATGGCGAACGCCGGAAACTCGAGGAACGAGGCGATGCTGTGCTCCGGGATGATGAAGGCGGGGAAGTCGCCGAACCAGATGCGGCTTACGATGGTGCCGGTGACCGAGGCGATGACGATGGCGGCGAACGCGCTCATCGCGTAGTGGCCGACGACGACCTCGAGGGCGAAGAAGGCGCCGGCGATCGGCGCATTGAAGGAGGCCGCCACCGCCGCCGCGACGCCGCAGCCGAGCAGCGTCTGCGACAGCGACCGGCCGAGACGCAGCCGCTCGGCGACGAATGCGCTCAACGAAGCGCCGAGATGGACCACCGGCCCCTCGCGCCCGGTCGACGCGCCGGCGCCGAGCGAGACCGCGCTGACCAGCGCGGCGCCAAGCCCGGTGCGCAGGCTCATGCGCCCGCCCCGGAGCGCGCACGCCTCCATCACGTCGGCGACGCCGTGCGGCCGGCGGCCGGGCATGGCGAAGGTGACGAAGAGGCCGACGACGAGGCCGCCGAGCGTGGTCGCCGCGAGGATCTGCCACCACGGCAGCGCGCCGGCCAGGGTCGCCACACGTTCCTCGGAGAAGCCGTAGAACAGGAACTGGATCGCCGCCAGCGCCTCGCGGAAGGCGATCGCCGAGCCGCCGCCAATGCCGCCGATGACCACGGCGAGGACCGACAGGATCACCTGCTCGTGCCGCGTGACGCGATCGAGCCTCTCGAGGATCTGGCCGAAATTGGGCAGGCGCAAGACGATTCCCGGACGAATGGGCGCGGATTTCCCGCTGATATTGCTGGAAAACCGTTATTAAACCGCAAAGAGCGGGGCCTCAAGGGGGCTGGCGCGCGACAGCTAGGGTTTTGGCGCGCGGATCTGGCGTCCGACCGCAACCGGCACCGGCACCGCGGCGTGGGCGGCGCGAACCTCTTGCAGGCGTTCCACCACGGCGTCGGGGAACGGCGCGACGCGGCGCGTGCCCATGTCGATGTGCAGGCTGAGAAGCTCGCAGGTCGCGGCGAGCCAGCCCTCGGTCGCGTGATACATCTCGTGATAATAGTGCAGCCGCTTGTCGTCATGGCCGAGGAACCAGGTGGCGAAGGCGAGCGGGTCCCCTTCGTGCGCCTCGCGCCGGTAGCCGACGTTCATGTCGGCGGCAAAGGTCGAGCACCCGGAGGCACTCTTGTAGGCCTGCCCGATTCCCAGGTAATCGAAGAACGCGTCGGTGGCGTAATCGAAGGCCAGCACGTAATAGGCCACGTTCATGTGGCCGTTGTAGTCGATCCAGTCCGGGCGGACGGCATCGGTGTAGATCCGCAAGGGGGCCTCGATCATCATGCCGCAAGCCTATCGCCCGGCGCGCCGCTCTGCAAACCCGCAGAAAACCCTAACGCATGGGCTCGTTCCTCGGGGCGCCCCCGGTTTGACCGGGCCCCGGCATCCCCTGGCGCGTGGTTCGTCAAGTTGGGTTCGGCCAAATCGGCGCGACCGGAACCGATTCCATCCGAACGGACAATGCTCTAGTACTCCAGACATCGACGCGTGAACCGGGTCACGCCCTTCCACCGACGCGGAGCGAGGTCCCCCAGGCCGAGCCGGTCGAAACACGGGGCCGGGCGCCGTCGCGACAGCCAGGGACGAAAACCCGCCGCGATGATCGGACAGTTCCTTCACCTGATGGCCCGCAACGCCCGGCCGGTCCTCGCCGGCGGTATTTTCGCCGGGCTGCTGCTGCCGGACGTGGCGGCATTTCTTCGCCCGCTGATGGAGGCGGCGGTGGTGACCAGCCTGACCCTTTCGATGCTGCGCATCGACTGGCCCGCGATCGCCGCGTACGGCCGGCGGCCGGGCAGCGCGGGGGCGGCGCTGGGCTGGATCCTGCTCGGCGCCCCGGCGCTGACCCTGGCAGCGGTAAGCGTGCTGGACATGCCCGCGGGGCTTGCCGTGGCGCTGGTTTTCGCGGCCGCCGCCCCGCCGGTCACAGCCTCGCCGGCCTTCGCCCTGCTGCTCGGCCTCGATGCGGCGCTGGCACTGGTCGTCCTGGTGGTCGGCACGGCACTGCTGCCGCTGACGCTCGGGCCGGTCGCGTTCTGGTTGCTGGACCTCGAGCTGACGGTCGGGCTCTGGCCGTTCCTGCTGCGCATCGCCGTCTTCATTGGCCTGCCCTTCGCCGTCAGCGCCCTTGCCCGCCGCGCCCTCGGGCGGTCGCGGCTCGACGTCGGCGCTACCGAGATCAACGGCGCCATCGTGCTCGCCCTGGTCGTCTTCGCGATTGCGATCATGGACGGGGTGACGGCGCGGCTGCTGACCGACCCGTGGACGGTGGCGCTGTTCGCCGGCGCCGCTTTCGCGCTCAACGTCGCGCTGCAGGTTATCGGCACGGCCCTGTTCTTCTGGATGGGACGGCGGCGGGCGCTGACCATGGGCCTGTCGAGCGGGTACCGCAACATGGCGATCATGCTGGTTCTGACCGCCGGGATCGCCGGCCCGGACATGTGGCTTTACGTCGCCATGGCACAGCTGCCCATGTACATCCTGCCGATGCTCACCAATCCGCTGTACCGGCGTCTGCTGGGGCCGGAGGCGCCATGATCCGGCGGCACGGGAGGGCAACGCCATCGCTTGCGGTTGCGGGCTCGGCCATCGTCTGGGGCCTGTGGTGGATCCCGGTGCGGGCACTGGATGCGCGTGGGCTTGCCGGCGACTGGGCGAGCCTGGCGCTGTACGGCGTGGCGGCGGTCGCCATGCTGCCGGTCGTCGCCTGGCGCCGGCGCGGCGGTCACAGGATCGACGGCACGGCGATCGCGTCCGGTGTCCTGTTCGGTTCGATGATGGTGGCCTGGAACCACGCGCTGCTCAGCGGCGAGGTGATGCGGGTGACCCTGCTGTTCTATCTCGCGCCGATCTGGGCCACCCTGTTCGGTTTCCTGTTCATCGGCGACCGACCGACGTTGCGTCGGATCTCGGGCATTGCCCTCGGCATCGGCGGTGCGGCGATCATCCTCGGCGTCGGTTGGGACACGTTGCCGGTGCCGCGCGACCGATCGGACTGGCTGTCGCTCGGCGCCGGGGTCGCGTTCGCCGGCAGCGCGACCGTGATGCGCCGAGGCGGCGGCGCCGGCGAACACGAGCGGACCTTCGCAACCTACGCCGTCGCCACGGTGCTCGCGCTCGCCGCCGTCGTGCTGGTACCCGGTGCCGCGGCGCCGCGGGACGGATGGCTGTGGGATGCCCTGCCCCTGGCCGCCGCGGTGGCGGTGTTCATGCTGCTACCAGTAACCTGGCTGGTGATCTGGGGCAGCGGCCGACTCGATCCCGGCCGGGTCGCCATCCTGCTGCTGTTCGAAGTCCTCGCCGCCGCCGTCAGCGCCGCTCTCCTGACGGATGAGCCGTTCGGCGAGCGACTGGCATTCGGCGGCGCGCTGATTCTCGCCGCGGCGGTCCTTGAGGGGCTCGACGCGAGAGACGGGCCAGCGACGTGATGACGAGTCCGTCCCGGCCGCGACAATCTTACGCCTGCGCCGGGTTCGGCCCGCCTACACCGAAAAGTACTTCGCCTGCTTGTGCGGGACGACGACGGCCGAGGTCGACATCTCGGGATGGAGCTGGTGCTCCTCCGACAGTGCAACGCCGATCCGGTCCGCGCCCAGCAGGGCCAGCAGCCTGTCCTGATCCTCCAGATTCGGGCAGGCCGGATAGCCGAAAGAGTAGCGCGAGCCGCGGTATTCCTGCTTCAGGAGCCCCTCCATGTCGCGCGCCTCCTCGGCGGCGTAGCCGAGCTCGCTGCGGATTCGCTTGTGCACGTATTCGGCCATGGCCTCGGCCATCTCCACGCCGAGGCCGTGCAGATAGACGTAGTCCTGGTAACGGTCGTCGCCGAACCATTCGCGGGCGACGTCGGCGGCGCGCTGGCCCATGGTGACGACCTGCAGCCCGACCACGCCGCGACGCTCCGGCCCGGCCGAGATATCGGGCACGTAATCGGCGATGCACTTGGCGTCCTTGCCGGCCTGGCGCGGCAGCGCGAAGCGTGTCGCCTCGTCGATGCCGTTCTCCTCGAACAGCACCAGCTGGTCGCCGTCGCCGGCCGCCTTCCAGTAGCCATAGGCGGCTTGCGGCAGCAGGATGTCCTGCTGGATGACGGTGTCGATCATGCGCTTGAGCACCGGGCGCAGCGCCTTCTTGGCCCATTCCATGTATTCGTCCAGCTTGCGGCCGTCCTTGCGGAACCCCCAGTGGAACTGGAACAGCATGCGCTCATTCAGGTACGGCAGCAGCGCCTTGACCGGCACGCGCGCGATCACCCGCGGGCCCCAGAACGGCGGCTCGGGAATGTCGGCGTCGGCGTTGAGCGCGTCGCGGCGGGCACGGATCGCGGCGCCGTCCATCTCGGCGGCGGCATCGTTGGCCGGCCGGCCGACGGATTTGCGGTTGCTCGACGGACGGGTCGCGCGCCGGGCACGAACCGCCGAAGTGTACTCGTCGAACTGCCCGTTGACCACGCGGTCCATGATCTTCAGCCCGTCGAAGGCGTCGCGGGCGTAGGCGACACGGGCGCTGCCGTAGGCGGCGACGCAGTCCTCCTCGACATAGGCGCGGGTCAGCGCGGCGCCGCCCAACATGACCGGCAGATCGATCTGCTCGCGCGTCATCTCCTCCAGATTCTCGCGCATGATGACGGTGGACTTCACCAGGAGGCCGGACATGCCGATGGCGTCCGCCTTGTGCTCGCGCGCGGCGCTGAGAATATTGGCGATCGGCTGCTTGATCCCGAGATTGACGACGTTGTAGCCATTGTTGGTAAGAATGATGTCGACCAGGTTCTTGCCGATGTCGTGCACGTCGCCTTTTACCGTCGCCAGCACCACCGTGCCTTTCCGCTTGCCTGCCACCTTCTCCATGTGCGGCTCCAGATGCGCCACCGCGGCCTTCATAGTCTCGGCCGACTGGAGCACGAAGGGCAGCTGCATCCGCCCCGAGCCGAACAGGTCGCCGACCTCCTTCATGCCGCCGAGCAGGATGTCGTTGACGATGTCGAGCGGGGCATGGCTCTTCATCGCCTCGTCGAGGTCGGCGGTCAGCCCGTTGCGATCGCCATCGACGATGCGGCGATGCAACTTTTCCTCGATGCTGAGCGGGGTGTCGTCCCTGATTTCCGCCTCGGCCTCGCGGCCCTCGAACAGTGCGATGAACGCCTGCAGCGGGTCGTAGCCGGGACGGCGCCGGTCGTGGATCAGGTCCAGCGCCACCTCGACCTCCTCGGCCGGGATCGCGTGCAGCGGCTTGATCTTGCTGACATGGATGATGGCGCCGGTCATGCCGCGCTTGATTGCCTCGTCGAGGAACACCGAATTCAGGACGTGCCGCGCCTCGGGCTTGAGGCCGAACGACACGTTCGAGAGGCCGAGAATGACCTGGCATTCCGGGAAGTGCTGCGCGATCCGCTCGATGCCATCGAGGGTATCGAGCGCCAGCTTGCGATCGTCCTCCATGCCGGTGCAAACCGTAAAGGTCAGCGGATCGATCAGAAGGTCGGACGGCGGCAGGCCGAATTCGTTCACCGCCATCCCGTACAGCCGTTCTGCGATACGCAGCTTGTCGGCGGCGTGCTTTGCCATGCCGTCCTCGTCGATGGTCAGCGCGATCACCGCGGCGCCGAATCTGCGCGCCAGCTCAAGCCGCGCGCGTGCCGCGTCATCGCCGTTCTCGAAGTTGATCGAGTTGATGACCGGCTTGCCACCTATCAGCCTCAGCGCCGCCTCGAGCACCGGCAACTCGGTCGAGTCGACGACCAGCGGCGCGTCCGCCGCACCGCGCAGTCGGCTGACCACTTCGGTCATGTCGGCGGCCTCGTCGCGCCCGACATAGGCGGTGCACACGTCGAGCGCGTGGCTGCCCTCGCGCAGCTGGGCGCGGCCGACCTCGACGCATCCGTCCCAGTCCTCTGCCGCCTGGAGTTCGCGGAATTTCCGGCTGCCGTTCGCATTGCAGCGTTCACCGATCGACAGGATCGCATTCTCCTGGCGCAGCGGCACGGACGAGTACAGCGAGGCGAGCGCCGGCGTCCATTTGGCGTCTCGCGCCTGCGGCGGCGGCCGGTAGCCGTCATGCGCACGCTTGCGCAGCATCGCGTCGACCGCGGCGATGTGCCCGGGCGTCGAGCCGCAGCAGCCGCCGACGATGTTCACGCCGTCCTCGGCAATGAACCGGTCGGTCCATTCGGCGAGCTCGTGCGGCGTCAGCGGGTAATGGGTATGGCCGTCGTGAAGCTCCGGCAGGCCTGCGTTCGGCTGCACCGTGATCAGTCCCGGCCAGTTGGCGCCGAGCCAGCGCACGTGCTCCGCCATCTCGTGCGGGCCGGTGGCGCAGTTCAGGCCCATTGCATCGACGCCGAGCGACTGCACGACCGTCGCCGCGGCGGCGATATCGGCCCCGACCAGCAGCGTCCCTGTCGTCTCTACCGTGACCTGTACGAAGATCGGAACCGTGCGGTTCACATCCGCCATGGCGCGCCGTGCGCCGTTCGCGGCGGCCTTGATCTGCAGCGGGTCCTGACAGGTCTCGATCAGAAGCGCGTCTACACCGCCGACGATGAGGCCGGAACACTGGGTGAAGAATGCCTTTTCCAGCGAGTCGAAATCGACATGTCCGAGGCTGGGCAGGCGCGTGCCCGGCCCGACCGAACCAAGCACGAAGCGCTGGCGGCCATCCTTGGCGAATTTGCGCACCGCCGCGCGCGCCAGTTCGCCCGCAAGGTAGTTCAGCGCGAACGCCTCGTCGGCGATGCCGAACTCGGCAAGCGTCAGAGGTGAGCCGCCGAAACTGTTGGTCTGGATGATGTCGGATCCGGCCTCTAGATAGCCTTCGTGGATCGACTGGACGATCTTGGGACGACTGACGTTGAGGATTTCCGTGCAATTTTCGGCACCCTGGAAATCCCGTTCGGGATCCAGGTCCATCGCCTGGATGCGGCTGCCGAACGCGCCGTCGCACAGCAGCACGCGCTGGCCCAGCGCCTTGAGAAGTTGGCTCATGTCACGCCGCCTCCGAAATCGCGGGGTGGACGCCGAGGCGACGACACACCGCATAGCTCAGAGGCGCCTTGTTCATGGTGTAGAAATGGAATTGCCGGAATCCCTCCGCGCTCAGCGTGCGGCATTGGTCCACAGCGACGGATGCAGCGACCATGGCGCTGGTCTCGGCGTCGTCCTCGAGCCCTTCGAACTCGCTGATTAGCCAGTCGGGCACGCCCGCTCCGCAGCGACGGCTGAAGTCCATCATCCGCTTGAAATCGACAATGGGCAGGATGCCGGGAACGATCTCCATCGTCACGCCGGCCGCTGCGGCGCGGTCGCGGAACCGCAGAATGGTCTCGGTCTCGAAGCAGTACTGCGTGATCGCCGTGGTCGCGCCCGCATCCTGTTTGGCACGCAGGTTCTCGATGTCCGCTTCCGGAGACGGCGAATCGGGATGGCACTCCGGATACGCGGCAACTGCGATCTCGAAATTCGCGGTGCGGCGGAGCCCGGCGACGAGATCGGCCGCGCGCTGGTAGCCCTCCGCCAGCGGCCGCCACGGACCGCCGCCCGGCACGTCGCCGCGCAGCGCCACGATGCGCCGGATCCCCATATCGCGCCAGATGGCGGCGAGATTGTCGACCGCATCGCGCGTCGCGCCGACGCAGGTCAGGTGTGCGGCCAGCGGCAGTCCGGCGTCGTTCAACCGTTCGACAAGGCGTACGGTGCGCTCCTGGCCGGATCCGTCCGCGCCGTAAGTCACCGACAGATATTCCGGCCGCAACGGCGCAAGCTGGCCGAGTGTCGCATCGAGCGCAGCATCGCCCTGCGGCGTCTTCGGCGGGAATATCTCGAAACTGATCTTTGGCGCCGGTGCCATTGCTCACGCCCTCATCTTCCGCAGCTCGCGCGACGGCGACCCGGCGTCGTTGGCCGGGCGCGTCGCTGACCACAGGCAGACGGTCAGCGGATCGCCCTTCAGGACCACCGTTTTCCGCGGGACCAGACCACCCGCCCGGAACCAGCGCGCGACCTCCTTGTCGTCGAAGCCAAGGCGCCGGTGCGCGTGCTCTGTCCGCAACGCCTCCAACTCGTGCGGCGCGAAATCGACCACTGCGAGCCGCCCCCCCGGACGCAGGGCGCGGGCGGCCTCGGCGATCACGTCGGCGGCATCGTCGGCGAAGTGAAGCACCTGATGGATCACCGCGGCGTCGAAGGATTCCCCGTTGAAGGGAAGGTGATACATGTCGCCGTAACGGACCTGGCAGTGGCGCAGGTCCGCCCGTTGCAGGTTGGCCCGCGCGACCGACAGCATCTTGCGTGACAGATCGATGCCCACGCCACGCTCGACACGGGGCGAGAACAGCTCGAGAATACGGCCGGTCCCGGTGCCGATATCCAGGAAGTCGCGCAGTCCCGTCTCCGGGAACAGCCCGAGCAGCGCGGCCTCGACCTCGGCTTCGGCGATGTGGAGGGTGCGGATCTTGTCCCATTCGGCGGCGTTGCGGCTGAAATACTCGGCCGCGCGGTCCGCGTTCGCGCGTTTGACCGCTTCCAGCCGTCGCAGGTCCAACGTCAGTGTCTCGTCGTCATCCGGCATCAGGTCGATCAGGACGCGCGCAAGTTCGGCGCAATGGCCCCGTTCGGCCAGGCGGTAGAAGGCCCAGGTCCCCTCCGGAAACCGGTCCAGCAGACCGGCCTCGCACAGCAGTTTCAGGTGGCGGGACACGCGGGGCTGGCTTTGGCCAATGATTTGCGTCAGTTCGCTGACCGTCAGCTCCGCGTGCGCACAAAGTGCCAGGAGCCGCATCCGGCTGGGTTCGGCGGCGGCACGCAGGCCGCTCAACAAGACGTCCATCTCTTCCCCCAAGAACGTGAGCCTCAGTTTTCTTGCGAGGTGATATAACAACATAAAGATATCTTTATGTCATGTAAAGCATGCGTTTCGGCGCCCGGCACTATCGCCGCAGGCGCTGTGGTGTTTTCAGTGGCGGTGTGATAAGGGATGGCAGCCAATCGGATGGGCATCGGTCCGGGTTGCCCGAGCGGGCGGACCGGACATGTGATAACCAGTCTGCGGCGCCAACCCCCTGTTGGCGCCGCGGGAGTTTTGTGGCGGCGTGCACGGCGTCGGGACGCGCTGGTCAGGGAACGGGATTTCATGCGAAAGCCGGGCGCTGTCGGAGCAAGGGGAGTAATGACGGTGCTGGTGCTGGCCCTCGCGCTCGGCGCCTGCGCCACCCGGCCGACCGATCCGGAGGAACTGGCGCACTACAAGGAGCTCAACGACCCGCTTGAGCCGATGAACCGGGTCATCTTCCAGTTCAACGAGGCCGCCGACAAGTTGGTACTGCGGCCGCTCGCGATCGGCTACAGGGCCATCGTCCCGCGCGGCGTGCGCGGCGGCATCCGCAACTTCCTCAACAACCTCGAGGCGCCGTTGGTGCTGCTGAACGACCTGCTGCAGGGGGAAGGCCTGCGGGCGCGCGACACGATCGGCCGATTCATGACCAACACGATCCTCGGCCTCGGCGGCGTGATCGACGTGGCCCGCGACGCCGGCATCCCCTATCACGACGAGGATTTCGGGCAGACTTTGGCGGTCTGGGGCGCCGGCCCGGGACCGTATCTGGTGCTGCCGCTGTATGGTCCGTCCAACGTCCGCGACGGCATCGGCGACGGCGTCGACGCGCTTGTCGATCCGGTCGCGCTCTACATCCGCGAGGAATACGGGCTGGAGGGGTCCGCGGTGCGCTACACGGTGGACACCGTCGACTGGCGGGCCGCCAACCTCGAGATCATCGACGATCTGCGGCGCTCGTCGATCGACTTCTACGCGGCGACGCGCAGCGCCTACCGGCAGCAACGCAGCAACGAGATCCGCAACGGCCGTGCCGCTCCGGACAGTCCCGATGCGCTGCCGCCAATGATAGAGTTTGACGCGCCGGACAACATCGGCGAACGTGAGACCTATGACAAACCGCTCGGCCCGCCGGTCCCGCCGCGCTAGCGCGCCGCTGCCCCGTCTGCTGCATGCCTCGGGTGCCGCCCTGCTGCTGCTCGTGCTGCTGGCCGCGCCGGCGCGCGGCGCCGAGACCGCGGCCGCGTTTATCCGCGGGCTGGGCGATACGGCGATCCGCGAGCTGGCACCCAACGACCTGACGCCGGCCCAGCGCGAGGCCAGGTTCCGCGAGCTGCTGGAGGCGAATTTCGACATGCCCCGCATCACCCGCTTCGTCCTCGGCCGCTACGCGCGGCGCGCCTCCGACGCCGACCTCGCGGCGTTCCAGGCGCTGTATGAGGAGCTCGCGGTCCTCACCTACGCCCAGATGTTCGCCTCCTACGCCGGCCACGTCTTCAAGGTGACCAAGCAGCTCGGCGCGCCCGGCGACAAGTACGTCATGGTCGTCAGCGAGCTGAGCGAGGCCAACGGCAAGCTGGCGGCGCGGCTCGACTGGCAGCTCCTCATCAACCGCGACCGCTACGCCGTGGTCGACGTGCGGGTCGAGGGAGTCAGCATGGCGATCGCCCAGCGCGACGAGTTCACCGCATTCCTCGACAAGAACGGCGGCAACATGTCGGCGCTCATCAAGGAGCTCGACCGCAAGGTCAAGAAGCTGCGCGACGGCCGCGCCGCGGCCAAGTGACGACGGCGCGGCCGGCATTGCCGTGGTGACCGGCCCACCCGCCTGCCTCGTCGAGCCGGACTGGCTGGAGGCGCGGCTCGACGACCCCGGCCTCTGCATCGTCGAGATCCAGTGGATGAGCCCCGAATCCTACGCCGCGGGGCACATTCCGGGTGCCCGGGGCTGGGCCTGGAAGGACTGGCTGTGGGACCCGCTGCGCCGCGACTTCCCGACCCCCGAGGAGTTCGCGCGGCGCTGCAGCGCGGCCGGCATTGCCAACGAGACCACCGTCGTGTTCTACAGCGAGCAGGTGCAGTTCGGCACCTACGCCTGGTTCGTGTTCACCCTGCTGCAGCACCCGGATGTGCGGGTGCTCAACGGCTCGAAGCGCCGCTGGAGTCGCGAGGGCCGGAAGCTGACCACGGATCCGCCCGAGATCGCGCCCGCAAGCTACGCGCCGCCGCCGGGGCACCGCGACGGCATGCGGGTGCGCCGCGACGAGATGCTCGCCCTGTTGCCGGACTTCGCCGCCGCCGATGCGACGGTGCTGCTCGACCACCGCACGCCCGAGGAGTTCCGCGGCGAGCGCGTCAACACCACCGGCCAGTTCGACCACGGCGCCGAGCGCGCCGGCCGCATCCCGGGCGCCCGCCACCTCTACTACGAGGACCTGCTGGCCGACGACCACTCGTTCCTGCCGCCGGACGCGCTCGCCGCCCGCCTTGCCGCGCGCGGCGCGACGCCGGACAAGGACGTCGTCTCCTACTGCCGCCTCAGCCATCGCGCCACGCTGGCCTACTTCGCCATGACCCGCATCCTCGGCTGGGAGCGCGTGCGCGCCTACGACGGCTCGTGGACCGAATGGGGCAGCATGGTCGGCGTGCCGATCGAGAAGTAGCCGCGGCGCATACAGCCGGTCCGCCGTGATCCACCCTCACCCAACCCTCTCCCATCGAGGGAGAGGGCTTTGTCAGCGCGGGGCGGCACGCGTCTCCCTCTCCCTCGATGGGAGAGGGTCGGGGTGAGGGTGACCAACCGGCAAGCGGCCGCCGCGAGGCGGCGCATTCTTCCCTACCGCCGCAGCTTCTTGTACCTGATGCGGTGCGGCTGGTCGGCCTCGGCGCCGAGGCGGCGCTTGCGGTCGG
>CAYFYY010000061.1:0-25875 GCA_964347475.1 uncultured Flavobacteriales bacterium
ATATCGAGCACCACGTCGGACGGCGAGACGCGGGCCTCCTGCAGGAGCCGAGCCAGCACCGCGGGCTCCATCAGAAACCGTCCGTCCGCGATCCCGAGATCCTCATCTATATAGGCGATCGGCTGCAAATTGCCGGGCACGAAACGCTCGCGCGGCACTTCCGACATCGCAGCCAGAACGTCCTCGTCTATGACCTTGTTCGTGCGTATCTGGCACTCGATCATGTTCCGTCTGGCGGCGCTGTAGTCCATGGCAACGGGTTCTCCCTGAAAACCGGGCCTGACCGCTGTTCGGTGGCGGCGTCCTTTGCTTCGTGGCCCCTTATATAGCGGGCCATCATTGAACACAACGTCCGCGTCCCCGTCGGCGAACCCCTTCGACGGCTTGACCGGGCCGGGCGGCATACGTATATCACAGGCTCAGGCCGTCGCGATCGCATTGCGCGTTGGCCGCGGCTTCCCGGTCCGGTGGCAGAGTGGTTATGCAGAGGCCTGCAAAGCCTTGTACGTCGGTTCGATTCCGGCCCGGACCTCCAGATGCGGCTGGCGCCAGCGTCGGTATCGCCGCGCCATGCCGGAACGCTTTGCAAGCCCCCGCGGTTTTGCTATAACCGCGCCGCCCGACGGGCCGGGCGCGCGGAAGGGTGTGCGAAGGCCCGGCCGCTACCCTGATCCCCGGTAGCTCAGTTGGTAGAGCAGGTGGCTGTTAACCACCCTGTCGGCGGTTCGAGTCCGTCCCGGGGAGCCAACGAAGACAAGGGGCCGCGTCGAAATGGCGCGGCCCCTTTTTTGCCGCCTGATGCGGCAGCGAACATTTGGCTCAAAGTATGCTCGGTCCGCGGCGGCGTCCGTGCTATAGTTCGCATCAGCTGACCGGATGGAGGTGTGCATTGGCAACGGTCCTGATCGTCGGCGCCAGCAGAGGCATTGGCCTGGAGACCGTCAAGTGCGCGCTCGACGCAGGCCATAAGGTGCGCGCGGTGGCCCGTTCCGCCGGCCGCATCCCCATTGACAGCCCCGACCTCGAGAAGATTGCCGGCGATGCGCGCGACCCGGCGGTCGTCAAGCCCGCGCTGGGACGGGCCGATGCGGTCATCGAGACGCTCGGGGTCGCCCCGGGCCCAGGCGCGGTCCTGAGGCCGGTCCGGCTGTTCTCCGATGCGACGCGCGTCGTCGTCGACCTGATGGTGCAGTCCGGCATCAAACGCCTCGTCTGCGTGACCGGGCTCGGCGCCGGAGATAGCCGCGACAGGGGCGGCTTCTTTTACAGTTTCGTCCTGCTGCCGCTCGTCCTCGGGCGCGTCTACGACGACAAGGACGTGCAGGAGCAGATCATCCGCAACAGCACGCTCGACTGGGTGATCGTGCGCCCGGGCCTGCTGACGGGCGGGCCGCGGACCGGCGCGTACCGTGCCCTCACCGACCGGGCCGACTGGCACATGGGAAGAATCTCCCGCGCCGACGTCGCCGACTTCCTCGTCCGCCAGATCGACGACGACACCTATCTCGGCAAGACGCCCCTGCTGATCTACTGAGGCACGACCGGCCGGATCCAACCGAGACTCCGCCGCCGCCGCGAATAGGACGGCACTCCCCGTGCCCGCAGCCGGCGATCGGGAAATGTCCGATTTCGTTGCCCGCGGTCCGGCAGCGTGTATCATCGGCCGTGCCGAGGACGAGCATCAACAGGACCGAACGTCGGGGCGAGGGAGGATCATGGCACAGCGCGCAGGGCGGGACGTCGCTCCCATCGGCGGCGGCATCGCGGTCGCCGGCCTGTCGTATCGCTACGGGACGAAGCTGGCGTTGGACGACGTGACGTTCACCGTCGCGCGCGGGCATTTCTGCGCTCTCCTCGGGCCGAACGGGGCCGGCAAGTCGACGCTGTTCGCGCTGCTTACGCGGCTCTTCACGGCGCCCGAGGGCCATCTGGAGATCGCCGGCTTCGATCTGTCCCGCAAGACCGCCGCGGCACTGGCCCGGCTCGGCGTCGTGTTCCAGCAGCCGACCCTGGACCTCGACCTGACGGTGCGGCAGAATCTCCAATATTTCGGGGCCTTGCACGGCCTTCCCGCGAAAGGGATCGAACAGCGCAGCCGGGACGGCCTCGCTGCATTCGAGATGGCACACCGGCTCGACGAGAAGGTGCGGCAGCTCAATGGCGGCCACCGCCGCCGCGTCGAGATCGCCCGCGCGCTGCTGCACGAGCCGACGGTGCTGCTCCTCGACGAACCGACCGTCGGGCTCGACGTGCCGACCCGCGCCGCGATCGTCGAGCGGGTCCACGCGCTGTGCCGCGACCGGGGCCTCACCGTCCTGTGGGCGACGCACCTCGTCGACGAGGTGCGGCCGGAGGATGACCTGATCGTGCTGCACGAGGGCGTGATCCGCGGCCAGGGGCCGGTGCGCGAGGTACTCGAGTCGTGCGGCGCCGCCGACGTCGCCGATGCCTTCGCCCGGCTGACACGTAGGACGGTGGCGGCATGATGCCCGGTGTCGCGACCTACGCCCGCTGCCTGTGGGGCATCCTGTGGCGCGAGGGCCTGCGCTTCGTCCACCAGCGCGAGCGGTTCGTCGCCGCGCTGGTGCGCCCGCTGGTCTGGCTCGTCGTGTTCGCGGCCGGATTCCGCGCCGCCCTCGGCGTCTCGATCATCCCGCCCTACGAAACCTACATCACCTATGAGACCTACATCGTGCCGGGACTGGTCGGCATGGTGCAGCTCTTCAACGGCATGCAGACATCGCTGTCGCTGGTCTACGACCGCGAGGTCGGCAGCATGCGGGTGCTGCTGACCAGCCCCCTGCCCCGCTGGTTTCTTCTGGTCTCGAAGCTCATCGGCGGCTGCGCCGTCTCGGTGCTGCAGGTCTACGTGTTCCTGCTGATCGCCTGGCTGTTCGGCATCCGGATGGAGCCGCTGGGCTACCTCGCCCTGCTGCCGGTGCTGCTGCTGACCGGGACCATGCTCGGCGCCGTCGGGTTGGTGCTGTCGTCGACGATCCGCCAGCTCGAGAACTTCGCCGGGGTCATGAACTTCGTGATCTTCCCGATGTTCTTCCTGTCGTCGGCGCTCTACCCGCTGTGGAAGATGCAGGAATCGAGCCTGCTGCTGTACCGGATCTGTGCCTGGAATCCGTTCACCCACGCCGTCGAGCTGATCCGCTTCGCCCTGTACCTGTCGTGGAACGGCACCGCACTGGCGTGGACCGCGGGGTCGCTCTCCGTCTTCCTCGGCATCGCCATCGTCGCCTACGATCCGCGGCACGGCATGATCCGGCGCCGCGGCGGCGCCTAAGCTGCGCGGGCGCGGGCCCGTTGCACTGAAACGAGCCCGTGCGTTAGGGTTTTCCGCGGCTTCCGGCGGAACCTCGCGGACGCCTGCCGTCCCGGCGCCACGGTCCGCAGCTCACGGCCCGGTGCCGCTTCCCTACCCCTTGCCGCCCTTCAGCTCCGCCGCGTCGAGCCAGATCGTCACCGGCCCGTCATTGACCAGGGCCACTTTCATTTCGGCTGCGAAACGACCCGTTTCCACCACCAGCCCCAGGCTCCGCAGCACGTCGCAGAAGCGCTCATAAGTCGCGTTCGCGGCGTCCGGCGCGGCGGCGCGGATGAAGCTCGGCCGGTTGCCCTTGCGGCAGTCGCCGGCAAGCGTGAACTGGCTGACCGCCAGCACCGCCCCGCCGACGTCGAGGACCGAGCGGTTCATCTTGCCCGCGTCGTCCGGGAAGATGCGCAAATTGGCGGTCTTTCGCGCGAGCAGGGCGACGTCGTCCGGCGCATCGCCCGCCTCGGCGCAGAACAGCACGAGGAGGCCCCGGCCGATTTCGCCCAGCGTCTCCTCGCCGACGCGGACCGAGGCTTCGCTGACGCGCTGGACGAGCGCCTTCACCCGTCGAGCTCGCCGAGCACCTTCTTGGCGATGCGGTGGCATTCGACGCCGCACGGCACGCCGGCGTAGATCGTGATCTGCATCAGGATGGCGCGCAGCTCCTCGCGCGATACGCCGTTCTTGAGGGCGCCGCGGAAATGCAGCTCCCACTCGTGCATGCGGTTGAGCGCCGCGATCATGGCAAGGTTGATGATGCTGCGGGTCTTGCGGTCCAGCGTCTTGTCGCCCCAGGCGAGGCCCCAGCAGTACTCCGTCACCACCTCCTGGAACTCGCGGTTGAAGTCGTCGGCCCGGGCCAGCGCCGCCTCGACGTACTCCGCGCCGAGCACGTCCTTGCGTTCCTTCAGTCCCCTGTCGAACCGCTCCTTGTCCATGAATGCCTCCTGGTATGACGTTCCGGTGAAAGGAAAAACCCGGCCGCAGACTAACGCAGCCGCGCGGCCAATGCGACAGCGGGAATATGCCGGGACCGTCCGGTCCTGCAAACCCGCCGCCGCAGCGTCTGGAAGGCCTCTTACTTACGGGATCATGCCTGATTGCTGCGCGACGGCAGCCCCCATCCGCGTCACTCGCCACGACCGATCCGGACCCGTGGCGGACGCCGAACTTCTGGTGTTTGACGGCAGCCATGCTGTGCTCAGTCAGAGTAGGAGAAATCCAGATCGTCGCCAGTACCAGGCAGGCTGTTGTCGCCGTCGCAGCCGCAATTAAATAGTCTGGTTGAAGCCACGGTCTCGTCGGTCCTGCAGATCTCCTCAAAAGCGATGCGGATCGACGCCAATCGAGGAGACGGCACATGAGAGAAACCTTCGATGCAATCATCATCGGTGCGGGGGTGATCGGCACGGCGATCGCACTCGGACTGGCGCGAAAAGGGTTGTCGGTGCTCGGCGTCGACAGGTTGCCGGCCGCGGGTTACGGCTCGACCTCGGGATCCTGTGCCATCGTCCGCCCCTATTACTCGACCGTCGACGGCTGCGCCATCGGCTGGGAGAGCCATTTTTACTGGCGCGACTGGGCCGCCTTCCTGGATGCGGACGACGAACGCGGGCTCGCGCGCTACGTCAATTGCGGATGCCTCCGCCTCAAGTCTCCGGCCAACGGCTATCTCAAGTCCACGATCGGGCTGATGGACGAGATCGGCTGCCCCTACGAAGAATGGAGCGGCGAACAGGTGCTCGAGCGCATGCCGGGCGTCGTTCTGGACAGCTTCGGCGAGGCCAAGCCCGTCGACGATCCGAGCTTCGGCCAGCCAGCGGGGCCGCCGCTGCCGGGCGGCGTGTTCTTCCCCGATGGGGGCTATGTGAACGATCCGCAACTGGCAAGCCACAACCTTCAGCGTGCTGCCGAGACCGCGGGAGCCAGATTTCGCTTCAGAGTCGCGGTGACCGCGATCCGCACGACGAACGGTCGCGTCGCCGGCGTGACCCTGGACGGGACGGAGGACGTCGACGCGCCGGTGGTGGTCAATGTCGCGGGTCCCCATTCCCACAAGATCAACACGCTGGCAGGCGTTGTGGAGGGAATGAACATCCGGACCAGGGCGCTCAGGCACGAGGTCTGCCACGTGCCCGCGCCAACGGGCGTGGATTACGAAAACAGGGGCTTCGTATTCAACGACGGCGAGACGGGCGTCTACATCCGTCCGGAAATCGGCAACCACATCCTGATCGGCAGCGAGGATCCGCCCTGCGACGAACGCCAGTGGGTCGATCCGGACGATTTCGACCGCGACTTCACCGAGCAGTGGCGCGTCCAGGTGATGCGCCTCGCACAGCGGATGCCGGAGCTGGGCATCCCGTCACGCAGCAAGGGCGTCGTGGAGCTCTATGACGTGTCGGACGACTGGATCCCGATCTATGACAAATCGGACCTGCCGGGCTTCTACATGGCTGTCGGCACCAGCGGCAACCAGTTCAAGAACGCGCCGATCGTCGGCGAGATGATGGCCGAGCTGATTAAGGCGTGCGAAGCCGGCCACGATCACGACGACGACCCGGTCAGTTTCCACCTGCGATACGTCGACCGAACGGTCAGTCTGGGCTTCTATTCCCGGCGTCGCGCGATCAACCGGGACAGCAGCTTCTCGGTGCTCGGGTGACCCTTTGCCGACCCCGAGGCGCCCCGGCTGTGGCAAAGCCCGGGGGCTCCTCGTCCTCCCGACCGCGACCTTTCTTGCGCCTGCAGTGCGCTCCCCAAGTCGCCCGACGGCGTCCCCATCGTCTCGTCAATTGCCATTGACATTCGCCAACCGCCGGCCGAAACCTTGTTTGGGCCCGCCGGCACGCCGCACCGGCTCAGCTTGGATCGCGACCATGCACGGGGATCTTGTTTTCACCGAACAGGAGTACGCCGAACGCCTCGCCGCCGTGCGGACGCGAATGGTCGCCGAGGACATCGAGCTGTGCCTCATATCGACACCGGAAAACATCTACTATCTGACCGGCCTGGATCACTGGGGCTATTTCGTGCCCCACGTCCTGATCGTTCCCGCCGAGGGAGAGCTGACCCTGGTCACGCGCGACATGGAGCGGGTGACCGTCGCGAACCAGGTCCGCAACGCTTGGTTTGCCGGCCATACCGACGACGAGACCGCGGCCGACGTCACGGTGCGGCTGATCAACGACCGGACCCATGCGAAGGCACGTCAGCGAAAGGCGGCGAGCACCGTCGTCGAGGTCATCGAGACCCTGAACAAGGAAAAGGCGCGGATCGGCATCGAGAACTGGTCGTCCGGCCTTCCCTACGGGCTTGCCCAGTCGCTCGTGGCGAGCCTTCCCCAGGTGGAATGGGTCGAGGTCTCCGGACTCGTCGACTCACTCCGCGTGATCAAGAGCGTGGCCGAGCAGAACTGCGTCCGCGAGGCCGCCCGCGTGTCGGACGCGGCCATGCTTGCGGCCATCGACGCCATCCGCGTCGGCGCGACCGAGCGCGAGGTCGCAGCGGAATGCCAGCGCGCCATGATCATGGCCGGTGGAGCCGTCCCGGGTTTCGGCCCCTTCATTCGTCCGGCGTCGCGCCTGGAAGAGGAGCATACATCCTGGGGCGAGGGCTTCCTCAGCGACGGCGACACGGTCTTTCTCGAGCTGGCGGGCTGTGTACGCCGCTACCATGCGCCCATGGGCCGCCTGGTCTTTCTCGGCAGCGCGCCCGGCTCTGCAGTCGAGATGGCCCGCATCTGCCGCGACGCTTTCGGCGCCGTCGTCGATGCCCTGCGTCCGGGAACGCTTGCGTGCGACGTCTACGCCGCTTGGCAAAGCGTCGTGGACAGGGCAGGCCTCGCCGAATACAGGCGCCACCATTGCGGCTATCTCGTGGGCATCGGGTTTCCGCCCAGCTGGACCGGCGGCAACAAGGTCACCGGCTTACGTCCCGGCAGCGACTGGGAGATCCGGACGGGCATGACCTTCCACATCCTCTCCTGGCTGCTCGGCACCGGGCGCGGCGACTATTTCCTTTCCAACACCGTCCTGTTGGGCGAGCACGGGCCCGAGGTCCTCACGAAGACACCTTCAGACATCCTTGTCAGATAGCCAGCGGCGCCGGCTGACTCGTGTTGGCCGGACGCAACCCGACCGGTCGGCAGATCCGTCTGCGCCTTAGCAACAAACGACATTCACGCAGGAACGAGGCCTTCGCTAATGCGGCGCCGGTACCCGGCTCGGTTGCTTCGCGGTACGTGGCCCGGTCTTTTCAAAGACGGCAACGTCGTACTGGAGAAGGAAACCGAAAAACTCCCGCCTTTCGAACCGCTCCTTGTCCATGAATGCCTCCTCGATGGATATGTCGTGAATAGGGATAATCCGGCGGCAATCTCGCGCAGCCGCACGAGCAATGCGACAGCCCGGATGCGGCGGGAATGGTTAAGTTAGATACCCGTCAGGACAACGGCCGGAAGGCCTGAACATTCGCCGGCTTTCTCTCCCCCGATCATGTTTGCAATGCGCCCAGCGAACGACATCAGATCGCGGCAAACGGCACGACCGCCCTTGACCCGAACCAGAGGTTTGTGCCGCTCACTCAGGCGACCGCCTGCGACGTGCCATTGGCCGGAGATCCATGATCGCAGGATGGGGAGCAACATCAGTACGGCCAGCGTGGCCAACGGCCCGCCGCCATAGACGCTGCGAAGTGGATGGCGAATGCACTCTGGCGGAAGATCAAAAGCGTCAGGGTCGGCGGAACGCTGACCTATGCTGCCTAGATGGTGCCCGACCTGATACGTCCAAGTCATTGTCGAATCGTCAAAACAATTTCTCGAATTGGCGGAACCGATCCTGCCAATTTGGATAAGCCGGGTCTATCCCGCGAGCGCGTTCCAGATCCTGCCGTGCCTTGTCCCGGTCTTCGAGCAGCCAATAGGCAAGCGCCCGGCTGTCCAAGGTGGCGGGATCGTCTGGGCGCAACCGCAGGCTTTCGTTACAATCTTTCAGTGCTTCCTGCGGGCGCCGACTGCGCCCATATGCCCAACACCTGCTGTTGTACGATTCTGCATTGTCGGGTTCGAGGCGAATGGCCTCGTCGAAGTCCCGGATCGCCCGCTCGTAATCGCCGTTCTGATCATAAGCAACACCACGGCTGTAATAACCGTCGGCGTTGCCGGGGTCGAGCCGGATTACCTCGTCGAAATCCGCGATCGCCCGGTCATACTCGGTCTGTCTGCGATGGGCCTGTCCGCGATTGTAGTAAGCGTCGACGTAATTGGGGTCGAGACGGATTGCCTCATCGTAGTCACGGATGGCGCGGTCGTAATCGCCTTTCCCGCCATACGCGACGCCACGGCTATAGTATGCTTTGGCGTAATCGGGATATATTCGGATCGCCTCGTCAAGATCTTGAATGGCGCGGTCGTAATTGCCAGCCAATCCATAGGCGACGCCACGGCCGTAATAACCGCCGGCATAGGTGGGCTTCAGGCGGATTGCTATGCCGTACTCCTCAATGGCGCGGTCGTAGTTGCCCTTCTTGCGATATACAAGAGCGCGGTCGCGATAAGCGCTGGCGTATGTGGGGTCGAGCCGGATGGCTTCGTCGAAATCCGCGATCGCCCGGTCCAGGTCGCCCTTGTTCCCATAGGCAACGCCGCGGCGGTAATAGCCGTAGACATGCGCCGGATCGAGACGGATCATCTCGTCGAAATCCTCTATGGCGCGGTCGCGGTCGCCGATCTTAGCGTACGTCTCGCCCCGGCGGCCATAGGCGTTCAAATAGGCAGGATCCAGCCGTATCGCTTCGCTGTAATCGTGGATCGCGCGCTGGCTCTCGCCCTTCGCATCGTACGCCAACCCGCGGCTGAAATGAGCCAACGCGAGGGACGGATCGAGCCGGATCGCCTTGTCAAAATCTTTAATGGCGCGGTCATAGTCACCTTTATCGTGATAGACGGAGCCACGGCCGCCATATGTCAGAGCGGATGTCGGCTCGAGCCGTACGGCCTCGTCGAAGTCCCGGATCGCGCGGTCGAAATCGCCCATGTTGGCGTGGGCCGCCCCGCGACCCATATAGGCTTTGGCATACGCCGGATCGAGCCGTATGGCCTCGCTGTAATCCTCGGTAGCCCGCTGGTAATCTTCCTTTTTGGCATAGGCATACCCGCGGCTGCCGTATGCCTCGGCCAAAGACGGATCGAGGCGGACCGCCTCGTTAAATTGCGCGATGGCCTCGTCATAGAATCCCAACCACACATATCTCAATCCGCTTTCGACAGCATCCGCCGCCCGAGAATTCTCTGTCTGAGCTGGTGCAATGGCAGTCTGCAGGCAAAAAGAGAGGCCCGCAATCAAGACGCATCGCACCCACGTCCTAGTCATCCTTCCCTCCGTAGAGCCTCTCCCCGCGTGTTTTTTATTGTTCGGTGCTTGGTCGCACGCGCGTCCCAGTCAACTGTTGGGGCTATGGGCCTCGCAGGAGTTAGGGAAAGCATCGATCACTGGAAAATCATAGCTTACCGGAATTCCGCTACTCCGATATGACGCGATCCCAATCTCGATATATCGTCTCTGAACTGCCAGGCCAGGCTAGCGCACAGTGGAAGCTCGCGGATTTGAGCACGTCTGCTTCGGGCTAATCCCCGACCCAGTTCGCACCCATATCATGGCCATTTTCGGCCGGTAAGGTGATATGAGCATAGCCTTTGCGCGCTCGCGCCGGCGCCTGAATTCTGCGAGACGCGCCCCCGATGTAGCTACAGAAGCGCCGCGGAACTGTCGGCCGCGATCACGCCACTACGGCCGGGCTGTCGGCCATGGCCAGGCCGGCCTGCATCGCCTCGATATTGAGGTCCAGGAGCTTCGCAGGCGTGCCGGTGCGGATCGCCTGTTCCAGGGTCTCGCGGCTGCACAGGCCGGCGATGCCGACCAGCGCCGACAATGCGATCACGTTGGCCACCCGTTCGCTGCCGAGGCAGATCGCGGTCTCGCTGAACGGCAGGCGCCGCAAGTCGTATCTGCCCTCGGGCGGCGCCGCGACCCGCCGTGCATCGGCCAGCACCAGCGCACCCTCGCGGATCAGCCCCTGTGACGCGGCGACCGCCGTCTGGTCGAGCACGACCAGGTAGTCGAGCGAGGTGACCAGCGGATAGTCGGCCGCACCCTTGCTGCTGACCACCATGTCGGAGCGGCTCAGGCCGCCGCGCGAGGTCGGCTCGTAGGCTTGGGTAGCGGCGACCGTCTTGCCCTCGCGGGCAAGCGCGGCGGACAGCAGCTTGGCGCACAGCTGCAGGCCCTGCCCACCGGACCCGCTGAACCGGATCTCGCAGTTGTTCATGCCTTGCCCGCCCGTTTGGAGTCCGCGAACGCCCGCCAGGTCGCCCCGTATTCCGGGCGCTCGCTGCGCGCTAGCACACCGGTCGGCAGGTCGTTCGGCCGGAACGGCCGGTCGACGACGTTGCCGTCCGGCAGGTCCGGCCGCATCGCCCGCTTCTGGCTGAGGATCATTTCCGGCGAGTTGCCGAGGTCGTTCTTGCGGCCATAGATCTCGGTGCAGTCGGAGATCACCTCGATGAAGGCGAAGCCCGGATGCGACAGGCCTTCCTTGATCAGGTTCTTCAAGGCGGGCACCTGCAGCGTCACCTCGCGCCCGACAAGCCCGGCGCCGGCGGCCTCGGCGAGCTTGCAGGCGTCGAACACGGGCTCGAGATTGCCGGCCGGCGTCGTCGTCGTCAGGCGGTTGTGGCTGGTGGTCGGCGAGACCTGGCCGCCGGTCATGCCGTAGACCTCGTTGTTCAGCAGCAGGCACGTCATCTTGAGGTTGCGCCGGCAGGCGTGGATCAGGTGGTTGCCGCCGATCGCCAGCGCGTCGCCGTCGCCGGTGATCACCACGACCTCGAGGTCCGGGCGGGCCAGCGCGAGGCCGGTGGCGAAGGCGAGCGGCCGTCCGTGCGTGACATGGAAGGTGTTGGCGTCGACGTAGCCGCCGATGCGCCCGGAGCAGCCGATGCCCGAGACGATGGCCAGCCGGTCCTTCGAGATGCCGAGCTCGTGCACCGCCCACAGGAGCGCCCGCAGCGCGATGCCGTGGCCGCAGCCGGGGCACAGGAAATGCGGCATCTTGTCGAGCCGCAGATACGCGTTGATCTCGAAACTATCGACGTCCGCGACGACCGCCATTGTCCTTCCCGCCGTTGCCGGCGAGCCCCTCTATCCGTTCCAGGATCTGCGTCGGCGCGATCGCTTCGCCGTCGAACCGGTTGAGCTGCGAAACCTTTTCGGTACCGCAGATCCGCGCCACCTCGAAGCACAGCTGGCCGGCGTTCATTTCGGGCACCAGCACGTGACTGGCCTTCGCCGCAAGCTGGCGCAGCGCGTCTTCCGGGAACGGCCACAGGGTGACCGGGCGCAGCAGCCCGGCCCGGATACCGGTCTCGCGCGCCGCCGCCACCGCCTTGCGCGCGGCCCGGCCGGTTATGCCGTAGGCGACCACGAGGATATCGGCGTCGTCGCACTGCATGGTCTCGTACGAGTCGATCAGGTCGCGGTGCCGCTCCAGCTTCTCCAGCAGACGGGCGATCGCCCGCGTGACCTTATCCGGCTTCTGCGTCGGAAACCCGCTTTCGTCATGCGTCAGCCCCGTCGTGTGGGCGCGGTAACCGTCGCCCGGCCGCGGCATCGGCGGCACCAGGTCGTCGGTCACCGCGTAGGGCTGGAATCCGGCCTTCGGCCCGTTCGCCCATTTGCGCTCGACCAGCTCGAGCTCCGAGGCCGCCGGCAGGGTGACCGTCTCGACCAGGTGGCCGACCACCTCGTCGATCAGCAGGATGACCGGCGTGCGCAGCGCCTCCGACAGGTTGAAGGCGCGCACCGTCTCGTCGAACACCTCCTTGACCGAGGACGGCGCGATGGCGATCGTCGGATGGTCGCCATGGGTGCCCCAGCGCGCCTGCATCACGTCGCCCTGGGCCGGCCGCGTCGGCATGCCGGTGCTCGGGCCGCCGCGCATCACGTTGACCACGACGCAGGGCACCTCGGTCATGGCGCCGTAGCCGAGGTTCTCCTGCTTCAGCGAGAAGCCGGGGCCGCTGGTCGCCGTCATCGCCTTGGCGCCGCCCATCGAGGCGCCGATCACCGCGCCCATCGAGCCGATCTCGTCCTCCATCTGCACGAACACGCCGCCGACCGCGGGCAGCTCGGCCGCCATCTTCTCGGCGACCTCGGACGACGGGGTGATCGGATAGCCGGCATAGAAGCGGCAGCCGGCGGCGACCGCGGCGAGCGCGCAGGCATGGTTGCCCTGCAGGTTGACGGGAAGGGTGCGATTCGACATGGCCCCCTAGCCCACCGGTTCGAGCGCGGGCACGCGCTGCACCCGGATCGCGAAGTCCGGGCACAGCCATTCGCAGATGCGGCAGCCGGTGCAGGCCGCGGCATCCGTCAGCTCCGCCACGAGCTGGTCGTTGAGGCGCAGGCAGCGCTCCGGGCACATCTTCACGCAGATATCGCAGCCCTTGCACCACTCGGCCGTGATCGAAAAGCGGATCTCCTTGGGCGG
The DNA here is from genome assembly GCA_964347475.1 of uncultured Flavobacteriales bacterium. Classification (GTDB taxonomy): domain Bacteria; phylum Pseudomonadota; class Alphaproteobacteria; order UBA8366; family JADFVY01. The sequence goes on from CAYFYY010000061.1 coordinate 12,872, forward strand.
CAGCGCCTCGGCCTCGGCCGCGCGACCCGGCAGGTCCTTCAGGCGCTCGGCCAGCGGGATCGCCCGCATCGCCTCGACCCAGTCGCGGCCGGCCTCGAAGGCCAGCCGGTTGACCTCCAACGCCTTGGCGGGCACCGTCTCGGCGATGACCTCGCGCCAGTCCTCGACCGGGAAGTCGAGCGCCATCGACAGCACCCCCAGCAGCACCGTGTTGGCGGCCCGCGCCTCGCCGAGGTCGGTGGCGATCCGCGAGGCATCCAGCGCGTAGCCGCTGCCGACCATCTCCATGACCTCGCGCGGCGCCTCCGGCGAGTAGCTCGACCGCGAGCCGTATTTGCGGCTGCGGAAGGCGAAGGGCGGGACGATGCGCCGCGTGTCGGCGATGAAGGTGCCGCCGTCGCGCCGCAGGTGGTTCAGCCAGCGCAGCCCCTCCGACCACTCCATGGCGAGCAGCACGTCGGCCTCGCCCTGCGGGATCGTCGGCGACCACACCTTGGGCCCGAAGCGGACGTGGCTGAACACGCCGCCGCCGCGCTTGGCCATGCCGTGCACCTCGCTCTGCTTGACCTCCAGCCCCTGGCGCTGGCAGATCAGTGCCAGCACCTTGGAGACCAGGATCACGCCCTGGCCGCCGACGCCGACGATCAGGACGTTGCGGGGGCGGGTCGCCGACTCGTTTCTGCCGTGCATCGCGGTACCCACCGTCAGACGGCCACCGGCCGGATGCAGTCGGACGGACAGATCTGGGCGCACAGCGTGCAGCCGATGCAGGTCGACTCGTCGATGGTGATCTTGTGGAAGCCGTCGAGCATCTCGTCCGACCAGCCGATCGACGGGCAGCCCAGGTTCATGCACGACTGGCAGGCGGTGCAGCCGTCGGCACGCACCCGCATCGGCGCGCCCTTGATCTTGACCGGGTCGAGCACGCAGGGCCGGTTGGTGACGACGACCGAGACGCCGCGGTGTTCGATCGCCTCGCGCAGTGACTGGTAGACCGAGGCGACGTCGTAGGCGTCGACCGTGCGCACCCAGCGGACGCCGCAAGCGCGCACCATCTCTTCGAAGTCGATGCGGTGGGTTTCCTCGCCGCGCAGGGTCTTGCCGGTGCCCGGGTGGTCCTGGCCGCCGGTCATCGCGACGATGTGGTTGTCGAGGATCATCACCGTGATGTCGGCCTCGTTGTAGACGGCGTCGATCAGCGCCGGGATGCCGCCGTGCAGGAACGTCGAATCGCCGATCGTGGCGATGATCGGCCGGGTCTCGTGGCCGGCCTTCGCGAGGCCGACGGCATTGCCGATCGACGAGCCCATCGAGACGCAGGTATCGATCGCCTTCAACGGGTCGACCGCGGCCAGGGTGTAGCATCCGATATCGCCGGCGACCCGTCCGTCGACTGCGCGCACGGCCATGTAGGCGGTGGTATGCGGGCAACCGGAACAGAGCACCGGCGGCCGCATCGTCGGCGTCACCGCCCACGGCTCGTGCGCGGCCCCCGCCTCGAGCACGCCGGCCTTGGCCAGGCCCTCGCGCACCACCTCCGGAGAAAACTCGCCGACCCGCGGGAACCACGCCTTGCCCTCGGCGGCGATGCCGGCCGCGTGCAGCGCGGTCTCGACGACGGGCTCCAGCTCCTCGATCACGAGCACGCGCTCGACGGACCGGCAGAAGGCGCGGATGCGCTCCATCGGCAGCGGATAGGAGGCGGCCAGCTTCAGCGTCGCGGCGTCGGGCAGCACCTCCTTGACATAGGCGTAGGCGGTGCTGACGGTGATGATGCCGACCGCATTGTCGCCCTCCTCCCAGCGCGTGAAGTCCGGGTCGTCAAAATAGGCGGCGAGCTTCGCCTCGCGCTCCAGCACCCGGGGATGGGCGAGCCGCGCATGCGCCGGGATGATGACGTTCTTGACCGGGTCGTCATGGAAGCCGATCGGCTCGTGCTCGACCCGCGGTCCGGTCGTCACCGGGCTGCGGGTGTGCGACAGCCGCGTCGTGCTGCGCACGATCACCGGGGTGTCGAACTGCTCGCTGATCTCGAACGCCCAGCGGGTGTAGTCGAGCGCCTCCTGCGCGTCCGCCGGCTCCAGCACCGGGACCTGCGCGAAGCGGGCGAACAGGCGGGTGTCCTGCTCGTTCTGCGAGCTGTGGATGCCGGGGTCGTCGCACACCACGATCACCAGGCCGCCGTTGACCCCGATATAGGTCTGCGACATCAGCGGATCGGACGCGACGTTGAGGCCGACATGCTTCATCGCGGTGAGTGCGCGCACGCCGGCGAAGGAACCGCCGATGGCGACGTCCATGGCCACCTTCTCGTTGGTCGACCACTGCGCCTTGACGTCGGAATCGGGGAACTCGCCGAGGAACTCCATGATCTCCGTGCTCGGCGTGCCGGGATAGGCGGCGGCGACCCGCACCCCGGCTTCCCAGGCGCCTCGTGCGATCGCCTCGTTGCCGATCATCGGCCGGGTGGTGACGGCGTTCAATGCCTGCCGCGCGGCCGCCTCGTCGTGCGATGCGCCGCTCTCCCTGATCTGTGCCTCCGCGTCCACGGCCCCTCACCCCTTTGGTTATAGTCGTCCGCCTCCAGAGTAGCGTCCCCGGAAACGGATTGCACCAATGTCATAACCGCTATATGGTTTTTAAACCACAGAAAAAATAAGGCCTACAGGGGCCATGGGTCGAGGGGGCGGAGTGACGCATTGTAATCATTTAGACGGTGCGGCCAGCGCCGCACGACACTGCAGGGAGAAAATCATGATCCGGGACATTTTCGGCAGGGCCGCCGGCGGCCTGATCTCGGCGCTGGCCGCGCTAATTGTCGCAGCAGGCGGCGCGGCGGCGGCGGAGCCCATCAAGATCGGCTCGTTTCTTGCCGTCACCGGCGGCGCCTCCTTCCTCGGCGATCCCGAGAAGAAGACGTTGGAGATGTACGTCGCGCAGATCAACGCCAATGGCGGCGTGGCCGGGCGCCAGCTCAAGCTCGTGCTCTATGACTCGGGCACCGACGCCAAGAAGGCCGCCAGCTTCGTCAAGCGGCTGATCGAGGACGACAAGGTCGATATCATCCTCGGCGGCACCACGACCGGCGAGACCATGGCGGTGGTGCCGCTGGTGGAGCGCGCAGGAATTCCGTTTATCTCATTCGCGGGCGCCGACGTAATCATCGATCCGGTCAAGAAATGGGTGTTCAAGACCCCGCACACGGACGGCCTCGCGGTGCAGAAGATCTACGAGGACATCCGGGCGCAGGGATTGAACAAGGTGGCGCTGTTCGCCGGCAGCGGCGGCTTCGACAAGTCGTGCCGCAAGAACGCGCACGAGCTGGCAGGCAAGTTCGAAATCGACATCGTCGCCGACGAGACGCACGGCAAGGGCGACACCGACATGACGCCGCAGCTGACCAAGATCAAGAACACCGACGGCGTCGAGGCCTTCCTGTATTGCGGTTTCGGGGCCGACGCGGTGGTCGCGGCCAAGAACTACCGGCAGCTCGGCCTGACGCTGCCGCACTACCAGTCGCACGGCTCCGCCTCCAAGCGCTTCGTCGAGGGCACGGCCGGCGCTTCCGAAGGCATGCGCCTGCCGGCGGCGGCGCTGCTGGTGGCCAAGCAGCTGCCCGATTCACATCCGCAGAAGAAGCTGGCGCTGCAGTTCGAGGCCGACTACACGGCCCGCTACAACGAGCCGATCTCGACCTTTGGCGGCCACGCCTATGACGGGCTGATGATCGCCATCGGCGCCATCGAGCGGGCCGGCTCGACCGATCCCGAGAAGGTGCGCGACGAGATCGAGAAGACGGCGAACTACATCGGCGTCGACGGCATCTACACGATGTCGCCGGACGACCATCTCGGTCTCGACACCAACTCCTTCGTCATGGTCGAGATCCGCAACGGCGACTGGCAGCTTCTCAAGTAACGACACATACGACGACACTGGGCGCTTCCCCGTGCTATGACGGGGAAGCCCTTTTTCTGCCGGTCCGGACATGCTCACCGAATTCCTCCAGTTCCTCCTCTCCGGGGTCACGGTCGGCGCGACCTACGCGCTGGTCGGGGTGGGCTTCTCGATCATCTACAACGCCAGCCAGGTGATCAACTTCGCCCAGGGCGAGTTCGTCATGCTCGGCGGTATGCTCACCTGGTTCCTGTTCGAGTCCGCCGGGCTGCCGCTGGCCGCCGCGGTGCCGGTGGCCATCGCCGGCACCGTCGCCGTCGGCATCGCACTGGAGAAGTTCGCCATCGAGCCGGCGCGCAACGCCTCGATCGTCACACTGATCATCATCACCATCGGCGCCTCGATCTTCCTGCGCGGCAGCGCGCAGCTGATCTGGGGCCGAAACTTCCACGCCGTACCGGCGCTGTCGGGCGATACGCCGATCGACCTGTCGGGCGTGGCGCTCAACCCGCAGAGTCTGTGGGTGGTCGGCTGCACGCTTTTCGTCACCGTGCTGCTGCACTGGTTCTTCTCGCACAGCATGACCGGGCGGGCGATGCGCGCGGTCGCCTTCAACATGTTGGCGGCGCAACTCGCCGGCGTGAACAACCGCCTGATCCTGATGCTCAGCTTCGCCCTGTCGGCGGCGCTGGGGGCGCTCGCCGGGGTGCTGATCGCGCCGATCACCCTGACCTACCCAGACGTCGGCATCATGCTGGGGCTGAAGGGGTTCTGCGCCGCCATCCTCGGCGGGCTCGGCTATCCCTACGGCGCCATCGTCGGCGGGCTGATCGTCGGCATCAGCGAGGCGATGACCGCCGGTTACGTCTCGTCCGCCTACAAGGACGCGGTCGCCTTCGTGATCATCCTGCTGGTTCTGTTCTTCATGCCGAACGGGCTGTTCGGCCGCCGCGGCATCGAGCGGGTGTGATGCGGCTGCGCCTTGCGACACCGCGCACCGGGGGCATGGTGGCGCTGGCCGCGGTGATCGCCGTCCTGCCGGCCTTCCTGCCCAACAACTTCTACTTCGACGTCGTCATCCTGGTCGGCCTCAACGCCATCGTCTGCATCGGCCTCAACCTACTGGTCGGCTACGCCGGGCAGATCAGCCTCGGCCATGCCGGGTTCTTCGGGCTCGGCGCCTACGCCTCGGCGATCCTGACCAGCAACTACGGCTGGCCGCCGGCGGCAGCGCTGCTCGCCGGCGCGGGCGGGGTCGGGCTGCTGGCCTTTATCGTCGCCCGGCCGATCATGAAGCTGCGCGGCCATTACCTCGCGATGGGCACGCTCGGCCTCGGCATCATCATCTCGATCGTGCTGACGCAAGAGGTGGACCTGACCGGCGGGCCCGACGGCATGCCAGTCTACGGCTTCTCGGTCCTCGGCTGGGAGCCGTCCGGCGTGCTGGTCTGGTACTGGATCGTCGGCGGCCTTCTGCTGCTCACCGTCTGGCTCGCGCTGAACATCGTCGAATCGCCGGTGGGACGGGCGCTGCGCGCGGTGCACGGCTCCGAGGCCGCGGCCCAGACCATGGGCGTCGACGTCGTCCACTACAAGGTGCTGGTGTTCGTCGTCTCCGCCGTGCTGGCCAGCATCGCCGGCAGCGTCTTCGTCCACTACATCGGCTTCGTCACGCCCAGCGAGGCGGGCTTCGTCCACTCGATCGAGCTCATCACCATGGTGGTGCTGGGCGGCATGGCCTCGATCTACGGCGCCGTCGTGGGTGCCGCCATCCTGACCATGCTGCCGCAGCTCCTGACCTTCCTGCACGACTACGAGATGCTCGGCTTCGGCGCCATCATGATGGGCGTGATGATCTTCCTGCCGAAGGGGCTGGTGCCGACGGTGGCGCGGCTGATCCGGGACCGCGGGCGATGAGTCTCCTGACCGTGGACTCGCTCAGCAAGGCGTTCGGCGGCAACGTGGTCATCGACGACCTGTCGCTCACGGTGCGGCCCGGCGCGGTGCACTCGATCATCGGCCCGAACGGCGCCGGCAAGACGACGCTGTTCAACCTGGTGACCGGCATCTATACGCCGGAGAGCGGGCGCATCCTCCTCGACGGCGCCGAGACCACCGGCCTTGCCCCGTACCGCATGGCCGGGCTCGGCCTGTCGCGCACCTTCCAAAACCTGCAGGTGTTCTTCAACATGACGGCGCTGGAGAACGTCATGGTCGGCATGCACCTGCACTGCGACAGCCGCTTCCTGCCGGCGATGCTGCGCCTGCCGCGCATCGTCCGCCGCGATGCCGAGATGGCCGACGAGGCGGCCGAGCTGCTGCGCTTCGTCGGCCTTGCCGATGCCGTCGACGCCGAGGCCGATGCCCTGCCCTACGGCGCGCTCAAGCGTCTCGAGATCGCCCGCGCCCTGGCGACCAGACCGCGCCTCCTGCTGCTTGACGAGCCGGCGGCCGGCCTCAACCCGGCCGAGACCGGCGAGATTGACGGGCTGATCCAGAAGATCGCCGAGACCGGGGTGACGGTGGTGCTGGTCGAGCACGACATGCGCCTCGTCATGGGCGTCTCTGAGCATATCCTGGTGCTCGACCGCGGCACGCTGCTGGCCGAGGGGACCGGCGAGGAGATCCGCCACAACCCCGACGTCGTCGCCGCCTATCTGGGCGAGGAAGGACGGTACCTGTAATGTTGCTCGAGATCGCAGGCCTGTTCGCCCATTACGGCCGCATCCGCGCCCTCGACGGCGTGTCGCTGGAGATCGGCCAGGGCGAGCTGGTCTCGCTGGTCGGCGCCAACGGCGCCGGCAAGACGACGCTGCTGCGCGTAATCTCCGGCATCCGCCCGGCCAGTGCCGGCCGCGTGTTGTTCGACGGCCGGGACATCACGCGGATGGCGCCGGACAAGCGGGTCCGCCTCGGCATCGTCCAGGTGCCGGAGGGGCGCCAGGTGTTCGCGCCGATGCGCGTCGAGGAGAACCTCCTGATGGGCGGCTACACGCGCAGCGCGGCCGAGCGCAGGGCGGCGCTGGCCCGCCAGTACGAACGCTTCCCGGCGCTCGCCGCCGCGCGCGACAAGCCGGCCGGCATGCTGTCCGGCGGCCAGCAGCAGATGCTGGCGGTGGCGCGGGCGCTGATGGGCAGGCCGAAGCTCCTGCTCCTCGACGAGCCGAGCCTCGGCCTCGCGCCGCGCCTGGTCGACGAGGTGTTCGACGCGGTCACCGCCCTGCGCGACGGCGGCGTCACCGTCTTCCTCGTCGAGCAGAACGCCTTCCAGGCGCTCAGCATCGCCGACCGCGGCTACGTCATGGAGACCGGCCAGGTGGTCCTCGCCGACACCGGCAAGGCGCTGCTCACCAACGATCGCGTGAAGGCGGCGTATCTCGGATTGTGACCCGCTCGACGCCGGCCAGCGGGCTGGCACCGGGAGCGGGCGGCGGATCTTCGATCCGACGCCATGGCGCTGGCCGGCCTCCCGCAACGGCCCGCAGCTCTACGTAAATGACGCCGAGGAGCAATCCTCGACCCCGGCCCGCAAGTTGGCCGCGGCAGCAGGTGCACATCTGCAATGCACTGCCCCGTGGCGCTGGCGGACCCCAGCCACAGAGTTTTTATCGCATAGATCGTCGCGTCGAATTAGGCTAGATTTCCCCGTCGGGAGGAATCGATGGGAAATCGCCGCGCGCTTGTCGTTGCCGTTGCCGCGTCGGTGTCTGCCGCAGTGACGCTCGCGGCGTGTCGACCCGCCTGACATTCCGCGAAGTTTGACGCTCATCTTGCGGCACTACAGGAGCCGGCCCTGTACAACGCCAGCATGCCGGACGATACCGTAGTCTACCGCGCCACAATATTGCCGAGTTCCTTTCCGTCCGAGACGATCCGGCAGGGCAACAGGACGATCCGCCGCATGGTCGTATCGCCGCGTGACCATCCATCCTACGCGATTCGCGTCGATCGGTCGACTGGCGGGATTTCGGCAACGTACAAGAATCTGACGGGCCAGCGACGAAACGACCCCGGCGTGATGGGGACCGCACGGCGCAGCCGCATCTCGCAAGAACAATTGGCAGAACTCTCGGAGCTTGTCACGGCGGTCTGGTCGTCGGGTGGAACCGTCCCGCTTGAGCGGGGAATTATCGCCGTCCTCAGCGTGGACGACCCGGTGCGGGTGTTCGAAGGAGTGCAGAACGGACGCTATCGTGCCGTCCAGACCAGCCGGTTCTATGCCGACGAAAATCTCAGACGTCTCATGGATTACCTGCACGAGATCACAGGGTTGAATGCCGAGGCGAGGGCAATTGCCGATCTCGCGACCGAGAAGTCGTACAAGGAACAACTGTCGAAATGGGAGCAGGACGCCGGGCCCGAGCATTCGAGCGTCGCCCATTACCTCAACGAACTGGCGGAATTCTATCGGACCCGCGGCCGTTATGCGGAGGCCGAGCCGCTGTACGAGCGCGCCGTGATGATCTGGGAGAATTACTTCGGTCCCGAGAATCCCTACCTGGCCACGGGCCTGGAGAACTATGCCAAGCTGCTGGAGGAGACCGATCGAGCGGGCTTGGCTGGCGAGATGGAGCAGCGCGCCAGGTCGATCCGGGCCAAGCTGGCTGCAGGTAACACCGGCAACTGAGACAGGTTCCGTTCGCAAATACGGTTGCGAACCGGCTTACGGATTCGGGTGAAGGCCCTTCAAAAATAGGCGGATTTTTTTAGCCACCCCGCCCCTCACCCCGCATCACGTTTTCTCGCGCGCCGTTGCCGCCCACTCAATCCTGTCGTACCGTCTTGCCGTCTAAGAACCGGGCCGCCGCGGGCACCAACGGTAATGCGGCGGCTCATGGAACTGCACGTGAAAGATCGCGCGATGGCCAGGATGATCTTGCTGTTGGCACTGCTTGCGGCGCTGGCGGGCTGCGAGACGACGCCGACGATCGTCTCCCAAGTGCAGAGCTACAGCGCACTGCCCGGCAACTATGCCGCTCACAGCATCGCGGTGCAGCCGTTCGACGAAGCCATTCGCGACAGCCTCGAGTTCAAGACCCTGAAGCTGGAGCTCGAGGACCGGCTGCGGCGTGTCGGGTTCACCGTGGTCGAGCCCGATGTGGACCCCCGCTACGTAGCCTATTTCGGCTACGGCGTCGATCAGGGCCGCGACGTGCAGGAATCCTATGTGATCCCGCATTACGGCGTGACCGGCTATTCCAGCGCGCATACCACGACCACGGTCGGCAAGCAGGGGCAGAACCGCACCATCACCAGCACGACGACCTACACGCCCGACTACGGGGTCACCGGATACAGCACCGGCGTTACCTCCGCGACCCTGTACACGCGCTCGCTGGCGGTGGCGATCGCAGACGTCGAGGACCAGGAGGAGGTCTGGTCGATGAAGGTGGTCAGCCAGGGGCGCTGCGGCATCATCCGCCCGGTCCTCGCGCCGATGCTCGATGCGGCGTTCAGCGGCTTCCCCGAAACCAACGGGCGGGTTTCGATCGAGGTGCCGGAGCTGCAGTGCTGAACCGCACCGTTCCCCTTCGATGTGCGACTTTGACGAGTGGGCCTTCGCCATGGTTTCCGGCGCGGACCTCGGCTAATCTGCCGCGGACGGATGACCGGCCGGGCCGCCGGAAATGCCTTCTGCGTAACTTTGCGCCTGCGCGGGTCGCTCGACCGGACCTTGCCAGGAGACCTTCAGGGAGAACCGACGAGCATGTTCATCAAGACGGGTTGCACGATCGCCGTCGCCTGCGATCAGCCGAGCCCCTTCATCGCCATGCTGCAGGTCCATCCGGAGCGGGCGGACGCGCTCTGCGCGCCGGACGACGTGACGCCGAACCCGGCCATTCCACTCGAGCCGTTCCTCGACCATTTCGGCAACCGCTGCGTGCGCGGCGTCATGCCGGTGGGCGAGCTGCGGCTGACGGCCGACACCCTGGTCGACGAACCCTTCGAGCTCGACCCCCTGGTTCCCGACGCACCGCAGTTGCCGGTCGAGGCCCTGCCGGTGGACACCCTGCGCTACCTGCTCGGCAGCCGGTACTGCGAGGTGGACCGCCTGACCGCCGAAGCCTGGTCGCTGTTCGGGTCGATCACCCCGGGCTGGGCCAAGGTCCAGGCCATCTGCGACTGGATCCACAGCAATGTGACCTTCGGCTATGCCCACGCCCGGCCGAACATGTCCGCCTGGGAGGTGTTCGAGCGGCGCGCCGGCGTGTGCCGCGACTTCGCCCACCTGGCCATCGCGTTTTGCCGCGCGCTCAACATCCCGGCGCGCTACGGGACCGGTTACCTGGGCGACATCGACATCGAGCCGGAGCCGTTCCCGATGGACGTCTCGGCCTGGTTCGAGGTCTTCCTGGGCGGCGCCTGGTACACGTTCGATGCCCGTTTCAATACGCGCCGGCGCGGCCGCATCCTCATGGCGCGGGGCCGCGATGCGGCGGACTGCGCCGTGTTGACCACCTTCGGCCCGCACCAGCTCGTCGAGTGGCGGGTCTGGACCGACGAGGCCAAGGACGTGCCGGACAGCGTCGTCTCGGAGGCCGGCGCCCGGCAGGCGCTCTACGGCCGCCGGTGAAGTGGCTGGTTTCCGGGCACGGCGATGGGGGCGACCGACAGCTGACCCGTGGACCGCCCCGTCACGGTCAATGGTGTTCCGCGCTCGGCAATGCGGGCTCGGGGCTGCTTTTGAAGACATTCCCGGCAGCGATGTCGGCTCGCGCGGGTGCAACCGGTACGCTCATGGCGACCGGGCAGCCGCCTTCGCGGAACGTCCAGGAGGTATTGTTGAGCACCATGCCGCAACAGGCATATCGCTGACCGGCGCCCGGCCGGCTGATGCACACGCAGGTGCCGAGGGCATAGGACTGGCCGGCGTACCGGCAGGTGCAGTTGCTCTCGGCCACTGACCCCATCGAGGCAAGAAATACGACGCCAAAGCCCAGACAGGCCAGGAGGCGGGGCCGAAGTCGTCTTCTCATCGTCATGTGTCGCACCTTCCACGCTCACTTGCGTGGTCGCTGCCGATGTGGGGCAGCGACGGTTTCGGGGGCCCGCTTTCAACAGGCTCGAACCACCGTTGCTGTGGAGCGCTGCAATCGGCCGCCCTCTTGTCCACCGGGACGACGGGCGCGCCGAGTCCACGGCATTATGCCCTGAATCGCCGACATTTGCAGCAGGATTGATGCGACTGGTTTCGTTCATCGCCCCCTGCAGGGGCGTTCCGACTTGCCGCTCCCGCTCAAAAACGGGGGGTCCACATGCAGATCGTGTCGCCCTTGCCCTTAAGCGCCCAGGTATGCGCTTCGGCGGCGCGATCCATGTGCTCGTGCAGGGGCGCCATCGAATCCAGGATCGTTCCGCCGTAGGATGCCGTCACCTTGCCTTGCTCGTTCTTGCAGAGGACGGACGGGAACTCCGAGAGCATCCGCTCGCGCATCTTCTTGATGAAATAGACCGCGCCGTCGCGGTCGACCTGGCGCAGGACGAGCAGATACTTGTCGCCCGAAATCCGGTACAGAACGTCGATGGAGCGCAGGCTGGACGTGATCCAGTCGCCGAGGACGCTCATCGTCGCATCGTCAACCGCACCATCGGGGCTGACGAGGCAGATGCAGCTGGATTCGGCGGTCAGGGACACGCGTTCCATTTCGCCCCGCAGCCCGTCAATGATGACATGAGGGTTGCTCTCAACGGCCAAGACGGCCTCCGCGGAGGCCATACCGAAAGCCACATCGCCGGCCACGGGGCCGGTCGTCGTCTGTTCCGCAAGGGCGTTCGAGGGTCTGTGTTCCATTTCACCCACCAAATCCGCAGATACGAACAGTTTGCGCTACGCAATAAATGTGCCAGAGGATTTGTCTCGAATGCGAGATGTCGCGTGGCCGGTTCACGGGATCGACCGGATCGGAATTCGTCGAGGCCGCTCTGGGTCTGCGTCGATCGCGCGCCCCGCTGTTTCCCGCTGACAATTCCGCCACGTGCGAAATCGTTTCGGCGAGGCGTCACATGCCACGATCCGGCGTCGCACGGGCCAGGTTCGATCAAGGGAGAGTGAACGATGCGCCCGATCTTCTGCCTTCCCGTCATCGCCGCCGCAGCCCACCGCCGCGATCGCACTTGCGCGTGCCGTCGCCGAACCGCAACCGGCCGGCGATCGGCGCCCTGCTCGGCGGTGCGGCCGGCGCCTATGCCCGCTCGCAGATCGGCGACGGCAGGGGCCAGATGGCGGCGACCGCCGTGGGCACCCTCCTCGGGGTCAGCGTCGGCAGCGAGATCGGGCGTCGCCTGGACGAGGTCGAGCGGACCTGCGCCGGCCAGGTCTTCGAGCAGGCGCCGGACAACCGGACCATCGAATGGCAGAACCCGAATGAGGGGACGCAGTACCCGGTGACGCCGTCGCGCACCTTCAGTGACAGCGACGCCGCCAGTGCCGCGAATACCAGGCCACGGTGATGGTCGGCGGCTGCCGGAACCAGGGCTGCGGCACCGCCTGTCGCCGGCCCGACGGCTCGTGGCAGATCGTCCGGTAACGCGCAGGCATCTGCCGGCCCGGAGGCCGGGGCGGTGTATCGTGGCCGGCTACTGGCCGAACTTCTCGAGGGCCGCGAAGTCGATGGCCTCGAAATAGGCCCGCAGCGATTCGTCGGCGGTCCCCTGCTCGCCCTCGACGGAGACGAGGAAATTGTTGTTGATCATGGTCTGCAGCGAGCGGTCTTCCTTGTTCTGGATGACCTTGCGCCCGTCGACGATGATCAGTTTCGCGCCGCCGCCCTGCATGGCGGGGTTGGCGAACATCATGCTCATCGCCTGCAGCATCGGCGAATTGCCGATGATGGTGATGGTGATGTTCTCCTCGCCCTTGTGGTAGGCGCGGCTGGCTTGCAGCCCGCCGCCGAACATGGCCGCGCCGGCGGAGCTGGTCTCCGCCTCCTCCGCCGTCCAGCCGTCGAGCGGCTCGGGCAGGACGCCGCTCAGGCTGTTCGCCTGCATCTGCCGGATCAGGGTGCCGGCGGTGTCGAGCGCGAGGGCGGCGGTGTCGTAGTCTCCCTTCTCGTAGGCCTTGAGGCCCTCCTGGATCTGGTCGGTCACCTCGTCGGCCATCGCCGTCG
>CAYFYY010000062.1:0-25405 GCA_964347475.1 uncultured Flavobacteriales bacterium
AGATCGGCACGTCCAGCGCCTGCGCCCGCTCGAAGATCGGCCAGTACCGCTTGTGATCGATGAACTCGCCGTTGGTCAGCCCGTGGATCATCGCGCCCTTAAAGCCGAGCTTCGTGACGGCGCGCTCGAGCTCGTCGGCGGCGGCGCCGGGGTCGGGGGTCGGCAGCGCGGCGAAGCCGGCGAAGCGGTCGGGCCGGGCCTCGATCGTCGCATGCAACCGGTCGTTCGCGCGCGCGGCCAGCGGCACCGCGGTCTGCGGGTCCATGCGCTGGGTCGCCGGCGCGCCGTGCGAGAGCACCTGCACGTCGATGCCGGCCTCGTCCATCTCGCGGATGCGCAGCGCGCCGACGTCGTGCAGGCGCTCGAGAAGGTCCGGCGACCGCCCCTCGCTGCCCTTGAAGTGAGAGGCGACCTCCTGGTCCCAGTAGTGCTCCTCCAGCGCGATCACGCGCATGCCGTCCCTGGTCGCCATCGCCGTCTCCGTGTTGCTTGCCCGCCTGTATAGCGAAATCCGTTAAATTGGAAGCGGTCGGATCGGCGCGACCTCATACCTCGGGACGGGCCTTGCGGCCCTCCTCAGCATGAGGCTCCAACGTCCGTGCCCTCATGCTGAGGAGGCTGCGAAGCAGCCGTCTCGAAGTATGAGGTCGCTCCGCCGGCCGAAACCGATTCCACTTTATCGGATACCGCCTAGCATATCCAAGCGAGCGGCCTTCCGCTATTGCCCTTGAAACCCGCAGATAACCCTAACGCATGGGCTCGCTTCACCTGTCGGGGGGCGGCGCGGGCCCTGCCGCCTCGTCCGGTCAGGCCCTGGACGCGGCGGGCTGGTGCTCCTCGGCCGAGTAGGGGCCGGCGGCGAACTCGCATTCGACGACCACCGAGTCGGTGGTGCCGGCGACCGGCGCCGCCCCGCACTGGGCCGAGGCGGGCTCGGGATGGCGCAGCGACCAGTGCACCCGCCGCACGACGAAACCGGCGGTCCCGGCCTGCCCGGGTCGCGCGATCGTCACCTGATCGCCGACCTGCGGCACGCCGGGCATCTCGAACGCGATGCCGCGCTCCGGGTTCTCGCCTTCCCCGGGGACGATCACGAACACGATTCTCATGGTCCTTCCTCCTTGCCGGAGCGGCGGCCCGTGCGGGCCTCAGAACGTCTCGGGAGCCATCTCGATGGCGCCGCAGGGGCATTCGGTGGCGCACAGGCCGCAACCCTTGCAGAAATCGTAGTTGAACTCGAAGCGCTTGCCGGTGCCGAGCTTGATCACCGCATTGTCCGGGCAGACGCCGTAGCAGTTGTCGCATTCGAAGCAGTTGCCGCACGAAAGGCACCGCCGCGCCTCGAACAGGGCGTTGGTCTCGTCGAGGCCGCCGTGGATCTCCTCGAAAGTCGTCTGCCGGCGGATCAGGTCGAGCATCGGCTGCACCGTCTTGTCGGCGTCGGTGTAGTACCAGGTGTTGAGGCGCTCGTAGCCGGCGACGGTGGGCCGCTTCTTGCGCTCGAAGGTCTCGCCGCGCAGCCAGGCGTCGATGTTGCGCGCCGCCTTCTTTCCGTGACCGACCGCCACGGTGACCGTGCGCTCGGCCGGCACCATGTCGCCGCCAGCGAACAGGCCCTCATAGCCGGTCATCATCCGCGCATCGACGTCGATCACGCCGTCGTCTGTGATCTTCACGCCGGGAATGGTCTTCAGGAAACTGGTGTCGACCTCCTGGCCGAGGGCAAGGACCAGGCTGTCCGCCTCCAGCGTCTCGTACTCGCCGGTCGGCCGCGGCCAGCCGTTCTCGTCGAGCTCCATCTTCTCGACGGTAAAGGTCGTGCCGTCGATCTGCTTGATGGTCCGCAGCCAGTGCAGGATCACGCCCTCGTCCAGCGCCTCCTCGAGCTCGACGTCGTGCGCCGGCATCTGCTCGCGGGTGCGGCGGTAGACCACCAGGGCCTCGCTGGCGCCGAGCCTCTTAGCGGTGCGGGCGACGTCGAGCGCGGTATCGCCGCCGCCGTAGATGACCACGCGCCGGCCGAGCTTCGGCGGCTCCTTGTCTGTCTCCATGCCGCGCAGCAGGCTGACGGCATCGAAGATCTTGCTGGCCTCGCGCGCCGGGATGTCGGTCTTTTTTGCAAGGTGCGCGCCGATGGCAACGAAGGCCGCGTCGAAGCCGCCGGCCTTCATCACGCCGGGGATGTCGGTGACCGGCGAGTCGAGCTCGAGCTCCACGCCCATGGCGAGGATGCGCTCGATCTCGCCGTCGAGCACGTCGCGCGGCAGGCGGTATTTCGGAATGCCGAAGCGCATCATGCCGCCCGCCATCGGCCCGGCGTCGTGGATCGTCACCGCGTGCCCCAGGCGGCGCAGGTGGTAGGCGGCGGACAGCCCGCTCGGCCCGGCACCGACGACCAGCACCTTCTTGCCGGTCTTCTTGCCGGGCTTGACCGCCCAGCCCTCCTTGAGGGCCTGGTCGCCGAGGAATCGCTCCACGGAGTGGATGTTGACTGCCTCGTCGAGCTGGCCGCGGTTGCAGGCATGCTCGCAAGGGTGGTAGCAGACGCGCCCCTCGACCGCGGGGAAGGGATTGTCCTCCATCAGCTTGCGCCAGGCGGCCTCGTAGTCGCCCTCCTCGGCGTGGTAGAGCCAGCCCTGGATGTTCTCGCCGGCAGGGCACGCGTGGTTGCAGGGCGGCAGCAGGTCGACATAGACCGGCCGCTCGTTGCGCCAGGAGCCCGTGCGGTTGGCCAGGCTGGTGCCGATATCGAGGGTGATGGCGAAGGGTTTCTGCATGGGTCGCGCCTCAGCCGATCAGGCCGTATTTCTGGATGTTGCGGTCGGCGATCGCCTGGATCGCGGCGAGCGCCTCGACGTCGGGTTTCGGCTTGAACAGGTGTGCGAAGCGCCGCTGCGGCCGCAGATACTCCTCGACCGGCACGCGGCGGCGGATCTTGGTGACGTCGGTGATCATGCCGCGCTCGGCCTCGAACAGGGGGAACAGGCCGGTCTCAGACGCGAGCCGGGCGAGCCGGACCGTCTCGCAGGGCTGCGAGCCCCAGCCGAGCGGACAGGGCACATTGACGTGGACGTAGCGCGCACCGCGGATTCCCATCGCCTTGGTCACCTTGTTCTCGAGGTCGTGCAGATCGGCGACGCTGGCCGTCGCGACATAGGGGATGTCGTGCGCCATGGCGATCTGCGGCGCGTTCTTGCCCTGGCCGAACACGTTGCCCCTGGAGCCGCCGCTCGTCGGCGTCGTCGCGGTGCGCGCCGTTGCCGGGGTGGAGCCGGAGCGCTGGACGCCGGTGTTCATGTAGGCCTCGTTGTCGTAGCAGACGTAGAGCACGTCGTCGTTGCGCTCGAACATGCCGGACAGGCAGCCGAAGCCGATATCGACGGTGCCGCCGTCGCCGCCCTGGGCCAGCACCCGGACGTCGTCGCGGCCCTTCGCGCGCAGCGCGGCGGCAACGCCGGTCGCCACCGCCGGCGCATTGCCGAACAGCGAATGCATCCAGGCCACCTGCCAGGAGGATTCGGGATACGGCGTCGAGAACACCTCGAGGCAGCCGGTCGCGTTGACCGCGACCAGCTTCTTGTCGGCCTCGCGCATCGCCGTGTCGACCACGTAGCGTGCGCCCAGCGCCTCGCCGCAGCCCTGGCAGGCGCGATGGCCCGAAGTCAGCGAGTTGCTGCGGTCGACGGTCGACTGGACGCTGCGGTTGTCGGCGTCGAGCAGGCGGTTGCCGACGGTCAGCGTGCCGGTCTGGTAGAACTTTATCTTCTGTGCCATGCGCGTCCCCCTAGACCGGCTTGCCGCCGACCAGGCCCAAATCGCGCAGAACGTTCTCGGCAATGGGGCCCATGCGGCGTTTCTCCTTCGCCCGCGCCAGTTCGCGGTCGATGAGTTCCCAGTTGAGATCCAGGAAATGCGGGTCGTCGATCTCGTCGCGCGTCGCCTCGCCGAAGGCGCGTAGCAGCGAGGCCTTCGGGATCGGCCGGCCGCCGAGCCCGGCAATGATCGTGTAGACCGGTGTCGTCAGGCCGCGCAGCGCCATGCGCACGCTGCCCACGACGATGCCGCCGAGGCCGTCGGCGAAGGCCTTCTCGACGACGATGACGCGCTTCGCGTTCTCGAGCGCCTTGCGCAGCTCGAGCATGGGAAACGGGCGGAACGAGATGACCTTCACGGCGCCGATCGATATGCCGTCCTCGCGCATCTCGTCGACCGCGTCGCGGATCGTGCCGACGACCGAACCGAGGGCGACGATCACGGTCTCGGCGTCCTCGCTGCGGTAGGGCTGGATCAGCCCGCCGCTGTCGCGGCCGAAGATGCCGGCGAACTCCGCTGCCAGCTGCGGGATCACCTCGACCGCCTGCAGATGCTTGTGGTGCGAAAGGTAGCGCACCTCGGCGAAGGCCTCCGGGCCGACCATGGCGCCGATGGTCACCGGGTCCGCCGGGTCGAGGATCTGCACGGGCTCGAACGGCGGCAGGTAAGCCCGGACCTGGTTGTGGTCGGGCATGTCGACCCGCTCATAGGCGTGGGTGAGGATGAAGCCGTCCTCGCACACCATGACCGGCACGCTCAGCTGCTCGGCCAGGCGGAAGGCCTGGATGTGCAGGTCGATGGCGTCCTGGTTGGTCTCGGCATGGAGCTGGATCCATCCAGAGTCGCGCAGCGCCATGCTGTCGGAGTGGTCGTTCCAGATGTTGATCGGCGCGCCGATCGCGCGGTTGCCGATGGTCATGACGATCGGCAGGCCGAGGCCGGCGGCGTTGTACACGGCCTCGGTCATGAACAGCAGGCCCTGGCTGCTGGTCGCCGTGTAGGCGCGGGCGCCGGTGGCCGACGCGCCGATGGCGACGCTCAGCGCCGCGAATTCGGATTCGACGTTGATGTACTGGCAATTGCCGATCGCGCCCTCCTGCACGAGCTCGCTCAGCCGCTCGACGATATGGGTCTGCGGCGTGATCGGGTAGGCGCAGATCACATCGGGGCGGCACAGGGCGATGGCCTCTGCGACCGCATGGGAGCCTTCCATCTGTTTGAGCATTGCCTGTCTCCTGGCGCCGGGCGGCACTAATTGGTGCGGATCGTGTTGTAGGCCTTGCCGGCGGCGGCGGCGTTCTTGTCGCCGAGTTCTCCCGGGAATTTCTGCCGGATCGCCTCCTGCACCGAGTCCAGCTTCACCCGCCGGGTGATCGCCGCGAACGCGCCGAGCATCGCCGCGTTGGGCAATGGCTTGCCGATGAATTCCAGCGCCCATTCGCTGGCGGCGACCGTGCAGATATGGTGCGGCGGGAACTTGGTCACATAGTCGCCGAGACCGAGGTCGCGATAGCGGCGCGTCGTGTTGATGAGCAGGTAGCCGCGGGTGTCGAGGCCGCTGAACAGATCGACCTGGTGCAGCAGGGTCGGGTCCTGGACGATCAGCGCGTCCGGCGCCATCACCGGCTCGCGCAGGCGGATCTCCTTGTCGTCGAGCCGGCAGAACGCGATCACCGGCGCACCCATCCGCTCCGAACCGAAACTGGGAAAAGCCTGTGCATGGTCGCCTTCGAGGAATGCCGCCACCGAGAGAATCTCGGCGGCGGTCACAACGCCCTGGCCGCCGCGGCCGTGTATGCGTACCTGGAAGATCGTTTGCCCCCGTCTGTTGCGCGCCACCTGCCGGGTCGCCGCGACCCGACTCGCACCGGGACTCTGCAACCAGCGTCCAATGCCACGAAAGTTTAGCGCCTCGGGGCGACCAACATCTTGACGCAGATCAAGACGGCCCGCCCCGTCCGCGAGATCAGCCGATGAGCAGCGCGGCGCGGCCGATGACCTCGCCCTTCTCGACGCGCTCGTGGAGCGCCTCGGCCGCCTCGAGCGGCCGGATGTCGGTGACGATCGGCCAGATCTCGCCGCGGGCCGCGAGATCGAGGCAGTCGATGATCTCGCGCCGGGTCACGTAGCGACTGCCGAGCAGATCGAGCTCCTTGTGCAGCATGTCCATCGACGAGACCTGGAACGGCTTGCCGGCGCCGCCCAGCGTGACCAGCCGGCCGTGCCGGCCGAGGGCGGCGACGCCGGCCTCGAGGGTCGATGTCGCCGAGACGAAATCGACGGCGACGTCGATGCCCCGGCCGTCCGTCAGGTCCATCAGCGCCGTGCCGGCGTCGGTCTGCGATGCGTCGACCACCTCGTCGGCGCCGGCCTTGCGGCAGGCATCGAACTTCTCGGGCGCGATGTCGACCGCGATCACCCGCGCCCGCGCCCAGCGCGCCATCATGATCATATGGATACCGAGGCCGCCGCCGGCCCCGAACACGGCGACGGTCTCGCCGGGCCGGATCCGTGCCCTGCGCAGCACCTTGTACGGCGTGGCGATGGCGTCCGAGATGACGCCGATCTCCGCCGGGTGCCTGCGATAATCGAGCCCCTCCGGCAGCCCGATGAACAGATGGGCGGGCAGCTTGATGTATTCGGCATAGCCGCCGTCGCAGACCCGCCCGACATTGCCGGCGAGGTTCTCGCACAGCGGCTCGAGCTGCGAGAGGCACCAGCGGCAGTGGCCGCAGTTCAGGTAGAAATACGCGGTCACCGGATCGCCGGTCTTCAGGCCGGCAACGCCGGCCCCGGTCTCGACGATCTCGCCGGTGATCTCATGGCCGATGATCAGCGGGAACTTCGCCGGCACGCGGCCGGCCTTGACGTGCTGGATGGTCAGGCCCGATCCGCAGGCGAGGACCCGGGCCACCGCTTCTCCGGGACCGGGCACCGGATCGGGTACGTTCTCCAGCACGAACGGCGTATTCGGCGCCTTCAACACCATCGCTTTCATCTGTGCGCCCCTTCCTCCGCGTCAGAACATGTGCTTGGCCGCCTTCAGCAGCAGCGTCCGGTTGACCCCGTCGGAGTGCAGGAAGGCCGCGGCGTCGCGCATCAGTTTCTCGAATCCGATGTCGCGCATGAAGCCGGAACCGCCGTGAATTTCGGAGCAGCGGGTGACGATCTTCCAGGCGGCCTGCGAAGCGAACACCTTCGGCAGTGCGCCGAAGGTCGGATCCCAGCCCAGCTCCCGGTTGTCCGCCGCCCAGGCGGCCCGGTGGATATAGGTTCGGGCGACGTCCAGCAGCATCCTGCACTCGGCCAGGTCGGCCGCGATGCCGTCATGCTCGATCAGCAGCTTGCCGCCCTGGTTGCGCGTCTTCGCCCACTCGACCGCGCGCTCGTACGCAGCGACCGCGACTCCCAGCACCGTCGCCGCGGCGTAGGCGTTGCTGGCCGGGAAGAAGTCGACCAGCACCTGGAACCCGTTGCCGACCGCGCCGACCACGTCCGCGTCCGGCACGAAGCAGTCCTGGAAGATGAGCTCGGCGTTGTTGGCGAGGCGCTCACCCATCTTGTCGTGGACGCGGCCGATCGTGAATCCCGGTGTGCCGCGCTCGATCAGGAAACAGGTTGCGCCGTCGGCGAGACCCTTGCCCTTCTCGGTCTGGGCGAACAGGAGGTAGAGGCTGGCAACGTTGCCGTTCGAGATGAAATGCTTCATGCCGTTGATCTTCCAGCCGCCGTCGACTCTCTCGGCGCGGGTGTGGAACGGCGCGTCCGGTACGCGGTGCGGCACGAAGTAGTTGGACGCGGTTTCCGGCTCGGTGATGCCGATGGCGAGGACCGCGCGCGGATCGTCGCGGAACTTCGGCAGATAGCGGCGGCGCTGGTCCTCGCTCGTCGCGGTCTGGAGGATCTGCGCCAGCTTGAGGGTCTGCGCCATGACCACCGCGACACCCATGTCGCCCTTGGCCAATTCCTCGATGACCATGGCGGTGGTCAGCGATCCGGCGCCGATGCCGCCGTATTCCTCGGCCAGCGTCATGGTGCGGATGCCGGCGGCGTCCGCCTTCTCGACGATGTCCCAGGAAAAGCAGTCCTCGGGCCGGTCACGGCGGTCGAGTGCAGCCGCGACCGGTGACACCACGTCGACCGTAAAGCGGCGGACGGTGTCCAGGATCGCGCGTTGGTCGTCATCCAGTACGAATGGGCTGGTCATGCGGCCCTCCCGGCCTGAGCCGGCGGGGACCGGCCCGCCGGATCATGTCTTATTCGGGCGACGTCGACATGTGGCCCGCTGCGGCGCCGTCCAGTCGTTGTTGCCGCTATTCGGCCGCCTCCGGCTTGTCGAGCGACTGCAGGTCGGGGTTGAGCGCACAAGCCTCGTCCCAGCTCAGCACCTGCCAGGAGCGGACCAGCTTGCCGGCGCCATCGGTCTCGCCGCAGAACAGGCCGAGCTCGATGATCTCCTCGTCGGTGAAGTGCCGGCGCAAATCGTCATAGGCCTCGTCGGAATCGACGCCGCTGTCGCCGGACTTGAAGCGCATGGCGTAGCGCAGGGCGGCGCGCTCGCGCTCGGTGAACAGGTCGCTGGTCTCGAAGTCGAACAGCTGCGCGACCTTGTCCTCGGTCAGGCCCTGTTCCTGCGCCACCTTCGAGCGCACCGTCGAGCAATAGCCACAGCGATGCGACATCGAGATCATGATCCGGCACATCTCCTTGAGCGGGTGCGGCAGCACGCCGTCGTACAGCAGGGAATTCCAATAGCGAACCCACGCGACGCCGGCCTTCGGACTGCGCACCATGATGCTGACGACGCGGGGATCGGGGGCGCCGGTCCGCTCCGCGGAAGCGATGAGCTCCCGCGCCACGTCGGTCTTTTCCTCCTCCTTGATGTAGCGAAGTCTTGGCAAGGCTTTCTCCCTGTTCCTGCCGTGCCGGCCCTTGCCGGCATCGCGGTTTTCTTTCAGTCTGGACGACAGTACGCATTCTAACGAGATTTTTGCAGGGCGAAAGGATCGTCACGATGGAGGCGGGTTTCGAGCCGGTACATCTGGACGCCGCCGCGCCGCAAGGCATGCCGCCGCACCACCGCGGCCGGCCGGTGATCGGCGGATGGAACGGCAGTTCCACCCTGGCCTGGCATATGGTGGTCCCGGCCGGCGAGTCGGGGGATGCCTACGCACTCGATCACTGCGACGAGGTCGTCGCGCTTCTCGCTGGCACGGGGGAGGCGGTTCACGCCGGCCGGTCTGTCCAGGTTCGCGCCGGCCATTGCTGGCTGGCACTGCCCGGAACGCCGCGGTTCTTCCGCAATACGTCCCGCACAGACGCGGCCGTCCTGGTGGGATTCTGGCCTGGCGCGCCGGACGACGGGGCCGCCGGTTGCCGCGCGCTCGAGCGCGCAGGCGGTGCCGACTCGTCCGTTGCCCCGTCCGGCGGACCCGGTCCGATCATGGTCCATCTGGACGACGTGCCGGCGGAGCGGATGGATGCGGGGAAAGGCTGGTCGATCAGCGACTTCCGGCTGCCGCTCGGCCATCACAACGGCAGTGCCTCGACCCTGTTCCGGGCACAATTCCTGCCGGGCGCGGTGCACCGCAAGCACCGGCACGACCAGTGCGAGGAGATCTACCACGTGATCAGCGGCCGTGGCCTTGCCGGTGCAGGCGGCCGGCGCAGCGAGGTGCGGGGCGGCCATTTCCACCATATACCGGCCGGCGTCGAGCACTGGCTGGTCAACCGCGACCCGCACGTGCCGGTCGAAGTCGTCGGCATCTATGTCGGCGCCGGCAGCGTCGAAGACACGGGCTACGCCTATTGCGGGGATGTGACCGCGGCCGACCTGGAATAGATCCGCTGGACCGGATCAGGCTTCGCCACGTGCCGGGTAGTCCATCTGTTCGATCTTGTCGAGAACGGCGACCAGCTCGGCGAAATGCGGCCGCAGGAAGGGCATGGTCTGGACAATCGACCAGTACAGCGTGCCGTCCGGCCGGACCAGAAAGAATCCGGGCTCGTTGAACAGCGGCGGCTCCTCGACGCCGAGCGACGTCTTGCCCCGGCTCGACGAGATGTAGAGGCCCCATTCGCGCGCCTTTTCGATCGGCAGGCCGTAGCCGATCTTCAGCCCGTCCAGCGCCCATTCGGCGGCGGTATCGCGGGCCCGCTCCTCGCTGTCGCCGCTCACCGCGACGGTGGAGACGCCGCGTCCGGCAAGGTCCCCGAGTTTCCGCGTCAGATCCTCCAGGTACAGCTTGCACATCGGACAATGGCGCCCACGGTAGAACACGACCATCGTGTACTTGTCGGGGGTCTGTTCGGACAGCCGCCAGACATCGCCGTCCAGGGTAGGGACCTCCAGTGCGGGAACCGGTTTGCGGGGTATGAGCCGTGTCATTCATGCCTCCGGGACGGTTTTCGTAGCGTGCGGTGGCCGGCCGGCAACAGGGGCCGGCATTTCCGGTGCCCCCCGCCGTGCGGCCGGCCCAATGAAGAGCGGGCAGGGGCGATGATTGTCAACGAGATTATCGACTGGTCACGGGGATGTGACGCCGGCGTCGCCGCGGCCACGACCAGAATCGCCCACCTGTGGCGATTGGTAGCGCCCGGGGCCGCACTCGTGGGAACGTGTTGAATTCGTGGCGAATCTGCAGCGGATGTCGGAGCGCGAGCCAGCTAATTACACTTCATTGCATGTTGTTATTTGATGCAGGTCAATTCCACCGGAACGGGTCTGAATTAGTTTGCGCAGTCGGGGCTGGGTCGATGCAACGGCTGCCAGCGGCCCCTGCCGGACATCACGTTCAGCAACGGTGTCCGGCACGCAAGTTCGCCCGTGCTCCCGCATCGGCCGAGCGACATGGCGGTTGCTTCCGGTGGCGCCCGCACGGCGGGAAAGCCGGAGCAATCGTGCGATCCGCGACCGACAGAACTGGTTCGATAATGACTGGTCACCACAAGGAGAACATGATGCTCAGACTACTCACTACAGTTTTCGCTGCCGCGTTGGTGCTCGGGTTGGCCGGCTCCGCCGGAGCCGCCGGGGATGTGGCCGCGGGCGAGAAGCTGGCGGCCAAGTGCGGCGGCTGCCACGGCAAGAACGGCGAGGGCAAAAAGGACAATCCGCCGCTGGCCGGCATGGATGCCGCAGCCCACGTCAAGGCCCTGCAGGACTACAAGAGCGGTGCCCGCGACCACAAGGCGATGCAGCGTTCCGTCGCGAAACTGAGCGATCAGGACCTGGCGGATATCGCCGCCTACTATGCCTCGCTCAAGTAGTGGCGCGGCGATATGAAATTCCGATTCGGCAGCCTCTAAGTAGCCTCTAACGATCGATTTCGGTGTTTCCCGACGCCCTTGACCCACTGATGGGGACAAGGGCGTCGGCGCACCGTCCCATGGGTTGGCACGTATGCCAACCCGTGGGGCCGAAATCGAAAGATCCGGCCATCTGCCGAGCCGAGCCCACTCGTATCCTCCAATACAGCGCGTCGACGACGATTCAAGAATATGTGAATGCCAGCGGATCTTCGTTTACAAATGGATTCCCCAAAAAATTACCACCGGAAGGAGCAAATTATCTTTCGATTACATAGGTGTAAACTTTCATTACCGCCATTCTCGTCATTTCCGGCCAGCGAAGTATGCAATTAACAGGGGCCAAAACGTCTCTATCTTGCGACATATGCGGGTAATCGCCTGTTAAAGGTTTGCTCCCATACTTGCGGTGTGCACCGCATGTATTGCGCGTGTACGTTGTTGGAAGGGTTCAAACCGTGAACAGCTACCGTTTGAGTGCTGTTGCTGTTTATCTTTTATTAATTGTCCTGTTGCCGGCAACGGTATTGGCAGGGGACCACGGGCCATCGACTCGGCTGCGATCCGCGGCGGCTAAGGCCAACGCCAATGCGTCGGCGACGATCGTCGACTTTGAGGTCCGGGCATGCGACGAAATGGTGCGGCGTACGCAATCGAGCGTCTACACATGGGGCAATGCTGATTCGCAAGATCGCCGCCACGTCACCCCCCATTGCCGGAAGGCCGAGGGCCAGGACGAGATGATGCTCGTAGTCGAATACCGCGAGCGGAACGGCAGTACGGTTACCGTGTCGCTGCGCGACGGCTCCGTCCTGGTCTCACCGCCACCGGGCGCTGGACGGTACTCAGCCGACGATGTTCGAATC
Source organism: uncultured Flavobacteriales bacterium (assembly GCA_964347475.1). Taxonomy (GTDB): domain Bacteria; phylum Pseudomonadota; class Alphaproteobacteria; order UBA8366; family JADFVY01. Next base: position 11,988 of record CAYFYY010000062.1, read on the forward strand.
GTCGACGTTCTCCTCAACTATGATTAGTGCGGAAACGACGTGACGGAAGCGGGCAAGCCCTGGACGGTTGTTCGGTAGCCCGAACCTCGGGTGAATATTTGCGAACGTCAGCCGCGCAATTCCCGTCATGCCCAATGCGCCCGTCGGCCGGCCAACGATGGGGGAGATCTGGTTCGGGCATCTCTGGCCGGTTCGCACAGGTGCACGATCACAGACCACCGAAGTAATCGACCGGACGGCACCGTGCCGGTGCCGTCCGGCCGCATGTTCAACCTGCACGCTCCGAGCGCTACTTCTTGGCCGCCGCTTCGAGTTCCTTGACCTTCGCCTCGAGCGCCTTGATCTTGCTGTTGACGCTGGCGAAGTTGTACCACTGCTCGTCGGCGACGGGATAGCTCAACTGCGAGCCATAGACGCGCCAGGACTCATCCCAGTTCGCCGGATCCGCGAATCCGAGAAGGCGGAGTTGCAGATACGTCATGGTCGAGCGGGTTCCCGTCTGGCAATACGCGAGCGTGCGCTTGTTCCGGTCCAGGGAGGCGAACTTTTCGCTCACCACATCGGGGTCGAAGTAGGCGACCGGCACCATTTTGCCCGTCTTCGGGTCTTTTTCCTGGGCCAGGGTGTCCTTGTGGGAAACATTGAGGGTGGTGTTGGGGACGTGCCCACCCCTGATCGCGCGCACGTCGGTCCCATCGTATTCCTGCGGCGTCCTGGAATCGAGAAGTTGCTCGCCCGAAAGCTCGCCAGTGGCGATCTTCAGAACCTCGTCCGTCGAGCCGTACCGGCTGGCGACCACGTTGGCCTTGAACGTTTTCGGCTCTTTGATCACCGGCGTACTGTCGAGCCTGTTCCCCGATTTCCGCCAGGCGTCGAGGCCACCATTAAGGACATGGACCTTGTCATGGCCGAGATATTCGAGGATCCAGAATGCGACCGTGGCGCTTGTTATGTCGCTCATGTCGCTGTAGTAGACCACGACGTGCGTATCGTTGCCGATGCCGACCTTGCCCAAGAGCCTTTCATATTTCGAGATGTCGCGGAACGCCCTGGATGTCGAATCCCGAAGCGCCCTGCTGCAGGAATTGCCGAAGCTGATGGCGCCCGGGATGTGGCCCTGCGCATAATCGCCGAGGTCCCGGCAGTCCACGACCACCCAGTCCGGTTTGTCGATGTTCTGCTTCACGATGTCCGGCGTAACCAGGAGCTCCGGATTGGCCCATTCGGCCGCAGGCGCCGCCGTGGCCCAGATGGCCAGCGACAGAACGACAGAAGCCGCCCCTGCGACATGCCGTATCGGTAACCTGATCATGCGTTTCCTCCTCTGTTTCACGAGGGCGCTGGCTTTCCGGCCCCCCGAACCTCGGGGTACGGGCCCTGGCGACAGCGCCATTACCGCCGACCCGTCGGTTCGGGATCTCGGCAGCCAGTCGGAGCGAAACAGACGTTCCCGTCGTTGCTATACGAGCGATGATCAAGCCACTTCGCACACGAACCCTCATCCCGCCATGGGAAAGCCTGTTTGCGCCCGTGTGCACTCACACATATAATTATTGGAATATATTATAGGGTTATTCCGCATGATCAATTGGAAATAAGGGCATGGCAGCGCCTGAAGCAGCGCCGGAACCCCAGCGCTAGGAAATCCGGATGCGGCAATTGACACCGTTGATCTCTGTCATCATCCCCAATCGAAACGGGGAGAAGACGATCGGGCTTTGCCTCGAAGCCATTTACAAGTCGGACTACCATCCGTTCGAAGTGATTGTCGTCGACGACCAGTCCGAAGATCGGTCGGTCGACGTGATCCGGCATTTCCCATGCAGGCTGGTTCGGCTTGCGCAACACAGCGGCGCCGCCGCGGCGCGAAATGCGGGAGCGGCCGAAAGCCGCGGAGCAATCCTCTTTTTCACCGATGCCGACTGCCTTCTGGAATCGGGAACACTGTCGGTCGCCGCGGCGGCCCATGCGCGACACGGCACCGGTATCATCGTCGGCGGCACCTACACACCGGATCCGTACGACACTGATTTCTACAGTCGTTTCCAGTCGCTGTTCGTCAATTACTCCGAGACCAAGCACCAGGACGCTGCCGACTATGCGGCCGGCCACGCCATGGTCATCGAGGCCGGGATATTCCGGGAAAGCGGCGGGTTTGCCGCGAAAGGCCTGCCCGTGGCCGAGGATGTCGAATTCAGCCACAGGCTGCGCCGCGCTGGTCACCGCATCGTCATCGAGCCGCAATTGCGGGTCCGGCACATCTTCGGGTTCTCCCTCGGCCGCTCGCTGCGCAATGCTGCGTTCAAGGCGATGCACTGGACCGCCTATTCGATTCGCAACAGGGATATCCTTGCTGATTCCGGGACAGCGTCGATCGAACTGAAGGCGAGCGTTGCCCTCTGGTTTTCGGCCCTGGCCCTTCTCCTGATCGCGCTGATGAGCGGAAACAGCCTTGCCCTGCATCTTGCAGGCTTGCCGGTCATTGCAAGCATGCTGGTCGGCCGCGGCCTGATTCGGGCGTTCTTCGCCGGCGGCGGAACGCCGTTCGGCATCGCCGCCACAGCTTACTTTCTGCTGCTGTTCCCAGCCGCCGTCGGCGTCGGCGTGTTGGCCGGCATATTCCGCCATCTTGCGGTGCCGGGTCTCCTGCGAAAGGGCGGATGACGATGTACTCGGCCCTGCGCCACGTTCCGTCGATCTTTCGGAAACGCCGGCCGATCCAGCTGACGCTCTTCCTCACCCGGAAATGCAATGCCCGCTGCCCCTGGTGCTTCTATCTGAAGAGCCGCACCCCCGCGGCTGCGGGCGCCCCCCTGTCGCTCAGAGAAATCGAGAGGATCTCGAAGTCCCTGGGCCGGCTGCTGTGGGTCGCTTTTTCCGGCGGCGAGGTATTCCTGCGTGAAGACCTCGTCGAGATCAGCGGCCTGTTCCACGATCGCAACCGGCCGCGGGTTCTCCTGCTGCCGACGAACGGCCTGATGCCGGAGTCGATCACGGAGCAGACCCACCGCATCCTGAAGCGTTGCCCGAAGAGCATTGTCGTCGTCAAGGTGTCTCTCGATGGGCTAGACGATGACCACGACGCGTTGCGCGGCTCGCCGGGTGCGTTCGCAAAGGCCCTGGAGACGTACCGCTCGGTCGCCCGCCTGCGCGACCGCTTTGCGAATCTCGAGCTCGGAATCAACAGCGTATTCCTGTCCGAGAACGAGGACCGGATGGACGAGGTCATTGATTTCGTCGCCGGTCTCGACAGCAGGGGCACCCATACCGTGTCGCTTGTTCGCGGCGACCTTGCAGACGCACGGTACCTGTCGGTCGACCCCGCGAAATACCGTCGCACCGCCGACCGCATGCGGCGGGACCTCAAGGTCGGGACGGCGCGGATTCATCGCTTCGCCGGCGCGCGCTTCAAGGCGGCACAGGATATCCTGCAGCGCCGGCTGATCCATCGCACCCTCGTAGAGCAGCGTCGACTGATTCCCTGTTACGCCGGAATTTTGAGCGTCGTGCTGAGCGAAACCGGCGAGCTCCATGCCTGCGAATCGCTGGCCGACAGTCTCGGCAACGTGCGAGCGCACGATTACGACGTCGGCCGGCTCCTCGGATCGGACCGTGCGCAGGCCATCCTCGGGCGGATCGCGGACGGCGCCTGCCACTGCACGCACGAGTGCAATTTCATCATGAACATCATGTTCAATCCGGCGCTGTACCCGGCGCTCGCAAGCGAGTATCTCGGGCTGGCCGGCGCCCGGTCGGGGCCTGTGGCGGCGCCGACGGGCGGCGACGAAACAGCGCCCTGTTGCGCCACAGCCAAAACAGACTCCGCAAGCCGGTAAGCGCCGTCCGGCAATCCTCGAGAGTGCGGATCGAAAGCAGCCTGCGCGCCAGGAACGACGGCCGTGAATAGAATCTCCGGAACGCCAGATGCCGCGCGGCCAGGATCTCCTCGCGCGTCATGGTGTGCGGTACGAAGGCCGCGCCCTGGAAGGTGAAATCCCGCAGGTCTCCGGAGATCGTGCCGAACTCGGCGGCGCGGTCGTGCAGCGGGGTGCCGGGAAACGGCGTGATGGCGTGGAAGTTGGCGAGATCGGGGTCCAGCGCGACCGCGAAATCGATGGTCCTGCGTGCTTCCTCGAACGTCTCGCCGGGAATGCCGAAGACGAACGGTACGGTCACCCGCAGCCCGGCGGCCCTGGCGTCGACGACGGCGGCTCGAATCTGTTCCAGCGTCGCCCCTTTGCGGATCGTATTCAGGTTCTTCTGAACGCCGCTCTCGCCTCCGATCAGCACTGCCCAGCAACCCGCCCGCCGCATCGCGCGGAACAGAGCCGCGTCCGCCTGGTTGGCGCAGACCGATGCGAACCAGGTAAAGTCGAGTCCACGTCGGATGATTTCGTCGCACAGGTGGAGCGCGCGGTCGCGATCCGCGGCCAGGGAATCGTCGATGAACTTGATCTCGCGGTAGCCCTCGTCAAGGACATGTTCGATTTCCGCCATCACGTTCTCGACGCTGCGGTATCGCACCCCGCGCCTGCCGCTCGTGCGGTCGCGGTCCATCTGGAAGCAGAACAGGCAGCGGCGGTCGCAGCCGCGCGACGTCGTGACGATGGCCACGGGTTTGCGCCGGTAGGTGGCCGGGGCCGGGATGTAGCGGCTGCGATCGCCCAGCAGCTCGCGGGCCGGGAAGGGCAGGGAGTCGAGGTCCTCGATCAGCGGCCGCGGCGGGTTGCGGACGATGTGGCCGCCGTTCCATGCAACGAGACCGGCGACACCGGCGAGGTCGCGGCCGGATTCGCGCCGCCCGATCGCCTCGACGACGGTTTCCTCGCCCTCGCCGACCACGACGGCGTCCACCGCGCCGCCGCCCTCGGCGAGGCATGCGTCCGGCGCGGCGGTCGGGTAGGGGCCGCCGACGCATGTCCAGATCGAAGGATCCAGCGACTTGATATCGGTTGCCGTCCGCAGCGCTGCGGGCCAGCCGAACGTGGTCGAATAGATGCCCGCAACACCGGGCTGCAGGTCGCGGATGCGCTGCAGGATCTCCGCGTGGTCGAGGAACGAGCCGTCGAGGAACGCAACGTCATGTCCCGCCTTGAGGAGGCAGGCCCCGACATAGAGCGATCCGAGCGGCTGCCAGTAGTTGATCTGCGAGACCGCGGTCCGTGTCGGGAAGATCTCCTCGGGCGTCCAGGCCGGAATGATCAGCGCGCATCTCATGGGACGGCCTCGGTCGCGTCCCGTGTGCTGTTTCCGCGCAGGCGCGCGGCGTTCGCGGCGATCGCATTCGCTGCCGCAATGCCCGACTCCATGGCGTGGTCCATGTTGAAATAGCAGAACCGGCCGCCGCGCCCGATCACCTGCAGATTGCCGAACCGGGCCAGGTAATCGCAGATCCTGCGCCGGTTCGCATCGTGGCCGAGCTCGAACAGCGGGTACGCCTCGGGAACCCGGAGCACCAGGCCGTCGATCACGTCCCGGCGGTTGATCAGCCCGAGATCCGCCAGACTGTCGACCGTCTTGCGCACGAGCGCGCCGTCTTCGGCCTGCCAGCAGGCATCGCCGCGGAAACAGAAGTGCTCCGTCACCAGCAGCGTCTTGCCCGGCGGCGCCATGTCGCGGCTCCAGTTGGTCGGCTCGTGAATCCGGCCGAACGGGATCGCCGGCTCGGGCACGTAAATCCAGGTCTGGTCCGTGACCCGCGGGCGATCGAGCAGGACGGCGACGACGACGAGGTCGCGGAATCGCAGCGCCGCCGCCGCGTCGGCGATCTCGGCGGGCGGTCTCGGATTCAACAGGCGTACCAGGGCCGACAGCGGGATGCTCGAGGCGAACGCATCGGCGCGCAGGATGACACGGCTGGCGCCGTCACGCTGCAGGACAACGCTCTCGATCCTGCCTCCCGAATGATCGAGTCGCGCGACCGTCGAGCCCGTGCGAACCCGGCCGCTGCCCTCGATCTGCCGTCGCAACCCGTCGGCGAGCTGGCCGATGCCTTGCGGCGGGTAGAGGAACCTGCGGGCCAGGGTCCGCACGGTCCCGGAGTTGCCGCCGAACAGCGCGTCGCGCAGGGCGGCCCGGACCGACAGGCCCTGGATCCGCCATTCCGCCAGCTCCCGGGCCAGGCGATTGCACGGCACGCCCCAGACCTTTTCGCTGTAGTCCCTGACGAAGATGTCGAACATCGTGCGACCGAAGCGGCGCACGAGCTCATCCTCGAAGGATACGATCTCAGGCTTGCGGACATGGTGGCGAATCCGCCCGGCGGCGAAACTGGACAAAACGGCTGCCGCCGTACCCATGCCGAGTCCCCCCAGCGCGTTCAGGGGGCGCCAGGGATAGTCGAAAAATCGCCCGTTCATGAGGATCTTGCTGGAGCGCTCGACCTCCAGGACGTCGTTACCGAGCGCCGAGCGCACGAGCCGCTCGACGATCTTGTTCTCGGTATGGAACCGATGTCCGCCGAGGTCGAACCGAAAGCCGTCATGCGCGATTGTCCGGGCAAGGCCACCGACCGTGGCGTCCCGTTCGGCGACCGTGACGTCGAGCCCCGCGCGCGACAACAGGCTGCCGGCGGTCAGCCCCGCCAGCCCGGCGCCCAGGATCACGACGTCTCGCGGTTCCCGGGCGGGCGGCCGCCGCGCCGCCGTCTGCGTCGGCGGGACGCTCATTCCGCCGTCAGGCTCTTGTAGTAGTCCTGCAGTTCCGGATCCAATTGCTCGGCACCACCCTGGCTTGCGGCAGGCGCACCGTATCCACCCGTTTCGGCGGCCTGGAAGTACCCTGGCTCGACCCCGGTCCGCGACGATGTGGCATAGCCGAGCAGCCCGGCAAGGACGCTTCCCGTTACGACGGTCAAGACCCAGAGTACGGTTCGCACGGTATCGCTCCTCATCTGCCTTCGGCTTCCATGTCCATGCGCCGTGCCGTCGCCGCGCGCGCTATTCGCCCTGGCCCCCGCCTGGTTCCAGGGACAGGCTGCGGTAGTATTCCTCGAGGTTCTCGTCCAGGCCGCTTTTCGGCCCGGCCTCCCCGTCGCCACCGCCGATCATGCCGACTTCGACCATGGGCGGGACGCTGTACCCCATCAGGAACCCGGTGAAGATCCCTGTAACGAGGATTATGGCCCACAGACTGTTGCTCATCCTGGTTCCGTTCCTTCCTGTCGGGAGCCGCCGCATGCGCGGCCACCGCCGGCGACGCCCGGCATCGGGGTCAGGCCTTGCGGATCTCCCATTTGAATTTCCCGGCCTCGTCGTTCCTGGCGATGATCTCGTCGCCGGTGTTCTCGCACATCGTGGCGATGGACTCGCCGGAAGACGGGTTGTCGAACAGAACCTCGATGACGTCGCCGGCCTTCACCTTTTCCAGGGCCTTCTTGGTGTAGATCTGCGGATGGGGACAGACATAACCCTCCACGTTCAGCCGGAACACGCCGTCGGATTTTTTCTCGAATTTCATTCTGCGTCTGCCCTCCTTGGCTGTGGCCGCTAGAAATCACTGGCGGCGAACTGCCTGGCCATCTTCCGCTCGGTCCACCAGTTGAAGAATCTCACGCCGACGAAGGCGCCGCCGATCATGCCGAGACCGAACAGCCACCCCGACGGATCGCCCTGCGAGACCCGGACGAAGAAGGCGCCGACATTGCAGCCGAGGCCGAGGCGCGAGCCGATGCCCATCAGTGCGCCGCCGATCAAGGCCCAGGTCGCCAGTTCCAGCGTCGGCTTCTTGAAGCGGAATTCGTTGTTCAGGAGCGCCATCACGGCCGCCCCGCCGATCAGCGCCAGCGACATCCAGTCGGCCGGGTTGATGGCTGGGTTGGGAATGCCGTTGACGAAGCCGAAATAAATGTTGTCCATGTTCTCGGTGCCGAGCTTCTGGAATACCCAGCCGACCCACTGCGCTTCCTGGGTCGTCACGTACCAGTAGCCGGGGTCGAACACGGTGCCGTTGACCGAAATCCCGAAATCGAACCCCATGCGCTCGAGCAGGGTGCCGGCGTTCTTGACGCCGAATTTCACCCGCAGCCCCTGGATGACGAACATATGCAGCCCGGCCGCGATGCCGAGGATCAGGCCGGCGATGGCGGTCCGCTTGTTCGCCGTGATCATCGCCCAGTAGCCGGCCAGCTCGTCCATGAGCGTGGGCGGCGGAAGCCCTTCCTTCTCGCGCCGGCGCATCCGGCTTTTCCGCGCCCAGATGACGTAGACGACGATCAGCAGCGCGGCCGCCGGCAGGATGACGCCGAGGAACAGATTGCCGAGGAAGGCGCCGACGACGGATTCGTTGGACCAGCCGGACATCTGCGCGAAGGTCGTGACCGGCTGGTTCCAGACGTATCCCGCGAGGTACTGGTCGACCCAGCCGTCGCCGACATTGATCGAGTCGGGCAGGCCCTTCGAGAGGGCCGACTCGCGCCACGACGCCGGGACCAGCTTGTTGGTCCACCCGCCGACGTCGACGAACAGCGCCTGCGTTATGCTGATCGACAGCACCACGAGCAGCGCATTGCCGTTGCCCTCGCCGGTCTTGTACAGCGAGCCGGACGCGCAGCCGCCCGCGAACACCATGCCGACCCCGAAGATGAACCCGGCGACCACGGCATGGAAACTGGTCGGGGCCGCGTGGAATGTGCTCAGCCCGGTCGCCGTGACGAAGGCGCCGACGCCGGCGAACAGGACCGTGGCGATCATGATGCCGACGACCATGCGCGGCACGCCGACGGCGAACAGGTCGCGGAATGCGGACGAGAAGCAGAACCGTCCGTACTGCAGACACATCCCGTAGATGAATCCGAACCACAGATAGACGGACAGGTAGGTGTAGTACTCGTTGTAGGCATAGGTGCCGATGCTGATCAGGGCGAAGAACGCCGTAATGCCGTACGCCCACCGGCGCTTCCTGATCACATCGTTGGCGGTCCGCGCATCGCTGCCTGCGCCACCGACCAAGACGGCATCCGTCCCGACCATAGCTGACACCTGCACCTGTAACCCGCCGAGCGGAAGGTTAAATGATCGGCGTATAACTTGTCGATAGGAAATATTCAAAGATGATTAAGTGATGCCGTCGCCAGCCCCTTTAGAGGGGCCGGTAGACCCGAAGGAGGGTCTGGAAGCGGAAGAATTCGTCCGACACGAGGAACGCCTTCGCCGGCCGCAAATGGGAGATTCGTGCGGCGATATGATCCGGCACGGCTACGTCGCGCTCGCCCAGGATGACGACGACGGCCTGGCGGCCGCCGGTGCGGGGGGCGTAGAAGCCGGGGGTGGCGTATTCCCAGGTGAAGCGCAGCGGCGAGGTCGCGATCAACTGGGGCGGCGGCGGGACGACAAAGGCGTCCCGATGGAATACCGGCACGTCGGTGAACAGATCGAGGACGGGAACCGCCACGGCCGGATTGACGACAGAGCGGGGCTGCGGCACCGTCAAAACTTCCACGGTATCCACGTCCAGACCGTCGAGATAGGCGCCCGCGGCCATCAGGTTCGCGGCGCTCATCCGCTTCAGCAGCGGCAGGTAGCCGAAGACGGCGGTGACCAGCGATGAGACGACGGCGCAGGCCACGATAAACCGCCGGATCCGGCCGTCCCGCACTTCGCGCAACGCATATCCCGCCATCAGCGCCAGCATCGGCAGGGCGATCAGGATGTAGCGCGCCCGTCTTACGCCAAGCGCCGCAAGCATCAGGAGCATCCAAGCAACGATCGCGAAGGCGCGATCCCGCCTGACGATCGCGACAACGAAAGAGCACAGTGCGGCGATGGTGACGAACGGATGGATCTGGAACAGGAAGGTCGATGCGTGGCTTTCGTCCCAGCGCGCCAGGCCCGGCAGCTGATACGTCCACAAGAGGCTGAGCTGCGCGGACACGACGTCGAATTTCGCCCACACGAACATGCCGGCCGGCAGCGCCGTGGCCAGCGCCATCAACGCGGTCCTCTGGAAGAGCGCGCCGCGGGGACGGTCGAGATTCGCGAGGACGATCACCGGTATGACGCCGAGCATCGGCCAGGTCGAGTATTTCGACAACAGCGCCAGCGCGATCGCCAAGCCGGCCGCCACCGGCAGCACCGGGCCGCCGTCCCGGACGGCCTTGATCGTCATGTAGACGGCCAGCGTCAGGAAGAACATGGTCGGCACGTCGACCAGCATCAGCGCCGGCTGCGTAAGGAGGAAGGGGCTGGCGAGGAGCAGGGCGGCGGCACAGCCGCCGACAGTGTCGTCCCACAGGGTTCGACCGATCAGCCAGGTCAGGACGAGGGTCGCGGCGAAAAGCAGGCTGGTGAAGATCTGGATGGCCATCCGCTGTTCCCCGAACAGGGCGAAGATCGTGCCGTGCAGGAACGGGACGAGCGGCAGATCGGTCCAGACGGCGACGTCCCCGCCCCACGCCCGGGCGAACGAGCCGGGCCCGTGGAGCGCGAGGTGCTTGGCCTGCAGGAAGTACCGGGCGGCGTCGACGATAACCTCCGGGACGCCCCAGAACACGGCCGCGGCGGCGAAAGCGGCGGCGAACAGGACGGCGCCGTGCGCGCGCGCCGGGACGGACATGCCGGCGGCAAGCCAGGCAAGGGCGACTCCCGCGGCGAGGGCGGGCATCAGGACGACAAGGTCGCCCTGGTCGAAGGCCCATTGCCAACTGGTCAGCCGGTTGTCGTCGAGAACGCGCAGGACGAAGAGGGCCGCGAACGAGGCAAGCGTCGTCAGCGCGACGACAAGGGCCAGCAGGCGCCGGTTGATTCTGTCCCAGGGCGATGCCGCAGCGAGGCGCATGGCGGGCTTCGCCCGGGGCGGACCGGCGTCTCCGGCCGGCCCGATCATTGCGCCGGGCGCGGTCGCGGCCGGCCGGCAACGCGCCGCGGCGGCGCCGTCATCGGCGGCACGGCCCTACCAGCTGACGACCTTGTCACAGGCGAAGATCGTGTCGATCAGTCTGTCGTACGAGACCTCGCCCTGCGACAGGTCGACGATTTCGACCTCGTGCTCGGCGGACTGGGCGTCGACGATCTGTTGCGCGGCTGCCGTGCGGCCGTCGACCATGATGTGAAGAATCTTCATGTGGTTGCGCCTTCCTTGCGTGGTGCGGCGACCGCCGCCGCTGTCGCTGCGGCGGTCAGAGGACGATCATGCGGTCCACCGCCTGCATCATCATGGCGTTGTTGAGCTGGCTCCCGGTTGTGATGCCCTCCGGCCTGCCCTCGGTCTGCACGCCCTTTTCGCGGGCGCTGTGGCTGCAGAAGCTCAGCGAGACGCGGTCCTCCCCGCCGAGCGCGGCAAAGGCGGCGTCGTCGAGCAGCCGCACGCCGTCGTCCATCGCGAAGATCACGACCTCATGCGCCTTCCACGCGGCCGCCTTCGCAAGGCCGACAATGTGCGCGGCATGCCTGTCCGTGTTCACGAGTATTCCCAGTTTCATGGTTTGCGTCCCTTCCTGTGGCCGCACGGCGGCGCGTCAATACGGGATGACGTGATCGTACGCGACGAGACGTCGTGCCAGCTCGTCGGTCGGCAGGTATTGCGCGTCCGCGTTGCCCTCGTCGTTCGAGAAGAACGCGATGTCCATCTCCTGCATCAGCTCCACGTTCGCCGCATCCGCCTCCGACAGCTCGAATGTCCTGTCGAGCAGGAAGACATTGACGACATCGTCCATCAGGGTCAGGCCGAGCGCCATGCGCAGGGCCTCGCCCTGGCGGTCCCGGACAAGCACGGCGATTTTCCGCGTCATGGTCTTGACCTCCCGTTTTCAGTGGTCGCGGGCCCGTCGCCGTGTCCGCTGCGGCGGCTGCCGGGGCGTGGCGACGCGCGGGCGGGCCCGACGATCGTATCACAGCGCCGGACCGGACGTCACCGCCGGCCCGACAAAGCGCTTTCCACGATGCGCGAACCGGGGATAGCATGGCTTCCGATGCAGCCGGTGTTCCGTCCTCTTCCTCTGCGGTGCATTGTCCGCTCAGATGGACTCGGCACGGGGCATCGGCGCGCCCTCATACTTCGGGACGGCTGCCCCATTCTGAGCCTGTCGAAGGAAGCAGCCACCCCAGCATGGAAACCTTTGCACGGACCGAAAGACCGAGCGTCACCCCCCTCCCCAACCCCTCCCCCTCTCAAGGGAGAGGGACTTATTATCGTTGCCGCGCTGACAATTGGCCCCTCTCCCGCCTTGGCGGGGGAGGGGTTGGGGAGGGGGTGGGACGACCGGTGGAGCCGGGAAAAGGCATTCGTGCAAAGGTCTCCAGTATGAGGTCGCGCTGCCGTCCGGAACCGGTTCCACCTGAACGGATAATGCGATAGCCATGCGTCCTGTACCCCTCGTCGTCCTGCCGGGCGACGGCATCGGCCCCGAGATCACCGCCGCCACCACCCGGGTGCTGCGCCGCGCCGCCGAGGCGTTCGGCTTCGCGCTCGACCTGCACGAGGCCGATATCGGCTTTGCCGCGCTGGAGAAGGCGGGCACAACCTGTCCGGACGGGGTCGTGGAGACGGCGCGCGGCGTCGGCGCGGTGCTGCTCGGCCCGGTCAGCCACAACGACTACCCGCCGCGCGCCGACGGCGGGATCAACCCGTCCGGGACCCTGCGCACGGCGCTCGACCTCTACGCCAATATCCGCCCGGCCCGCACCGACCCCGCGCTGCCGTCCGTGGCATCGGAGATGGACCTGGTCATCGTGCGCGAGAATACCGAAGGCTTCTATGCCGACCGCAACATGCCGTCGGGCCCGGCCGAGTTCCTCGCCGTGCCGGGCGTCGGGATCGCCATGCGCAAGGTCACGGCCAGGGCGTCGGCGCGGGTCGCGCGGGTCGCCTTCGAGCTTGCCGGCCGCCGCCGCCGGCGCGTGGTCGCGGTGCACAAGGCGAACGTGATGCGTCTGACCGACGGGATCTTCCTGGCCGAGACGCGCCGTGCAGCCGAGGCGCATCCGGACATCGCATACGCGGAGATGCTGGTCGATGCGGCCGCGGCGCACCTGATCCGCAACCCGGGACAGTTCGACGTCATCGTCACCACCAACATGTTCGGGGACATCCTGTCCGACGAGGCGGCGGAGCTGGCCGGCGGCCTCGGCCTGGGGGCGTCGCTCAACGCCGGCGACGACCATGCCATGGCGCAGGCGCAGCACGGCTCGGCGCCCGACATCGCGGGAAAGGGCATCGCCAATCCGGCGGCGCTGATCCTGTCGGCCGCGATGCTGCTGGACTGGCTGGCCGGACGGCAGGACCGCGAGGAGCTGGCGCGCGCCGCCCGGGCGATCCGCGATTCGGTCGCCGCCGCCTTGGCGCAACCGGCCACGCGCACGCCGGACCTCGGCGGCAGCGCCGGCACGGAGGCGATGACCGAAGCCGTCGTTGCCGGGATCTCCAGTTGAGGGGGGGGGAGGGGCGCGTGGCGACCGAAACCGTGACCATAGCCGCAGACGCGC
>CAYFYY010000063.1:0-25338 GCA_964347475.1 uncultured Flavobacteriales bacterium
GCCGTAGCGATCCCGCGCAGCGCCGCGGCATCCGGAGGCTGCCCCAGCATTTCCAGCAACAGCGTCTTGCCACCCTTCGGCATGAAATCGTAAGTCTCCTGGCCGGACGCCGGCGCCGCGCCCGCAAGCCCGGTGCACAAAAGTGTCAGGATGAATGTGGGCAGTCTCATCACGGCTCGTCCACGCGCCCGGCCCGGTCCTTCAGCGAGAACACAGCCACGCGCAACTCGCGCCGTGCCTTCTCGGGCGGAAATCCCTCGCCGCGCAACAGGTCGATCAGCATCACCGTCGAGTCATCGAAGAACTGCTCGCTGCAGGTCGCGCAGACCACGGCCGGAACGTCCTCGACCACCACCAGGCGATCACCGTGCCAGAACGCCGACCGCACTTCATCTTCCCGCAGGTCGGTGCCCCCGCACTGCTCGCAGGCCGGTCTCGTCTGCTGCTCATCCTGGTCCATCGTCGGCACCGCTCCATAGCTCGGTCATGGTTCGATGATTGCTGCCGAAGCCCGGCGTCACGGTGCGTCGAGAGCGAGCCGGAGCCCGCCCTCGAGCGCCCGTGCGCCTGCCTGCGGCCCCCTCAGCCCAAAAGCTTCTTCGCGGCTCCCATGATGTGCTCCGCGTTGGGCCTCATCCACACGAACATCTCGGGAGAGGCCGGCGGCGGCGCGTCGGGGAAGGCGATGCGTTTGTAACGCGCGCCGTCCACGTTCTCGGCCACCCGTGCGATGACCTCTGCGCCCGGACACAACGTGTAGTACGACTGGTCGACGGTCAGCAGCCGCTTGGTCTTCTGCACCGACTTGACCAGGGTCTCGGTGTCCATGGGTTTGAGCGAGCGCAGGTCGATCGCCTCGACTCCGACACCGCCTTCCTGCAGACGCTGCGTTGCCTTGAGAACCTCCGGCATGCTGGCGCCGGACCCGACGATGGTCAGGTCGCTGCCGGTCGTCCGGACAGCGGCCTTGTCCAGCGGCGTTTCGTACTGCTCGTCGGGCACGTCCTCGACCATGTCGCGAAGCCCGGCAGGATAAAGATAGACCACCGGGTTGGGGTCGCGGATCGCCGAGACCATCATGCCCTTGGCGTCGGTCGGCGTCGACGGAATCACCGTCTTCACACCGGGAATGTGGGCGTAGTAGCTGTCGATCTCGTAGTCCGAGTGCTGACCCGCGAAGCCCGGGGTCTGCCCGGTCATCTCGAGGATGAACACCACCGGCATCGAGGCCTTGCCGCCGGTCATGTGGCGGAGCTTGCCGGCATGGTTCTGGATCATCTGGAAGCACATGCCGTTGCCCTGATAGGGGATGTACGTCACCGCCGTCACCCCCGCGAGGCCCGCGCCCAGGGTCGCCCCGGCCATCCACATCTCGTCGATGCCCGTGTTGTTGACCCGGACTCGCCCGAACTCCTTCTCGAGGTTGATCACCGGTTTGCCCGGGTTGGAGGCCACCGGTGGAGTCAGCTCGAACAGCCAGACCATGTCCTTGCGCTGTCGCATTTCGTACTGCACAGCTTCGAGGACGGAATACATCCAACTCTTGCGTGCCATGTCATTGTCTCCTCATGCTCCGTCCGGAGGGGGCGCCCGCGGGGCGCCGGGCCGTCCGGGCGGATCGCCGTCACGGCGGCTAACCGAACTGGGTGGCGCGCACGCTGCCCGTCACGAAGACGTTCTTGACACCGTCTTCCGGCTTGCACAGCGGCTGCTTGTCGGCCCATTCGAAGGCCTCCTTGACCTCCTTCCTGACCGCGGTCTCGATCGCCTCGGCCTGGCCCTGATCCACGGTGCCCCAGTTGATCAGGGTCTTGCGGAAGATGTCGACCGGGTCCCGGGCCAGCCAGGCGCGCACCTCGCGTTCCGGACGGAACGAGGTGATCGCCAGCGGGTCGTAGCCGAAGGCGCCGAGCACGCCGGGCTTGGCGCCGGGCGCACCCCAGTGATTGTAGTAGCGATAGGTCTTCGCCTCGATCAGCGTCGGCCCCTCCCCGGCGCGGGCACGCTCGACCGCCTCGCGGGCGACGTTATAGACCTGCAGCACGTCCTGTCCGTCCACGACGACGCCCGGGATCCGATAGGTCCTGGCCGCATCGGCGATATCCTTCAACGGGCAGGAATACGAATAGTGGGCGTACTGGTGGTACAGGTTGTTCTCCAGCACATAGACGAACGGCAACTTGAGCAGGGACGCGTTGTTCAGCGCGCCATGGAAGGCCGGCGTCGCATAGGTCCCGTCACCGCCGAACACGACGGACACCTGCTTGCTGCCGCGCGCGCGGATGCCGAACGCCGAGCCGGCAGCCATCACGAGTCCGGGGCCGATCATGCCGTCGGCGCCCATGAAGCCGACCGACGGATCACAGAGATGCATCTCCGCCGCATATCCGCCGTTGAGACCGGTCGCGCGGAAGTCGTTCTCCGCGCACATCTTCTTCAGGTCCACGCCCTTGGCGAGGGCGTGGCCGGTCGGCCGGTGCGTGCTGTACGCCAGGTCGATCTCTTCGAAGGGCCCCGTGTTGCGCAGGGCGGCGCAGACACCGGTGGCGACGGCCTCCTGGCCGGCATAGAAGTGGTTGTAGCCGCGGTAGCCCGGCTCGGTGAGCATCTTGTCCACCATGGTCCGCTCGTGCCACCGGATGCGCAGCATGGTGGTAAACATCTCCTTCAGCTTGTCGTCCGAAAGATCCTTCGCCCAGAAACCGATTTCCCCGTTCGCCCAGGAAAACTGGCTGCTCAGCGAGACCGCCGCGCCCGCACCGGCGACGGCTTTCAGGAACGTTCGTCTGCTTGCTGTTGGAGTCGACTGAGCGTCCCGCGAGTTCCGCGAGACTTCGGATTCGTAAGCCATTGCAGTCCCTCCAGGTGAATTGGCGGCGAGGCCGCGTACAGAGACCAAAGGCGTCTGTAATGGAAAGGTTTTGTTTACCATGATTTGAGGTGTAAATCGTTGATGTGGATCAAACAGGCCGTGCCGCGGCCCCCTTGACCGAGGCGGCGGGGCGGGGCAAACCATCGCCGGTTCCGCAACACATGGAGCACCCCCATGGCCGGCGCGCTCGACGGCGTTCGCATTTTCGATTTGACCCGCATCCTGGCGGGTCCGAGCTGCACCCAGGTGCTGGGCGATCTCGGCGCCGACGTGATCAAGATCGAGCAGCCGGGCCGCGGCGACGATACCCGCAAATGGGGCCCCCCCTACGTGACGGATGCGGCCGGCAACGAGACCACAGAGAGCGCCTATTTCCTTTCGGCGAACCGCAACAAGCGCTCGGTCGCCATCGACATCGCCAGGCCGCAAGGCCAGGCGCTGGCGCGGCGCCTGATCGCCCAGTGCGATATCCTCGTGGAGAACTTCAAGACCGGGGACCTTGGCCGCTACGGCCTGTCGTGGGACGACCTCAAGGACGACTTTCCGGGCCTGGTCTACTGCTCGATAACCGGCTTCGGACACACCGGTCCCTACGCCCCGTATGCCGGCTACGACTACCTCGCCCAGGCAATGGGCGGGATCATGAGCCTGACCGGCGAGCCGGAGGGCGAGCCGATGAAGGTTGGCGTCGGCATCGCCGACCTGATGTGCGGCATGTATGCGGCAACGGCGATGCTGGCGGCGCTGCGGCACCGCGACCGCACCGGAGACGGCCAGCAGATCGACATGGCGTTGCTCGACACCCAGGTCGCCTGGCTGGTCTACGAGGCCGAGAACTATCTGATTTCGGGACGCCCCCCGCCGCGCCGCGGCAACGGCCATCCCAATATCGTGCCTTACCAGGTGTTCGAGACTGCCGACGGCCACATGGTGCTGGCCTGCGGTAACGACCGCCAGTTTCGGGAATTCTGCGATCTCTCCGACGCCGCGCATCTTTACCGGGACCCGCGTTTCGCCACCAATGACGGGCGCTGCCGGAACCGGGAGGCACTGATCCCGCTTGTTGCCGACCTGATCCGCGCGCGCCCCATGTCCGAGTGGCTGGACGGTCTGCGGGCCCGTCAGGTGCCGTGCTCGCCGGTCAACACGGTTGATCAGGTGTTCGCCGATCCGCAGGTCAGGGCCCGCGGCATGCAGATCGAGATGCCCCACCCGCTGGCTGGCGCGGGCACGGTGCCGCTGGTCGGCAGCCCGGTCCGGATGTCGGCGACGCCGCCGCACTACCGGCATGCCCCGCCGACCCTGGGCCAGCACACCGAAGAGGTGCTGCGCGAGCTGCTCGGCGTGGACGCGTCCGAGGTCGCGCGCCTGCGCGCCGAGGGCGTCATCTGAGCCCAGCAACTGCTTGTCGCCGCGTGCCGGCGCAAATATAGTGCCGGCTCATGAACACCACCGCCGACTCGACGCTCCGCTTTCCGCACCGGCATTTATTGGGGATTGAGGGGCTTTCGGCGGACGCGATCACCATGGTGCTCGACCTCGCCGACTCCTACGTCGAGCAGAGCCGCAAGCCCGACAAGAAGCTCTCGCTGCTGCGCGGCCGCACCGTGATCAACCTGTTTTTCGAGAGTTCGACCCGCACCCGCACCTCGTTCGAGCTGGCCGGCAAGCGGCTCGGCGCCGACGTCATCAACATGTCGGTTGCGACCAGCGCCATCAAGAAGGGCGAGACCCTGATCGACACGGCGATGACGCTGAACGCCATGCACACCGACGTGCTGGTGGTCCGCCATAGTGACTCGGGCGCGGTCAAGCTCTTGTCCGAGAAAGTCAACTGCGCGGTCATGAATGCCGGCGACGGCAGCCACGAACACCCGACCCAGGCACTGCTGGACGCGCTGACGATCCGCCGCCGCAAGCGCCGCCTGCAGGGATTGACGGTCGCAATCTGCGGCGACGTGCTGCACAGCCGGGTGGCGCGTTCCAACATCCTGCTGCTGCACACGATGGGCGCGCGGGTCCGCGTGATCGGCCCGCCGACGCTGCTGCCGTCGGCGATCGAGCGCTTCGGCGTCGAGGTGTTCCACGACATGCGCGCGGGCCTCAAGGACTGCGACATCGTGATGATGCTGCGGCTGCAGACGGAGCGCATGCAGGGCCGATTCGTGCCCTCGGTGCGCGAGTATTTCCATTTCTTCGGGCTCGACCGCGAAAAGCTCTCCTTTGCGAGGTCGGACGCGCTGGTCATGCATCCCGGGCCGATGAACCGCGGCGTCGAGATCGACTCGGAGCTCGCCGACGACATCGACCGCTCGGTCATACGCGAGCAGGTGGAGATGGGGGTCGCCGTGCGCATGGCCTGCATCGACCTCTTGACCCGCGACCTGCTCGGCAACGCGCCATGAGCAAATACCGCAGCGCCTACATCAACGCCCGCCTCGTCGACCCGGCGAGTGGCCTCGACGCGCCCGGTGGCCTGCTCGCGGAGGACGGCAGGATCGCCGATTTCGGTGCCGGGCTGTTCGCCGACGGGACGCCGCAGGATGCCGAGATCATCGACTGCGGCGGCCATGTACTGGCACCCGGCCTGGTCGACATGCGGGTGCAGCTGCGCGATCCCGGCCAAGAGCATATGGAGGACATCGAGAGCGCGGGCCACGCCGCGGGCGCCGGCGGGGTGACGACCATCGTCTGCCTGCCCAATACGGATCCGGTGATCGACAACGTTGCGGTGCTGGAATTCGTCGCCCGCAGGGCGCGCGAGGTCAAGCTTGCCAAGATTCATTGCTACGCGGCAATCACCCGCGGTTTCGAGGGCCGCGAACTGACCGAGATGGGCCTGTTGGGCGAGGCCGGCGCGGTCGCTTTCACCGATGGCGAAGTCGCTCTGACCGATGCCAAGACGCTGCAGCGGGCCCTGAGTTACGCGTCGACCTTCGGGCACCTGATCGTGCAGCATCCGGAGGAGCCATCGCTGGCGGCCGGCGGCCAGATGAATTCCGGCGAAATCGCCAGCCGACTCGGCCTTTCCGGCATCCCGCCGGTGGCCGAGGTGATGATGATCGAGCGCGACCTGCGCCTCGTCGCACAGACCGGAGGGCGCTATCACGCGGCGCACGTGTCGACCGCCGCCGCCGTCGAGGCGATCCGCGAAGCGAAACGGCGCGGGCTGGACGTGACCTGCGATACCGCGCCGCATTACTTCGCGCTCAACGAGATCGCGGTCGGCGATTACCGCACCTTCGCCAAGGTGCGCCCGCCGCTGCGCGCCGAGGCGGACCGCGCGGCGATCGTCGAGGGGCTGAAGGACGGCACCATCGATGCCATCGCCAGCGACCATTCGCCGTACGACCAGGATTCGAAGCGCCTGCCGTTCGCGCAGGCCGCGTTCGGCATCATCGGTCTGGAGACGCTGCTGCCGCTGACGCTGGAGCTATACCACAACAAGCTCCTCTCGCTGCCCCAAGCGCTCGCGCTGCTGACCTGCAAGCCGGCGGAACGGCTGGGGCTGGGCGCCGGCCGGCTGGCGAAGGGCGCACCGGCGGACCTTGTCGTCATCGACACCGACCGGCCCTGGAAGGTCGACGAGGCCGGCTTCCGCAGCAAGTCCAAGAACTCGCCCTTCGACGGACGGCCGGTGCAGGGCCATGCCGTACGAACCGTGGTCGACGGGCGGGCGATCTTCGGTGCCGAAAAGCGCGGGGGCCGCTAGATGCCCGATCCGGCGAGCTGGAGCATCGGACTTGGCGGCGCGGCCGGCGTGGTGGCGCTCTGCTACCTGATCGGCTCGATCCCGTTTGGTCTCCTGCTCACGCGGCTCGCCGGGCTGGGCGATATCCGCAAGATCGGCTCCGGCAACATCGGCGCGACCAACGTGCTGCGCACCGGCAAGAAGGGGCTGGCCGCGGCGACCCTGGCCCTCGACGCCGGCAAGGGCGCGGCGGGGGCGCTCGCCGGCGGCCTGTTCGCGCCGGAAGGCGCGCTGATCGGCGCGGTGGCGGCGGTCGCCGGGCACATGTTCCCGATCTGGCTCGGGTTTCGGGGCGGCAAGGGCGTCGCCACCGGCTTCGGCGCGCTCGCCGCGCTCGCCTGGCCGTCGGCGCTGATCGCCGTCGCCTTCTGGCTGGCGGTCGCGCTGACGTTCCGAATCTCGTCGCTGTCGGCGTTGGTGACCACCCTCCTGGCGCCGCTGCATGTTTGGTACTTCGCCGATTTCTGGACCGCCCTCGCCGTGGCCATCGTCTGCGCCCTGATCTGGATCCGCCATCGCCAGAACATCGCCCGGCTGCTGAAGGGGCAGGAACCAAGGATCGACCGAAAATCATAAGGTGTCGCGGGGCTGGTCACGCCACAGATAACCCGCTAAAGTGGCAGCATGACTGTCTTTGCTACCAAAGGGATGCACCGCGCGTGGACCGCACCGCATTTTCCAGCGAGCCCGCCGAAGCCGCGGATCGCCTCGCGCAGCTGCGGCTGATCCGCAGCGAAAACGTCGGGCCGATCACCTTTCGCGAGCTGATCAAGTATTTCGCGTCGGCCGCGGAGGCGCTCGAGGCCCTGCCCTCACTGGCGGCCCGTGGCGGCCAGCGCAGGATCGGGATCTGCCCGAAGTCCCAGGCCGAGGAGGAGCTCGCGGCAGCGGAAGCCTGCGGCGCGCGTCACCTGTTCATGGGCGAGCCGGACTACCCCAACGCCCTGGCCGCAGTCGAGGATGCGCCACCAGTGCTGCTGGTCATCGGTCGCCGCGACTTTTTGAACCGCCCGTCCGTCGCCATCGTCGGCGCGCGCAACGCCTCGACCAACGGTCGGCGGTTGGCGCGTGACATCGCGGCCGGCGTCGCCGCGGGCGGACTCGTCGTCGCCTCCGGCATGGCGCGCGGCATCGATACCGCCGCGCATGAGGGCGCGCTGGACGGCGGCACCATCGCCGTGCTGGCCGGCGGGCCGGACGTCGTCTATCCGGAGGAGAACCAGGCCCTTTACGACGCGATCTGTGCGCGCGGCGCAGTCCTCGCCGAAGCGCCGCCGGGGCTTGTCCCCCAGGCGCGCCACTTTCCCCAACGCAACCGGATCATCTCGGGCCTGGCGCTCGGCGTCGTCGTGGTCGAGGCCGCCGTGCGCTCCGGCTCGCTGATCACCGCGCGGCTGGCCAACGAGCAGGGCCGGGAGGTCATGGCCGTGCCCGGCTCGCCGCTCGACCCGCGCTGTCGCGGCGCCAACGACCTGATCCGCAAGGGAGCGACGATGGTCGAGAGTGCCGAGGACGTCCTGTCCGTCCTCCAGGCGATGCGGGGCGACGGGCTGAGTCAGCCCGGTCCACGGGAAACGGCCGCCGTGAACCTGCGGCCGGATATCCCGGCTTCGGACGATGCGCACGCGCGGATCCTCGACGCGCTGGGCCCGTCGCCGGCCGCGGTCGATTCGATCATCCGCGACCTCAACCTGCCCCCACAGGTGGTGCTGACCATACTCCTCGAGCTCGAGCTTGCCGGCCGCCTGGAACGTCACCCCGGCAACATGGTGGCGTTGCTCGGCGATGGCGGATGATCCGCCATTGTCCGAAGGCAAAGGTTTTCACCGTGATTTAACGAAGACTTGCGATAATTGGCGGTGGATCGGACGGCAGGCGAGCGATGACCCAGGAATACGTTTCGCAGTTTCACAATGAGGGCTATGCCGTCATTCGCGGCGTCTTCAACGCGGCCGAGGTCGCAGAGCTGGCCCAGGCGTTCGATCGGATCCACGCAAGGGCCATGGCGTTGGGCCGCAGCTGGCGCGACCGCAACATCTTCTTCCGCATGGCCGAAGACAAGGCGCTGGGGCCGATCCTCCGCTATGCGCAATGGGTCGCCTGGCTCGACGGGACGCTGGAAAGCATTCGGCGCGACCCGCGGATCCTTGCGATCCTGGAGCCGCTGGTCGGTCGCGATTTAAAGCAGATCATCAACCAGCTGCACTGGAAGCCGCCCGGTGCCGTCATGGCGGATTTCGGGTTCCACCAGGATTCACGCTCGCGCCAGCCGCGCGATGCCTATCGCAACCTCGCCAATTCGTATGTGCAGACCGGCATCGCCGTCGATCCCCATACCGCGGAAAACGGCGCTATGGTGCTGTGTCCCGGCAGCCATCGCCTCGGCGAGCTGCCGTTCGATCCCGCCGTGCACGCGATGGACGCCGTGCTGGACATCGCCGACCTCTCGAAATTCGGCGCCGATCCGGACAACATCGTGATCCTTCAGATGGCGCCGGGCGACCTCGCGCTGTGGCACGTGCACACGCTGCACGGCTCCGGCCCGAATCGGTCGGCCGTCGACCGCCGCCTCTACATCAACGGCTATGTGATCGCGGACAGCTGCGACCGTGGCGAGTGGGCCTTTCGCCGGGGCGTTCCCTGCCCGCTCGAGGGCGATCCCGTGCTCGTCCATTACGAGGACCTCTACAGCAAGCCGGGGCCGATGTACGTCGATTGAGTCGCGGTCGGGCGAAGTGTCGCACCGCGACACAAGTGGTCGTCGTTCTTAACCGGCTGTTACGAAAAGGCGATTACGCTTTCGGTTGACAAGCGAGGTGCGGATACCAAGTCTCATTGGCCGCGCCGCGGGGCGCCGATCGTACAGAACACAACAACATTTCGGGGATTTCCGGATTAGCCTGATGAACGTCGTCATCGTCGAATCGCCGGCAAAGGCCAAGACCATCAACAAGTATCTCGGTCGGGACTATACGGTCCTGGCCAGCTTCGGCCATGTCCGGGACCTCCTGGCGAAGGACGGCGCTGTCGATCCCGATCACGATTTCGCGATGGTGTGGGAAGTCGGCGACCGGTCGAAGAAGCAAATCTCCGAGATCCGCAAAGCCCTGAAGGACGCCGACACGCTGTATCTCGCTACCGACCCGGACCGCGAAGGCGAAGCGATTTCATGGCACGTGCTGGAGGTGCTGGGCCAGAAGGGCGGGCTGCGCGACATCGACGTCAAGCGCGTGGTGTTCCACGAGATCACCAAGCGGGCCGTACTCGACGCCATGGCCCACCCGCGCACGATCAACGAAGAGTTGGTCAATGCCTACCTTGCACGCCGGGCGCTCGACTACCTGGTCGGCTTCACCTTGTCGCCGGTGCTGTGGCGCAAGCTGCCGGGCGCACGCTCGGCCGGCCGCGTGCAGTCGGTAGCGCTACGGCTGGTTTGCGAGCGCGAGGCCGAGATCGAGGCATTCCGACCGCAGGAATACTGGACCGTCGATGCCGGCTTCACGTCGCCTGCGGGTGAGCCCTTCACGGCGCGGCTGACCCATCTCGAGGGACGCCGGCTCGACCGTTTGGACCTGACGGACGAGGCGGCGGCGACCGCCGCGGTGGATGCCGTCAAGGCGCGCGCCTACCGCGTCGCCACAATCGACGCCAAACAGGTCCGCCGCAACCCGCCGCCTCCCTTCACCACCTCGACCCTGCAGCAGGAAGCCAGCCGCAAGCTGCGGCTCGGCACCTCGCGCACCATGCAGGTGGCTCAGCGTCTTTACGAGGGCGTGACGATCAATGGCGAGACAGTCGGACTGATCACCTATATGCGGACCGACAGCGTGACGTTGAGCCAGGAGGCGATCCAGGCGAGCCGTCGGTTGATCGAGCGCGATTTCGGCAAGCCGTATCTGCCGGCCAAGCCGCGCATTTACACGACCAAGGCCAAGAATGCGCAGGAAGCGCATGAAGCGATCCGCCCGACCGATCTGTTCCGCAGGCCCGATCAGATCCGGCACGCGCTCGACGGCGACCAGTTCCGGCTGTACGAGCTGATCTGGAAACGGACCGTTGCGGCCGAGATGGAAAACGCGGTGCTCGACCAGGTGGCTGTCGATCTGACCTCGCCGGACGGCACGGTAACGCTGCGGGCGAACGGCTCGGTCGTCGCCTTCGACGGGTTCCTCAAGCTGTACCGCGAGGACCGCGACGACGAGATCAACGGCGCCGGCGACGGCGACCGCCGCCTGCCGGCCATGACGGAGGGTGACGAGCCGGGGTTGACCGAGGTTGTGCCGGAGCAGCACTTCACCCAGCCGCCGCCGCGTTTCACGGAGGCAAGTCTGGTCAAACGGCTGGAGGAGCTGGGCATCGGCCGTCCGTCGACCTATGCCAGCATCCTGCGCCTGCTGCAGGACCGCGAATACGTCCGGCTCGACAAGCGCCGCTTCGTGCCAGACGACAAGGGTCGGCTGGTCACGGCGTTCCTGTCCTCCTTCTTCCCGCGCTATGTCGAATACGACTTCACGGCGCAGATGGAGGAGAAGCTCGACGACATCTCCGGCGGCCGTATCGACTGGAAGGCAGTATTAAAGGAGTTCTGGCGCGACTTCTCGGCCGCGGTTGACGGCGCGAGCGACGTCACCTTCAGCCAGGTCGTCGACGTGCTGGACGATACGCTCGGGCCGCACTTCTTCCCGCCGAGGGAGGGCGAGGATGCTGAAGACGCGCGGCGCTGCCCGTCCTGTACCGACGGCAGGCTAAACATCAAGGTTGGCCGATTCGGCGCCTTCATCGGCTGCTCGAACTACCCGGATTGTCGGTACACGCGGCAGCTCGGGCTCGAGACCGGCGATGCCGAGACGACCGGCGAAGCGGCCGAGAGCGTCGACCTGCCGCGCGTCCTCGGCACCGATCCCGAAACCGGCAAGGAGGTCAGCCTGCGCAAGGGGCCGTACGGCCTCTATGTCCAGCTCGGCGAAGAAGAGCCAGCGGCCGCCGAGGAGGCGAACGGCGACGGCAACAAAAAGAAGAACCGCAAGAGGAAAGCGCCGAAGCCGCCGCGCGCGTCGTTGCCCCGGGGAATGCCGGCATCCGATGTCGACCTCGAGACAGCGCTCGGGCTGCTCGCCCTGCCGCGCGACGTCGGCGTCAATCCGAACAGTGGCGAGATGATCACTGCGGGGATCGGCCGCTTCGGCCCCTATGTCCGGCAAGGCAGCACCTACGTCTCGCTCAAAGGCGACGACAATGTGCTGACCATCGGCCTCAATCGTGCGGTCGAACTGATCGAAACGGCGGCGGAGAAGCGGCCGCCGGCCAAGCAGCTCGGAGCCCATCCCAAGGACGGCAAGCCGGTGACGG
The DNA here is from genome assembly GCA_964347475.1 of uncultured Flavobacteriales bacterium. Taxonomy (GTDB): domain Bacteria; phylum Pseudomonadota; class Alphaproteobacteria; order UBA8366; family JADFVY01. The sequence goes on from CAYFYY010000063.1 coordinate 11,973, forward strand.
TTGGCAAGGGGCGCTTCGGCCCCTATGTAAAGCACGGCAGCACGTTCGCCTCGCTGCCAAAGGACATGACCATGGAAGCCGTCTCCCTGGAGCAGGCGATCGAACTGATCGACGCCAAGCGCGCCCGCGCCGCGAATGGAAAGAACGGCAAATCCGGCAAATCCGCCAAAAGCGCCAAGAGCGCGAAGAAGAAAAAGACAACGACGAAAAAACCGACAGGCGAGAAAAAATCCACGGCGCCAAGAGCCGCCAGCGGCTGAACTCCTCCTTACCGACGCTATTCATCGCGGCAGCCGGCATGTCGGCCGGTTGCATGCGCCGCGTCGATTCCCCTTATATTTCGGCGTGGGCCCTCACCCGCCGCGGAGCGGCCTTCACGACCCGCGCCGTCACGTTGAACGGTCGCATGGCGCGCCACCCAATTTCCAATTCCCGACGATCCGACACGTCGAGAGAAAAGAGCTGACACAGTGCAGAAGAAAGCGAAAAAGAAGAAATCCGAAGACATTCCGCGGCCGACACGCGAGCAGATCGTATCGTTCATCGAGGACAGCCCGACACCGGTCGGCAAGCGCGAGATCGCGCGTGCCTTCCATCTGACCGGTGCCAATCGGATCTGGCTGAAGGGCGTGCTCAAGGAACTGGCCGACGAAGGCAGGGTCGAGCGCGGCCGCAAGCGGCGCATGACCCGGCCCGGCGCCCTGCCTGAGGTCGCCGTGATCGAGGTCGAACATATCGACGCCGACGGCGAGGTGGTGTGCCGCCCGGTCAAAGAGACCGAGGGCAAGCCGCCAGTGATCTATTTGCGGCCCGGCAGCCACCGCGGCGCTGCGCCCGGCGAAGGCGACCGGTTGCTGGCGCGGCTCAAGCGCATCGGCGCGGACACGTACGATGCCAGCATAATCCGCGTGATCGGCACCGGGCCGCGCCGGCTGATCGGCGTGTTCGAACCGACCGGCGAGGGTGGCGTCGTCCGCCCGACCGACCGCAAGCACAAGAGCGATTACGTCGTCGGGCGTGCCGACATCGGCAAGGCCCGGCCCGGTGACCTCGTGAGTGCGGAGGTGCTCGAGACCCGCGGCTACAGCGCGCGCCGGGTGAAGATCGTCGAGCGCCTCGGCCGCATGGGCGATGCCTCGACGATCAGCCTCGTCGCCATCCACCAGCACGGCATTCCGCACGAATTCCCCGCCGGGGCGATCGCCCAGGCGAAGGCGGCCAAACCGGTCACGCTCGGCAGGCGGACGGACCTGCGCGACATCCCGCTGGTCACCATCGACGGGGCCGATGCGCGCGATTTCGACGACGCTGTCTGGGCCGAGCCCGACGACAGCCCGAAAAACCAGGGCGGTTGGCACCTGCTGGTGGCAATCGCCGACGTCGCCTGGTACGTCCGGCCCGGCGATGCACTGGACCGGTCGGCGCGCGAGCGCGGCAACTCCGTGTATTTCCCGGATCGCGTGGTGCCGATGCTTCCCGAGCAGCTGTCCAACGATCTGTGCTCGCTGCGGCCAAACGAGGACCGCGCCTGCATGGCAGTGCATCTGTGGATCGACCGCGATGGCAAGCTGCTGCGCCACAAGTTCGTGCGCGGGCTGATGCGCTCGGCCGCGCGCCTCGTCTACGAGCAGGTCCAGGCCGCCCGGGACGGCGGGCCGGACGATGTGACCGGCCCGCTACTCGAACCGGTGATCGCGCCGCTCTACGGCGCCTACCAGGCGCTGCTGCGGGGCCGTGCGGCGCGCGGGACGCTCGAGCTCGAAATCCCCGAGCGCCAGGTGATCCTCGGCGAGGACGGCCACATCGAGCGCATCCTGCCGCGGCGCCGCCTCGACAGCCACAAGCTGATCGAGGAATTCATGATCGCCGCCAACGTCGCTGCGGCGGAGGCGCTGGAGGCCAAGCGCCGCCCGGCGATGTACCGCATTCACGAGGAGCCGCCGCTCGACAAGCTGGAGGCGCTGCGCCAGGCGCTCGACGGGCTCGGCTACCGGCTGACCAGGGGACAGGCGATCCGACCCCGCCACTTCAACCAAATTCTCGCAAAGGCGGCCGGCGCCAAGAGCGAACAGCTGATCAGCGAGCTGATCCTGCGCAGCCAGAGCCAGGCCCGCTACGGCCCGGACAATCCGGGTCATTTCGGCCTGGCGCTGCGCCGCTATTGCCATTTCACCTCGCCGATCCGGCGCTACGCCGACCTCCTGGTGCACCGTGCCCTGATCGGTGGCTACGGTCTCGGCGAAGGCGCGCTCACCGACGAGGAGGCCGGCGGGTACGCCGAGACCGGCGATCACATCTCGGCAACCGAGCGCCGCGCCGTGATGGCCGAACGCGACGCGCTGGACCGCTACACCACCGCCTTCATGTCCGACCGCGTCGGCGCGACCTTCGCAGGACGGATCAGCGGCGTTACCCGGTTCGGCCTGTTCGTCACCCTTGACGAGACCGGCGCCGACGGCCTGGTTCCGGTGTCGACCCTGGCGAGCGACTATTTCGTCCATGACGAGGTGCGTCACTGCCTGATCGGCGAGGCAACGGGCCTCACCTTCACCTTGGCCGACCCCGTGACCGTCGAGCTCGTCGAGGCCGATACGGTGACCGGCGGCATGGTGTTCGTCATCGTCGAGGGCGGCCGCCCCGGCAAGCCGGCGAGGAGGGGACGGACCGGCGCGAAGCCCCGTGGCCGGCCGGGCCACCGCCCCGCCGCCCGCCCCCGCCGCAAACGTCGGTGACCCGGACCGCCTGCGGGCGGCGCGTTCGACGGACCCGCAGCGGCGGCGCGCAAATTACGCAAATTAAATGCACCGAAAAGGCGTGCCAGATCGCGCGGGCGCACTAAATCATGCCTTGTAGTCCCGGCGGCGCCACATCCGGGCGCCGTGCCGGGCATCGCTGGTAAGATGCAGGGAGAAAGCAGATGTCACTTAGAATCGGCGACACGGCGCCGAACTTCACCGCGCAAACCACCCAGGGCACGATCACATTCCATGACTGGATCGGCGACGGTTGGGCGATCCTGTTCTCACATCCCAAGGACTTCACGCCGGTGTGCACGACGGAACTTGGCTACATGGCCGGCCTGAAGTCTGAGTTCGAGAAACGCAACTGCAAGATCATCGGCCTCAGCGTCGATCCGGTCAGCGATCACGAGGCCTGGGCGAAGGATATCGAGGAGACCCAGGGCCATGCGCTCAACTATCCGCTGATCGGTGACCCGGAGCTCAAAGTGGCGAAGCTCTACGAGATGCTGCCGGCGGATGTCGGCGACTCGGCGGCGGGGCGCACGCCCGCGGACAACGCCACCGTACGCTCGGTGTTCCTGATCGGGCCGGACAAGAAGATCAAGCTCTCGCTCACCTATCCGATGAGCACGGGACGGAACTTCGATGAGATCCTGCGGGTGCTGGATTCCTGCCAGTTGACCGCGAAGCACAAGGTGGCGACGCCGGTCAACTGGAAGCAGGGCGAGGCCGTGATCATCAGCAGCGCCGTGCCGGACGACGAGGCGAAGACGCTGTTCCCGGAGGGCTGGACCGCGCCGAAACCTTACATGCGTTTCGTCCCGCAGCCGGGCAAATAAGGCAGCAGGCCGCCGCACCGCCAGTCACGCCGCCGGTGCGGCGTCGTCGACGATCAGTTGCACCGATTCGCGGCCCTGCCAGCGGTCGATGCGAAGCTGGCCGGCGACGTGGATCGGAAGACCCCTGGACTGCATCAGCAGCTGGCCGAGCGGCCCGCCGGCGGCGCGAAAAGCGATGGCCTTGAGGCGGCCTGCGTCCTCCCCGGTCACGACGCAGCGTACGTGATCCTCGCCGACGATGTCGGCCTGCACGACGCGCGCCGCCGGAAGGGCGAACCGCGGCTCGCGATTGCCCGAGCCGAACGGGGCCAGCTTCTGAAGCGCGGAGGCAAGGTTCACGGTGGCGCCGCGCGGCTGCAGCGTGCCGTCGAGCCCGAGCGCGGCGACGGGGCCGCCGGGGCCGGTCTGCGCGATAACGCGGTCGGCCAGGAAGTCGCGGAACGCGGCCTGCCGGTCGGCGGCGACGGTAAAGCCGGCGGCCATCGCATGTCCGCCGCCGTTGATCAGAAGCCCGGCCTGGCGCGCCGCGATCACGGCGCTGCCAAGATCGACGCCCGACACCGAGCGACCCGAGCCCTTGCCGATATTGCCGTCCAGTGCGACGACGCAGGCCGGCCGGTTGTAGCGCTCTTTCAGGCGACCAGCGACGATGCCGATGACACCGGGGTGCCAGCCCGACGCCGCGGCGTAGACCAGGCCGTCGTGCAGGCCGTCCACTTCGACCCGGGCGATCGCCTCGTCGAGACACGCGGCCTCGATCTCCTTGCGCTCGCTGTTCCAGGCGTCGAGTCGCTGGGCGATCGGCAGGGCGGTCGCGTAGTCGGGCGCGCTCAACAGCGCCGCGCCGAGGCCGGCCTCGCCAACGCGGCCGCCGGCGTTGACCCGCGGGCCAAGCAGAAAGCCGGCATGCCAGGCCTCGGGCGCCTCGCCCATGCGGGCGACGTCCGCCAGTGCCGCGATGCCCGGATTGCCGCGCTGCGCCATGACCTTCAGCCCCTGGGCGACGAAGGCACGGTTGACGCCGGTCAGCGGCACCACGTCGCACACCGTGCCCAGCGCCACGAGGTCGAGCCACTGAAGCAGGTCGGGCTCCGGCCGGCGATCGTACCAGCCGCCGTCACGCAGTTCCCGGTTGACCGCCACCGCCAACAGGAAAGCGACCCCGACCGCGGCCATCTGGCCGTGGCCGCTGTCGTCATCCAGCCGGTTCGGGTTGACCACAGCATGGGCCCGGGGCAGGCGCGGCTCGGCCACATGGTGATCGACGACGATGACCTCGAGCCCGGCTTCGGCCGCCGCCTCAAGCGGCTCGAAGGCGGTGATGCCGCAGTCGACCGTGATCGCCACCGCGGCGCCGCTCTTCTTCAAGCCCAGAAGTGCCGACGGGTTCGGCCCGTAGCCCTCCTTGAGGCGATCCGGGATATAGGTGACGACGCGGCCACCCGCCGCCTCGAGAAATCGCTTGAGGAGCGCGGTCGAGGTCGCCCCGTCGACGTCGTAATCGCCGAAGATGGCAGCGACCTCCCCCGACCGGACCGCGTGGGCGACGCGCTCGGCGGCCCGGTCCATGTCCTTCAGCTGCAATGGGTCCGGCAACAGCGCCTTCAGCGTCGGGTCCAGCCATACCGCGGCGTCGTCGAGCCCGAGCCCGCGCGCCGCCATGATGCGCCCTACCACTTCCGGCAATCCATAGCGCTGGGCGAGGGCCAGCCCGAGGCGCACGTCGCCCTCGCGCGAATGCCAGCGGCGCCCGCTCGCCGAGCGCTCGACCCCCAGAACCGCTGGCGCCGTTTCAGACATCCATGGGCGCGAAACCGGACTTGCGGGTGAAGTCGTGGGTGGTCTCGATGATCCGCACCGTCCCGGTCTTGCTGCGCATCACCATCGACTGCGTCCTGGCCCCGTGGCCGAAGCGCCGCACGCCGCGCAGCATGGCACCGTCGGTCACCCCTGTGGCGGCGAACATCACGTCGCCGCGGGCCATGTCCTCGATGCCGTATTTGCGCTTCAGGTCGGTGATGCCACAGCGGGCGGCGCGGGCGCGCTCGTCGTCGTTGCGGAACACCAGCCGGCCCTGGATCTGGCCGCCGATGCAGCGTAGCGCCGCGGCGGCAAGGACGCCTTCCGGCGCGCCGCCGGTGCCGTAATAGATGTCGACCGGGCTGTCCGGGGTCGCGGTGGCGATCACGCCGGCGACGTCGCCGTCGGAGATCAGCATGATGCGCGCGCCGGCCGCGCGGGTCTGCTCGATCAGCTCGGCGTGCCGCGGCCGGTCGAGAATGCAGGCGACGAGATCGGAAATCTCCTTGTCCTTTGCCTTCGCCAGATTGGCGAGGTTTTCGGCCACCGGCGCGTCGAGATCGACGACGCCCGCCGGCAGGTCGCCGCCGACGGCGATCTTCTCCATGTAGACGTCGGGCGAGAACAGAAAATTTCCCTGGTCGGCCATGGCGATCACGGCCAGCGCGTTGGCGCCGCCCTTCGCGGTGATCGTCGTGCCTTCCAGTGGGTCGAGGGCGATGTCTATCCTGGGGCCGTTACCGGCACCGACCTCCTCGCCGATATAGAGCATCGGCGCCTCGTCGCGCTCGCCCTCACCGATCACCACCTTGCCCTCGATGTTGAGGCTGTTCAGGGCGTTCCGCATGGCGTCGACGGCGGCCTGGTCGGCGGCTTTCTCGTCGCCGCGACCCATCCAGCGCGATGCCGCCAGCGCCGCGGCCTCGGTCACCCGCACCGCTTCCAACGCCAGGTTGCGGTCCATACTGCTGTAGTCTTCGGGCATCGCCTCCTCCAGAAATCTCGGTCGTGCACCTGCGGCTCAGTCCGCCGAGCCGCGCTCGATGCGGATCATGTTCGGCGGCTCGCGCACCGCTTCGATACGCTCGATGCCGGCCATCGCGCGCTGCATCGCCGCCTCGCTCGCCTCATGGGTGGTCAACACCACAGGTACCACGTCGCCGGGCGCGCGGCTGCGCTGCAGCACCGATTCCAGCGAGATTTCGCAGTCGCGCAAGGTTGCCGCGATATCGGCGAAGACGCCCGGTTTGTCGATCACCATCAGGCGCACATAGTACGGTCCGACATGGCGGTCCATGGGCAGCGACGGGATCGCCTCCAGTGCGATGGCAGGAACGCCGAATGTCGGTGCCCGGCGCCCGCAGGCGATGTCCACGAGATCACCGACCACCGCCGAGGCGGTGGGGCCGGCGCCAGCGCCGCGCCCCTCGAGCACGGTGGTGCCGACGTAGTCGCCATGCGCGACGACGCCGTTGAACACGCCCTCGATCGCCGCGATCGGCGCATCTTCCGGAACCATCGTCGGGTGGACGCGCTGATGGATGCCATCGTGGTTGTTCTCGGCAATGCCGAGCAGCTTGATCCGGTAGCCGAGCTCGCCGGCATACTCGATGTCGATGGCGGCGATGTTGCGGATGCCCTCGACGTACACGCCGGCGAAGTCGACTTCGGCGCCGAACGCGAGTGCGGAAAGCAGCGCCAGCTTGTGTGCGGCGTCGACACCGTCGATATCGAAGCTCGGGTCGGCCTCGGCGTATCCCAGATGTTGCGCCTCGTCCAGCACGTCTCCAAACTCGCGGCCGGTCTCCCGCATCGTGGTCAGGATGTAGTTGCAGGTACCGTTCAGGATTCCCTGGATACGGTCGATGCGGTTGCCGGCCAGCCCCTCGCGCAGGCTGCGAATCACCGGAATGCCGCCCGCGACCGCGGCCTCCCAGGCAAGGGTCACGCCGGCCGCCTCGGCCTTGCGGGCCAGGTCGGTGCCGTGCATCGCGAGCAGCGCCTTGTTCGCCGTTACGACGTGGCGGCCCGACGCGAACGCCGCCTCGCACACGGCCCGCGCGGCGCCGTCGCTGCCGCCGATCAACTCGACCACCACGTCGGCGTCCGCCTCGCGCGCCATCGCCACCGCATCGTCATGCCATGCGAAGGTGGACAGATCGACGCCGCGGTTGCGGTTTCGGTTCCGGGCCGAGACCGCAGTGATCCGCAGCGGCCGCCCGGCGCGCAGCTCCAGCATCTCCGCCTGCGTCGAAAGCAGCTGCAGCGTGCCCGCGCCGACCGTGCCGAGGCCGGCGACCGCTATCTTCAGGGGTTCGCTCATCCCGTCGCAGTCCTCCCCGGTGCCTGCCCGCCGTGTCTCGCGGCGTCCCGCATGAATCCCTTGATATTGCGCAGCGCCTGCCGCGTTCGGTGCAAGTTCTCGACCAGCGCGATCCGCACATGGCCGTCGCCGTATTCGCCGAAGCCGAGCCCCGGCGACACCGCGACCTTGGCCTCCCGCAACAGCAGCTTGGAGAACTCGAGCGAGCCGAGATGCCGGAAGGCCGGCGGAATCGGCGCCCAGGCGAACATGGTGGCCGGCGGCGACGGGATCTCCCAGCCGGCGGCGGCAAGCCCGTCGACCAGCACGTCGCGGCGCTCGCGGTAGGTGTTGCGGATCTCGTCGACGCAGTCCTGCGGGCCGTTCAGCGCCGCCGTCGCCGCCACCTGGACCGGCGTGAAGGCGCCGTAGTCGAGATACGACTTGATGCGCGCCAGCGCGGCGATCAGCCGCGCATTGCCGGCGGCGAAGCCGATGCGCCAGCCCGGCATCGAATAGGTCTTCGAGAGCGACGAGAACTCCACCGAGATGTCGCGGGCGCCCGGCACCTCGAGGATCGAGGGCGGCGGGGTGCCGTCGAAATAGATCTCCGCGTAGGCGATGTCGGACAGGATGTGAATGTCGTGCTCGCGGCAGAAGCCGACGATCTGGGCGAGGAAGTCGAAATCGACCACCTGCGCCGTCGGATTCGACGGGAAGTTCAGCACCAGCGCCACCGGCCGCGGGATCGAGTGATGCACCGCGCGCTCCAGCGCGGCCATGAACTCGCCGCGCTCCTCTTCGGTCGTCACCATGGCCGGCAGGGAGCGGATCGCCGCGCCGGCGATGATGAAGCCGAAATGATGGATGGGATAGCTCGGATTGGGCACGAGGACGACGTCGCCGGGACTGGTGATCGCCATCGCAAGGTTGGCAAGCCCCTCCTTGGAGCCGAGGGTGACGACCACCTCGCGCTCCGGGTCGAGCTCGACGCCGAAGCGGCGCGCGTAGTAGCCGGCCAGGGCCTTGCGCAGCCCCGGGATGCCGCGGCTCTGCGAGTAGCGGTGCGTGCGCGGGTCCTGCACCGTCTCGCACAGCTTGTCGACGATGTGCGCCGGCGTCGGTGAATCGGGATTGCCCATGCCAAAATCGATGATGTCGTCGCCGGCCGCCCGCGCCGCCGCCTTCATCGCGTTGACCTCGGCGAACACGTAGGGCGGCAGCCGCTTGATGCGATGGAAGTCGTCGATCATGTCCCGTTGCCTTCATGCGCCCGGCCTTCTGCCGTGGCGCGGGTGGGGAGTGTTTACCCCAGCAATGGGGCGATAGTCGAGTGCGAGTTGGGTCCCGGCGCAACGGGAATTTGGCGTCACTGGTTTGTTAAGGATTTCCCGCTACCCTGGCGGACGCGGCGTAACGAACACGAGAATCATCCAATGAGCGCACTGATGCTGCTGGTGCTGGCAGCGACGATCGTCGGCGTGGTGGTCATATCCAAATTCGCAACCGAGTATGTCTTCGCGGCGCCCCGGCACGGCAAGACGCTGCTCAAGCGCGAACTTCGCAAGGCGGGCGTGGACCCGGCGCGGCTCAACGACGACTGCCTCAATGCCCTGGTGGCCCAGTCGGCCGAGATCCCGCGGCGTGCCGACTACTACGAGGGACGAAGGTTCTGGCGGCTCTTCAAGGTGCGGCTGCGAGAAACCGCCGCTCTGATCGCGGCCATTCTGGCCGGAGACGAGCACATCTCAGAATCCCACCCGCTCTACCTCCCACTCAAGAACACCGGCGCGCTCTGATCATCGTCCGAGGGCTGCTGCCGCGACTAACGACCGGGCCAGCCGCACCGCCGCCCTATTTGCGGATGGTCCTCTCGATCTTCAGCCCGTGCGGCGTAACGATCGTCTGGGTTGGCGCCGCCACCGCCGGCGCTGGCGGCCGGCGCCGCATCAGCTTCCGGCCCCCATACATCAGCGCAGCTGCGAGCACCGCGACGACGAGCATGAAGTAGATGTTCCTGTGTTCGTGCACCGCGCTGATGTTTTCGGGACTTTCGGGATCGGTCATGATGACGAAGCTGTCGCCGACCTTGATCCGGGGCTGCGTAAACGTGCGACTGCTGGTCCAGATGCGATGGACGCGCCGTCGGGCATGACAAACATGAACAGGGTGCGATGATGCCGCACGAACCTGTATTCGTGCTGGGGGTTGCGCAACGCGTGGATCTCGGCCTGCTCGCACGTCACCTTCTCGCTCTCGTAGATCCTGTCGTCGCCATCCTCATCACGCGCCGTGTATCTCAGCGTGCAGAGGGTTTCCCGATCCTGGACCGTGGCCTCGACCGGAACGGCGCGGGCGAAATAGTACGCGTCGAGCCCGCCCACGACCAGGGCGGCGGCGAATGTGAAGAAGCCGAGATAGAGCATGATCGGCCCCACCACCCCGCCCAGGAAATTCCCCGATGCCGAACGCACGTCGCTGATCCTTTTTCATGCCAATTCGGGAAAAGGATAGGTGCGCCGACTTAAAGGCCTGTTAATGGGCACGGCGGCAGCCGTGCGGGGCGGTCGCAGCGCCCGGCCCGGCGTTGGCCGCCACCCTTGCCATGTACCCAGTGCCGGCGTTGCAGGTCGACAATGTTTCACGCGACAGTCCGAAGGCAAGCAGGTATGAGTAGGGATCTTTCCCAAAGCGACGGGCAAAGATCTTCGATCGAGTCCGACATTCCTGGGCGGCCCCGTTTCGATTGACGATATAGACGCGGCGGAAAGGAGGGGCGCGAATCACCTCGAGCGGAGTGACCGGACGACCGCCGCCATATCCGCTCGAGCGCTGTCAGCTCTCAAACTGAGAGGAAGTGGAATCATGGCGACACGCACCCAGCCCTGGGCCGAACCCTTTAAGATCAAGATGGTCGAACTTCTCAGGATGACCACGCCCGAGGAGCGCGGCGCGGCAATCCGGGATGCGGGATACAACACCTTCCTGCTGCGCTCGGAGGATGTCTACATCGACCTGCTGACCGATTCGGGAACCGGCGCCATGTCGGACCGGCAGTGGGCCGGGCTGCTGATGGGCGACGAGGCCTACGCCGGCAGCCGCAACTTCTACCATCTGCGGGATACGGTGGAGGCCTTCTATTCGTATCGCTTCACGGTGCCGACCCATCAGGGGCGCGGCGCCGAGAACATCCTCTCGCAGTGTCTGATCTCGCCGGGCGACCACATTCCCGGCAACATGTACTTCACGACGACGCGGTTGCATCAGGAGCTTGCCGGCGGCACCTTCGTCGACGTCATCATCGACGAGGCCCACGACCCGGCCTCGACCCACCCGTTCAAGGGCAACGTCGATTTCGGCAAGCTCGACGCCCTGGTCGAACGGCTGGGCGCGGAGCGGATTCCCTATGTCTGCATCGCCACCTGCGTGAACATGGCCGGCGGCCAGCCGATCTCGCTCGAGAACCTGCGGGAACTGCGCCGGTGGTGCGATACGCACGACGTCCTGATCGTGCACGACATGACCCGCGTCGCCGAGAATGCCTACTTCATCCAGCAGCGGGAGGACGGGTACGCGGACCGGTCGGTGAAGGACATCGTGCATGAGATCTGCACGCTGACGGACGCGGCGACCATGTCGGCCAAGAAGGACGCGATCGTCAATATCGGCGGCTTCCTTGCGGTCAACGACGAGGATCTCTACGAGCGCGCGTGCAACCTGGTGGTGGTCTATGAGGGCTTGCACACATACGGCGGGATGGCGGGCCGCGACATGGAGGCACTCGCCATCGGCATCGCCGAGAGCGTGCAGGACGATCACATCCGGGCGCGCGTCGGCCAGGTCGAATATCTCGGCCGCAACCTGCAGGACCGGGGCGTGCCGGTCGTCGTGCCGATCGGCGGCCACGCCGTCTTCCTCGATGCCCGCGCGATCCTGCCCCACATCCCGCAGGAGCAGTTCCCGGCCCAGGCGCTGGCCGCGGCGCTCTACCTCGATACCGGCGTCCGGTCGATGGAGCGCGGCGCCGTCTCGGCCGGCCGCGACAGGGAGACCGGCGAGAACCACATGCCGAAGCTGGAGCTGGTGCGCCTCGCGCTGCCGCGGCGCGTCTACACCCAGGCGCACATGGACGTGGTCGTCGACAGCGTCGCCCGGGTCATGGCGGAGGCGGACCGCATCAAGGGGCTGCGCTTCGTCTTCGAGCCGGAGTACCTGCGCTTTTTCCGCGGCCGCTTCGAAGAGATCGAGGCCTGAACGGCCGCGGTCCGTGCGGCCGGCGGGGCAGGCACAGTCGCCACCTACTGCGCCGACCGGAAGCGCTGTTCGACACGGTCCCAGAGAAAGAGCTCGACATATTCGTCGACCACGACGCCGTCGCGGCAGAAGCAATCGTCATCGCCGCAACGGACCCGCTTCGCCGCGCGCAGAACCGCACGGTCCGGTCCGGCTCCGAGGCCGGGGAAGCCGATGTCGGCGATTTCCGCTTCCGGCCCGCCGGCCGCGTAGTTCGTGCCGTCCCATACCGGCACGAAGTCTCCGCCGCTGCCGATGCGGAAGATCTCGGTGCGCTCGGCGGCAATGCAGCTACCCGTACGCGGCACGTAGCGGGCGACGACGAAGTCGGGCCGGTCCGCGACCAGGCGCACCGCCGTGGCCGCGATCAGTGAATCGCAGTGGCACGCGAAGGGCTCCCACGCGATGACGCGCGGCGTGTTTGCGGAAACGTCGGCCACACCGCGGAACATCTGGGCCCGGTCCGGCCCGCGCGCGAAGAAGACGATGGTGGCGGGCGCCGTCACCGTCGCGGAGCGGACGGGGACGAACAGGATCCGCTCCGACTCGTGCAGCTCGAGTTCGGTGCGCAGAACGTCGGCAAGCCGATCTTCGCGCATGCCGTTCGCGGCGGCGAAACCGGCAAGCCCATGGAGCAGGCCGATCCGCTTGCGGTAGACGCGGTCGATGCAGCCGGAATCACGGCAGGCGTCGCGCTCGGCGCGCAGCCAGGCGAGCTGCTGCGCCCTGAGCGCATCGGGCGTGGCTGCGGCCGACCGGGCCTGCCGGTATGCCTCGGCGAAAACCTCATCGAGTCGCGAGAGTCCGGTATCGCCGCAGATCGTCCTCTCGACGGCGCTCCCCGCCCTGGCGCAGTCGAAGCTCGCCGCCGCGGCTGGCGCAGCGACCGCGAGTAGCGCCGCAAACAGGCCCGCCGCAATCGTTATCCGCATCATGGTCGCCTCGATCTGGCTGCGCAGCCCGGGTGGGGCTGCGGCATTCCGTCGACCATGAATCACGCAAATAGGTATGCAAAAGGTGAACGTCTACTGCCAAGGGCAGGATATCGGCCTAGGAACGGAGTAAGGGGCGACAACTACGCCGGTCGTCACCCGATCCGCGCCAGACCCCCCGTCCATGAACTCATAGGGTGGCACGACGAGATTCCTGGGCGCCGGCCCCCTCCTGATCCGCCCGGAGGTGTCGCAGTGGGAGCCGCGGCAGCGGCAGAACCAGCCGCCCCATTCACCGAGCGGGTCGCCCGCCTTTTGCCTCGGCCGAATGCAGCCGAGATGGGTGCAGCCGCCGAGCAGAAGCCACGGCAGGGCGCCGACGATATGCGCTTCGTGCTCGGCCCAGAGGAAGTATCCCGCGACGGCGAGGAAGCCGAGCAGTACCAGTCCGGTTCGGGA
>CAYFYY010000064.1:0-17937 GCA_964347475.1 uncultured Flavobacteriales bacterium
GAGCGTCGGTCCGGCCTCCGGATCGGCGGCCGCGTCATCCTGCTGGCCGGCCTCGTCGGGTTGTGCGCCGCATATCTGGTCAGCGATGCCCGGGTCGGATCGGCGACCCGGCAGGCCGACCGCTACGGCGAGCTCGCCAGACTGGCCGGCAATGTCGACAGCACAGCCTTGCAGATGCGCCGGCACGAGAAGGACTTTATTCTGCGCCTCGACCCGGAGGATGCCGAGGACAATAGCTCTCCGGCCCAGGGCCTGCGGGGCATGCTGGGAGAAGGTTGCGATCCATTCTGCGCCTCGACCCGGAGGATGCCGAGGCCTATAGCGGTGCGGCCCAGAGCCTGCTCGGCAGGCTGGATGAGATCGATCGGGTCGGGGCCGGCACGGACGTCAGGGACGCGGTGGCGGGAATCCGCGAAACGATGACGGTCCATATCGAGCATTTCGGCCGCCTCGTCGAACTGAACCGAAAGCTCGGCCTTGGCGAGGACAACGGCCTCCAGGGATCGCTGCGGGACGCCGTACGGGCCATCGAGAGTCGACTGCGCGAGGAGGCCCGGCACGACGAGGTCGATGTCTGGCCGATGATCGCGACGATGCTGATGATGCGCCGGCACGAGAAGGACTTCATGATGCGTGGCGACAGTGGATTCATCGACCAGATCGCATCGCGGCAGGACGAGTTCAGGGCGCTGCTCGCGACGCTCGCCATTCCCGATTTCGAAAAACAGCAGATCGCCCGCCTCCTCACCCAGTATGTCTACAGCTTCCGCGCCTACGCGGAGGTCTACAAGGTCGAGCGGGCGGCGCGCCGGCAGCTCGACGACGCCTATGGCGCGGCGGAACCGTTCCTCGCCGCGCTGTTCGCCGCCGCCGACCGGGGCGATGCGCGGGCGCAGCTGTCCCTCGCCGAAATCCGGTCCTCGACGCGCCTTGCGGTGATCGTGATCGGCATTTCCGTGGTGACCGCGTTCGTGCTGCTCGCCGCCGTCCTGGCCCGCAGCATCGTGCGTCCGCTCAAGGGCATGAGTACGGCGATGCTGAAGCTGGCAGACGGCGATCTCGAGGTGTCGAGCCCCGGCAGCGGCAGGGGCGACGAGATCGGCGAGATGGCCGCCGCCATGCGGACCTTCAAGCACGGCGCACTGGAACGGCGCCGGCTCGAGCAGGAGCAGGCCGCGGTGCAGCGCCAGCTCGAGGAGGAGAAGCGGAAGACCATGCGCGAGCTGGCCGACCGGTTCGACCGCGAGGTTTCGAATATCGTCAACGGCGTATCGTCCGCCGCCACCCAGATGCAGGCGACGGCGCAGCAGATGTCGGCGACGGCCGAGGAGACGAGTCGCCAGTCGAGCAACGTGGTGACCGCGTCCGACCAGGCGAGCATGAACGTGCAGATGGTCGCCACCACCGCGGAAGAGCTCAGCGCCTCGATCGCCGAGATCGGCCGCCAGGTCACGCAGTCGGCGCGCATCGCCCGCGAGGCCGTGGCCGAGGCGGAAGCCGCCAACGCAACGGTGCAGGGGCTGGTCGACGCCGCGGAGCGGATCGGCGACGTGGTCAGCCTGATCAACGAAATTGCCGGGCAGACCAACCTTTTGGCGCTGAATGCGACGATCGAGGCGGCGCGAGCCGGCGAGGCCGGCAAGGGATTCGCCGTCGTCGCCCAGGAGGTCAAGAACCTCGCCAACCAGACCGCACGCGCAACGGAGGAGATCTCGCAGCAGATCAGCGCGGTCCAGGACGAGACCACCGATGCGGTCCGGGCGATCGACAAGGTTCGCGCGATCATCGGCGAGATGGACGACATCGCCGCCGCCATCGCCTCCGCGGTCGAGGAGCAGGGCGCCTCGACGCAGGAGATCGCCCGCAACGTCCAGCTCGCGGCCCGCGGTACCCAGGACGTGAACGCGAATATCGGCAACGTCTCGCGGGCCGCCGGCGACACCGGTTCCGCCGCCGGCCAGGTGCTGAACGCCTCGCAGGAGATGGCGCGCCAGGCCGAGGGGCTGCGCGGCCAGGTGATCCGCTTCCTCAGCGAGGTGCGGGCCGCCTGACGCACATCGACGCTCCCAGATCCGTGTCGCGATCACCCCAATCCCACGGATCCCACTCGACCCGCCGGTCTCCTCATCCCCGGCGGGTTTCTTTGCGACCGACGGGGGATGTCCGTCGTCACCGCGCGGCACCGGCAACGCGCTGCCGCTCGGCGCCTGCAGCGCGTCGGGGCAGCGGGCGGCCAGCCCGGAACTTTACCCGCTGGCGCGATCTGCTACGATCCGGCGGGCGGCGGGTGAGACGAAACAAGAATGGATTGCGATGGCATCGAAACACCCCTCGCCGCCGGTGGCCTATGCCCTCTTGTCCTTCGCCTCGCTGGCCTGGGCCGGGAACATCGTCGTCGCTCGCGCGGTTCACGCCGCGATTCCGCCGGTCGGCCTCGCCTTCTGGCGATGGGCCAGCGCCTTCCTGATCCTGCTGCCGATCTTCCTGCCGCGGCTGCGCCAGAGACGCGCGGCGCTGCTGCGCGAGTGGAAGCTGGTCCTGCTGCTCGGGCTGATCGGCGTGGCCGGCTTCACCGCCCTGCAATACACGGCGCTGAATACGGTCTCCGCGGTCAATGTGGCGCTGATCAACGCGGTCAGCCCCGTGGTCATCCCCGTCCTCGCACGCGTGCTCTGGCGCGAGTCCCTGGGCCTGCGCCAGGCGCTCGGTATCGGCCTCTCGCTTTTCGGCGTCTCGTTCATTGTGCTGCGCGGCGAGCCCGCCCTGATCCTGGCGCAGGGCCTGGCGCAGGGCGATGCGGTCATGCTCGTCGCCATGCTGTGCTGGTCGGTCTATGTGACGCTGCTGAGCCGCCGCCCGGCGGACCTCGAGTCGGGAACGCTGCTGGTGGCCAGCATCATTCCGGCGCTCGTCGTCCTGTTCCCGATCTGGCTGTGGGAGATCGCGGCGGTGCGGGCGATGCCGCTCGATCGCGCGACCTTGCTGGTGGTCGGCTATATCGGGCCGGTCGCGACGGCGCTCGCCTATCTCGGATACACGGCGGCAGTCCCGGCGGTCGGCCCGACCCGGGCGGGACTGTTCATCCACCTGATGCCCCCCTTCGCCGCCGTCCTGGGGATGGTGTTCCTGAACGAGCCGTTGCTGGCCTTCCATTACCTGGGTGCGGCCGCCATCTTCGCCGGGCTTTACCTGACGACGGCCAGGATCCGGCCGGCGCCGGGCCACGGCACGTGAGCGCCGTGCCGAAACCCGCGGAAAACCCTAACGCATGGGCTCGTTCCCCGGCGATCCGCCCGGCCATGCCGATCCGGCGCCATTCGCCGTTGCAACCCGGCGACGCCCGGCATACTGTGCCGCCAACCGTCGATACCGCTTAGCACACGGGGAGTCCGATCATGGCCTTCATCGCCGACCGCCTGTCCCGCATCAAGCCGTCCCCCACCGTCGCCGTCTCCAACATGGCGGCCGAGATGAAAGCGGCCGGCAAGGACGTCATCGGCCTCGGCGCCGGCGAGCCCGACTTCGACACGCCGGAGCACATCAAACAGGCGGCCGTCGCCGCGATGGCCGCGGGCAAGACCAAATACGCCCCGGTCGCCGGTATCCCGGAACTGCGCCGCGCCATCTGCGACAAGATGAAGCGCGACAACGGCCTTACCTACACGCCGGAGCAGATCACCGTCGGCTGCGGCGGCAAGCAGACCATCTACAACGCGCTGATGGCGACCCTGAACCCCGGCGACCAGGTGATCATCCCGGCGCCCTACTGGGTCAGCTATCCGGACATCACGCTGCTCGCCGAGGGCGAGCCGGTGATCGTCGACTGCCCGGAAACGGAGGGCTTCAAGCTGACGCCGGCGGCGCTGGAGGCGGCGCTCACGCCGCGGACCAAATGGCTGATCCTCAACTCGCCGTCGAACCCGACCGGCGCCGCCTACACGCGCGCCGACCTCAAGGCGCTGGCCGACGTCCTGCTCAGGCACGGCCATGTCTGGGTGATGACCGACGACATGTACGAGTTCATCGTCTACGACGATTTCGAGTTCACCACCATCGCCCAGGTCGAGCCCAGGCTCTACGACCGCACGCTGACGCTGAACGGCCTGTCCAAGGCCTACTGCATGACCGGCTGGCGGGTCGGCTATGCCGCCGGCGCGGTCGAGGTGATCCGCGCGATGAACAAGATCCAGTCGCAATCGACGACGAGCACTTCGACGATCAGCCAGTGGGCCTCGGTCGCGGCGCTCGACGGCGACCATTCGTTCATTGCCCGCAACAACAAGGTCTTCAAGGAGCGCCGCGATCTCGTCGTCTCGATGCTGAACCAGGCGACCGGCCTGACCTGCGCGACGCCGGAGGGTGCGTTCTACGTCTACCCGTCCTGCGCCGGCACGATCGGCCGGCAGACGCCGGACGGCAAGACGATCAGCACCGACGCGGATTTCGTGACCTACCTGCTCGAGGCCGAGGGCGTGGCCGCCGTGCATGGCGAGGCCTTCGGGCTCAGCCCGCATTTCCGCATCTCCTATGCGACCTCGACCGAGGCGCTGGAGGAGGCTTGCGGGCGCATCCAGCGCGCCTGTGCGGCGCTGCGCTGAGGGCAAGCGCCATGAAGATCGCGGTGATGGGCGCCGGCGGCGTCGGCGGCTATTTCGGGGCGCGGCTGGCGCAGTCCGGTGCGGACGTCACCTTCATCACCCGCGGCGCACACGGCGCGGCGATCCGCGAGCAGGGCCTCCGCGTATTCAGCCCCAACGGCGACGTTCTGGTACAGCCGGCCAAAGCGACCGACGCGCCGGCCCGGCTCGGCCCGGTCGACGTGGTGATGTTCTGCGTCAAGCTGTGGGACGTCGAATCGGCGGCCGAGGACTGCCGGCCACTGCTTGGCCCGGAAACGGCGGTGATCTCGTTCGAGAACGGGGTCGACGCGGAGGAGCGGATCGCCGCAATTCTCGGCCCGCGGCACGCGGTCGGCGGGGTTGCCGCGATCGCCGCCCTGATCGAAGCGCCTGGCGTGATCCGGCACACCGGGACAATGGCGTCGCTGAAATACGGTGAGCTCGACGGCCGGCCCAGCCCGCGCATCGAGGCGTTCCACGAGGCCTGCCAAACAGCCGGTTTCGATGCCACGATCTCGTCGGACATCAATGCCGATATCTGGCGCAAATTCGCGTTCCTGGCGCCGATGGCCGGCGCCACTGCGGCCACGCGCATGCCGATCGGGCCGATTCTGTCCGACGCCGATACCCGTCGGTTGTTCGCCGATCTGATCGCCGAGACGGTCGCCGTGGGGCGCGCCCGCGGGGCGCGGCTGGAGGACGGGCTCGAAGCCAAGCAGCTCGCCTTCGCCGAGGGTCTGCCGGCGGAGATGAAGGCGTCGATGCTGGGCGACCTCGAACGCGGCAATCGGCTCGAGCTGCCGTGGCTGACCGGCGCGGTGGTGCGGCTCGGTCGGGAGCTCGGCGTGTCGACCCCGGTCAGCGAGGTGGTTCACACGATCCTCAAGCTGCATGCCGACGGCCGCCGCTAATCCAGCTCGAACCGGGCGATGATGTTGCGCTGGATCTCCGAGGTGCCCTCGTAGATGCGCAGGATGCGGGCGTCGCGCACATAGCGTTCCAGCGGCAGCGCGCTGGTGAAGCCGTAGCCGCCGTGAATTTGCAGCGCACGGTCGGCGATCCGCCCGGCGGCCTCCGAGGCGTGCAGCTTGGCCATCGCCGCCTCCCGCGTGAAGCGCTCGCCGCGCTGCCGCAGACGCGCCGCCCGCCATGTCATCAGCCGTGCCGCGTCCAGCTCCGTCGCCATGTCGGCGATCATCCAGCGGATGCCCTGGAAACGGGCGACCGCGCGACCGGAAACCGTCCGCTCGCTTGCCCACGCCCGGGCCGCGTCCAACGCAGCCCCGGCAACGCCCAGCGCCAGCGCCGCGGTCTCGATGCGCCCGCGGTCGAGGACCATGAGCGCGGTACGGAATCCGCTGCCTTCCCCGCCGATCCGGTTCTCCGCCGGCACCGTGGCGTCGAGGTGCACGGCGCAGGCATGGCTTGCCCGGATCCCGTGGGTCGGCTCCGGCGGACCGACGGCAAGGCCCGGCGTATCGCGGTCGACGACGAAGGCGCTGATGCCCCGGTGGCCGGCCTCCGGGTCGGTCTTTGCGAACACGACGAGGAAGTCGGCAATGTCGGCGTTGCTGATGAAGTGCTTCGTTCCGTATAGGCGGTAGCCGCCGTCGGCCGGTTCGGCCCGCGTCGTCATGTCGGCGGGGTCGGATCCTGCGCCCGGTTCGGTCAGCGCGAAGGCCCCCAGCACCCGTCCCTCGGCGGCGGCCGGCAGGTAGCGGCTGCGGAGCGCATCGTCGCCGCCGAGCAGTATGGCATCGGTGGCCAGGTAATGGGCGGTGACGGTCGATGTGGTGGCGGCGCAGGCGGCCCCCAGCGCCTCGACCGCGAGGGCGAGCCCGACCGCCGACGCACCGGCCCCGCCCCAGCCCTCCGGCAGGTTCAGCCCCATGGCGCCGAACGCCGCCAGGCGGTCCATATGCCCCGGTGGAAACGCCGCGTCCCGGTCTGCCGCTGCGGCGCGCGGCGCCAGCTCCTTGGCCGCGAATTCGCGGGCGGCGTCCTGCAGCGCCCGCTCGTCCTCGTCATGCAGAAAATCCATCAGATCACTCCGTCGCGCCGCAGCGCATCGATCTCGCCGGTGCCGAGCAGCGTGCCGAGCACCTCGTCGGTGTGCTGTCCCAAGGTAGGCGCCGGCGCCGGCGCCTGCTGCGGTGCGTCCGAGAATCGGACAGGCTGGCGCGGCAGACTGATTTCTCCGGCGGCCGGGTGTCGCGCCGCCACCAGCAGGCCGCGCGTTCGCACATGCTCGCTTGCCACGGCCTCGCCGACCGACAATACCGGCGCGGTCGGCACGCCGGCGGCGTCGAGCGCGGCCACCGTCTCGGCGACGCTCCGCGTGCGGGTCCACGCGGTGATCAGGTCGCGCAGCGCCGGCTCGTGCGCGGACCGCTGCGTTTCGCACCTGAACCGCGGGTCCGCTGGCAGGTCCGGCCGGCCGATCGCCTGCGCAAGGCGCGCAAAGATCGCATCGTTGGCGCTGGCGATGATGACGTGGCCGTCGCGCGCCGGGAAGGCGTCATAGGGTGCCGACATCGGGTGCCGGTTGCCGATCCGCCCCGGCGGCGCATCGCCGTACAGCTGCAGGGTCAGCGCGGTCACCATCATCGAGAACAGCGAGTCGGTCATCGCGATGTCGAGATGCTGGCCGCGACCCGTCTGCGTGCGGCCGTGCAGCGCCGCGAGGACCGCCCAAGACGCGAACAGGCCGGCACACAGGTCGCCGTAGGATTCGCCGACCCGAGTCGGCGGGCCGTCCGGGTCGCCGGTGATGCTCATCAATCCCGACATCGCCTGCGCGACGATATCGTAGGCCGGCCGCTGGGCCAGCGGCCCGTCCTGGCCGAAGCCCGAGATGCTGGCGTAGACCAGACGCGGATTAACGGCGCTCAGGCTGTCGTAATCGACGCCGAGGCGGGCAGCGACGCCGGGCCGGAAATTCTCCACCACGGCGTCGGCGGTCTCAGCGAGCCGCTGGAGCACCGCAAGGCCGCGCGGATCCTTCAGGTTCAGGGTGATGCCCTTCTTGCCCCGGTTGATCAGCATGAAATAGGCGCTTTCGCCGTGCCGGAAGGGCGCAAAGTGGCGTGCATCGTCGCCCCGGCCCGGCGCCTCGACCTTGATGACCTCGGCCCCGAGATCGGCGAGCAGAGCGGTGCAGAATGGCCCGGCCAGCATGCGCGAGAGGTCGAGGATGCGCAGGCCCGTCAAGGGTGCGGTGGGATCTCCTTTCGGCGGCACGGCGGTCTCCTCGGCAGTTGAGCGTGTTCGGCGGCGCGCGGAAGTCTAAGCCGCGCCGTCCTGCCGTGCCAGAGGTGCTGCGACCATTTCCCCGGCGATTTCCCCTTGCATCGCGAGGGCCGCGCTGGAACCATACCGGTCACAGGGACCGGCGGCGCGACTGATACGGTGCCGCCGGACGAGAGCCATTAAATTCCGGAAAGGAGAAAGCAATGCCCGGCACTACACCTGCTGCCCCGCGCGTCGCAGCACTGGTCGGGCCGTATTTGAGCGGCAAGACGACCTTGCTGGAATCGCTTCTTCACACGTGCGGAGCGATCGACCGGCGGGGCAACAAGAAAGACGGCAACACGGTGGGCGATGCGGCGCCAGAGGCGCGCAGCCGCAACATGAGTATCGAGATATCGCCGGCGACCGGCGAGTTCCTGGGCGAGACCTGGCACTTCCTCGACTGCCCGGGATCGGTGGAATTCTGGAACGACACGCAGTGCGCACTGATGGTGGCGGACGTCGCGGTCGTGGTCTGCGAGCCCGAGATCGAGCGCGCGCTGACACTGGCGCCGCTGTTCCATTTTCTCGACGCGCACGAGATCCCGCACATGGTGTTCATCAACAAGCTCGACAATTCGAACATCCGGATCCGCGAGCTGATGGAAGCGCTGCAGGGCGTGTCCGAGCGCAAGCTGGTGCTGCGCGAGGTGCCGATCCGCGAGGGCGATGCCATCACCGGATATGTCGATCTGGTTTCCGAGCGCGCCTATCAGTACAAGCCCGGACAGCCGTCGGACCTCATCTCGATCCCCGGTGAGCTGCAGGACCGCGAGGCCGAAGCGCGGCAGGAGCTGCTTGAATCATTGGCCGATTTCGACGATGCGCTGCTCGAACAGCTGCTCGAGGATGCGGTTCCGGAAAAACAGGAAATCTACGCGCACCTGACCAAGGACCTGGCCGACGACCTGATCGTGCCGGTGTTCCTGGGCGCCGCCGAACAGACCTATGGCGTGCATCGCCTGATGAAAGCACTGCGCCATGAGACGCCGGGGGTCGAACCCGTGGCGAAGCGGCTGGGCGGGCCTTCGGGCGACCCGCTGGTCCAGGTGTTCAAGACCTATCACATGCCGCACACCGGCAAGACTTCGCTGGGCCGCGTGCTGCGCGGCACCGTCAAGGACGGGATGTCGTTCGGGCCTCACAAGGTCAGCGGCCTGTTCCGCATGATGGGACACACCCAGAACAAGATCGCCAGCGCCAGCTCCGGCGACATCGTCGGCATGGGCCGCATGGACGAGGTATCCTCCGGGCAGCTCCTCGGCGCGTCCGGCGTCGTGTCCGGCAGCGACTGGCCGGCACCCCGGCAGCCGATCTATTCGTTCGCGATCACCCCGAAGAAACGCGAGGACGAAGTGAAGCTGTCGGCTGCGATCGCCCGGCTGATGGACGAGGATGCCTCGCTCTCGGTGGAGCATAACCAGGACACCAACGAGATGGTGCTGTGGGGGCAGGGCGAGATCCACCTGCAGGTCGCAGCGGAGCGGCTGGCGAGCCGCTATCACGTCGAGGTCGAGACGCGCCGGCCGCAGACGCCGTACAAGGAAACCATCCGCAAGCCGGCCAAGCAGCATGCCCGCCACAAGAAGCAGAGCGGTGGCCACGGCCAGTTCGGCGACGTCCAGATCGAGATCAAGCCGCTGCCGCGCGGAACCGGCTTCGAATTCACCGAGACCATCTCCGGCGGCGCGGTGCCGCGCCAGTACATCCCGGCGGTCGAGGCGGGCATCCGCGAATACATGAAGGAGGGGCCGCTCGGATTTCCCGTGGTCGACTTCGCGGTCAACCTGTTCGACGGGCAGTACCACGCGGTCGACAGCTCCGACATGGCATTCAAGCTGGCAGCGATCGCCGGCATGAAGGAGGCCATGCCGGGCTGCAATCCGGTCCTGCTGGAGCCGATCTGCGAGGTCCACGTCTATGTGCCGAACGCCTATACCGCCAAGGTGCAGGGGCTGATCAGCAAGCGCCGCGGGCAGATCCTCGGCTTCGACGCGAAGGAGGGCTGGTCGGGCTGGGACGATGTCGCCGCGCACATGCCGCAGGCGGAGCTGCATGACATAATCGTCGAGCTGCGCTCGCTCACCTTCGGCGTCGGGACCTACGAATGGAAGTTCGACCACCTGGCCGAGCTGACCGGGCGTCTCGCCGACGACGTCGTCGCCAGCCGCAAGCAGGCGGCGTAACGCGGGCGCCCGTTCCCGGCAGGCCGGCGCATGCCGACGGTTGACGCGGCCACGTGGTATCAAACGAGGCGGCTCGACGATGGGATCACCCTGATCCGGGAATCCCACGTCAAGCCGTTCTACCGCTGCAACATCTGGCATGTGCGGGGCCGCGATCGCGACTTGCTCGTCGACTCCGGGATGGGCGTGGTCAGCCTGCGCGACCATGTCCGGCTGCTCTGCGAGCGGCCGCTGATCGCGGTCGGCAGCCATACGCACTTCGACCACATCGGCGGCCACCACGAGTTCGACGAGCGCGCCGTGCACGCGGCGGAAGCCGAGATCCTCGCTCATCCGTCGCGGCGCAACACGGTTGCCGACCGCTGGGTCTCCGACGACATGTTCGATGCGGTGCCGGAGGGCGGGTTCCGTGCCGACGAGTACGAAATCCGACCGGCGCCCGCAACGCGGCTGCTGCGCGACGGCGACGTCGTCGACCTCGGCGACCGGCACTTCCGGGTGATCCACCTGCCGGGTCACTCGCCCGGCTCGATCGCGCTGTGGGAAGCGTCGACCGCGATCCTGTTCTCAGGCGACGTGGTATACGAGGGCGAACTGCTGGACGACCTCTATCATTCGCGGATCGACGATTATCTGGCCAGCATGGAGCGATTGCGCGGCGTCCCGGCTCGCATCGTCCATGCCGGGCACTTCGGCAGCTTCGGGCGCGAGCGGATGCGCGAGCTGATCGACGCGTATATTGCCGGCCGGCGCCGGCCCGGGTGCCCGGCAGCGAATGTCGATTGATCGGGCGGCCCCGACCTGTCAAAGCGGGCGTACCATCACATATTTGTTACGGTGCAGAGGCCGCGTCCGTGAGGACTGCGTGACAATTTGCACCTACAGATAGGGCCGGGACGTCTGTGACGAGGAGAGGGCAATGCTGATCAAGATTCCCCGCGGCTGGGAGCGGCCGGAGCGCGAGGCGACAGACGAGTCGCTGTTCCGCGACCGGCGCCGGCTGGTCAAATCGATCGCCGCCGGACCGGTGCTGCTGATGGGCGGCGCGGCCGGCCTCCTTTCGGGTTGCGAGGACGAGGCCCGCGCGGCGGCGGACCCGTCGGCAGGTCTGTACCCGGTCAAGCGGAACCTGCGGTACCGCATAGACCGCGAAATTACAGCCGAGACCCTGGCCACCACCTACAACAATTTTTACGAATTCGGCAGCCACAAGGAAATCTCGCGGGCGGCCCAGGCGATGCGGATCCGGCCGTGGGAGGTGCGCATCGACGGCCTGGTCGAACAGGAATTCACCATCGCGATCGACGATCTGCTCGGCCGCATGCCGCTGGAGGAACGGCTCTACCGCCACCGTTGCGTCGAAGCCTGGTCGATGGACGTGCCGTGGAGCGGCTTTCCGTTCAAGGCGCTGGTCGACCTCGCGCGGCCGCTGGGCAGCGCAAAATACGTGGTCATGGAGACCCAGGCCGACAACGAGACCATGCCCGGCCTGCGTCAGACCTGGTATCCGTGGCCCTACATCGAAGGGCTCACCATCGAGGAGGCGACCAACGAACTGGCCTTCCTGGTCACCGGTGCCTACGGCAAGCCGGTGCCGAAGCAGATGGGCGCACCGTTGCGCCTTGCGGTGCCCTGGAAATACGGCTTCAAGTCGATCAAGTCGATCGTGCGATTCACGTTTACCGACAAGCGGCCGGTCAATTTCTGGCAGGCCGTGCAGGGCCGGGAATACGGGTTCTGGGCCAACGTCAATCCCGACGTTCCGCATCCGCGCTGGAGCCAGGCCACCGAGCGCGTGCTGGGCGGCGGCCGGGTGCCCACCCGTCTGTTCAACGGCTACGGCGAGTACGTCGCGCACCTGTACAAGGGGCTCGAAGGCGAAAAGCTTTTCATGTGATAGCGCTGCGCGGATTGTTATCGGCGGGTCGCACGGCGTTGCGGCCCGTCTTCTTTTGCGGCGGCGTAAAAAAACGCCGGACCGCGAAGGTCCGGCAAGTTGAACAGGGAGGCTTCACGTCTGGGAGACGTAGGATCCGAAGACCCTTCGGCCACAGGCCTTGCGCCCGCGGCCTAGGCTTGATCGCCACAACGGCGCTCAAGCATTCCTTACATAGGGGCCTGGGGTAGCAACTTCCATACCAGATTAGACAAATCTGATATGCAAAATCCGCATGGCTGACCCAAGCGTCTATGCGCAAACTCTTTATATAAACGTGTGGGACGCTCAAAAATTCCCTTCTGCGACCTTTTGCAGCAAAAAATCCCGGAAAACAGCGACCCGTTTCGATTGCCGCAGCTCCTCCGGGTAGACGAAATACGCCTCGATCGCCGGTCCCGACAGGTCCGGCAGGACCCGGACCAGCGCCGAGCCGTCGGCGATCATGTAATCGGGCAGGGCCGCCATGCCAAGCCCGCTGCGCACCGCCCGATAAATCCCATAGAGGTTGTTCAGCCGCAGGATCGGCCGGCGCCGGTTATCCTCGGCAGCCCCGGCGTCGATGAGCCAGTTGATCGAGGACACCGGCGGCGGTGCGTCCTGGCCGTAGACGATCAGCCTGTGCCGGTCCAGCTCCTCCGGCGTCTTCGGCGTGCCGTATTCGGCAAGATAGTCCGGCGCCGCATAGATGTGGCTGTGCACTGTCAGCAGGTGGCGCTGCACGAGATCCGGCTGCCGCGGCGCCGTCATGCGGATCGCGACGTCCGCTTCGCGCATACTCAGATCGAGCGCGCCGTCGGTCAGAATGACGCTGACCTCGACGTCCTCGTAAAAATCGATGAATTCCTTGATCCGCGGCGTCAGCCAGGTGGTGCCGAAAGCGACGGTGGTCGTGACCTTCAGCGGGCCGGACGGCCGCTCCCGGCTTTCGCTGATCAGTGCCTCCGCCATCGCCAGCTTGTGGAACACCTCCTTGACCGTGCGGTACAGGACATCGCCCTGCTCGGTCAGGATCAGTCCGCGCGCATGGCGGTGGAACAGGGGGATGTGCAGACTTTCCTCGAGCGCGCTGATCTGGCGGCTGACGGCCGACTGGCTCAGATTCAGCGTCTCGCCGGCGCGGGTGAAGCTGCCGGCGTCCGCCACGGCATGGAAAATTCTCAGCTTGTCCCAGTCCATGGCGATCTACAATGCACGGCCGCATCGCTGGCGAAAAGCAAATTTGCGTCCGAGCCGCATCCGACGCGACATGCCGGTGTCGCACGTATATGGGCGGCCCGGTCCGGTCGCTCGCCGGCAGGGCCGCCCGTCGGGTCCCGTGTCAGGCGTCGGCAGCCCTGGCTTCGAGTTCCCGGCGCACCTCGTCGGCCAGCGCGGTTCGTTCGTCGAGCGGGTTGCCGGGCCAGCTTTCGAGCCGCCCCGTGAACGGCCGCGTCGCCCCGGACTCAGCCAGTGCATCGTGGAACCTTGCGAACTTGCTGCCTTCCCCGCCCGGAAGGTGGAACACGTGCACCGGCTTGCCGGTGTAGCAGGCTTCCGAGACCATGTTCACCGAATCGCCGGTGACGACCAGCGCGTCCGCGAGCGCGAGATAGGCAAAATAGGGATTTTCGCCCTCTCCATCCCAGAACATGGCGGGCAGGCCGCGCAGCTTTTCGCGCAGCAGCGCCGCATTTGCCGCGCCGGTGCGGCGTGACGCCGTCACCAGCAGGCCGCAGCCGCTGTCGCGCGCCATTGCGGCGAGACCGTCCGCCAGAAGCTGCGCCGTCGCATGGTCGAACCGGTAGACCCGGTTGGCGCCGCCCACAAGGACGGCGACGAGCGGCCGCGGGAGATGCGCGAAGGACGGCGCGAAGCGGGCGGCCGCTTCCGCCAGCAGATCCGTCGTGACCCGATGCAGGGCGCCGACCGTCACCCGCACGTTGGGGCCGTGCAGCCGGTCGTGCGCCGATACGATCACCAGGTCGAATCGCCGGGGCGCGACCCGGGGGTGCTGAATATGGACGCAGAACGAACCGCCGCCGGCGCGCCGCCGGATCTCCAGCGCGGGGCCGACCGCACGCTCGCCGGCACTGATGACCAGTCGCGGCCACGGCGGCTCCAGGGGATCGCCGCCCGCGCCGACCCCGAGCACGCCCCTGGGCCACAGCACCGGCGGCAGCCACCGCCAGGGCGCTGCCGAGTGGATGTGCTTGTCGACGATGGGCAGCCCTACCGCCTCTGCCAGGCCCAGCGCCCCGTTTCGCGATCCGGCCTTTCCGTCGGTCAGGACCCAGGCGACGTTCTCGATCATGACACGGGTTTCCGGTGTGACGTCGGGCCGATACGATGGCGCAGGCTATGCAACTTTCCGTCGCACTTGCAAGGCGGTTCCCGACTTGTAATATTATTGCGCGAGTCACACACCCGGAGCATATTCGCATGCGGCGCGTCAAACTCGACAAGATCGACCGGAAGATCCTGCGCGACCTTCAGGAGAACGGCAGGATGCCGAACGTGGAGCTGGCACGCCGGGCCGGCATTTCCGCGCCGCCATGCCTGCGGCGCCTGCGCGCCCTCGAGGACGCGGGCTACATCCGCGGCTATCACGCCGACATCCCGCCCGACCTGCTCGGCTACGGCGTCACCGTGTTCGCCCATGTCGGCCTGAACAGCCAGGCCGAGGCCGATCTCGTCGCCTTCGAGGCGCTCGTAAAGGCGTGGCCCGAGGTGCGCGAATGCTACATGCTGACCGGCGAGACCGACTTCATCCTCAAGATCGTTTC
Organism: uncultured Flavobacteriales bacterium; assembly: GCA_964347475.1. Lineage (GTDB taxonomy): Bacteria > Pseudomonadota > Alphaproteobacteria > UBA8366 > JADFVY01. The sequence goes on from CAYFYY010000064.1 coordinate 14,795, forward strand.
CGAGGACATGGACAGCTACAACAAGTTTTTGACCAGCACCCTGACGGCGGCGCCGAATGTGAGCCATGTGAAATCCATGCTGTCGATCCGCAACTCGAAGAACGAGGTCGGCGTGCCGATCGATGTGGACAGGGCCGATTGACCGGACCGTTCGCCCCTACTTGTACCGGACCTTGACGATTTCGTAGTCCTTCGCACCACGCGGCGTTGCGACCTCGACCTGGTCGCCGACGGTCTTGCCGATGATGGCCCGGGCCAGCGGCGAGGTCACGGACAGCAGGCCCGCCGAGATGTCGGCTTCCAGCTCGCCGACGATCTGGTACGTCGACTCCTCGTCGGTATCCTCGTCGGCGATGGTCACGGTGGCCCCGAATTTCACCATCTTGCCGCTCAGCTTGGAGACGTCGATGACTTGGGCGCGGCTGATCTTGTCCTCCAGCTCCCCGATCCGGCCCTCGATGAAGCTCTGGCGCTCGCGCGCCGCGTGGTACTCCGCGTTCTCCGACAGGTCGCCGTGGGTTCGCGCCTCGGCGATCAGCTGGATGATCGCCGGCCGTTCGACCGATTTCAGATTTCTGAGCTCTTCGCGCAGGCGCTCGTACCCGCCAGCGGTCATCGGCACCTTTTCCATCGTCGTCCGTTCCTCACACGCGGCGCCCCGGCTTGCCGCAAAAATTCACGTCCGCCGGCGAACCTCTGGTCGCCGGCGCAAACGTGCCTCCACGCCGGGAAATGTCTCTAACTTGCCGAAATAAAATACGACTGCAGCGACGCCACTTCAAGGGACCCGTGTTTCAGGGCCTCGATGGCGCGGACCGCGGCGCGCGCACCGGCGATCGTCGTGTAGTAGGGAATCCCGCAGGTCAGAGCCGTCCGGCGCAGGCTGAAGCTGTCCTCGATGGACTTCGCCCCCTCGGTCGTGTTGAACACCAGCTGGATCTGCCCGTCGATCATCGCATCGACGATATGCGGCGGGCCCTCGAGCACCTTGTTGATACGCTCGACGGCGAGGCCCTGTTCGGCGAGATAACGCGCCGTGCCGCCGGTGGCCAGCAGCTTGAAGCCGAGCACCAGCAGATCGCGCGATGGCGCCACGACCGCCGCCTTGTCGCGGTCGCGTACCGAGACGAACACCGTACCGGCGAGCGGCAGGTCGATGCCGGCACCGAGCTGCGATTTCGCGAAGGCGCGGCCGAAATCGCGGTCCAGTCCCATGACCTCGCCGGTCGATTTCATCTCCGGGCCCAACATGACGTCGACGCCGGGGAAGCGCGCGAACGGGAATACGGCCTCCTTGACCGCGATCTGCTTGAGCACCGGCGGACCCGGATCCGTGATCCCGAAATCGGCCAGCGTCTCGCCGGCCATGACGCGCGCCGCGATCTTGGCGATCGGCATGCCGGTCGCCTTGGCGACGAACGGCACGGTCCGGCTGGCGCGCGGATTGACCTCGAGGACGTAGATGTCGCGGTCCTTGATCGCGTACTGCACGTTCATCAGCCCGACCACGTTCAGGGCCCGCGCCAGCTCCTCGGCCTGCCGGCGGATCTCGGCGATCAGCCCACCGTCCAGCGAATAGGGCGGCAGCGAGCAGGCGCTGTCTCCGGAATGGATGCCGGCCTCCTCGATATGCTCCATGATGCCCGCAACGTAGACCTGCGCGCCGTCCGACAGCGCGTCGACGTCGACCTCGATGGCGTCGCGCAGATAGCGGTCGATCAGCACCGGGTTGCGGCCCGAGACGCGGACCGCGTGGGTCATGTAGCGGCGCAGCCCGTCGAGGTCGTGGACGATCTCCATGGCCCGGCCGCCGAGCACGTAGGATGGGCGGATCACAACCGGAAATCCAATCTCAGCGGCGATCGCCTCGGCCTGCGCCGTCGAGGTCGCCGTCCCGTTGGCCGGCTGGGCCAGGCCCAGCCGGTGCAGCAGCTTCTGGAACCGCTCGCGGTCCTCGGCAAGGTCGATGGCGTCGGGCGAGGTGCCGAGGATCGGGATGTCGGCGGCCGCCAGCGCCTGCGCCAGCTTCAGCGGCGTCTGCCCGCCGAGCTGGACGATCACGCCCATCAGCGTGCCGGCGCGCTGCTCGGCGCGGATCAGCTCGATCACGTCCTCGGCCGTCAGCGGCTCGAAATACAGCCGGTCCGAGGTGTCGTAGTCGGTCGACACCGTCTCCGGGTTGCAGTTGACCATGATGGTCTCGATGCCGGCATCGCGCAGGCCGTAGGAGGCGTGGACGCAGCAGTAGTCGAATTCGATCCCCTGGCCGATGCGGTTCGGCCCGCCACCGAGGATCACGACCTTCGTGGCCTCGGAGACGTCGGCCTCGCACTCGGCCGCGACGATCCCGTCGCCCTCGTAGCAGGAATACATGTAAGGCGTCGGCGAGGGAAACTCGCCGGCGCAGGTATCGATGCGCTTGTACACGGGCACGGCGCCCGCCGCGCGGCGCCGGGCCGCGACCTCGTCCTCGGCGAGGCCGGCCAGCTCGGCCAGCCGCGCGTCGGCGAATCCCTGCTTCTTGAGCGCAAGGAAGCCGGCGAGATCGTCGGGCAGCCCGTGCGCGCGAACCGCTTCCTCCGTCTCGACGATCTCCCGCACGCGCTCCAGGAACCAGGGATCGATGCGGCAGGCGGCGTGGATCTCCTCGGTGGTCAGCCCGTGCCGGATCGCCTGCGCAACAACCAGCAACCGGTCCGGTGCGGGCCGCGCCAGCGCGGCGATCACCGTGTCCTTGTCGCCGTCCGCGGCGCCGGGGATCTCGATCTCGTTCAGCCCGCTCAGCCCGGTCTCCATGGAGCGCAGCGCCTTCTGCAGGCTCTCGGCGAAGCACCGCCCGATCGACATCGCCTCGCCGACCGACTTCATCGAGGTGGTCAGCAGCGCCTCCGCGCCGGCGAACTTCTCGAAGGTGAAGCGCGGCATCTTGGTGACGATGTAGTCGATGGTCGGCTCGAAGCTGGCGGGCGTCACCCGCGTGATGTCGTTGTCCAGCTCGTCCAGCGTGTAGCCGACCGCCAGCTTGGCCGCGACCTTTGCGATCGGGAAGCCGGTCGCCTTCGAGGCCAGCGCCGACGAGCGCGACACCCGCGGGTTCATCTCGATGACGACGACCTCGCCGCTCTCGGGCTCGACCGCGAACT
>CAYFYY010000064.1:17947-24459 GCA_964347475.1 uncultured Flavobacteriales bacterium
ATGATGACCATCCGGCCGTCGAGCGGGTTGATCGCGAACTGCACGTTGGAGCCGCCGGTGTCGACGCCGATCTCGCGCAGCACCGCGATCGAGGCGTCGCGCATCATCTGGTATTCCTTGTCGGTCAGCGTCAGCGCCGGCGCGACGGTCACCGAGTCGCCGGTGTGGATGCCCATCGGGTCGATGTTTTCGATCGAGCAGATGATGATGCAATTGTCCGCATGGTCGCGGACCACCTCCATCTCGAATTCCTTCCAGCCGAGCACCGATTCCTCGATCAGCACCTCGTGCACGGGCGACGCGCGCAGGCCGTTGCCGACCAGCTCCTCGAACTCGAGCTTGTTGTAGGCTATGCCGCCCCCGGTGCCGGCCAGGGTGAAGGACGGGCGGATGATCGCCGGCAGGCCGGTATGGTCGAGCGCCGCGCGCGCCGCCTCCATCGTGTTGACCAGTCGGCTGCGCGGCGACTCGAGGCCGATGCGGTCCATCGCCTCGCGGAACAGCTGGCGGTCCTCGGCCTTGGCGATGACATCCGGCCGGGCGCCGATGACCTCAACGCGGAACGTCTCCAGCGTGCCGTCCTCGTGCAGCGCCATGGCCGCGTTCAGCGCCGTCTGCCCGCCCATCGTCGGCAGCAGCGCGTCCGGCCGTTCCGCTTCGATCACCCGGGCGAGGAAGTCCGGCGTGATCGGCTCGACGTAGATCGCATCGGCAGTGTCCGGGTCGGTCATGATGGTCGCCGGGTTGGAGTTCACCAGCACGACCCGGTAGCCCTCCTCCTTCAGCGCCTTGCAGGCCTGGGTCCCGGAATAGTCGAACTCGCAGGCCTGGCCGATGACGATCGGCCCGGCGCCGACGATCAGGATGGAGCGTATGTCGGCGCGCTTAGGCATTGTCTGCCATCATCCGAACGAACCGCTCGAACAGGTAATGGCTGTCGTGCGGGCCGGGCGAGGCCTCGGGATGGTACTGCACGCTGAACACCGGCCGGTCGGTGCAGCGGATGCCCTCGAGCGAGCCGTCGAACAGCGAGACATGGGTCGCCTCGACGCCGTCGGGCAGCGAGTCGGCATCGACGACGAAACCGTGGTTCTGGCTGGTGATCTCGACCCGGCCGGTGGCCAGGTCCTTGACCGGGTGATTGGCGCCGTGATGGCCGTGATGCATCTTCCCGGTGCGCGCGCCGAGCGCCAGCGCCAGCATCTGGTGGCCGAGGCAGATCCCGAACACCGGCTTGCCGGTCTTCAGGATCGCGCGGATCGCCGGCACCGCGTATTCGCCGGTGGCCGCCGGGTCGCCCGGCCCGTTGGCGAGGAACACGCCGTCCGGCGCATGCCGGAGCACCTCCTCGGCGGTCGTCCAGGCCGGCACGACGGTGACCTTGCAGCCGAGCGTCGCAAGGCAGCGCAGGATGTTCCGCTTGGCCCCGAAATCCATCGCCACCACGTGGAACCGCGGCGCGTCCTGGCGGCCGTAGCCCTCCCCGATCCGCCAGGTCGTCTCCTGCCAGGCGTAGGTCTGGGTGCAGCTCACGCCGCGGGCGAGGTCCTGGCCTTCCAGCCCCGGCCAGGCGGCCGCCTTGGCCTGCAGCGCCTCGATGTCCAGCGCGCCGTCCGGGGCGTGGGCCAGCACGCCGTTGGGCGCCCCGAGATCGCGGATGCGCCGGGTCAGCCGCCGCGTGTCCACGCCGGCGATGGCAACGAGGTTCTGCGCCTTGAGCCAGGCATCGAGCGGTTGCGCCGCCCGCCAGTTCGACGGCCCGGTGACGTCTGCCCGCAGCACGCAGCCACCGGCGGCCGGGGTGGCGGTCTCGATGTCCTCGGGGTTGGTCCCGACATTGCCGATATGCGGGAAGGTGAAGGTGATGATCTGCCCTGCATAGGACGGGTCGGTCAGGATCTCCTGGTAGCCGGTGATCGCGGTGTTGAAGACGATCTCGCCGCCGGTCTCGCCGCGGGCGCCCAGTCCCCGCCCCCAGAACACCGTCCCGTCGGCCAGAACCAATGCCGCCGTGACGCCCGGAGGCACGGCGGTCTTGGCAGGCATGGCGTCGGGCATGTGGCTGGCGTCCCCGTCCTGCGGGTGGCGTCGGCTTGCGTCGGCAAGCGGTTCGGGCAAATTGCGCCGTCTTTTAAGCAAAACGCCGGCCGCAGTCAAGTTGGCCGGCCGATTCTCTTTTTTATTTTAAATCAATACTTTATAAACCGCATATCGGTTTGCGTTGACGGCCCGGATCGGGTAGGTTATCGCCCCTGCGCCGGGCTGGGGTCCCGCAGGGGCGGGTTCCGCAAAGTTTGCGGCACGCGGCCGGGCCCGGCCGGGAGGGTTGTTCTGCATATCCTTTGTATCCCTGCCATCATCACTCGTACTGGCATGAGCAATGCTGCGTGAACGTCTGAACAACGAACTGAAGAAGGCGATGCTGGCCAAGGAGCAGCGTGCGACAGCAACGCTGCGGCTGATCCTGGCGGCGCTGAAGGATCGCGACATCGCGGCCCGCAGCAAGGGCCAGGCGGAGGGGATCGGCGACGACGAGATCCTGTCCATGCTGCAGACCATGATCAAGCAGCGCCGCGAGAGCATCGAGATGTACCGCAAGGGTGGCCGCGACGAGCTGGCCGAGCAGGAAGCGGAGGAAATCGAGATCATCGAGGGCTTCCTGCCGGAGCAGATGGACGACGCCGCCATCGAGGCGGCGATCCGCGAGACCATCGACGCGGTCGGAGCGTCCGGCCTGAAGGAGATGGGCAAGGTCATGGCGACGCTGCGCGAGGAGTACGCCGGGCAGATGGATTTCGCCAAGGCGGGGAAGGTGGCCAAGGCGCTGCTCTCCGGCTGACCGCGCCGTCCGCCGCATGGTATAAGAGGGGCCGCAACCCCGGCGCCCCGGAGCGACGACCGACATGGCATTTCCGCCGCGCTTTCTCGACGACATCAAGGACCGTGTCGGTCTGGTGGACGTCGTCGGCCGGCGGGTGAAACTGGTGCGCAAGGGCCGTGAGCATCTCGGCCTGTGCCCGTTCCACACCGAAAAGACGCCGTCGTTCACGGTCAACGAGGACAAGGGCTTCTACCACTGCTTCGGCTGCGGTGCCCACGGTGATGCGATCTCGTTCGTGCAGAATACCGAGAATCTGAGCTTTCCTGAGGCCGTGGAACGGATGGCCGGCCTCGCCGGCCTGCCGATGCCGGAACGGACGCCGGAGGATCAGGCCCGCGAGGCGCAGCGCGTCGGCCTCGCCGAGGCGGTCGACGCCGCGGCGCGGTGGTTCGCCGACCAGCTGCGCGGCCCGGGCGGCGAAGCGGCGCGGCGCTATCTCGCGGCGCGCGGCCTCGACGAACCGGCGATCGGCCACTTCCGGCTCGGCTTCGCACCGGACTCGCGCAGCGCCCTGAAGATCGCGCTGACCGGGCAGGGGTTTTCCGAGCAGATCCTGGTCGAGGCCGGCCTGTTGAAGCAGCCGGACGACGGCGGCGGCACCTACGACCTGTTCCGCGACCGGGTGATGTTCCCGATCACCGACCGGCGCGGCCGGATCATCGCCTTCGGGGCACGGCTGCTGGGCGACGCCAAGGCCGCCAAATACATCAACTCACCGGACACGCCGCTGTTCCACAAGGGGCGCACTCTCTACAACCTCGATCGCGCCGCGGCAGCGGTGCGCGACGGAGCCCTGCTCGTCGTCGCCGAGGGCTATATGGACGTCATCGCGCTGCACCGCGCCGGCTTCGAAGGGGCGGTGGCGCCGCTCGGCACCGCCCTGACCGAGGACCAGATCACGGTGCTGTGGCGGCATGCCGACGAGCCGGTGCTGTGTTTCGACGGTGACGAGGCCGGGGCGCGCGCCGCCGCGCGTGCCGCCGACCGCGCCCTGCCGCTGCTGCGTCCGGGCAAGTCCCTGCGTTTCGCGATGTTGCCGCCGGGCAAGGATCCGGACGACCTGATTGCCGGTAGCGGGGTTGCGGCAATGCGTCGCGTGCTCGACGACGGCGTCCCGATGTCGGAACTGATCTGGCACCTCGAACTCGGCCTCAGGTCGATCGATACGCCGGAGCGCCGCGCCGATCTCGAGCGTCGGCTGCGGCAGCGCACCCGGCAGATCGCCGACACGGCGGTCCAGAACTACTACTGGTCGGCGTTTCGTGAGCGGCTGTTCCGGACGTTCCGCCCGGCGCAGCAGGGGCAGCGCCCGGGACCGGGGCGGCCGTGGCCGGCCGCCGGCGGCGCTGCGCTGGCCAGCGCGGGGGCGTTTCCGCGCCGCCGCCAGCAGGTCGTGCTCGCCACCCTGTTGCAGCACCCCGAGCTGGCCGACGAATTCAGCGATTCGTTGGCCCATGCCGAACTCGATCCCGATCTTGACAACCTGCTGCAGGCGCTACAAAAACAACTCGCTGCAGACCCGGACCTTGACGCAGAGACACTCAAGCGCCACCTCTCACGGGATGGCTTTGCCACCCTGATTGGAGCGCTATGCGCCGATGACGTGCTGGTCCACGCCGCGTTCGCCCGGGCGAATGCGCCCGTGGCGGCGGCGCGGGCCGGTCTGACGGAAGTGCTCGCGTTCATATTTCAGGGACGGCGAATGGAAGAATTAGTGGCCACCGCACGTTATACAGCAGACCACCCGGATGAGGACACGGAGGCGCGCTTTCTGGCGTTTCGCAGGGATGTCGAATTGAGCGATACCCGAATGCGCGAAACCGAAGATGCGCGACAGGATGCCGGGGAGCGGGACGACGGCGGCTGATGGGCGCGATGTGGTTGTGACCGGGCGGCCCGGTCGCACGTGAGTTAGCGGGGATAACTGCATGGTGGATAAGGCTACGGCCACAGCGGATTCGACCGCTGAGAGCGAGGAGTCCTTCGACGGTCCCCTGATGGATACGGCGAGGGCGGCGATCAAGAAGCTGGTCGCCAAGGGCAAGGAACGCGGCTTCATCACGATGGATGAGTTGAACGCAGCGTTGCCCGAGGACAAGAGCAGTTCAGAGCAGATCGAGGACGTGATGGCCCAGTTCTCGGAGATGGGGATTAACGTCGTCGAGAACGAGGAGCCCGACGAGGCGGGCAACGCCGTGGCCAAGGTGGAGAGCGACGACGACAGCGAATCGCGGTCGTCCGGCAATGTCGACGATGACGACGTTGGACGCACGGACGACCCGGTGCGCATGTATCTGCGCGAGATGGGCAGCGTCGAATTGCTCTCGCGCGAGGGCGAGATCGCGATCGCGAAGCGCATCGAGGCCGGCCGCGAAAAGATGATCGGGGCGATCTGCGAGAGCCCGCTGACGATGGACGCCATCGTCCAGTGGCATGATTCGCTGATTGAGGAGGTCATGCTTCTGCGCGATGTGATCGACCTCGACGCGACGTACAGCGACGGGCCGGACGGCGACGGCCGGCGCAACGGGGATGGCGGCGAAGCGTCCGCCGTTGCCGGGGACGGCGATGCCCGGGCCAACGGCGCCGCGGACGTCGACGGTCTGGACGATGAGGACGAGGACGAGGACGACGACGAGACGGCGGAGGAGGCGCTGGCGTCGCTGACCGAGGACGAGTCCGAGGAGGACGAGGACGAGGACGACGAGGAATCGGCGATGTCGCTGAGCGCCATGGAGGCGGTCCTCAAGCCGACCATCCTGGAGACCTTCGAAAACATCGCCGCGACCTACAAAAAACTGCAGCGGGTCCAGGACAAGCGCCTCGCCGCCCTGCAGCGCGGCGAGGAGATTCCCAAGGCGACGTTGCGGACCTACGAGAAGCACCGCCACGATCTCGTCGAGATGATGGAGAAGGTGCGACTCAACAACCTGCGTATCGACCAGCTCGTCTCGCAGCTGTACGACCTGAACCGGCGCCTGCGCAGCGCCGAAGGCGAACTGCTGCGCCTGGCGCTGAAGGCGAAGGTCAAGCGCCCGGCGTTCCTGGAGAACCATTACGGCCGCGAACTGGAGCCGAAATGGATCCGCGACGTTGCCAGGATCGACGGCAACTGGAAGAAGTTCGTCGAGCGCAACGGCGAGAAGATCGAGGTGCTGCGCGGCGAGATCGCCGAGGTCGCGGCCGAGTGCGGCATGCCGCTTGGCGAGTTCCGGCGCATCGTGGCCACCGTCCAGGAGGGCGAGAAGGAGGCGAGCCGCGCCAAGAAGGAGATGGTCGAGGCCAACCTCCGGCTGGTCATCTCGATCGCCAAGAAGTACACCAACCGCGGTCTGCAGTTCCTCGACCTGATCCAGGAGGGCAACATCGGCCTGATGAAGGCGGTCGACAAGTTCGAGTACCGCCGCGGCTACAAGTTCTCGACCTACGCCACCTGGTGGATCCGCCAGGCGATCACCCGCTCGATCGCCGACCAGGCGCGCACCATCCGCATCCCTGTGCACATGATCGAGACGATCAACAAGCTGATCCGCACCTCGCGCAACTTCCTGCATGAGGTCGGCCGCGAACCGGGGCCTGAAGAGCTGGCCGAACGGCTGCACACGACGCTGGAGAGGGTGCGTAAGATGCT
>CAYFYY010000065.1:0-23669 GCA_964347475.1 uncultured Flavobacteriales bacterium
TGAACTCCTTGAGGATGTCGTTCTGGATGGTGCCGCTGAGCTGCGCGCGCGCAACGCCCTGCTCCTCGCCGGCGACGACGAACATGGCGAGGACCGGCAGCACGGCGCCGTTCATGGTCATCGAGACGGACATCTCGTCCAGGGGGATGTCGTCGAACAGGATCGACATCGCCGGTAACCCGCGGATGGTCGGAATCGTAGCCGCGATGGGTGGCGAGGTCGAAGGCGACCGACAGGCCCTTCTGGCCGCCGGCCAGCGCCTTGCGGAAAAAGTCATTCGACTCCTCGGCGGTCGAGAAGCCGGCGTACTGGCGGATCGTCCACGGCCGCTGCGCGTACATGGTCGCCCGCGGGCCACGGGTGAACGGCGCGAAGCCGGGCAGAGAGCCCACATGCGCAAGGCCCTCGAGGTCGGCCTCGGTGTAGAGCGGTTTGACGGGGATCCCCTCCGGCGTGTGCCAGACGAGGTCGTCGAGCGTGCGGGTCTTCAGTTCGCTCTCGGCAAGCTTGCGCCACTCCTCCAGCGACCTGTCCTCGAAGTCCGCCATGTGCCGGCCCTCCTCCGCCCGCGCCTATTGTGCAGCGCACAATAATGGTAGCGAAGCCGGCCGGGATTGTCCATATGGGCCGCGGTGTCTGGCGGCTACTCCCCGGTGGCCTCGGCGGCGATCTTCTCGAATATGGCGTCGAGTTCCGTGGCCATCGCGTCCAGCGCTGGCACCTCGTAGGGCGCGAAGACGGCGCTCGGTTGACGGTAGGTCAGGGTCGCGGTGCCGTCGCTCTCCTCGGTAATGTAGAAGCGCAGCGGCGCCTCGATGCCGGCGGGAACGCTGGCCTCCAGCATGCGCACGGCGAAGTCGGGCCGGAACACGCCGACCACCATGTTGCCGGGGATCGTCTTGTCGAGCATCTTCCTGGCGCCGACGGTGGCGCTGGCGCGGGTGACCAGCCCCATCTTGTTGGCCCTGACCGCTTCATCGAGGCGCGACACGAGCTCGGCATAGGTATGGCCGGTCTCGATGACCTGGGTGCCGGGATAGGGGGCCGGGTTGTCGGCCGCCGCCGCTGCGGCCGCCAGCATCATCAGCAATGCGCCGGCCAGCAGCGGCGCCGCCCGGCGGATCGATGTCGTTGGCATAGGTTGCCTCTCCATCAGCGTCGTTGAACGGCGCGCACCCTACCCGCGACGGGCGATCACGCGGGGTCAACAGCGCGTGAGGCGATGCGGGGGACCTCGCGCCGCCGCGATCCCGCAGCCATGCCGGCGCTCGGCGCGGGCGGCACGGGACAATCATCTAGCGCCGCCGAGCGTGCACGATCAGCGCCTCGATGGTCTCCTCGCCGAGCGCGCGCACCGCCTCCAGCCGGTGCAGGCCGGCGACCAGGACGTAGCGGTTGCGCGACTCGTCGCGGCGCAGCTGGACCGGCGTCTCGAGTCCGTGCTCGAGGATGTCCTCGGCACGCGTCTCGACCCTCGCCGCATCCAGCGTCCGGGCGAGCTTGGTCGGCACATAGATGTCGGCCAGGGGTATGAAAACTGTCCTCATCATGGCATATGCATCCGCAGCGGCGGTCCGGATCGCCAACCCTATCGCCGGACCGCCGTTCCTGCGAGCATGAATTTCGCGGCGGCGCCGGAAATGCTCATTGGCGCCGCGAACCGTGCGGCGCCGCCGGTAGACAGCGTTGCGGCGAGGCGCGACAGGACTCGGACGAACAACGGACCGTACCGTATGGCAGACAGCGCACTTGAACCGGGGAAGACCTGCTGGCGGCTGGCGCATGCCGCGCGCGCAGCAGTCCTGGTGGACGGCAGCAACTACTATTCCGCGCTGCGTTCCACCCTTCTGCAGGCCGAAAGATCGATCCAGATCGTCGGCTGGGACGTCGACAGTCGGACCCGGCTCGAGCCGTTGCGCGACCCGGCGGAGGATCCGGCGCCGGACCGGCTGGGCGAGCTGCTGGTCTGGATCGCAAAGCAGAAACCGGACATCCGCATCCGTGTCCTCCTATGGGACTATTCGATGCTCTTCGCGCTCGAGCGCGAGCCTCTGCCGCGGCTCAACCTGGACTGGAAGACGCCGCCACAGATCGAGGTCTGTCTCGACGACGTCCTGCCGCTCGGCGCCAGCCATCACCAGAAGATCGTGGTGATCGACGACGCCGTGGCATTCAGCGGCGGCCTGGATCTGACGATCCGGCGCTGGGACAAGCCGGACCACCGGCCGCAGCAGGAGGGCAGGGTCGATCATGCCGGCAAGCCGTACGGCCCGTTCCACGACATCCAGATGGTCGTTGACGGCGATGCCGCGCAGGCGCTGTCGGAGCTGGCGCGCGAACGCTGGTCGGCGGCGGCCTGCGTGGATGCCGGCCCGATCGTGCCGCGCGACGGCCCATGGCCGGACGGCGTCAAGCCCGACTTCACCGATGTCGACATCGGTCTGTCGCGCACTCTGCCCCAATATTACGGCCGCAACGAAGTGCGGGAGGTCGAACGCCTTTTCCAGCGGGCCATCGAAACGGCCGAGCGCTACATCTACATCGAAAACCAGTACGTGACGGTCGACGCGGTCGCCGTCGCGCTCGCACGCCGCCTGGAGGAAAGGCCGGAGCTTCGCTGCATCATCGTCAGCGCCAAGCGGCCCGGCGGATGGGTGGAGGCAAGAACGATGACGGCGGGCCGGGTGCGGTTCATGCGGTCGCTCCGCACCGCGGGTGTCGCGGACCGCGTCCATCTGGTCTATCCGGCGGTGCGCGACGGCAACGCCGAAACGGCTGTCATGGTGCACGCGAAGCTGATGCTCGTCGACGACCGCCTCCTGCGGGTCGGATCGGCGAACCTCAACCACCGCTCGATGGGCCTGGACAGCGAGTGCGATCTCAGTGTCGAGGCCTCGGACGACGCGACGATGAAAGCGGTCGCCGCCATCCGCAACCGGGTGCTGGGCGAACACCTCGGACTGTCGGCGCCGGAACTCGAGCGGTTCTTCGCCCGCTCCGGGTCGCCCTGGCCGGACCTGCTGGGACGCGAGAACAATGGCCGCGCCCTCCGGCCGATCGAGGACGACGAAAGATACGCCGGCGAGTTATCGCACCTGTTGACGGGTGTCGCCGATCCCGAGTGTCCCATCGAACCGTCGAGCCTGTTCGGCGACATGTTCGACGCACAGCCGGCGCGACCGCCGGTCCGACGCTGGGTAAAGCTGCTTGCGACCGGCGCGGTCTTGCTGGGGCTGATGATCGTCTGGCAGTTCACGCCGCTGGCCGCGCTCACCGATCCGGCGACGCTCAAGCCGTGGTTCGACGGCATCGTCGCCAGCGAATGGGTCTACATCCTCGTCCCGCTGATCTATGTCGTCGGCGGCCTGCTGGTCTTCCCGATCACCGTATTGATCGCCCTGACCGCGATGGCGTTCGGTCCCTGGTCTGGCCTCCTCTTGGCGACCGGCGGATCACTGATCAGTGCAGCGGCGTCATACGGGGTCGGGTCACTGCTTGGACGCAGTTTTCTGCGCGACCTGATGGGAACGCGTGTCAACCGCATCAGCCGGGCGATGGGTCGCAAGGGCGTGCTTTCCGTCGTCACCATGCGCGTCGTGCCTGTGGCGCCCTTCACCTTCATCAACTTCGTGGCGGGGGCGTCGCACATCAATTTCCGGGATTTCGTGATCGGCACGGCCCTCGGCATGGCGCCCGGCATCGTGGTCATGACCGCACTCGGGGACCGGCTGCGTCATGTCTGGGAGAATCCCGATGCCGGGAACATGATCCTGTTCGCGCTGGCGGTAGCTGGCTGGATCGGCCTGTCCTACCTGTTGCAGATGCTGATCACGCGCCTCCGCCGGCGCCGGGAGAAGTGAGGCAGCGGCAGTGAAACTCCGCGTGATGACATGGAATATCCACGGGTTTCTCGGCATCGACGGAACCAGCGACCCAGCGCGCACCGCCTCGGTCCTCACCCGACTCGATCCGGATATCGTGGCCCTTCAGGAGGTGGATTCGCGTGACCGTGGGCATGGCGCCTTCGACGGTTTCGCGCATTTCCGCTCGCTAGGTCATTCCAATGTCGTCGAAGCCTTCACCATTTCCGGCCAGGCGGGACATTACGGCCACATGCTGGCCAGCCGCTGGCCGATCGCGCACGAACGCACGTACGATATCTCGCTGGACGGCCGCGAACCTCGGCGCCTGATCGACGCGTACCTCGAACTGCCCGGGGGGCCGCTGCGGGTGATCACCTCGCATTTCGGCGTGCAGGCGCGGGAGCGCCGCAAACAGATTGCAATGCTCCGGGACATCCTGGCAGGCGACTGTCAAACCCCCGTCGTGGTCATGGGCGACTTCAACGAGTGGCGCCGCAGGGGCCGGCTGCACAGGTCGCTGGGCCGAGGATTCGGAACGGCACAAGTGCCGCGCACGTTTCCCGCCCGCCTGCCGTTGTTGCCGCTGGATCGAATCTGGTCGCGGCCAGCCAGCCTGATCGACCGGGTTTGGACGGAAGGCGCAACCCGGCACGCCTCCGATCATTTGCCGCTGCTGGCCGATCTCGACTGGCCCGCGGGCAAGGATACAGAGTCCGCCGGGTGCGGCGGCGCCTCCGCTATACAGGGAATCGTGCCTCAACCCTGAGCATCCTGCGGTGTATCGGCCCCCGGCAAAGCCATCGCCGCTCCGCGCGAGCGGCCTGCCGGTCAACAAATGCGGGCTTGCGGGTCGCCGATGGCGCAGCGGCGCATTCCGGCCCGCGCGGCTGCGAACGCGTGACCTCAACCCTGCTGGTGAGCGAATTCCCAGTACAGCTCGCGGGCGCGACGGAACAGCGGGCCGGGCTGCAGCTCGCGGTCCTCGACCCGGGTGATCGGCATCACCTTCGACAGATTGCCGGTGGTGAACACCTCGTCGGCGGCCAGCACCTCGTCCCATGTGACGGTGCGCTCCTCGACCGCGATGCCGGCGTCGCGGAACAGTGCGGCGACGCGCTGGCGGGTGACGCCGTTGAGGAACGTGCCGTTGGCTGCCGGGGTATGGGCGACTCCGTCCTTGCCGATCCAGATGTTGGCGGTGGCAAGCTCCGCGACGTTGCCGTCCGGGTCCCGCACCACGGCGTTGTCGAAGCCGCGACTGGACGCCTCGATCAGGGCACGCGCCGAGTTCGGATAGAGGCACGACGCCTTGGCGTCGGTCGGCGCCATGTCCGGCGCCGGGCGGCGGTAGCTTGACAGGCAGACCGACATCTGGCCCGGTTCCGGCATCTCGCGGGCGAAGATCGACAGGCAGAACCGGGTGCTCTCCGGGTCGGGGGCGACGAAGTACTGCGCCCCTTTCTCGGCGAAATACATCGGCCTTATGTACAGCGCCGTGCCTTCGGGGAACTTCGCGATGCCGTCGCGCGCGATTTCCTCCACCTCCCCCGCCCCGTAGCGGGGCTTGAGCCCGAACGAATGCGCCGAGGCGATCAGCCGCTGGCAGTGCCGGTCGAGATCCGGGGCAACCCCCTCGAAGGCGCGGGCGCCGTCGAACACCACCGAGGCCATCCAGGTGGCGTGCGTCAAGGGGCCGAGCAGCAACGGCTCACCCTCGACCCATTTGTCGTCGATAAAGTGAATGGTCTGCATGTCCGCACGATAACGCCGTGCGCGCGAAAGGGGAAGGCTCCCCTGAGCCGGTGCAGCGGCTCAGGGGGCCGTCTTCAACATAGCCTGCCAGATGTTCCAGGCGGTCTCCACCGATACGCCTCCAGCCAGGCTCCCCGACGTCAACATATCCAAGGTCGGTTTTTCCGGTACGGTCCGCATGCCCCTACGCGCCAGCAGGTCGATAAGATCGGAATCGTCCTGCAATGCTGCGTTACCGTCGGTCTGTGGTCTACGAATATCCATTACGTCTACGCATTTCCTGTCGCGTTGCCCTGGATTAGGAGCAAAGCGCGTGCCAGTTGCGTCCGGTGCGACAATGAAACACGCAAGAACCGGGGATTCGGTGCGTTTCCGGCCGGTTTACGGATTGCGCGGTCGATTTATGGCGACCCAGCCAGCGGTTGCAAAATGCACTCACGCCACAGGCACTCTGCGACTGCCGGGATAAGACTAAAATTCGAGGAAATCCGGGCACGCCTTGTGTCGTTCCGGCGGCTTGTCTAGAACGGGGGCCGTCACCTACGCGCCGGCTCGCTCCCCCGCCCGGGCGGCGCATCAGGAAATTGCCCGCGATGGACCCCTACGGCCTCATCCTGCCATTGATCCGACGGCTCGAGCCCGAACGTGCGCACCGCCTGACGGTGCGGGCGCTGGCGCTGGGCCTGGGCCCGGTGCAGCGGCGGCCCGACGATCCGGTATTGCGGACGCGGGTGTTCGGGCGCGATTTTCCCAATCCGCTGGGGCTGGCAGCCGGATTCGACAAGAACGCCGAGGCCTGGCACGCGGCGCTGCGCATGGGGTTCGGCTTCGTCGAGACCGGCACGGTGACGCCCCGGCCGCAGGCGGGGAATCCGCGCCCCCGGCTGTTCCGGCTAGCCGAGGACGCGGCCGTGATCAACCGGATGGGATTCAACAACGACGGCATGGAGGCGGCGGCACGGCGCCTTGCCCGGCCACGGCGCGGCATTGTCGGGGTCAATATCGGCAAGAATCGCGGGACCGCCGACCCAGCCGCCGACTACGCCGCCTGCGCCGAACGGCTCGGGCCGCTCGCAGACTATCTCGTGGTCAACGTCTCGTCACCCAACACGCCCGGCCTGCGGGCCCTGCAGGGCCCCGAAGCCCTGGCAACGATCGTCGATGCGGTGGCCCGGGCGCTGGCGCGGGCGTGTCCCAGGGATGCGCCGCCGGTCCTGGTGAAGATCGCGCCCGACCTGACGGAACAGGACCGCGAGGATATCGCCCTGGTGGCGCGCGGCGCCGCGGTCGCGGGTCTGATCGTCGCCAACACCACGGTCGCCCGGCCGGCCGGCTTGCGCAGCCGCTGGCGCACGGAATCCGGGGGTTTGAGCGGAAGGCCTTTGTTCGAACCGTCGACCGAACTGCTCGCCGACATGTACCGGAGGACCGCTGGCGCGGTGCCCCTCATCGGGGTCGGCGGCATTGCCAGCGGCCGCGACGCGTACCGGAAAATCCGCGCCGGCGCCAGCTTAATTCA
Organism: uncultured Flavobacteriales bacterium; assembly: GCA_964347475.1. Classification (GTDB taxonomy): domain Bacteria; phylum Pseudomonadota; class Alphaproteobacteria; order UBA8366; family JADFVY01. The sequence goes on from CAYFYY010000065.1 coordinate 7,135, forward strand.
GGTTTATACAGCATTTGTTTACCAAGGACCTGTATTGATACGGCGAATCAAGGGCGAATTGGCAGCTTTATTGCATGCCGATGGATACGATGAAGTCGCCGCGGCCGTGGGGACCGGGACTCGCTACCCGGCCCTGTAAGCTTGCCTTGCGAATCCTGTGGGCGTACCTTGCGCCGGGTGGCGGCCGGTCTTCGGAACGGGGAATTATTTTGACGCGTGGTCATGGATAAGCGGATTCACCTGCTTCTCGCGGCGGCCTATATTGCGGCCGGCTTTGGCGGCATGATCGCGGGCTGGATCGGATCGGGTCAGTTCTTCATCGGCCTCGTGACCGGCGGTCTCATCGTCATGCTCGGCGCCCTGTCGCACGAATTCATCATCCGCCGCGACGGGTTCCGGCGGATTCTCAAGGGCATCGTGATGCTGCGCGACAAGGTCGAGATGATCGAGCGCGGCGTCGACGGATTCCAGAAGGATATCGGCAAGGCCACAGCGGATGCCCGTGGCGCCAACACCGCGGCCCAGCAGTTCCTGCAGATCCAGGAACTTGCGCAGAAGACAGCGGAGGAGTTCGAGGCCTTCAAGAAGGAGGGCAGCAGCAGCAACGGCCTCGCGCAGACCGTCGAACAGCTGCAGGCCGCGGCTCAGCAGGCCGCCAGCGACATCGAAATCATACAGAATGCCGGCAACCAGCTGCACAGCGAATTCATGGCCATGCAGCAGCAGCTGGCGCAGCAGCAGCAGCAGTTCGAACAGGTCCAGACCATGCTGCACGAGATGCAGGGCACGATCGAGGAGATTGCTTCGCGGCCCGCCCCCGAGCCGGCGCCGCGCCAGGCTGCCGCCGCGCATCCGGACCTGGTTCCCGAGCGCATCCCGTCTCAGCCACCGCCGCCGCCGCCGGAGCAGGCGGTGATGGAGCAGCCGGTCATGGAACAGCCGCCGATGGGGCAGCCGGCCGTAGAGCCGCCAGCACCGGCGCCGGCGGAAGAATCGCCTGTCTCGGAACAGGTGCCGGCGCCGGAACCGGAGCCGGCCGAACACGCCATGCCGGAGGTGCCGGCTGGCCCGGCCACCGGCCTGTTTGCCGCCGCGCTGCAGCAGATCGAGACGCATATCGGGCAGGCCGCCGGCGAGGGCGCCGCCGATGTCAGCCTGCGGGCGATCGCGGAGGCGCTGAAGACCGACGCCGTGGACCTGTACCTTGAGCCGATCGTCACCCTGCCGGAACGCAAACCCGCGCATTACGAATGCCATGGCGGGCTGCGCGGACCCGACGGCGGGCCCCTCGCGGTCGACCCGAACCTCGATTCGACGGGCCGGGCCGAGCTGATGCAGGCGCTCGAGAACGGCTTGCTTGCGCGCTGTCTCGACCGTATCGCGGAGCTCGACATCTCGGGCCTCGACGGCGGCGCCTGTTTCTACAACGTCGCCGCCGAGACGCTGGCTGACCGCGCGTTCTTCGGTGCCCTGGTCAAGCACCTGCAGGCCGACCCGGCGCTGGCCCAGCGGCTGGTCCTGGAATGCCCGCAGTCGGCGCTGATGGAATACGGCGAGCAGGCGGTGCAGGATCTGGTGGAGATCCAGGAAACCGGCTGCCGGTTCTCGATCGACGGCATCACCGACCTCGAGATCGACTTCGAGTCGCTGGTCGGCTTCGGCTTCCGGTTCGTCAAGGTCGGCTCGAAATTCATGCGCGTCCAGGCCAACACGGCGGACGATCCGGAGACGGTGCGCGGCCTCGCCAAGTCGCTCAAGGCGATCGGCATCGACGTCGTCGTGGAAAAGGTCGAAACCGACCTCAGCCTGGTGGAGCTGATCGCCTTCGACATCGGCTTGGGCCAGGGTTCGCTGTTCGGCCAGCCCGAACGCTTGCGACAAAGCGCCTAGCGGGCGCACCTCCTTCATGCACGTGAAAACGATCGAGGGCGTCGGCCGCTTGGCCGATGCGTATGACGGCTACATCCTCGATCTGTGGGGCGTTCTTTACGACGGCGGCACCGTTTTCCCACACGCGCTCGACACGATGGCGCGACTGCGCGACGGCGGTGCCCGCCTCATCATCCTCTCCAACGGGCCGCGCCGCGCCGGCGCCGTCGCTGCGCGCATCGCCGCGGCCGGTATCGCGGCGGGCAGCTACGACGGCGTCATGTCATCCGGCGAGGAGGCCTGGCAACTTCTCCACGATCCCGGCGACGATGCCTGGTACGGAACGCTCGGCCGCCGCTGTTTCTTTCTGGGCCCGGACAGCGACCGCGCGATGCTGGACGGACTGGACGTAGCGGAGGCGGCGACCGCCGCCGAGGCCGATTTCATCCTCGCGCTCGGACCGCTCGACCCGGATCACACGATCGCCGATTACCAGGACATGCTGGAATCTGCCGCTGCGCGCCGGGTGCCGATGATCTGCGCCAATCCGGACCTCGTCGTGCACCGGCTCGGCAAGGTCGAGATCTGCGCCGGCACGATCGCAGAGCGTTATGCGGAGCTGGGCGGCTTCGTGCGCTGGCACGGCAAGCCGCATCCCTCGGTCTACAGATCAAGCCTCGCCCTGCTGCCGGACATCGAGAAGCGGCGCATCCTCGCCGTCGGCGATTCGTTCCGCACCGATATCCGCGGCGCGAACGGCGCCGGGCTCGACTCGCTGCTGGTCACGCACGGCATCCATCGGGACGATCTGTGCCACACCGATGGCACCGCGGACGCCGCCCGCATCATGCACGAGGCGAGGCTGGCCGGCGCCATACCGACCTGGGCCTGCGGCGCGTTCACCTGGTAGGCGCTGCGCTGGTCACCCGCGCGCCGTAGATCTCCTTCATGTCGGGTTTTTCGGTGCAGAAGTAGTGGGTCCACACCAGCGCATGGTGTGCCGCTGCCGCGACCAGCCCGGGGCCGCTGTGCCAGAACAGACCCGGATGATAGAGGACCAACAGAACCACCGTGTACATCGAATTGGGGATGTAGCGGAAGATGCCCCGCGTCTCCAGCGTGCCGCCACGATAGGCGGGATCGAAATGGTCGGCCCCGAACGCCCGGTTCACGCCGAAATAGGCGTGGACGGAATAGAGCGCCCAGAGGATGAACGGCGTCGTTGCGACGATCAGCGCAACGGAGAGGGGGCGCGGCAGCGATACGGTCTGTGCGGTGGCAAGCGAGACCGGGATCAGCAGCAACAGACGCACGGCGGCGAACGTGACGAAGCCGATGCGGAAGACAGTGAACGCCGACGGGCCGAACCACGCGCTGATCCGCCCGAAATACAGCTCCATCCGCCAGAAGAACACGATCCAGCCCTGGTGCAGCGCGGCGAAGATCCAGGACAGCAGGACCATCTCGCGCGCCGACAGGCCCCAGATTCGCCGGTGCCCCTCGGGGAACTGCAGGATCGCGGCATAAAGGGCCGCCCCGATCGCGAGATACAGGACGAGGTGGTAACCCTGACGCTTGAACAGCTTGCCCATGCGCCCGCCCGACATGCCCGGATCACCGGTCCGACCACGACCACGCTAGCATGCCCAATGCCGGCTTGGAACCGCCCTATGCGGAGCGGCGGCTACGCCGCCACCCATTCGCGCTTTGCCGGCGAAGGCGCGGTGTGCTAAGCGGCGGCATGCTTTTCGGACTGTCCAAAATCGTCCCCGGTTACGATTTGTTCCTCGTCGACCAGTGGGGCGTGCTGCATGACGGCGAGACCCCCTATCCCGGCGCCGTCGAGGCGCTGCGCCAGCTGCGCGCGCTGGGCCACCCGGTCGTCATCCTGTCCAACTCGGCGCGCCGGGTCCATATCGGCATAGAGAAGATGGACGCGCTGGGCATCCCGCGCCACCTTTACCACCGGCTGATCACCTCCGGCGAGCTCACCTGGCGGGCGCTGTATGAGCGCAGTGATCCGTTCCATGCCGGGCTCGGGCGGCGCTGCCTGCTGCTCAGCTGGGGCGACGACAAAGGGCTGATGGGCGGCGGTATCGACCTCGAACGCGTCGACGACGTGGTGGACGCGGATTTCATCCTGATGGCCGGCACCAGCCGCGAGACGCTGGACCATTACGAGCCGCTGCTGCAGGCGGCGCGGGCGCGCAACCTGCCGATGGTCTGCGCCAATCCGGACCTGGTCAGCGTCACGCCCAGCGGCGACCTCGTCATCTGCCCGGGCACGGTGGCCCGCCGCTATGAGGAGATCGGCGGCACCGTGCGCTGGCACGGCAAGCCGGATCCCGCGGTCTACGCACATTGCCGGGCGCTGTATCCGGACGCACGACGCCCCCTCGGCATCGGCGATTCGCTGCATCACGACATCGCCGGCGCCGCCCGCGCCGGCATCGACTCGCTCCTCGTCGCCGGCGGCATCCACGCCGAGGCGCTCGGCATCAAATGGGGCGAGACGCCCAGCGAGGACCGCCTCGAGGCCCTGTTCGCCGAGACCGGCCAACGCCCCGACCACGTCATCCCGATGTTCAGGTGGTAGGGCATTTCAGGGCGAGTCAAAGCACGATCGCTCATCGAGCCGGCTCCCCTGCCCCGCCCTCCTCGTTTCCGGGCGGCACCGAAAGGCCGCTATCCGGGTTCGGGCGGTAGCCGGGGCCGATCGTGGTCGGCGCCGCGGGCAGCATGTCCTGGTCGAGCTCGGAGCGGAAGGTCCGGCTGTACGCGGCCATCAGCGTGCCGGTATCGGGGTCGATCAGGCGCAGCTCGACGCGGTAGTCGCGGTCCGCCCGCACGCCCTCGACCGGCGGCGATTCGAAGCGGAACTGCCGGGCATAGACGCCGGCGACGCCGCGCGTAACGATCGGCGGGCCGCCGTCCGGGTCCTCGAACTCGGCCTCGAGGATCGTGCCCGGCGGCACCGTCCGGACGACGCGGGCAACGAACCCGTAATAGGCCGCCGCCACGTTGTAGTTGAACACGAAGCCGCCGCCGGCGAATTCGACATAGGGTTGGCTCGCATCCTCCGGCGAGCGCAGGGCCGACAGCACCGCCATGAGCGCGACGAGGCCGGCCACACCGGCCAGGGCCGCGAACCGGATGATCCGGGGCCGGTTCGGCATCGGCGCCTCCCGAATCCATGAGAACTGTGGGTCTTGAGTGTAAGCCCAGCGGAAGCCTCAATGAAGGGGCGCCGTCACCCCCCCTCATTCCAGCCCTTCGACGCGGCCGCGGGCCTTCTTCAGCGCGCCGCGCCGCTTCTTGCTTTCCAGCCGCCGGCGCCGCGCCGCCATGGGTGGCCGGGTCGGCCGCCGCGTCTTCGGCGCCACCGCCGCCGCACGGATCATCTCAGCCAGCCGGTCGCGCGCGTCCTGGCGGTTGCGCTCCTGGCTGCGGTATCGGCTGGCGGCGATGACGATGACGCCGTCGCGCGTCATCCGGCGGCCGGCGACGCGCCGCAGCCGCGCATAGACCTCGAACGGCAGGTTCGGGCTTTTCGCCGCATCGAAGCGCAGCTGCACCGCCGTCTCCACCTTGTTGACGCGCTGCCCGCCGGGCCCGGGCGCGCGAATGAAGCGTTCCTCGATCTCGTCCTCGGAGATTGCGATGGTGTCGGTGATGACGATCATCGCGCGAGTTTAGCGGAAGCCGCGCTCCGAATCGATGCCGGTGCGCATTCAGATATCACGCACCGGCGGCGATTCCACATCCGCCACTCTTCGACTATGATTGGCCCGTTGCGGACGGAGAGACAGGAGAATGACAGAGCCCTGGGTCACGGTGTTCGGCGGCACCGGGTTCCTCGGCCGGCACATCGCCGAGACGCTCATCGGCGCAGGGGTGCCGGTGCGCATCGTCGCGCGTAACCTGCACCGCCTCGCGGGCGGCGCTGCCGCACCGGAGGCGGCCGTCGAGCGGGTGCAGGCGGATATTCGCGATCCCGAGTCGGTGGCCCGTGCCGTGGCAGGGTCCCGCGGCGTCGTCAACGCCGTCGGCCTCTATGTGGAGCGCGGCGCGGAAACGTTCGATGCGGTCCACGTCGAAGGCGCGCGGACCGTCGCCGAACAGGCTCGTGAGGCGGGGGTTGAGCGGCTCGTCCACATTTCCGGCATCGGCGTCGATGCGGCCTCCGAATCCGCCTATGTGCGGGCGCGCGCAAGCGGCGAGGAGGCGGTGCGCGCGGCCTTTCCAATGGCGACGATCCTGCGGCCGAGCGTGCTGTTCGCGCCGGATGATACGTTCATCAACACGCTGCTGCGCATCGCCCGTCTGTCGCCGGTGATCCCGCTGTTCGGCGTCGGCGGCACGATGCTGCAGCCGGTGTTCGCCGGCGACGTCGCCGCCGCCGTTGCCCGCGCGCTCGACGAACCGGCGGCGCCGGGCAAGATATACGAACTCGGCGGCCCGACGCCCTACAGCTACCGCAACCTCCTGCAGCTGCTCATGAGCCTGGCCGGGCGCCGCCGCGCCCTGCTGCCGGTGCCGTTCCCGCTGTGGGAGCTGCAGGCGCGGCTCGCCGCGATCCTGCCGAACCCGCCGCTGACCCGCGACCAGGTCGCCCTGATGCGGCACGACAACCTGGCATCGCCGGACCTGCCTGGCCTGGCCGAGCTCGGCATCACGCCGACGTCGCTCGAGTCGGTGCTGCCGGAGTATCCGGCTCTGCGCGAAAAAGGGCGTAACGTGCGCTAGATCGCAGTTACCGCGCCGTATTGCGGGTCAGCCGTGATGGCCGGTGATCGGCCCGTCCTTGAACAAATTGTCTTGAAGCTCGTGCGCGAAGTCCTCGTCGTTGCGGCGGATCCATTCGAGCACCATGGCGGCGTGCTCCATCTCCTCGCGCATGTTGTGCAGCAGGATCTCCTTGAGCGCCTCGTCCTCGCAGTCGTCGGCGCGCTGGCGGTACCAGTCGACCGCCTCCAGCTCCTCCATCAGCGACGCGATCGCCTGGTGCATGCTGATCGTCTTCTTGCTGAGCCGGTCGCGCGGCGCGTGCAGGGCTTCGCTGGACATCCTGTTGCCTCCTTGTCGTGCATGGATCGGGATCGAAGCAGAACATATGGCGGCGCGCCCCGCTTGGCCAGAGGGGAGTGGGGGTACGCCGATCGGGACGGCCTTCTGTCGCGGGCCATGCGGCGCCAAGGCCTCGGTAATGAAACTCTGGCAAAAGGCGCAGGGTCGTCATTGCGAGGCGCGAAGCGCCGCGGCAATCCAGACGGTCCGGGAAACTGGATTGCTCCGCCTTCGGCTCGCTATGCCGGCCGAGAGTCGCTGTTTCATGCCTCTTGAGCCGAACGGAAACCTCCTCGATCGCGCGACCTCACCCTTCGAGACGGCGCTGGCGCGCCTCCTCAGGGTGAGGCTCCACCATCCGGATTTCGCGCGCCCGAGGCGCTGGACTAGCCCGGCGCCCCGAGATCCTCTCCCGCCAGCGCGCGGCGGATCAGTACGATCGTCTCGTCGATGCCATAGAGGGCGATGAACGAGCCGAGGCGCGGGCCCTGGTCCTGGCCGAGGAGGATCTCGTAGCACGCCTTGAACCAGTGGCGCAGGGACTCGAAGTCGTGCCGCTTGCCGACCTCGTAGACCTGGGTCTGGATGTCCTCGGCCGCGGCGTCCTTGGGCAGCTTCTCCAGCTCCGCCACCAGGTCCTCCAGCGCCGCGCGCTCGATCTCGGTCGGCGCGCGGTACCGCTTGTGCGGCTTGACGAAATCCCGGTAGTAGCGGATCGCGTAGCCGGCCAGGGAATCGAGGATCGGGTCGGTGACGGGATTCGCCTTCGGCGCGTAGCGGGCAATGAAGCCCCACAGCACGCTCTTGTCGTCGGCGTTGGCGACGCCGGCGAGGTTGAGCAGGATGTTGAACGACAGGTGCGCATCCTCGCGCGGCGGCGCGCCGGCATGGATGTGCCAGGCCGGGTTCTCCAGCCGTCTGGCTTCGTCCTCCTGCTCGTATTTCTGGAGGAACGTCAGCCAGTCGTCGACGGTGCGCGGGATGACGTCGAAATACAGACGCTTGGCGGCGCGAGGCTTCTGGTACATGAACAGCTTGAGGCTGTCCGGCGGCGCATAGGACAGCCACTCCTCGACCGACAGCCCGTTGCCCTTGGACTTGGAGATCTTCTCGCCCTTCTCGTCGAGGAACAGCTCGTAGTTGAAGCCCTCCGGCGGGCGGCTGCCGAGAATCCGGCAGATGCGGCTGCCTAGCCTGACGGATTCGATCAGGTCCTTGCCCGACATCTCGTAGTCGACCTCCAGCGCCGCCCAGCGCATCGCCCAGTCGACGCGCCATTGCAGCTTGGCGTGGCCGCCGAGGACCGACTGCTCGAACGGCGCCCCCACCGGATCGCCGGTATCGGGGTCGACCTGCTGGAAGACGGCCGTGCCCTGCTCCTCGTCGGCCTCGACGATCACCGCGTGGTGCATGACCTGTGGATGGGCTGTCCCGACAGGTCCCGGATCTCCGTCGATGATGGGCAGGAATGGGCAATAGCTGCGCCGCCGCTGCTCGCCAAGAGTTGGCCGAACCACGTCGGCGATCTCCTCGCGCCGCCGCAGAACCCGGATCAGCATCTCGTCGAACCGGCCGCTGCGGTAGCATTCGGTTGCGCTCACGAACTCGTACTCGAAGCCGAAGTCGTCGAGGAATCCCCGAAGCCGCGCGTTGTTGTGGTGGCCGAAGCTCTCATGCGTGCCGAACGGGTCGGGCACCGACGTCAGCGGCGTGCCGAATCGGGTTACGAGACCGTTGGCGTCCTTCTGTTCCACGTATTCGGACAGCATCTCAGGGTTCGGCACGTTGTCGGGCACCTTGCGCAGCCCGTCCATATCGTCGGAGAAGGCGAACAGCCGGGTCGGAATGTCGCTCATGGCGGCGAAGGCGTGGCGCACCATCGAGGTACGGGCAACCTCGCCGAAGGTACCGATATGCGGCAGGCCGGACGGACCGTAGCCGGTCTCGAACAGCACATAACCCTTGTCGGGCACGGTACCGCCGGTACGCTCCAGCAATTTGCGCGCCTCCTCGAAGGGCCAGGCGCGGGCGTTGAGCGCAAGATCGCGGGTCGTGGTCATGAATGTCGGGCCGCCGCAGGATTGAAAGCGGCGGCAAACTAGGCGCTGCGCCGGCCCGCGTCAATGTCCCGGCACATCTGGCGCTCCGAGACGGTTTCCGTCACCTTGTCCCGATCAGCTTGCCCGAAACGTCGCGGCCGAACAGGCGGGCGGCGTTCTTGTAGGCGATCCGCTCGGCGATATCGCGGGGGAGCCTGGCGAGCCATCGGCGGTTCTGCGCGATCAGGCCGTCATAGTCGTCCCATTGCGCGTTGACCCAGGTATCGCTGCCGACCATCAGCCGGTCCGGATGGCGCATAATGACGTCGCGCCAGGCCGGGTCGAGATCGCCATCGCCGCCGCCCAGGATCTCCCATTCCCGGTAGGACAGGTCGGCGTGCAGGGTCGCGTAGGAGTCGAGCATCTCGCCGACCACCTGCGGCGGCTCCGACATCCCCGCATGGGCCCAGATGACGGTGAGCGCCGGCTCCAGCTCGTAGAACAGGCGCACCGGGGCGGCGCCGGAATGGATGTGGACGGCAATCCCCCGCTCCTTCGCCATCGCGGCGATGGCCGCCAGCAGCGGCCGGTCCGCCGGGTCGATATTGTGGACGTGGAACTCGCCGATGCCGTCATGGTCGTAGGCCGCGAGCCGTTCGCGGATATACGCTTCCATGCCCGGCGCCTTCGTCCAGTTGCCCGACCCCGCCTCGCCGTGATAGGGCCGCAGCACCGGAATGATCCTGTTCGGCGCGTAGTCCCGCAGCCGGATGGTGCCGTCGTCCGGCGTCGACGACACCGCGGCCATGGCGACGCCGTTGCGGTCCATCAGCTCGATCACCGTCGCCACCGGGTAGGGCTCCCAGGCCGGCTGCTTGTAATGCATATGGGCATCGAAGATCGGCAGCTCGGCGGCGCCGTCGCCGATCGCGTCGGTCTGCCCGAGGGCGGGAGCGGCGAGGAGGAGGACAAGGGCGATGGCGGGGACGACGGGTTTCATGGGTGCACCGGGGTTTCAGTTCATTTCCTGGCAGCGGCAATGCGTCAGATGACGATCTCGGTCATCATGCCAGGCGCCATGTGATAGGCGTTGTGGCAGTGCATCACCCAGCGGCCAGGCGCGCCGGCATCGAACGCCACCGTCACCTTGCCCATGAAGGGGACGAGCACCGTGTCGCGGAACGGGCCGTCGAGGGGCGTATCGTTCACGGCGACGACCTTGAAATGGTGCCCGTGGATGTGCACGGGATGCGCCATATCGGTCTCGTTTTCGAAGGTCATCTCGACCCGTTCGCCCTGCACGAGCCGAATCGGCGCGTGCTCGCCCCATTTCTTTCCGTCGAAACCCCAGCGGTACGGGCTCATGCCGCCGGTGAGGCGCAGGTGGACCCGCTTCGCGGCGTCACGCTGCGGCAGTTGCGCCACGGCGCGCAGCCCCCGCTCCAGCCTCGTATCGACATGCATCCCCGAACTATGGCCCAGGGTAGGGATCTTCCGGACCGTTGCGTTGCGCGTGGCGAGGACGAGGCCGGTCTGTTGCGGGTCGCCCTCCCGCACCGCGAGGACCGGCCACGCCCCCTCCTCGTTCGGCAGCTGGATGAGGATGTCGAGGCGCTGGGCCATGGCGATCGGCAGATGCCCCTTCATCGCAACGGGATGGACGGGATTGCCGTCCGTCGCCACGACGACGCCCTCGAGGCGGCCGAGGTCGATCTGGAAGTTCGTGGCCGCGGCCCCGTTGACGATGCGCAGCCGGACCCGGCCGCCGCGCTCCACACGCACGATCTCGGGATCGGCGAGCGTCCGGTCGTTGGCGAGGAAGGCGTCGTGCTCGACATCGTTCAGATGGCCGGGCATCTCCATCATCCCGTGCCCGGCATGGCCCTGCATATGCCCGCCGGCGCCGTGATCCATCCCCGGCATGTCGCCATGCCCCTCGCCGGCCATCAGTTCGGCGAGGATCTCCTCCGGTTCGCGGAACGTGAAATCATGCAGGAACATCACATGCTCCTGCAGGTCGGCCTTCAGGTCGTCGCGCGTGCGCACGACCAGCGGCGCCGACAGCAGTTTCTGCCGCTGCATTTCGAAGTGCGAATGCATCCAGTGGCTGCCGGCGACGGGCTGGAAGTCATAGGCGTATTCGGAGTCCGGCTTGAGCGCCAGCTGCGTGACTGCCGGCACCCCGTCCTGCGCATTGGGCGGAATCTGCCCGTGCCAGTGGACCAGCGTCTCCTCGGCCAGGCGGTTGGCCAGCGTGACAGTGAACCGCTCATCGGGATCCAGCACGAGGCCCTGCGTCCCGTTCGGCTGCGCAAGGCCGAATACCTTGGCGGCCCTGCCCGCGACATCGAGAACCCGGGACTCGCAGATCAGCCGGCGCGGAGCGCTTGCCACGGCAGCGCGCGGCATGGCTCCGGAAAGCGCCGCCGCCCCGGCGGCCGACAGCACTTCGCGTCGCGTGAAACGAGGCATCATCGGCGCATCAAATCCATAGTGTCGTATCCAGTTCCTCCTGCGAGCGACAGGATACAAGCATTTGGCAGCGACGGGAAGCCGGCCCGACCCGCCCTTCCGGGAACGGCGGAGACGGCCCGTTTCGCCTTTACCGCCCGTTTCGCGACAATCGGGTCAAATTGCCAGAGTGCGCGACGACGGGTGTCCCCACGGCGGGAATTCCGCCCTCTATCCCTCGTTCGCGCAGGTCGCGCGCTCGAGCTCGACGGTGGCGTACCACAGAGCCGGCGCAGATATGTGCACCGGGCATATTCGCCACGGCAATCGTGGGTGCATGAACCGATTTGCTTGCTTTACGCGGTCCCGACCCCATATACGCTGTACACGTTGCACAGTCGTCCTGCGTAACTCGATCAGCCTTTGTACGGCTGCCCTTGCTACCTCCTGACATTGTGAACGTAAGTACCGAACCGGACGTCACCACGGGCGACGTCCATACACCACGATGTTTAGGAAGAAGCGATGATTACTGGAACAGTAAAATGGTTCAACCCCACGAAGGGGTTTGGCTTTATCGAGCCTGCGGACGGCTCGAAGGACGCATTCGTCCATATTTCCGCCGTCGAGCGCGCCGGCATGCATACGCTCCGCGAGGGACAAAGGGTCTCTTACGAGCTCGTGCCGGGCCGGGACGGCAAGGCATCGGCCGAAAACCTGGTCGCTAAAGACTGACGGTGCGTTGCGGCCCGTCCGGCGACTGACGGACCGGGCCGCAACGGGACTGCCGGTAATTGGAAATAGGCAACTCACCCGCCAGCGCAGGCAAGGCTGAATCCTTGTCTTGCGCGGATGCAGCGGAAGCCCGGCGCCTGCTGGATCACTGTGCCGCCTACAAGGGTGCAGACACGAAGCGCAGCATCATTCAGCTGCTCAACACCGCGATACCTTTCTTCCTTCTTTTCGCAGCGATCTGGGTGGGTCTCAATCACGGCTACCCGATCGTCCTGCTGCTGGCCCTGCCGGTGGCAGGGTTCCTGGTGCGGCTGTTCATCATCCAGCATGACTGCGGGCACGGGTCCTTCTTCCGGTCCCGCCGGGCGAATGATACGCTGGGCCGTCTGATCAGCATCCTCACCCTGACGCCCTACGGCTACTGGCGCCGATCCCATGCCATCCATCACTCAGCCGCCGGGGACCTCAGCCGGCGCGGGGTCGGCGACGTCGATACGCTTACGGTCCGTGAATACGCGGCACTGCCAAGATACCGGCGTCTTCTCTATCGCCTGTACCGCAATCCGCTCGTCGTTCTCGTTATTGGCCCACCCTATCTATTTATCCTGCGCCATCGAGTTCCCTTCTTCGCACCGCTGCCATTTCGTGACATCTGGCGAAGCATCCTGTTCCATGACCTCGCACTGTTGCTCGGCTATGGGATCCTGGTCGCAGCGATCGGCCTCAAGACATTTCTGCTGCTGTTCCTGCCCGTCATGATCCTGGCGACCTGGGCCGCCGGCTGGCTGTTCTACATCCAGCATCAGTTCGAAAACGCCCAGTGGGACTGGAGCGAAGACTGGGAGTTCCATGTCGCGGCGCTTCGCAACAGTTCCTATTATGCTTTGCCTCGAATTCTGCAATGGTTCTCCGGCAATATCGGCTTCCATCACATCCATCATCTGTGCAGCCGCATTCCCAATTATCGGCTGCAGGAATGCCTCGAGGCGAGCCCGCAACTTCAGGCAATCAACCGCCTGACCCTGCGCGAGAGCTTTAAAGGGGTCTGGCTGGCCCTGTGGGACGAGGACAAACGTAAGCTGGTCGGAATCCGTGAGGCGCGATCCTGATCGATGGCCCCGTGCAGGTCGTCCGCCGCGCAATATGGCCAGCGGCGGCGTCCGCCTGAACGATACCACCGACGCGCGCCTTCTCTGATATGTTCGCTACAGAATGCTTGCGCGTGAGCGGATCGCGCTTTAGTCGCTCTCTGGCGGCAAGCCGCCGTTCAGGGGTTCAAGCCGCCTTTTGTCCTCGTCGAGTGGGCCCAACATCCCTCTCTTTTGTTCGGCCTTTGCCGCCTTCGCTGCCTTTTTGGCGGCTTTGGCACGCTCGCGCTCCCGGCGTTCGAACTTGTAGTTTGGTTTCCGGGCCATGAGGCTCCTTTCCGTTGCGGCGATTCCTGCGCCGTATCCCAATAACGCATGGCCGAACCTGCCTGAGGCCGGCCACGCGTTTCGTCTCGAATGGTGCTTGAATGGCGGCCGCGTGCGCGCCCTGCCGGCCGCGCCGTCAGACGACGAGGTTCTCCGCCGAGCTTTTGCCGTTTTGGCCGGGCACCACATCGTAAGAGATCGTCTGGCCCTCCGAAAGGCCGGGCAAACCGGCCCTTTCGACGGCGGAAATGTGGACGAACACGTCCTTCGAGCCGTCACTTGGCTCGATGAAGCCATAGCCCTTGGCGGCGTTGAACCACTTGACGGTTCCTTTAGCCATAGTTGTATCCTTTCAGGAGTAATATGGACGCTATGCGATTTCGCCCGCGTCACCGGGCGTCTTGGTCTCACAATGTCGAGGGGCAGCGCCGCTAATCGCGGAAGGCGTTCAGTGGGATACGCCAAGACCGATAAAACCGATCTACAAGAGGTGGTGTATCCCGTCCGCTTAGTCAATCAGAATCGACGTCAGGCCTCATGACGCCGGCGAGGTGGCGCAGTCCGGCCAGTGACTGGGATCCCTAATTTGATCTGAAAATGGACCAATCGGCGGCCGGCCACATTCCGTCAAAAAGCGGTCAGGCCTTGCTCCGACGGGACCTCTGAAATCCGGTCGAACCTGCTCTGGCGGGTAGCGCCATGGTCGGGCCGGGGCGGAAACAGAAGAAAACTATCAAACGGACGTGCGCCGTCTGATAGGATCAGGTGTCGGGCGCGGTCCTGTCTGCCATGAAATCCTGTGCAAGACGTTCACGGCTGAACCGACCGGCCACGGTATGCGCCGGCGGATGAATTGGCGCATGATGGCCACCCTTCGACCGCACAACCGCCGTGTATGACCACAGCCACAAGGATCGCCATGACGAGCGAGAACCTCGATTTCAACCTGGCCCTGTTTTGCGACTTCGAGAACGTCGCGCTCGGTGTACGCGATACGAATATTCCGAAGTTCGACATGCGGCTGGTTTTGGAACGGCTGCTGTTGAAGGGCAGCATTGTCGTCAAGAAGGCGTATTGCGATTGGGACCGCTACAAGGAGTTCAAGTCCACCATGCACGAGGCCGCCTTCGAACTGATCGAGATTCCGCACACGCGGCAATCCGGCAAGAACTCAGCGGACATCCGTATGGTCGTCGACGCCCTGGACCTTTGCTACACGAAGGAACACATCGACACATTCGTGATCATCAGCGGCGACTCGGACTTCTCGCCTCTCGTTAGCAAGCTGCGCGAGAACGCTAAAACGGTGATCGGCGTCGGCGTGAAAAACAGCACGTCGGATCTGTTGATGAACAGCTGCGACGAATTCATCTTCTACGACGATCTTATTCGCGAAAGCGATTCGACCAAAACGCGCGGCAGACCCAGGGCCAGGAAGAAGGCAGCGGTGGCGAAGAAGCCGGACAAGAAAGCGGCGTCCGGCAAGAAAACGGCACGCGCCGGGGAGGCGGACAAAGAACCGGACAGGCGCGACGAAGCCATCGATCTCCTACTGGAAACGGCGGAGGCGCTGTTCCTAGAGCGCGGCGACCAGCTGTGGGGTTCGATCGTCAAACAGACCCTCAAACGCCGCCGCCCCGGTTTCAATGAAAGCTTCTACGGGTTCCGGTCGTTCAGCGATCTGTTGGAGGAGGCAGAAGACCGCGGATTGCTTGACCTCGAGATGGACGAACGCTCGGGGGGTTATGTCATACGTGCAGTGCATCGCGATGAATAGGTCAAACGGTCCGCGGGTTCGCCTGTACTGCACGAATCGGCATCGCTGGGCCGCCACCGGCGCACCGCGTGTCCCGCAGGACGAAAACCTCTCGGCTCGTGCGGACACTAGCTGCGGCGCCGTGCCACGCGCAAAAAATGCCGTGACATGCCGATGATCGAATCGCTTCTGCTTGCCGCGACGCGCATCTCCACCTTCGAACAGCAACGCCACTTGACGAACGCGAGCGGCTTCTTCTTCCAGCGCGATGACCGATTGTTCCTGGTGACGAGCCGGCACGTGTTAATCGACCAGCCGAGCAAACACTTCCCGGACCGCATCGAGGTCGAGCTCCACACCGATCCGGACAACCTGGCCGAGTCCACCGGGTTCTCTATTCCGCTCTACCGCGACGGCGGGAGCCTGTGGCGCCAGGGCCTTGACCGCGCCGGAGAGATCGACGTGGCGGCAATCGAGATCGAGCGCTCCGCTCTGCCCGGACGGACAGCCTACCGGACCTTCACCCCTGCGCACCTGAGACTTCCGCTCGATCAGATTGAGGTTGGCACCGCGCTTCTAGTGGTGGGATTTCCCCTCGGCTTCCACGACACGCTGCACCACATGCCGGTGGTGCGCCATGCGGTTATCGCGTCTTCCTTCGGACTGCGCTTCCAGGGCATGGGTTACTTCCTCACCGACGCGCGCACCCACCGGGGTACCAGCGGTGCGCCCGTCGTAATGCGCGTTGTCGAGCCCGATTCGATGCTGGGCGATCTGCCGTGGACCCTGCTCGGCGTCCACTCGGCACGCATCGATGTCGGGACGCGCGACCTGGAGCTGGACGAGGCGCTCGGCCTGAACTGCGCCTGGTATGCCGATATCCTGGTGACACTTACCGAGGACTGAGGTCTGATTACCTACACGGCTGTCCGCGTTCACGCCTCGTCCGCGCACGTCGCGCGCTCGACCTCGACGGTGGCGTGCTCGAGGCCGAAGCGCTGCTTCAGCCGCGCCTTGATCGCCATGGTCGCCGCCTCGGCCGGCATGCCCTCGGCGATCACGGCGTGCAGGGTGATCATCTTGCGCTCCTGGGTGATCGACCAGGCGTGGATGTGATGCACCCGCTCGACCGCCGCGATCTCGGCGGCGAGGTCGGCGCCGATCTCGCGGGTATCGATGCCCTTGGGCGCGCCCTCCAGCAGG
>CAYFYY010000066.1:0-23456 GCA_964347475.1 uncultured Flavobacteriales bacterium
CAGATCTCGGCGAGTATGAGAAATGGAAAAAAGATGACGGCGCCGGCCGATATGGTAACGGCGACGAGCGGCCACCAGACGATGAAGTGTATGGCGCGTGCGAGAAAATCGATCCGCGCCGTGTCGCCGTGCTTCATGCGCCGTAGGCGGACCCGCACGGCGAGCTTGAGCGTCTGGCCGAACAGATAAAGGCCCGCCAGCAACGGCTGGCCGGCGGCCCACAGGGCCCAGGTTACGACCAGCCAGCTTGCCCGCCAGAACCACATGTTGAGTTTCTGATGCGTCGTTCTCAGCGGTTCCGGCGTGATCGCCGGAGTCCGCGGCGACGGGACATCCGATTGCGCGCCGCGCCGCCGCAGCTGTTCCCTGGAGTGTTTGTCGGTCAACGGGACGGACGCAATGCCAAGAGCGATCATGCACTGGAAGAATACGAGCAAGACCGCAACGATCCAGATATAGGTCAGGATCACGCTTTCCGCCCACGGCGGCGGTGCTCCCAGACCGAGCCATACCGTGCCGGCGATTGCGACGACGCCGAATGCCCCCGGGCCGCTGGCGATCGGGGTGTGGTCCTGCTCGAGCGGATCCTTCTTCTTTGCGGGCATGAATTCGCTGTCGGGCACGAGACTCATCGCCAGACGGAGGAACAGGAATACCTCCATCGTCGCGGCGAGGGCCGTTTCGCCGGCCGCGAACAGCGCGGCCGTCGCCACCAACAGCAACAGCACGGCGGCCCAGGCGCAGAGGCGAGGCGGCCGGGGCAGGAAATAGAATGGGTTGATATTCGCCGCTTCCCGCGATACCGCCTCGCTCACGCCCCATGCCAGCCGGACGATGCCGACGACCGCCGTCGGCACCAGCCACAGCCACACGGCGACGACGAGAGCCGTCGCCGTGCCGGACGAAGGCTCGGCACGGGCCAGCAGCAGCGCGGCCAGCGCCACGGTCCCTGTCGAGGCGACACGGCCGAGGCAGCGCCTTGACTGCCGATTCCCGTTCCTGCGATCCGGATCCACCCCGGTTTCCGCCATTTATCTCCCCACGGTAGCGGCGTTGTCCGCCTTTATCCTTATGTGGGGTATGCCAACGGGCCGCCCCAGCGAAATCGTCGCGGATTTTCGCCAATGCGCGCGCGGCGGCGGGGGAAATAGTCCTCAAATCAAGACCTTCCATGGTTAATGCCGCTACACCGGGATTCGCCGATTATCCGGCGATAAACGGCTGGCGCATCGCCGGGGCGGGCGCTAGCATGGGCGCAAACGGGCCCGGAACGGGCCGCGCAAAGCACAGGGAGGACACAGCGCCATGCCGTTCGCGGACACCAAGCGCCTGACCGCCAAGGGCGCCCGCCAGATGATGGACGCGGCGATCGCCAGGGCCGAGGCGTTCGGCATCGGCGCCACCGTCGCCATCGTCGATGCCGGCGGCCACCTGCAGCTCCTGGAGCGCATGGACGGCAGCCGCTTCCACACCGTGCATTCGGCGACCACCAAGGCGGTCACCGCGGCGTCCAACCGGCGGCCGACCACCACCAAGGGCGCCCAGGGGCAGGAGCTGGACACGCTGCACGCGGTCGGCCTCGCGCTTGCCGCCGGGCCGGCGCGCTGGACCGCGATGGAGGGCGGCTTTCCGATCATGGTGGACGGCGAGTGCGTCGGCGGCATCGGCGTGTCCGGCGGCGACTGGAGGCAGGACGAGGAGATCGCCAAGGCGGCGGTCGAAGCCGTCGGCGCGGCGCTGCCCGGCTGACCGGGCGCCCACTGCGACAAGACAATAGAAACGACAAGACCAACAAGACGATCGGGAGGATCCAGATGAAGACAGTCAAGACCCTGCTGGCGGCGCTCGCCGCTGCGGCGCTCATCCAGGCGCTGCCCGCCCGGGCCGAGTTCCCGGAAAAGCCGATCGAGTTCATCATTCCCTTCGGGGCCGGCGGCGGCGCCGACATCGAGGGACGGCTACTGGCCGAGGAGATGGGCAAGATCCTCGGCACGACCGTCGTTCCCATCAACAAGCCGGGGGCCGGCGGCGCCATCACCTACACCTATGTGAAGAATGCGGACCCCGACGGCTACACGGTGGCCTGGAGCTCGACCTCGATCCTGACCAGCACCAATATCGGCAACGTCGACTACGAGTATTCGGCGCTCGAGCATATCGGCCGCGTCGAGTACCAGCCGATGCCGTTCGCGGTGCGGGCCGACGCCAAGTGGCAGTCGCTCAAGGAGTTCGCGGCCGACTGCCGGGCCAATCCGGGCAAGTACAAGGTCGCCAACTCCAGCTCCGGCAGCGCCACGCACCTCGCCGCCATCGCCATCGCCAACGCGATCGGCTGCGAGGTGATCCACCTGCCGGTCGGCATCAAGCGGCGCAACGCCTCGGTGCTGAGCGGCGAGGCCGACGCCATGGTGGCGCCGCTGACCGGCGCGCTGAACCTGGCCAAGGCCGGCAAGATCCGCCTGCTGGCGATCCCCAGCGCCGAGCGCAACGCCGTCATCCAGGACGTGCCGACCGCGGCCGAGCAGGGCTTCAACGCCCATCTCGACCTGTTCCGGTCATTGTCGGTGCCCAAGGGCACCCCGGAGGCGGTCAAGGGCAGGCTCGCCGATGCCATGATCGCGGCGGCCAAGTCGGACGCCTTCATGGCGCTGGCGGCGAAGAACGGCTTCACCGTCGCGCCGATGGGCCATGCCGAGTTCGAGAAGGTGCTTGCCTCGGAGAACGAGGTGGTCAAGGGCATCATGCAGCAGGCCGGCCTTTACAAGTCGAAGAAGGCGAACTAGGCGCCTGTGTCGTGGCCAGGCCGGACGGCTTCGAAAAACGGCATCGTCCGGCCTTGCCTGCGTGAACAGCATGCGAAAACGGGCGACGCCGCGTCGAGACGGCCCTTCACGCCTTCTCAGGGTGACGGAACTCAGGACTTCCCTAATGTTGGAGACGTTCGCGCGAAACCCCAGATCGTCATTGCGAGGAGGCCGAAGGCCGACGCGGCAATCCAGGATGCCGCAGAAACAAGTCCTTTTCTGGATCGCTGCGGCTGCTTCGCAGCCTCGCGATGACGAAATCCTCTTCCGCGCAAAAGTCTCCAAGGTGACGCGATTCACGTTCTTCCCCGTGCTGGAAACCTTTGCATGGAGCGAACGGCCAGTCGCCATCCCCCTCCCCAACCCCTCCCTTCGTGGACGGACCCAGCATTCCGCCATGCGCTGCCGCGAGGGAGAGGGGCTCTATCGCCGCATGCGGGAAGAACGAGCCCCTCTCCCGGGCGCCGAGGGCCGCGGGGATGCACGGCCTTGCCATGGGGGGAGGGGTTGGGGAGGGGGTAACCCGCCCGGCGACGGCGGAAAGGTGATCCGTGCAAACGTCTACATGCTGAGGAGACTGCGACGGCTGCCGTCTCGAAGTATGGGGAAATATTGCTCACTTTGCTCCGAACCCCGTTACGGCTATGAGCGGGCGATCGGGCGGACGACCCCGTGAGGTGACGGCATGGCCTTGAGGAACATCGTGGCGGGGGCCGCTCTGCTCGCGCTCGGCATCGTCTACTTCTACCTGGCGACGCAGCTGCCCGAGCGCAGCCTGCCGAATATTCCGGGGCCGGCCTTCTTTCCCTACCTGATCGCGGTCGTCCTCATCGGCCTGTCCGGCGCCCTGCTGGTCCAAGGCCTGCGCACTTACCGAAGGGCACCCGTCGAGCTCGACCTCGCGGCACGGACGCCGGCGATCGCGGCGCTGGCGCTGTTCGCGGCCTATCTCGCGGTGCTCCCGCATCTCGGATTTCTTGCCGCCAGCATCCCGTTCGCCGCCGGTATGATCTGGCTCTACGGCGGCCGCAGGCGGATGCTGGTGGCGGCCGGCGCGATCGGCCTGCCGCTCGCCCTGTCGCTGCTGTTCCGCGAGGTGTTCCGGATCCCGCTGCCGCACGGCAGCTGGTCGGTGTTCGGCGGATGAACCCGGACATCCTGCACGGGCTGGCGCAGGCCAGCCTGCCGACCAGCCTCGTCTCGACGGCGGCGGGGGCGCTGCTCGGCCTTATCGTCGGCATGATCCCGGGGATGACGATCAGCTCGGGCATCATCATCGTGCTGCCGCTCACCTTCGTGCTCGACCCGACGATCTCGATCGCGCTGCTGCTCGGCCTCTATGTCGGCGGCATGATGGGCGGCAGCTTCTCGGCGATCCTCCTGAACATCCCGGGCACGCCGTCCGCTTCGGCGACGCTGGTCGACGGCCATCCGATGGCGCTGCGCGGCGAGGCCGGCAAGGCGCTTGGCGTGTCGATCACCGCGGGCTTCGCCGGCGGCCTGTTCAGCTTCCTCTGCCTCTACCTGATCGCGCCGAGCCTTGCCGACGTCGCGCTGCGGTTCCGGGCGCCCGATCTGTTCAGCCTCGTGTTCTTCGGGCTCACCGTGATCTGCGGCTTCGCCGCGCGCTCGGTCGTCAAGGGCCTCCTATCGGCGGCGATCGGGCTGCTGATCGTGACCGTCGGCCAGGACCCGATGATGGGCACGGCGCGCTTCACCTTCGGCGATGCCGACATGCTCGGCGGCATCCACTTCCTGACCGCGCTGATCGGCCTGTTCGCGATCCCGCAGCTGGTCGACAATCTGCGGCCGGCAAGACAGGGCAGCGGCTCCGGGCCGGCACAGTCCCGCTTCGGCAGCGTGCTGCCGCGCCCCGCTGACCTGAAGCGCATGTTGCGGCCGGTCTCGATCGGCTCGGTGACCGGCGCCTTCCTCGGCATCCTGCCCGGCGTCGGTGGCCCGATCGCCGCCTTCATCTCCTACGACTACACGCGCAAGACCAGCCGCGATCCCGACGCCTACGGCAAGGGCGCGGTCGAGGGGGTGGCGGCGCCGGAATCGGCGAACAACGCGGTGACCGGGGGCGCGCTGATCCCGATGATGACGCTCGGCATCCCGGGCGATCCGGTGACCGCGATCCTGATCGGCGCGCTGCTGGTGCACGGGCTCGCGCCCGGGCCGCTCCTGTTCATCGAGCGCGCCGACTTCGCCTACACGGTGATCTTCTCGTTCTTCTGGGCCAATGTCTTCAACCTGATCATCGCGCTGGCCGGGCTGCGCCTTCTGGTCAAGCTGCTGGCCCTGCCGCGGGCGGCGCTGATGCCGGCGATCGCCATCTTCTGCGTGATCGGCAGCTACGCCCTGCGCAACTCGTTCTTCGACGTCCAGGTGATGTTCGCCTTCGGCCTGTTGGGTCTTGCCATGCGCTGGGTCGGCATGCCGGTGGTGCCGCTGTTGCTGGCGCTCGTGCTCGGCGGCCAACTGGAGGAGCATCTGCGGGTCGCGCTGACCGCCTCGCAGGGCGACGTCACCGTGTTCTTCACCTCCCCCTTCAGCCTTCTGTTCCTGTGCCTGTCGGCGCTCTCGATTGCCTGGCCGTTCGTCGCCGCGCGCAGGCGCAAGGCCGCCCCATCCGAACAAGCAGAGGAGTAACAACCTATGGCCTCAACCCCCTTGCGCGTCGCCTCGATCGGACTCGGCTGGTGGTCGGACGTGCTCGCCGACGCGGCGCAGCGCAGCGGCGCCATCGAGATCGTCGCCTGCTACACGCGCTCCGACGACAAGCGCGCAACGTTCGCGCGGAAATACGGCTGCCGCGCCGCCGCCAGCTACGAGGAGATCCTCGCCGACGCTTCGATCGAGGCGATCATCAACACGACGCCGAACCACGTCCATCTGGAGACGACGCGAGCCGCCGCCGAGGCCGGCAAGCACGTGTTCCTCGACAAGCCGATCGCCACCAACGTCGCCGACGGCCGCGCCATCACGCGGATCTGCAAGGACGCCGGGGTGGTGCTCTCGGTTGGCTACCAGCGCCGCCGGGAGAGCCATTTCCGCTGGGTGCGGGACCGCATCGCGGCGGGCGAGTTCGGCCGCATGGTGCAGGCCGAGGCGAATATCAGCCGCGACCGCGAGGGCAAGTTCGAGGCCGATTCCTGGCGTTTCCAGGCGGAAGGCATGCCGGGCGGTGTGATGCTGCAGATCGGCATCCATTACACCGACGTGCTGGAGATGCTGCTCGGGCCGGTCAAACGGGTCGCCGGTATGTCGACCCAGCTGGCGCTGCCGGGCGAGAACCCGGACGTTGCCAACGTGATGCTGCAGCACGAGAACGAGGCGATCTCGATCCTCTCCGCCTGTTACGCCTCGGCCTCCGAGTACTACATGATGAACCTCTACGGCCGCGAGGCGACGGCCTATTACGACCTGCACAACGGCCTCAGGCATCAGAAGCGCCACAGCGACGAGGTCAACCCGGTCGCCTGCGAGAAGAACGACACCATCGCCGAGGAACTGGCCGAATTCGCCGACTGCGTACGCAACGGCGGCGCACCGGAGGTCGGCGGCGAGACGGCGACGGCCTCGCTCGCGGTGATCCTCGCCGGCGTCAGATCGGCCCGCGAGGGCCGCGTCGTCGAGGTCGCCGAGCTGGTGGAGGAATGACGACCGCGGCCATGGCCATCGCGGGGTGGTTGGTGCTATGTAGAGGCAGACCCGAGCCACAACCCCGGGACCGCGCGCGATGCGCTTGAGGGTTATCGATTCCGGCCACATCCCGCCGCACGACTGCGAGGCCGTCTACCATGGCCTCGCCGCGGCGATGCAGCCGGAAGACGACGCCATTCTCAGCCTGGCCGGCCCGGACGAGACCTATGTGAGCGTCGGCCGGTTCCAGGTGGTGGCGCAGGAGATCGACCGCGCGCGCTGCCGCACGCGGCACTTCCCGGTGATCCGCCGGCAGCTCGGTGGCGGCGTCGGTTTCGTCGACCGCAACCGCACGAACATCCACTTCATCCAGCCGCACCACAGGGTGACCGTGCCGATGGCCGACCTCTACGCGCGGTTTCTCGAGCCGGTGGTCCGCACCTGCGGCGCGCTGGGCATCGCCGCGGAATTCAGCCCGATCAGCGAGCTGTATGTGGGTGACCGGCGGATCGGTGGCGCCGACGCCGGCCGCATCGGCGAGTCCGTGGTCGTCGCCTGCAACCTCAACGCGGAGCTCGATCTCGCCGCCATCGCCAGCTGCCTCCAGGCGCCGTCCGACGCCTTCCGCGACAAGCTGCGCGAGATGATGGCGGACGAGGTGACCAGCCTGCTGCACGAGCTGCACATAATGCCGCCGCGCGAGGAGTTCAGGCGCATCCTGCTGAAGGAATGCGGGGACTGCCTGGGCGCCGAGCTGGTCGAGGATGCGCCGACGGAAGCCGAGCGGGCGGCGATCGCCGAATGGGCGGACCAGCTGGCCGACGAGTCGTGGACGCTGGCGATGGATCGGAAGGTCACGCGGACCGATGCCGCGGCCGTCGGCGCGACCGTCCCGGCCGACGCGACGCATGTGACCGCGGGCGGCCTGATCAGCGTACACCTGCTCGAGCGCGAGGGCGCTATCGCCGAGCTCGTGCTGTCCGGCGCGTTCTCGTGCCTGCCGGGCGACGGGCTGGAGACACTGTGCCACCGGCTGGTCGGCGAGCCTCTCGACGAGGCCTCGCTCAGCGCCGAGGCGGCGCGCACGATGCAGGACATCGGCATCGAGATGCCGGGCATCGTGCCGGCCGACCTCGCCGCCGCCATCATGGCCGCGCACAGGGAATAGGGGGACAGGCACGGGCCCGGTGGCGGACAGCGCAGCCGCGTGCTAGAGGGACGCGGGGCAGCCCGCGCGAATCGGAGACACATCGATGCAGGAGAGCAAGGCTTCGTCCGCCGTGGCGGAGGCGGTGGTGGTTGACGCTGTGCCGGTGGCGCGGGTCCGCAGCCTTGCCGCGATCCTGACCAGCATCCTGGCGGCCGGCATCACGATCGGCATCACCGCGCCGCTGCTGTCGCTGCTGATCGAGCGCGACCAGGGCAGCGCCGCGCTGGCCGGACTGAACGGCTCGACCGGCATCCTCGCGGTGATCTTCGTCAGCCCGTTCGTGCCGCGCCTGGTGCGCCGATTCGGGGCCCTGAAGGTGATCCACGGCGGCATCGTGCTGATCGCCGGAGCGCTGCTCGTCATCCCCGCGACCGGCGGCATCGCCGCGTGGTTCCTGTTCCGCTTCCTGATCGGCGTCGGCATGGGGCTGATCTGGGTGGTCAGCGAGACTTGGCTGAACATGGTGGCGGGCGACGCCAGGCGCGGGCTGGTGGCCGGCCTCTATGCGACGATTCTCGGCCTCGGCTTCGCGGCCGGGCCGATGGTGATCGCGGTGGTCGGCATCGACGGCTACCTGCCCTTCCTCGTCAGCGCCGGCCTCATCCTGGTTGCGGCACTGCCGATGATCGCGGCCCGCCGGCTGGCGCCGCGCCGCATCGGCGACGGCGCGCACACGACCTGGGGCGCGCTGTTCCAGGCGCCGCTCATCATGGCCGCGGTGTTCGTGTGCGGCTTCATCGACATGTCGATCCTGGCCCTGCTGCCGGTGTACGGCCTGCGCGAGGGGTTGGGCGAGGATGCCTCATTGCTCATGCTCACGGTGCTGATCTCCGGCACCACGATCATGCAGCTGCCGATCGGCTGGGCCGCCGACCGCGTCGGCCGGCTGCGCCTGCTGATCGCCTGCGTGCTCGCCGGCGCCGCCTGCGCCCTGCTGCTGCCCGGGATCCTGCACAGCTCGCGGCTTATGTGGCCGGTCCTGTTCGTCTGGGGCGGGACCACGGTCAGCCTCTACACGCTCGCCCTCTCCCTGCTCGGCGAGCGGTTCCGCGCCGACGCGCTGCCGGCCGCCAACGCCATGCTGGTGATCGCGTATTGCCTCGGCGGCGTCGCCGGCCCGCCCCTGACCGGCGCCGCGATGGAGATACTGGGCCCGCAGGCGATGCCGCAGACCCAGGCGCTGCTGTGCGCCGTGTTCGTCGCCTGTATCGCCGCCGGCCGGCTGCGCAACCGACGGCGGGCCGGCCCGTCGCCGGGATGAGGACGGCGGGGTCGGGATCGTTTGGCACAGCGGGAAGGTCGGTTATTAGTAATCGACGAGCCGGTATTTCCGTCCATTCGCCAGGTCACGCACGGCGAAGAAGTCGCACCCCGGCACACAACACCGATTAAAGAAACACGGGCCTAAATCTTTCACCGGGACTTGAATTTCTCTCTTGCGCTATTTTCGAAACAGGCAAATAATCAAAATTTGTTTCGGGAGGCTTGCGGGCCCAAGAACAATGTCGGATGCAGCGCCGAATTTCGCCCAGCGATCGGTGCGGCTGACCCGGTGGTCGGGGCGCCGCGGCCGTATCGACGTCGAGATCGCCGACGGCGCGGTTCAGGTGACCGAACGGCTCTTCCGCAGGACCAGGCGGTGGACGGAACCGCTGACCGCCTATGCCGGCGTCCAGCTGAGCTCCGCGGTGCGGCCGGGCACGGTGCTGGGGATGCGCCGCTGGCACGATGTCGTGCTGCGCCACCGCGATCCTCTGAAGACGATCCCCCTGTACGGATCGCAGCGACTGGCCGATGCGCGCCGGGTCTGGAAGGCGGCGGTCATGACCCTCGGCCTGCCGGCGCTCGAACGCACGCCGCTCGGCTACATCGCCCGCGGGGCGGGCGACCTCGACAAGCCATACAGCAGCCTTGCCGGGGCGCGGCTGAACGGACGCCTCTTCAACCCGTTCCGCGCGCCGTCGTCGATCAGCTGCTGCCGCAAGGGGACGGCAACGCGGGCGATCCTGCGAGTCAACGGGCTGGAGACGGTTCCGTCGCTGCTGGTGCTGACCCTCGGCGGGCTGTTCCTGTATCTCGGCTCGGCGGTTGGCATCGCCCTTGCGGCCGGCGGCGGGCTGCTCCTGGTGCTGGGGCTGTGCAAGCGCCAGGGAATCGAAGTCTCGCCGGACGAGGTGGCGTGCTGCTGGATGACGCCGATCGGTGATTTCGGCCGCCGCACGATTCCGCTGCGCGACCTGCACACGGTAACCTGGACCGGGCGGGAGGCGCCGCGCCGGCGCGACGCCGTGTTGCTGCTCGCCTCCGATACGACCGAGATCGCGCTCGACAACCTGCCGCGCAGCCAGGCCGCCTGGCTCGGCCGCATGGTCCTGTGCGCCGCGATGCGGCGCGAGAGGCGGCCCGAACCGCGCTTCGCCGGCTCAGCCCGCCCGCTCGGAGTGGCCGAGGTCGCGATCCGGCGCGACGCGGTCGCGGACGAGCTGCTTTAATTCTTTCATCTCGGGGAACCGCCCCTGCGCCTTGCGCGACCAGACCGTCGCGCCGTCGACGCGGACTTCGAACACGCCGCCCGTGCCCGGCATCAGTGCGACCTCGCCGATCTCCGCGGTGAAGGTTGTCAGCAATTCCTGCGCCATCCAGCCAGCCCGCAACAGCCAGCGGCACTGGGTGCAATACTCGATCTCGATGCGCGGCGCGGGCACGGTGCGGTCACTCCAGGTGGCGCCGGGTCAGGCCGTCCGCGAGCCCGGCGTAGCGTTCGCTGCGATCGTCCGTCGCAACGATGAGGCATTCCAGGATGTCCCCATCGGCCCCCTCGCCCCAATTCTCGACAGAACCGAGGAACGCGCAATCCCGGTTGCGAAACATGGTCCATTGATCGTGCGCTGCACGGAATTTGGCGATCGCGTCGACCTGGGGCCGCACAATGCCGTCGATCTGCCGCAGTGCACGCTCCAACGCGCCGGCAGCCTGCGCGAGGCGCTGCTGCGCGACTTCGAACTCCTCCTCCAGGCAGGCGCCGACGGCCGCCTCGTCCGCAAGACCCTTGCAATCCTCGATGCTGCCGGCCGCGGCCGGCATCGCCAGAAGGCTCGAAACGCAGAACAGGGCCGCGAGGACTCGCATCGCCATGAAGATCTCCTCTCGATTGATTCGTTGCTTAACACAATGGGCCGCGAGTCGCCCGGCAACAACAGGACGGCGCAAAAAAACCGTTTCGGTGTTGTAGAGGCCGCCGTATGGGGGTCCGGTCAGAACGGGTCGCCGAGACGGACCATTATCTTACCGCGGGTTTCACCAACGCGCATGAGCCGTCAGCACCTGTTGCAGTAGTCGATTTCGCAACGCAGGGATGGATGGGGCACAACTGTGGTCGCTTTCCTCACCGCGACAGAAGCTTGATTGTCTGCAAAGTCGTATTCCCTTCCGTCCCGGATTCCATGGACCAAACTGCCGGAGCCTGGCACGGCAAGTCGCGTGCTATACTGACAGACGGGCCAGGCGGGAAGGGGATATGCGAACAAATGCCTATATCGTCATCACGATGATGGCCGTCACTGCGGTGACGGCGGCCCGGGCGGCCGAGGGGAAGGAGCTGCGGTTCTTGCACGGTTGTGGCGACAGGGTCGCATGCCTGGACATGGTGTTCTCGCCCAGCGGCGAATCCGTCCAAAGCGGCGGTATCGTCCGCAAGGGCAGCCGCGAGGATATCCGGACCGAAAATGGCGAAGCGCGTGTCTATCGGTTCATAGAGTTCGAGATCGAGATCCGGGCCAGCCTTCAAGGTGGTCCGGTGGAGCGCCATCTCATCCTGTTCGAGGCGCATGCCGACGGCCTCGATTGCACGGGATTCGGCAATCTTACAGTTCCGGTCATCGGCTATTCCGGCCGACGCAACCCGATCATTCTTACAGATGCCGGCGAACTGGAGCTTGTCGAGGGACCGGTGGAAATCGGCTGCAAGACCTGCATGGTACTGATTGCTCGGGACGGCCGTTCGGTCGCAGCGCGGCCGGTCAGCCCGGCCTGGGATCTTACCTTCTCGAATATTGTCGAGGAGTCGTTCTCTTACGATGACTCGGGCGTCTATGTCCGGCGCGGGCCTTCCTGCATCCAGTTGAAGGACGACGCGAGGTTCACTGCCGTCGCACCCGCGCTATGCGCACCGGTACCCGCTCGGAAGGCCAACGAACCGGGCCTTCCCGGCATGGCGAGGGATCCGGCCGGCGTATTGCTGGACAATCCGAAGTCGCGTTACCTGATGGTGCTCCGCCACGGCGGCTGCACGTAAGCGCCTACCTCGCCTTCTCCTCGAGCTTCTTCGCCTTGATGATGTTTTGGTCGAGGCCGGCGTCCTTCTTGCCGTCCATGCCGAAGGCTATGGCCATCAGCTGGCTGTAGAACACCACCGGCATGTTGAAGTTCGTGCCGTACTTCTTGTTGATCGCGTCCTGGTACATCTCGACGTTGGTCTGGCACAGCGGGCAGGGCGTCGCGATCATGTCGGCCTCGGCCTCGACCGCCTTCTCGAGGATCTTCTTGATCAGGTGCAGCGTCTTGTCCGGCTTCATCACCGAGACCGAGCCCCCGCAGCAGGCGGTCTTGACGTCGTACTCCACGGCCTCGGCGCCGCAGGCCTCGATGAAATCGTCGAGGAACTCCGGGTCGTCGAAGGTATCGTAGGCGCCGCCCGCCTCGGTCTCGGCGAACGGGCGCACCGTCTGGCAGCCGACGTATCCGGCGACCTTGACGCCGTCTAGCGGGTTGGTGACCGCCTCTCTGACCTTCTCCAGCCCGACCTCGTTGACGATGACCTCGCAGGCGTGGCGCACGCGCCGGTCCTCGTCGTATTTCAGGTCGGCGGCGCCGAGCGCCTCGTTGACCTTCTCGCGCAATTTCACGTCGGCCTTGATCTTCTCGGCCGTGCCGTGTGTGTTGAGGTAACAGGCGGCGCAGCCGGTGACGATGTCCTGCGGGCCCTGTCGCTGCGCGTGCGCGAGGTTCCGGCCCGACAGCGCGGTGTTGGCCAGTTGGCCGCCCTCGATATGGCCGACCGAGGCGCCGCAACAGTTCCAGTCCTCCAGTTCCTCGAGCTCGATGCCGAGCTTTGGCGCGATGGCGCGCAAGCTGCGGTCGAGATGGGCGCCGCTGCCCTGCGAGCTGCAGCCCGGATAGTAGGTGAACTTCTTGCTCTCGCTCATCACGCGCCGCCCTTGCTGTCTCGTGCGTCGATCTCGGCCGCCTTGGCGAGGATCGCCTGCAGGCCCTTGCGGTCCCTGATCTTGTGTGGCGCGCCGAGATGCATGCGCCCGGTCTTCACCATGTTCATCGCGATCTTGAGGTTCGCCAGGCCCTTCCTGAAGAAGTCGGCGAGGCCGCCGGACCAGTAGAACTTCGTCGTTATCAGCCGCTCATCGGTGCGCCCGAAGGTCTTGGCACTCCACCAGAAGGCCTTGGCGAAGCGAGCGTTCTCCACCTTCTTCACGTAGCCGAGCTCGACCGCCTTCGAGGCCAGGTCCTGGAGAATGTAGGTCACCGGGACGCCGCGCGGGCAGCGCACGACGCAGTTGTAGCAAGAGGTGCAGTTCCAGATCGTCGACGAGTTGAAGACGTCGTCCTTCATGCCGGCGCGGATCATCATGAACAGCTTGCGCGGACCGTGGTCCATCTCGGTGCCGATGGGGCAGGAGCCGGAGCACATGCCGCACTGCATGCACAGGCTCATCTTGTCGCCGCCATTGACGTTGTCGCGGACCCAGCGCGCGAAGTTCAGATCGTATCTGCGGTCGGCCTGTGCCGGTGGCGCTACCGTCATCGCGTCTGCCCTCTAAAAGCCCTTGAAGGGGTTCATGCCGTAGCCGCGGATCTCCTCGACGAACGCGTCGATCATCTTGCCGACCTTGGCCGAGTCGGCGATCGAGACCTCGATGGCCTTGGCGCGACCGTCTTCCAGCATCAGGCTCTGCAGCGTCTCGCCGATGTTCTTCATGCGCTCCTGGCCGATCAGGCTGCCCTTGACGAAATGGCACTGGTAGTCGTCGCCGGATCGGCAGCCCAGCAGCATGGCGCCGTCGTAGCCGCGCTGGAAGGCGTCGGAGATCCACAGCATGCTGACTGAGCCGAGGCAGCGGACCGGAATCACGCGCACCTCGGCGTTCAGCGTATGGCGGTTGATGCCGGCCATGTCGAGCGCCGGCGCCGCGTCGTTCTCGCAGGCCAGGATCAGGATGCGGTACTTGTCGGAGAACTCGTCCGGGATCTCGACCGCACCGATCATCTCGCTGACCATCTGGACGTTGTAGTTGTCGAAGCTGATGGTCCGCACCGGGCACGCGCCCATGCAGGTGCCGCAGCGGCGGCAGCGCGTGGGGCTGAGCACCGGGTAGCCGTCCTCGGTCTCGTCGATGGCGCCGAACGGGCATTCGACGGTGCAGCGCCGGCACTTGGTGCAGATGTCGAGGCCGAATTTCGGGAAGCTGAGGTCGCCGACCCGCGGGTGCACCGCCATGCCCGCCTGGGCGCTGCGGATCGCCTGGATCGCCTTCAGCACCGCGCCCGCCGCGTCCTCGGCGCTCTCCGCCATGTCCATCGGGCGGCGCACCGGGCCGCAGGTGTAGATGCCGGTGCGGCGCGTCTCGTACGGGAAGCAGATGAAGTGGGAGTCGGCGAAACCGTCCGCCAGCATCGGCAGATGCGGGCCCTGGCGGTATTTCAGGTTGAGGATCGGCCCGCCTTCCGGAGCCGCCGCCGGCCATGCCGGCGCATCGATCTCGGCCTCGCCGGCCCGGGCGATCGGGGCCACCGGGTCGATGTCGTTGGCCAGCTGGTCGGCGCCCTTTTCCGAGACCGGCTTGTCGGGGTCGGTGGCGTTCGGCACCATGCCGGTCGCCAGCACAACCATGTCAAGCCCCGCCATCGGCACTTCCTGGCCGAGCAGCGCGTCGTCGACCGTGACCGTAAGGTCCGCGCCGACGGACGTGACCTTGCCCTTCACGAAGACGATGCCCTCTTCCTGGGCCTGGCGGTAGAGCTCCTCGGCCG
Organism: uncultured Flavobacteriales bacterium; assembly: GCA_964347475.1. Taxonomy (GTDB): domain Bacteria; phylum Pseudomonadota; class Alphaproteobacteria; order UBA8366; family JADFVY01. Next base: position 14,704 of record CAYFYY010000066.1, read on the forward strand.
TGCCCGGGGTGCGCAGCTCCTGGAAGATGATGTAGATCATCGCCTCCGGGTTGGCCGCGCGGATCTGCAGCGCCTGCTTGATCGAGGCACCGCAGCACACCGACGAGCAGTAGGGCAGGTGCTCGGGATCGCGCGACCCCGCGCACAGAACGAAGGCGATGTTGTCCGGGGCCGCTCCGTCCGACTTGCGCTTGACGCCGTCGCCGGCGAGCATTTCCTCGAGCTCGATGCCGGTCACCACGTCGGGCGACGCGCCGTAGCCGAGATGGCCGAGCCGGGTGGCATCGTAGGGCCGCCAGCCGGTGGCGACGACGATCGCGCCGACCGTTTCCGTGGCCGCCGAGGCGCCGTTGACCAGGCTGACCGCAAACTTGCCCGGCATGCCGCTGGTCTCGGCCACGGTGGTTTCGGTCTTCACCGTGATCGCCTTGTTGCCCTGCACCTTGTCGATCAGCGCAGCGATGTCGTTGTCCTGCGGATCGCGATACGGCGGCCGGTGTGGCAGACGCTTCGACCATTTGGCGCTCCAGCCGCCGAGATCCGTGGTCTTCTCGACCAGCAGAACGTCGTGGCCGGCCGCCGCCGCCTCGAGCGCGGCGGAAAGCCCCGTGGCGCCGCCGCCGACGACCATGATCCGGCTGCTCAGCCCGTCCTCGACGCGGGGCTCCGGCGCCTTCATCTTCGAGGCCTGGGCGACGCCCATGCGAATCTGGTCGGCCGCCGCCATCTGGGTGTCCTCCTCGCCCGCCGGACGGGCCCAGGCGACCCATTCGCGCAGGTTCGTGCGCACCGTGGTGGCGCCGTCGAAGTCGAAGCGGTCCGCCATCACGCGCTGCGAGCAGGCGGCGATGATCGGCTGGTTGACGGCGCCGTCGCTCACATCCTTGGCAATGCGTGCGACGCCCTCCTCGCTGCACAGCGCGTCGTGCTGCCGGCACAGCGGCATCTTCAGGTCCCCCGAGGCCAGCGTTTCCAGGGCATCGCAGTCGACGGCCCCGGCGATGCCGCAGCCCCTGCAGATATAGACGCCGGGTTTCCGATCGCTCATCGGTCGCCTCTCCTCAATTCCTGGGTCCGACGGCCTGGATGGCCTTGAGGGCCGCCGCCGTCGCCGACTGCACCGACATCGAGACGTCGAGCGGCCCGGCCGCGACGCCGGCGGGAATAATGCCGCCGTCGCCGTCGAGGGACGGAACGATGAAACCGTACTCGTCGCGCTCCACGGATAGCGGCGGCGCATAGCCGTCGGCGGCGACAGGCTTCATCCCGGTCGCCAGGATGACCAGGTCGTACGTCCGGTCGTACAGCTCGCGGGTCAGGGTATCCTCGCCGTGCAGCACCGGGTTGCCGTCGGCGTCGATCTCGATCGACGCCGGCTTCGACTTGATGAAATGCACCTGCGGGTCGGCCGCGACGCGCTGATAGAAGGCCTCGAGCTTGTCGTGCGCGCGCAGGTCGATGTAGTAGATGTCGACCTCGGCCTCCGCGTACTGCTCACGTACGTACGCCGCGTGCTTCAGCGAGCCGAGGCAGCAGATCCGCGAGCAGTAGGGCAGGTGGTTGCGGTCGCGCGAGCCGGCGCACTGGATCATCGCGACCTTCCTGACCGGCTCGCCGTTCGAGGGGCGGACGATGCGCCCGCCGGTCGGACCGTCGTGGTTGGCCAGCCGCTCCATCTGTACGTTGGTGATGATGTCGGGCGAGAGATTGTAGTTGTACGATTCCAGCTTCAGCGGGTCGTATGGCTCCCACCCCGTTGCCCAGACGACGGCACCGCAGGCGATCTCGAAGCTCTCGCCCTCGTCGTCGAGGTCGATCGCATCGTATTCGCAGGCGGCCTTGATCTTGTCGGCCTCCGGCGTGCCGATCGCCTCCGGTGCGACAACGTATCGCATGGGGAAGGCGTGTTCGTGGGGCAGATAAGCGGCCCTGGTCTTGGAAAGGCCATAGTTGAAGGCGCTGTCGACCTCCATCTCGGTCGCCTCCGCGCAGGCCCCGCAGGCGGTGCATTTGGCATTCACGTAACGCGGCGCGACGCTCACCGAAACCGTGTAATTTCCCTTGTCGCCCCTGACTTCCGCCACGCTCGCCATGGTCACGACGCGCAGGTTCTTCAGCTTGCGGATGCGCTGGAAATTGATCTCCAGCCCGCATGTCGGATGGCACAGCTTGGGGAAGTAGCGGTTCAGCTGCGCCACCCGCCCGCCGAGCGCCGGTCCGCGCTCCAGCAGGATGACGTCGTAGCCGGTTTCCGCCGCTTCGACCGCCGCGGTGATGCCGGCGATTCCGCCGCCGACCACCAGGATTGTCTGGCTTGTTGGCCCTTGATTCGCCATGTCAATTCGCCCGTCCCGATCAACCGGATGGATATCTTGTTGCACAGGCGGACCTGCATGGGAAAGTCCGCCCGGGAACATATTCGCATATTAGAACATTCTTGTGTGAGAATGAAAACTCGTATTTCTATAGAGGGATCGAATAGCGACGGTTTGTCGCCATACTGGCGACGGTTGACGAAAGGTCGAGCCTGGAAGGGAGAAGATGTCATGTCGAAACTGGTGCCACCGCACGGCGGCGCGGGCCTGAAGCCGCTGCTGGCGCCCGAAGCCGAACGTGCCGAGGAGCTCAAACGTGCCGCGCACCTCAAGAAGGTGCCGCTGTCCAGCCGCGAGACGTCAGACCTGGTCATGCTGGCGATGGGTGCGTACACCCCGCTGGACGGTTTCATGGGCGAGGCCGACTGGCGCGGGTCCTGCGTCGATATGAAGCTGTCGAACGGCGTCTTCTGGCCGATCCCGATCACCCTGTCGGCCGGACAGGACCTCGCCGATTCGATCGGCATCGAGGAGGAGGTCGCCCTGGTCGACGGCGAGACCGGCGAGATCATGGGCATCCTGGAGGTGACCGAGAAGTACGTCATCGACAAATCGCTGGAGTGCGAGCACGTGTACCGGACGAACGACGAGAAGCATCCGGGCGTGCAGAAGGTGCTGGAGCAGGGCCCGGTCAACCTTGCCGGCCGGCTGACGGCGCTGTCGGAAGGCGTGTACCCGAAGCAGTACAAGGGTCTTTACATGCGCCCCGCGGAGACCCGGGCGCTGTTCAACGAGAAGGGCTGGTCGCGGGTCGCCGCCTTCCAGACCCGCAACCCGATGCATCGCAGCCACGAGTACCTCGCCAAGATCGGCATCGAGATCTGCGACGGCGTACTGATCCACCAGGTGCTCGGCAAGCTGAAGCCGGGTGATATTCCGGCCGAGGTCCGGGTCAATGCGATCAATGCGCTGGTCGAGCACTACTTCGTGCCCGGCACCGCGATCCAGTCGGGCTATCCGATCGAAATGCGCTACGCCGGTCCGCGCGAGGCGCTGCTGCACGCGCTGTTCCGGCAGAATTTCGGCTGCTCCGACCTGGTGATCGGCCGCGACCACGCTGGCGTCGGCGACTACTACGGCCCGTTCGACGCGCAACACATCTTCGATACGCTGTGGGAGGGGGCGCTGGAGACCCGGCCGCTCAAGATCGACATCACCTTTTACTGCAAGCGCTGCGACGGCATGGCGACGGCCAAGACCTGTCCGCACGGCGACGAGCACCGGTTGACGATTTCCGGCACCCGCCTGCGCGAGATGTTCGCCAAGCGCGAGGAGGTGCCGCACGAGTTCAGCCGGCCGGAGGTGCTGAAGATCCTGCAGGCCTATTACGATTCGCTGAAGTAGGCGCGGGGCGTTCGAAGACGGCCGTCCGCACTCGGCGATCAGCCGTCAGCGTGCATACTATAGCTGACGGCTGATGGCAGACGGCTGAAAACTGCCGCCTGGCGGCGGTCCGCCGGCGTCTTGCGCATTTCCGATCCGGGGCCATCTGATTGGGCATGACCGACACCCCGCACCGCTACTACGTGCGCTCGCCGGACGGGCGCATGATCACCGGTTACGACCGGCCCGATGTGGCCCGGGCGGTGGCCCTCGAATACGGCGAGGGCGCCGTGGTCGTCGATACCCTGGCGCAGGCCTATTATCCGGTCGCCGAGGAGGTGATCGGCGGCGAACTGCTGCACGCCGGAGTTGGCGGCTGGAACGCCGGCAAGCAGAACCCGGCCCGGGACCTGATCGAGGCGATCCGCAAGGGGCATCCGGCGGTCGTCCATGCCTTCCTCGTCAAGGGCTCGGATCCGAACGCGCAGGATGCCAACGGCGGCACCGCGCTGCACTGGGCGGCGTCGCGCGGCAGTGTCGAGATCGCGCGGCTGCTGCTGGACGCCGGCGCCGATGCTTCGACGGCGGACGGCGACGGCAACACGCCGCTTCAGGTCGCGGAGCGGAAAGGACGACGGAATCTGGTGGCGCTGCTCGGCGGCGGCTGACTCCTGGGGCCGGCGTTCCCTAGCGCTGCCACCGGGGCAGCCGGACGGTCGCCCGCAGGCCGCCCTCAGAACGGTTCTCCAGGGTGATGTCGCCGCCGTGACCGCGCACGATCGAACGGGCGATGGCCATGCCAAGGCCGATGCCGCCGGTCTGCCGGCTGCGCGAGTCCTCCAGCCGCACGAACGGGCTGAAGACGCGCTCCAGATCCTCGGCCGGGATGCCTGGACCGTCGTCGTCGATGTCGATGCGCAGCGCGCTCGCACTCTGGTGCAGGGACACCCGCGCCCGCTTGCCGTAAGCGACGGCGTTCTCGATCAGGTTGCGGACCGCCCGCTTCAGGCTGAGCGGCCGGCACGCCAGCGGCGCCTTGCCGTCGCCGGTGAAACTGGTTTCCATCCCCAGCTCGGCGAGGTCGTCGCAGAGGCTGTCGACGAGCGCCGCGAGGTCGACGAGGCGGGTGTCCTCGCGCGCCGCTTCCTCGCGGGCGAAGGCGAGCGTCGCCTCCGTCATGCGCTGCATTTCGTCCAGGATCTGCAGCAGCTTCTCGCGGGTCTCCTCGTCGTCCACCAGTTCCGCACGCAGGCGCAGAGCGGTGATCGGCGTGCGCAGGTCGTGGCTGATTGCCGCGAGCATGGTGGTGCGGTCGCGCACGAACCGAGTCAGCCGCCGCTGCATGGCGTTGAACGCGGCCGTCGTGCGGCGCACCTCGGCGGGCCCTGTCTCATCCAGGGCCGCGACCGCTTCGCCGCGGCCGAGCTTCTCGGCCGCACCGGCGAGCGCGGTCAGCGGCCGGGCGATGCGCCGCACCATCAGGGCGGCGACGACCGTGATCGCGAGCGCCGCCAGCAGCAGGGAGACGATCGACGGCCACGCCCACTCGACCGGCGGCGCGGCATAGCGGGTCGTCACATTGAGCCACGAGCCGTCGGCGAGCGGTACCGATAGCGTCAGGCCCGTCGGCGTTGCCCGGCGCCCGGACGCGCCGGTCAACACGCCCAACGCGTCGGAGCCGCTGTCACCGCCGGGCTTCGCGGCCCCGGCGACGGCGTCGCGCCCTGCGGCCGGCCGGCGATGCTCGGCGCCGTGATGGCCCCAGACGATGTCCTGACCGTTGTTTTCGGCCACCAGAACCCGGGCCTTCTCCGGCCGCCCCTCGGGGAGCAGGGCCTCGAGCATCGTGACCAGCCAGGTCTCGCCGTCCGCCGTGATGGTCGCCGGCAACGCGCTGACCTCGGTGATCCAGTAGCGCAGGCGTGGCGACCCGAGGGCGCTCAGGATCTCCTCGCGGGTGTCGGTCGGCGTCGCGTCGAGGATCCGGACCATCGATGCCGTGCGCTCGAGCAGTTCGAGATAGTGGACGCTGCGCATCGCCTGCTGGCGCTCGCCGGAAAACACGATGAACGCCAGCAGATGCGACAGCGCCAGCGCCGCCAGCAACAGCAGAACGAGCTGCGCCCACAGGCTCTTCGGCAGCAGACGGCTCATGCCGCGTCCTCCTGGACGTCCGCGGCGAACACGTAGCCGCCGCCCCACACGGTCTTGATCAGCGACGGGTGCTTGGGATCCGCCTCGATCTTGCGGCGCAGGCGGCTGACCTGGTTGTCGATCGAGCGATCGAAGACCTGCGCCGCGCGCCCGCTGGTCAGATCCAGCAGCTGCTCGCGGGACAGCACGATGTGCGGGCGCTCGAGGAACGCGGAGAGCAGCCGGAATTCTGCGGTGCTCAGCGGAACTGCGACGCCGTCCGCCCCGGTCAGCTCCCGCCGGTCCGAATCGAGGCACCAGCCGGCAAAACGCAGCCGCTTGGTGGCCGCCGTATCTCGCGTGCGCGGCACGGCGCCGGCGCGTCGCAGCACGGCCCGGATGCGCGCCAACAGCTCGCGCGGGTTGAACGGCTTGGTGAGATAATCGTCGGCACCGATCTCCAGCCCGACCACCCGGTCGGTGTCCTCGGCCATCGCGGTCAGAAGGATGACGGGAATGTCGGCGGTCTCGCGCAGGTGCCGACACAGCGACAGCCCGTCCTCGCCCGGCATCATGATGTCGAGCACCACGAGGTCGATGGCGCTGGTCTTGATCTCTTTGCGCGCCTCGGCGGAGCTGGCGGCGATGCTGGCGCGCAAACCGTTCTTCGCCAGGTACTTGGCCAGCGGCTCGCGGATGTCGCGCGCGTCGTCTACGACCAGGATGTGGGGCGACGATTCCATGCCGGGAACTTATCCTGTTTTCGTGCCGCCGCTAAGCATGCAGTCACGGTGGCGACGCGAAACTTGTATCAAAATGTGTCAGCGGCGCCGACTGCCATCGTTTGCGACAAAAAGACGCCCACATCGGCAAAATTCTGCGACAAACGCGTTCTATCATCGGCACTATCGAAACAGTCTTGGTCGGGAGCGCCGAACGATGAAATGTACCTCTGACATCCCATCGTCCAGCGCCGTCCCTGCCGCAACCGGGGTCGTCCAGGCCATCACGGCGACGTCGGAGACCGGCTGAACTTTCGTACTCCACTCCCCATCCTTTCCGGGGCGGGCCAGGCGGGCCCGCCCCGGTCCGCTTTCTACAGCTCCGTGTACTTGCGTGCGGTTCCCCGGGCCTTCTCGACCGGATATTTCTTCTCGTTGAGCGCGATCTTGGCAACCGCGGCCTCGGCCAGGTCGATGTCCGCGCGCTCGCAGATCAGCAGCAGGTAGAGCAGCACGTCGGCGCATTCCTCCGCCAGCCGCGCGCGAAACTCGCTGTCGCCCAAGGCCGCGCGTTCGACGGCGTCGTCATCCTGCCACTGCACCAGCTCCATGATCTCCGCCGCCTCCAGGCTGGCCGAGAGGATGAGGTTCTTCATCGAGTGGAATTGCCGCCAGTCGCGCGCGTCGCGAAACGCGATCAGGCGGCGCGTCAGCTCCTCGAGGTCGGGTTTCATGTCGTCCTTGGCCCGTGCCCGTTGCCTAAATTTCGACCCATTGCACAGGACCGGCCCAAGAACTGCAACGAATTTCGCCCCTGCGCCGTATGGCCGCATGTCTCCCTAATTCGGCAATGGTTTTTTGACTCGCCTTCACGGTTTCGAATATGATAAATCTCGAATATACATCCGGGACGGTGGGGCTGCCGATCCGGTCCGGGACACGGTTCATGTACGCTTTCCGGCTGTCGTGCCGGGGCGAGCGGGGGATGCGGGTACGTCATCCGCCGCCAACCAAGGGAGAGACGTCTTTATGCCTACCTTTGTGCATACCGACAAATGCGACGGCTGCAAGGGCGGTGACGTGACCGCCTGCATGTATATCTGTCCGCACGACCTGATGAAGCTCGATACCGAGCGGATGAAGGCCTTCAACCAGGAGCCGGACCAGTGCTGGGAGTGCATGTGCTGTGTCAAGGCCTGCCCGCGCCAGGCCATCGAGGTCCGCGCCTATGCCGACTTCGTGCCGATGGGCGGCGCCGCGATCCCGTTGCGCACCGACACCCACATCATGTGGACCATCAAGTTCCGCGACGGCGAGATCAAGCGCTTCAAGTTCCCGGTTCGCACCACGCCGGTGGGCAGCATCGAGCCCTATAAGGACAAGCCGCCGGCAGGCGACATCAACAGCCAGCTGCTGTTTACCCAAGCCAACAAGCAACTGCCGACCATCTGATCGGCGGTCTCGATCGGGGCGGCGCCCGGCGTCGCCCTGTGGCTGAGAAACCTTAGATTTTAGGGGGATATAGCACCCATGAGTGAAGGTACGTTCGGTAATCCCGAGATCGTCGAGGTCGAAACCGATCTGCTGATTATCGGTGGCGGCATGGCGGCCTGCGGGGCGGCCTTCGAGGCCAAACGCTGGGCCGGCGACGACGTCAAGATCACCCTGGTCGACAAGGCGGCGCTCGACCGCTCCGGCGCGGTGGCGCAGGGCCTGTCGGCCATCAACACCTATATCGGCGACAACAAGCCCGAGGATTACGTGCGCATGGTGCACGCGGATCTGATGGGCATCACCCGCGACGACCTCGTGTTCGACGTCGGCCGTCACGTCGATGACAGCGTCGAGCTGTTCGAGGAATGGGGCCTGCCGATCTGGAAGACCAAGGAGACCGAAGGGGTGCCGCTGAAGGACGGCGGCAAGCCGGTCCGCTCGGGCCGCTGGCAGATCATGATCAACGGCGAGGGCTACAAGACGATCGTCGCCGAGGCCGCCAAGAAGGCGATCGGCATCGAGAACATCTACGAGCGCGTGTTCATCGTCAAACTGCTGCTCGACGCCAACGAGCCCAACCGCATCGCCGGCGCCGTCGGGCTGTCGGTGCGCGAGCACAAGCTCTACGTCTTCAAGTGCAATTCGGCGCTGCTGGTCGCCGGCGGCGCGGTCAACGTGTTCCGCCCGCGGTCGACCGGCGAAGGCC
>CAYFYY010000067.1:0-18535 GCA_964347475.1 uncultured Flavobacteriales bacterium
TCAACAGGAGTTCTTCAACAGCCTCGGCTATGAGCAGCGGTCCAGCGCCGCTTTCTCACTCGTCGGCTTTCAATCCCTAACCGGACGTTTCGAGCTTCAGTGTCCGCTCAACCCCGCTTAGCGGACCAGTCCCGGCCGATCTTCTGACTACCGCTCATGACCCTGACCGGACTTCGAACCCCACTCGCTGGAATAGTGGTGATCATCTGGTAGCATAGTGCGCGCAGGAGTTGCCATGAACCGGTGGGTTATTCTGGCGATATTGTTTGTGGCGCGAACCGGTCTCGGCATTCAGTTCCAGACGGTCGGTTCCGTTTCTGATCATATCGCCCTGGAATTTGCCATCAGCTTTACAAAAGTCGGGACCCTTATCGGTCTTTTCATGCTGCCTGGCCTGGTGCTTTCGCTGCCCACAGGATACGTCGGGCGCTTCGCCAGCGACCGCACACTGGTTTGCTTCGGTTTGGCCTGCCTGGCGATTGGCGGCGCACTGGTGGCTGCTGGGAACAGTTTCGCGCTGGCGGCAATTGGCCGGCTGATTTGCGGGGCCGGGTTTGTGTTCGGCACCGTGTTCTTCGCGAAGATGGTTACTGACTGGTTCGCCGGCAAAGAGATCGCGACGGCGATGGGCGTGCTGGTGGTGAGCTGGCCTTTTGGCATTGCGACCGGCCAGATTGGCCACAGCTGGCTGGCAGAGGCCTTCCACTGGCATATGGCGTTCTATGCGGCATCGCTGTTCTGCGTCGCCGGACTTCTGCTAGTCCTGTTGATCTACCAGCCGCCAGCGGATACGCCGGTCAATGGGCCCGGACAACGTAGCCAGCTAAGTCGGCGGGAATTCGGGCTGGTCTCGCTGGCTGCGATGGTCTGGGCCGCCTTCAACGCCGCTTACATTGTCTATTTGAGCTTTGTCCCGCGTCTGTTGGGCCAAGGTGGCTTCAGCCCAATTGAAGCCGCCGCCATTGCCAGCCTGGCCAGTTGGGCATTGATTATTTCCGGCCCACTATGCGGACATGCCGCCGATCGCAGTGGCCGGCCCGATACGATCCTCTACATCTGCCTCTCGGTAGCGGTCGGCGCGTTGCTGCTATTGCCCCACAGCATCTTGGCGGTGCCGTTGTGTCTAGCCCTAGGATTAATCGGCATGGCGCCGGCGGGCGTGATTATGGCCCTGCCGGGGGAGGCACTGAAAGTGGAGAATCGCGCCTTGGGCATGGGTATTTTCTTCAGCTGGTATTTCGTTGTGACTTCACCTGCGCCGATCATTGGCGGTTGGCTCTATGACGTAAGCGGGGATGCAAACTGGCCGATCTACTTCGCCGTCAGCCTATTTATAGCCGCCGCCGGTTCCAACCTGGCGTTCCGATTGGCGCAACGCAGTTGGCCGGCAGCATTGGCGGCATCACGACCAGCCGATGACAAATGACTCTTCAATGACTCTTCTATGTCTCGTTATGGCTAAGACCCGGACTCCCTGACCCGTCCGTGGGATGGTCTGCTAGAGGACCCTAAGCAGACTCTTGCCGCTCCGGAGTCTGTTATGAGCCTTAAGCCGACGGTTTTCGAGGACGCTCGGGAGGGCCGCTTTTGACCCGAAGCCGACCCTACCATAAAGCGCCCTGACCTGCGCACAGATGGTTGAACGCTCGATGTCAAACGCGGCGAACGGAATCGAACGTCAGACAATGCCTCTGTTCGTCACCCTGGTCGCCTGGCAAGCGCATGGGCGATCTCCGTCACGTGGCGCAGATCACAGCCGCAGCAGCCGCCGAAGACGTTGAGCCAGGGCATTTCATCACGCATAGCCTTATTCTGCTCGCCAAATTCTATCGGATCGCCGTAATCAAGCGTCTCGGACTGGTCCAGTTCCGCGTGGCTCTTGCGCGAGGCGTTGCAGCAGATGCCGCGAATGCGGTGAGACCAATTACTGTCTTCAAGGACGTGCGAGAAATGGTCAGGATGGGCGCAATTCACCATAAAGTAGGCAGCGCCCGATTCGGTCGCCTCGTCCACCGCCATGATCGCGTCCTTGAGTGACTGTCCCGTCGGCAGATTGCCGTCGGTCTCCACCGTAAACGAGATGGCGACGGGAAGACCGGCCGCTCGCGCCGCACGCACGATGCCGATCGCCTCGCTGGACTGGGTGAGGGTGTATGCGGTGAACATGTCGATCTCGGTTTTCGCCAGCCAGCCGATCTGTTTGGAGTGGTACGCCTCGGCCTCGTCCGCCGCGATCTCTTCTTCCGGCGCGTAGGCGTCGCCCCTTGGGCCAGTGATGCCGTTCAGCACAATCGGCTTTGCGTTGCCGGAAAATTCGTCACGCAGCGCCGCGATAAACGCGACAGAGTCACGGTTGGCGTGTTCAAGTTCCTCTTCCGTGGCGTCAAGGTCCGTGGCCCAATGCATGTGCGCCTTCCAAGTCTGGCTGTCGATAATGAAGCCGGCATTCTGTTCGCTCGCGAGCGTGAGAAAACCCCGGAAATACCTGGCAAGGGCGTCTCGTCCCTTCGCGTCAGGCAGAATTGTATGGGCGGCGAACTCGCGAATTTCGAGCCCGTGATTGAAGATCATGTCGGTCTCGAGTCCGGCATCCATGAGGAAGAGATCGCCCGACAGCTGCGGTAGCGCGTTTCGATAGGTCGCCATTTATCGCCTTCCCATTCCATGGTCCCGCAAATCTAGCACAGAACTGTTCGCCATCACGACCCCGACTGGCTTCCGCTGTTGGCTAGGAGAGACTCTCCGGGTTGGTTCCGGCCACGGCTGGAAGACCCCCGACACCGGAAATTTGAGCGCGCGCCCGCTCCCCCGCCTGGTCGTTCCGCTCAAGCAGCCTGTTCGCCCATCAGGCGCCCCAAATAGGTCTGGTCGTTCAAATAGAATTCCACGAAGGCCTTCTCGAAGTCCTCGGAGACCGACCTCGCAAGCGCATCGACCGTCATTAGCTCCTGCTGCCAAGTCTTGGTCTTGGGAAAGGCCGACAGAAAATCGAAGCCCGTATAATTCTCAACCACAGCCGCCCGATGCAGGAGCGGATGCCAGGCGGCATCTACCATGGACAACCGGCCACCGTCGAAGTACGGCCCCTGTGCAAGCACTTTTTCGACCTTCTCGAGAACCGTGAGGAATTCGGCCTTGCGCTCCTCGAACTGCGCCGTCGTCGGGGATCGCATGGTGGGGCACTGCACCAGGTAGTTCTTTGCGGCAAGCTCCGCCCAGGCACGATGCTGTGCCCTCTTGAACGGATCTCGCGGATGAAGCTTCGGCTCCTCGTACACCTCATCCAGGTATTCACAGATAGCAGAGGACTCGAACAGCACGCCCCTATCCTCGATGAGGATCGGCACTTGCGCAGCAGGAGACGCTTTGAGGAACCAATCGGGCTTTTCACCGAGCAAGAGGCGCTCAAGCTCGTAATCCACTCCTTTGATTTCCAGGACGCCGAGTACGCGTTGTGCAAACGGACAGATGGTATAGCTAACAATCTTCATCGTTTCGGCCCTCCTTCAGGGGTTAATCCAACACCCTGATCGTCTCTCCACGTATTCGGCTCCGGCATCGGCCCATCACGGATCAGGAGAACCAATACGGTCACTCTACGAGGAGTTGGAAAGGAGTTCGTGGCGCCTAGCACAACTCAAACACGGGCGCATTGAGATGCATCAACCAACGCCGGGGTAAGACCTGGTCTGGGTCAAAGCCGGTTTGGCTTAGGTACCCCTACAGGGTTTCAAGGATAAAATAGGAATGTTCCGGGCCCAAAAATGACCTTCGCAGGTCCGCTTCTGACGCGGTGGCCGGCTCCCACCACCGGTATGGGGAATGTCGCGTTGTGGCGCTAATAGCGGCAGTTCGGGTGCGCCTTCGAGCGACCGCTCCTTGGCGGCAAGCGGACGTCCGCGGGGTCAATGAAACCGGCCGAGGCCGATCCCGCCGCGCGTTGCCTCGAATCCTCGACCTGCGGACCCGCCCGGGGTGCGATCGTCGCTCGGTGCAAACTGTCACAGCAGTGTCCGGTCATCTGGACGTTGGTGTCCCTCCGTTGCGCTGACGAGTCGCACTCCCACCCTGCCCTTCCCCATCACGGGGAAGGGGTGATTCTTCTTCATGGCAAGGCCTTAACCACACCCCCGGCGGGGAGGCGAGGGAAGGGGGACAAGGAAAACCCGCCGCTCGCGGCCGGTACAGGCGGCGCCGCGCCTCGATCTTGCTCCGCAGGTACGGTCCGGCGATCGCGGGTCGCGGCTCGTGGCCGCAGGGGGCCCGCCGGAAAAGACCGCTCGCTCAGCCCGGCTTGCGGGCCCAGAAGCGGCCGGGGCGCAGCTCGCCGCTGTCGAGCACGACGCACATCGCCCGCCAGTTCTCCTCGAAATGGGCCTGGCCGTCCGCGCCCAGCGCCTCGATCATCGCTGGCTTCAGGCGGCCCTGCATGTCGGCGTACTCGCGGTGGCCCTGGACGCGGTACTCGTCGGTGATGTCCTCGAGCTCGACATCGACGAAGCCGACCTCACGGAGGATCGCGCCGTAATTCGCGATCGTGTCCATGTGGTAGGTGAGACCCTCCATCTTGAAGAAATATTCCATATCCTCGCCATACGGCATCTCGGAGCGCATCCAGTCGCCGGCCAGCAGCCGGCCGCCGGGCCGGAGCACCCGGAACACCTCTTTGAAGAAGCCGCGCTTGTCCTCGATGTGGATCCAGGAATCCTTGCCGAACACGACGTCGAAGGCCCCGTCCGCGAAGGGCAGCGGGCCGGGTTTGACGAGCCGGCACGCGACGCGGTCGGCGACGCCCTCGCGCGCCATCAGCGCGTTGGCGCGGCGCACCAGCTCGGCCTCGATGTCGAGGCCGGTCACGCGGGCGCCGTAGTCGCGGGCCAGGATCAGCTCGATGCCGCCGAGGCCGCAGCCGATGTCCAGCACCTGCCTGTCCTCGAGGTCCGCATCGCGGACGATCGCGGCCACCGCCCCGGGCCCGCCGGGCGACAGGAAGCCCTTGCCCCAGATCAGCTCCAGGAGGGCGATCAGCTCGTCGGTGTATTCGTCTTCGTGCTGTTGCTCGGCCATGCCAGCGAGTCCCCTTCCGTGCGTTTCGTCCTCAGTCCTCGGCGGGCAGCACGATCCCCGCGGACGGCGACCAGGTCAGCCACAGCTCGCTGCCGGCGTCGGTCTCGTGCAGGATCTGCGCCTGGGTGTTCTGGCGGGCGATCGACAGCGGCTCCGAAAGCCCGTCCACCTGCAGGTAGTAATGGCTGCGCTCGCCGAGATAGGAGGCCGCGGTGAGTCGGGCGCGCACCGCGTTGGCGCCGTTGCCCGGTCGCGAGTCCACCAGCGCCAGCTTCTCCGGCCGGATGCCGATGATGACGCGGGTTCCGGCGCCGGGCATGCCGCCCTCGGGACATCCCGCGCGGATCCGGCCCATCGGGCCGGCGTCGACGAGCAGCGAGTCGCCGTCGGGGCCCTCCACCGTGGCGTCAACGAAGTTCATCGAGCCGATGAACGCGGCGACGTCGCGCGAGCGCGGCGTCTCGTACAGATGCTCCGGCGTGTCGACCTGGCGGACCTTGCCGTCGAACATCACGGCGATGCGGTCGGCCATCGACAGCGCCTCCTCCTGGTCGTGGGTGACGAAGATGAAGGTGATGCCGACCTTCTGCTGCAGGGCGCGCAGCTCGACGCGCATCTGCTCGCGCAGGTTCTTGTCGAGTGCGCTCAGCGGCTCGTCGAGCAGCAGCACCTTGGGATGCTTGACCAGCGCCCGCGCCAGCGCGACGCGCTGCCGCTGGCCGCCGGACAGCTCGTTCGAGCCGCGATCGCCGAGCCCCTCCAGCTTGACCGTGGCCAGCGCCTCGTCGACGCGCCGTGCCGCCTCCGCGCGGGACAGCCGCTCGCTGCGCAGGCCGTAGCCGATATTCTGGCGCACGTTGAGGTGGGGAAAGATCGCGTAATTCTGGAACACCATGTTCACCGGCCGTCGGTTCGGCTGCTCGAGGGTCATGTCGGCGCCGTCGATATGAACGCTGCCGTTGTTCGGCGCCTCGAAGCCGCCGAGGATCCGCAGCAGCGTGGTCTTGCCGCAGCCGGACGGGCCGAGAAGGGCGAAGAACTCGCCCTGGGCGATGTCCAGCGAGACGCCGTCGACCGCACGCACCGCGCCGAAATGTTTCGCCACGTCGCGCATCGATACGAAGTTCGCAATCTGGGTCATGTGTCTTTCGTCCGGGGTTTGACGCCCTGCCGCCGCATCCATTCGGCGAAGGTGATGACGACGAAGGACACAAGAAGGATGCAGGCGCCGAGCGCGAGGACCATGGGCAGGGTCTTGGGAAAGCGGAGCTGGCTCCAAATGTAGAGCGGCAGCGTCGCCTCGTTGCCGGCCAGGAAAAACGCCAGGATGAACTCATCGAAGGATTCGGTGAAGGTCAGCAGCAGGCTGGCGACGATGCCGGGATAAGCGAGCGGGAAGGTGACCCGCCAAAACGTCGTCCAGCCGCTCTCGCCGAGGTCTCGCGAGGCCTCCTCCAGATTGGCGTCGAACCCTTCGAGCCGCGAGATCATCACGAAGGTGGCGAAGGGCGTTGCGATCAGCACATGGGCCGCACCGATGGTGTACAGCGAGAGCTCGATGCCGGCCGAATTCATCATGATCAGCAGGGCGATGCCGAGGATGATGCCCGGCACGACCAGCGGCAACACCAGAAGGCCGAGCATCGACCGGCGGCCGACGAACCGGTAACGCGTAAAGGACCGTGCAGCAAGCGTGCCGAGAATGGTGCTGATCACCGAGACGCACGCCGCGACCTTGATGCTGTTGCCCAGCGAGTGGAGCAGGACATCATTCGAGATCATCAGCTCGTACCACTGCGTGGTGAAGCCGCGCAGCGGGAAGGAGATATAGATGCTGTCGTTGAACGAAAAGAGCGGCAGGAACAGCACCGGCACGTAGAGGAATACCAAGTAGAGGATGCTGTACCCCAGCAGGCCGTCGGGCAGCTTCAGTCGTGCGAGAACAGTCATTTCGCCCGCTGCCGTGCTTGCTTGGTAAGGAACCAGATGGCGAGGCTCGTCACCGTGATGGCGAGCGCCGAGAGGATCGCCAGTGCGGACCCAAGGGGCCAGTTGTTGGCCTTGAAGAACATCGCATGCATCAGGTTGCCGACCATCATGCCGTCGGGGCCGCCGACAAGCTGCGGCGTGATGTAGTCGCCGACGGTGGGGATGAAGACCAGCATCGACGCCGCCACAACGCCGGGGATCGACAGCGGCAGCGTGACGCGCAGGAACCGCATGACCGGGCCGTCGCCGAGGTCGGTCGCGGCCTCGAGCAGCGAGCGGTCGATCTTGTCGAGCGAGACGAAGATCGGCAGGATCGCGATCGGCGCCCAGGCATGGGCGAGAGTGATGACGACGGCGGTCGGGTTGTGCAGCAGGAAGGCCAGCGGCTGGTCGATGATGCCGAGCCATTTGAGGGCCGAATTGATGACGCCGTTGTAGCCGAGGATCACCTTCCACGAGAACACGCGCAGCAGATAGCTGGTCCAGAACGGCACGGTGATCAGGATCAGCCAGACGATCTTGTGGTGGTGCACCCGGAAGGCGATGAAATAGGCAATCGGATAGGCGAGCAGGACGGTCGCCGTGGTGACGGCTGCGGAGATCAGGATCGACTTGCCGAGCAGCAGCAGATAGGACGCCCGCCGGAAGATCGCGATGTAGTTCGCGAGCGTCAGCGTGTGGTCGATCTCGATGTATTTCTGGGTCCAGAAGCTGTACAGCACGAGCATGCCGACCGGCACGCACATCGCCCCGATCAGAACCAGCAGCGTCGGCGACAGCAGCGTGTAGCCGCGCAGCGACGCGTACCGGAACATCACGCCCTGCACGGTGTCGCGGAGCCGCCGCAGCGCGCCGGGGCGCGGCGGTGTCTGGGCGATCGTCGTCATGGCCCGCTAGTCGTCATGCAACTGGGTCCGCATGGTGCAGTCGCCCGCCTCCCGTCCTTCGCCGGCGGCGCGGACAGGCCCTCCGGCATGCGACTTGACGATGGCGGCGGACGGGGCCGGAGCTCCGTCCGCCGCAACCCTGAAAGGCCGCCTACAGGCCAGCCTTGACCTCTTCGAACATCTTGAGCACCGCGTCGCGGTCCTTGAACTCGCGGCTGAACACGCCCGCCTTCAGGAACGCCTCGGCGTCGCGCGACAGGCCGGCCGCCTCGATCGCCTCGTCGCCGGCCACGTCGAACGACTTGGCATTGGCGTGCCCGTAGCCGTAATCGACGATCATGAACTTGCCGGCGTCCGTCGACAGCATGCTGTCGATCATGTCGTAGGCCTTGTCCAGATTCGGGGCATTCTTGTGGATCACCAGGCCGCACACCCAGGTCATGATTCCCTCCTTGGGATTCATAAACCTGACTGGCACGCCCTCATTCTTCAGCGCGATGCTGGAGCTGTTCCAGGTCGAGCCGGCGACGATCTCGCCCGCCTTTATCGCCTGCTCGATCGTCGCCTCGTCATCGGCATAGAAGCGAATCAGCGGGCGTTGTTTTTCGAGCAGCTTGCGCACCTTGGCAAGGTCGTCATCACTCATGTTCCAGGGGTCGACGCCGGCGTAGACCGCGGCATAGGGCACGGTCTCGTTGGCGCCGGCGAAGGTCGCCAGGCGACCCTTGTAGCGCTCGTCCCACATCAGGCCCCAGGACTCCTCCTTGATGTCGACGAGGTCGGTCCGATAGAGAATCGAGGTGTTGCCCCAATCGAACGGCACGAAATACTGCTTGCCGTCGTGCCGGGTGCCCTCGATCGTCTTCAGAGAGCTGATGACATGCCCCCAATGTGAGAGCCGCGAGGTATCGATCGCTTGAATGAGGCCGCTCTCGCGCCACAGTTTGACGTTGTAGGAGCACGGATGGGCGACGTCGGGCGTGAACCCGGCGCGCATCTTTTGATAGGCCTCGCCCTCGTCCGCGAAAAACGAGGCGTCCGGCGCAGCGCCATGCTTTTTGATGTACTCGCCGTGCAGTTCGGGAACTTCGTAGTCCGCCCAGGTGAAGTATATGGCCTGGCCCGCCGCCGTTGCACGGCCGGGAACGAGCGGGATCGCGGTGACCCCGATGCCCAGCGCACCCAGCCCCTTGAGCATGTCGCGCCGCCTCAGCGTGCCGGCCCTCAGGCCATCCAGCAGTCTTTCTTTTTCCATATTCGGTCTCCCTTTCCAGATTGGCTTCCCGATCTCTGATTCGGTGGGTTGGTCTTCAGTGTGCCGCCAACTAGCCTGCGCGTCTATGCCCGTCACGTTGCCGGGCCAGGAGCGGTGCAAACTCGACGGGGAAAAACCCCGCGAAGTAGGCCAGGCATGCATGCTTGGCCCGCTCCCTGTCGAAGGTCTGCGGATCGATCGCAAGGTCGACCCACAGGCCATCAACCATCGCGTTGAAATTGCGCGCGATGGTCCCGACATCGAGGCCGTCGTAGCCGCCGCGCTCGACGAGCTCCGCGCACAGGTCGCGGACCTGTCGATGATAGGTTTCCGCCAGCGTGCGGCAGAGCTGGCGGTATTTCGGCCGGCCGCGCGACTCGGCCCAGAAGGCAAGCCATACGGCCGTCTTGACCGGGGTGCAGGCGTTCGGCCCCAGATCGGTCTCGATCATCGCGTCCAGCGCCGCCACCGGATCCGGACCCGCCTTGTCCTGCGCCCTCTGCAACAGCGATTCGTACTCCTCCGCGAGATGCTCCAGCGTCTCGTAGAGCAGCGCTTCCTTGGTCTTGAAATAGAAATTGACGATTCCCTGCGACAGGCCGGCGGCCTTCGCGACCTGTGCCATCGTCGTCCGCGCGAAACCGTGCCGCGCGATCGTCCGCATCGTCGCCTCGATCAGCTGTTCCCGCCGCAGGGCCTTGATGCCCTCGCGCGGCCCCGTCCGTGCTCTCGCCCTGTCCATACCGAACGACGATAGGAGCAATTGCAAAAAACTGCAAGATAGCAATAACGTAGCCCGCCTAATTGATTGAATTTTCATTCAACGGTCTGGACGGAGACAACGCCACCGGGCTACACTCGCGGCGTCTCGGAGATCAAAGCCAGCATCAGTCCGGGCAGACAGGGAGCATGAAAACCCACGACGTCATCGTGATCGGGGCCGGCCACAACGGCCTGACGGCGGCCGCGTATCTCGCGCGCGCCGGGCTCGACGTGCTGGTCGTCGAGCGCAACCCCTATCTCGGCGGCGCCACGGTCAGCCGCGAGCTCTACCCCGGCTTCACCTATTCCAACTGCTCCTATGTCAGCAGCCTGATGCGGCCCGAGATCATGCGCGAGCTCGAGCTGCCGAAGTACGGGCTGCAGGTCACCCCGTACAACGGCGGGCTGACGATGACCCGCGACGGCGACTACATCGCCAGCTACAAGGACCACGACATGAACCGGCGGGAACTGGCCCGCCATTCGCTGCGCGACGCCGAATCCTACGACCGCTACGCCGCCGCGGTGATGCGCCAGTGCCGCTTCATCCGGCCGATGCTGATGAAGCCGCCGCCGGACCCGGCGTCGTTGCGCCCGCGCAACCTGCGCCGGCTGTTGGATCTGGGCCGCGCCTTCCGCGATCTCGGCGAGCCCGGCATGTACGACACCGTCCGCTTCTGGACCATGAGCATCGCCGACTTCCTCGACCAGTATTTCGAGACCGAGCTGGTCAAGGCGCATTTCGCCGGCACCTCGATCATCGGCACCGGCCTCGGCCCGCGCTCGCCGGGCTCCGCCTATGTGCTGCTGCACCACTACATGGGCGAGGTCGACGGCACGATCGGCGCCTGGGGCTTCGCGCGCGGCGGCATGGGGGCGATCAGCCGGTCGCTGGGCGCCGCGTTCCAGGCCGCCGGTGGCGAGATCCGGGTCGACGCCCCGGTCGCCCGGGTGATCGTCGAGAAGGGCCGGGCGGTCGGCGTGGCGCTCGACGGCGGCGAGGAGATCCGCGCTCGCGCGGTGGTCTCCAGCATGGACTTCAAGCGCACCGTGCTCCGGGCCATGGACGAGAAGGACCTGCCGGCGAGCTTCGTCAAGGCGGCCCGCAACTTCAAGATCCGCGGCTCGTCCGGCAAGCTCAACATCGCGCTCGACGGCATGCCGAGCTGGCGCGGCGTGCCGGCGGACTGCCCCGCCCTCCAGGGCGACCTGCACGTCACCGACACGATCGAGTCCTTCGAGCGCGCCTACGACGACTGGAAGAACGGCACGTGGTCGCGCCGGCCCTATGTCGACCTGATGATCCCCAGCATCATGGACCCGACGATGGCGCCGCCGGGCAAGCACTACATGTCGATCTTCGTGCAGTACGTGCCGCCGATGCTGGCCGACGGCCCGTGGACGCCGGACAAGCGCGACGCCTTCGGCAAGACGGTGATCGACATGCTGTCGGAGTACAGCCCCGACCTGAAGGACCTGATCCTGCACATGGAGGTGCGCACGCCGCACGAGCTGGAGGAGGAGGTCGGCCTGACCGAGGGCAACATCTTCCAGGGCGAGCTGACGATGGACCAGATCATGTTCAACCGCCCGGTGCCCGGCTGGGCGCAATACCGCATGCCGGTGCGGAATATGTACATGTGCGGCTCCAGCACCCATCCCGGGGGCGGCGTGATGGGCGCGCCCGGCGCCAACGCGGCGCGCGAAATCATCGCCGACCTGCGCGCGGGGCGCAGGGCATGAACGCGGACCGCAAATACGGCGCGATCGTCATCGGCGGCGGCCACAACGGCCTCGCCTGCGCGGCCCTCCTGGCGAAGGCAGGGCGGAGCGTGCTGGTCGTCGAGGCCGCGGACGAGCTCGGCGGGGCGGCCCGCAATGCCGAAATCGCGCCCGGCTACACGGCGCCGGCCTGTGCCCACATCCTGCACTTGCTGCATCCGCGGGTTCGCTCCAGGCTGAAGCTGCGCCGGCACGGGCTGGCCTTCGCGGCCCGCCGGCTGCCGACCGTGGCGCTGGCTGCGGACGGCAACCACCTGACCCTCAGCGGCAAACGGATCCTCGGTGAGGTGCCCGAGGACGATGCACGTGCCTGGCGGCGCTTGCGCAAGCGGCTTTTGCGCATGGCCGGGGCATTGCATCCGTTCCTCGGCCGCACCCCGCCGCGGCTCGCCGGCGAGAGCTGGCAGGATCGCATCACGCTGGCGCGCCTCGCCCTCGCGCTGCGCCTGCTCGGCAAGGCGGAAATGCGGGACTTCCTGCGTATCGTCAACATGAACGCGGCCGACCTCTTGGACGACGAGATCGGCAATGATCGCCTGAAGGGCGTGCTGGCCTTCGACGCCGTGCTCGGCACGAATTTCGGGCCGCGCTCGCCGGGCAGCGTGCTCACCTGGCTCTATCGGCTTGCCGGCGAGGCCAGGGGCGGCCGCCACGGCCTCGCGATCCCGGCCGGCGGCATGGGCGCCGTCACCGAGGCCCTTGCCGCTTCGGCGCAGGCCTTCGGAGCCGACATCCGGACCGGCGCGCCGGTGCGACGCATCGTCGTCGAGGACGATCGCGCCGCGGCGGTCGAGCTCGAGTCCGGCAACGTGCTGCGCACCCACGCGGTGGTCAGCAGCGCCGATCCGAAGACCACCTTCTTCGACCTCGTCGGGCCGGAACATCTCGACACCGGGTTCCTGCGGCAGGTGAACGGCTTCCGCAGCAAAGGGCTGGCCGCAAAGCTGAACCTGGCGCTGGACGAGCTGCCGGAGTTCGCGGGCCTCGATCGCGCCGCGCTGGGCGCCCGTCTGGTGATCGCGCCGGACATCGGCTATGTCGAGCGCGCCTTCGACCATTCGAAATACGGCGAGTACGCGGCCGAACCGGCGATCGAGATCACCATTCCGACACTGCACGACCCGGCGCTTGCGCCCGATGGCGGGCACGTGCTGTCGGCCGTCGTCCAGTACGCGCCGCGCGACCTCGCGGGCGGCTGGGCGGCGCAGCGCGAGGCGTTCGCCGATCACGTCGTGCGGACGATCGGGGGCTACGCGCCGGACCTCGCCGGACGCATCGTCGGCCGCCAGCTGCTGACCCCCGAGGACATCGAGCGCGACTTCCGAATCGCGGGCGGCCACTGGCACCACGGTGACCTCGCGATCGACCAGATGCTGATGCTGCGGCCGGTGCCGGGCTGGGCGCAGTACGAGACGCCGATCGCCAGCCTCTACCTGTGCGGCGCCGGCGCCCATCCCGGCGGCGGGGTCATGGGCGCGGCCGGCATGAACGCGGCGCAGCGGATCCTGGCGACGCCGGCACCGGAGATCGCGACATGACGACGAAGCCCCTCTATCAGGCACCGTTGCTCGAAACGCCGTTCCATGAGCGCACCTCGGCGCTGAACCAGGCCAACGCGTGGGCGCGCTGGGCCGGCTACACGACGGTCGACTGCTACACCGACCTGTCGACCGAGTACTTCGCGATCCGCCACGCGGCGAGCCTGTTCGACGTCTCGCCGATGATCAAGTATCGCATCGCCGGCACCGATGCCGAGCGCTACATGAACCGCCTCGTGACCCGCGATATCGCCAAGCTGAAGCCGGACCGGGTGGCCTACGGGGTGTGGTGCAACGACGACGGCAAGGTGTTGGACGACGGCACCATCT
Source organism: uncultured Flavobacteriales bacterium (assembly GCA_964347475.1). Taxonomy (GTDB): domain Bacteria; phylum Pseudomonadota; class Alphaproteobacteria; order UBA8366; family JADFVY01. The sequence goes on from CAYFYY010000067.1 coordinate 13,611, forward strand.
TCCGACTCGGCGCCGACGAATTCCTGCTCAATGCGCAGGAGCGTCACCTCGCCTGGCTGCAGGACAGCGCCTTCGGTTTCGACGTGACGGTCGAGGACGTCAGCGAGGCGATCGCCGGCCTCGCCCTGCAGGGGCCGCTGTCCTGCACGGTGCTGAAGGCGATGGGGCTCGACCGCATCGCCGAGCTGAAGCCGTTCGGCATCGTCGAGCATGATTTCGACGGCACGCCGCTTGCCGTCTCGCGCACCGGATTCACCGGCGATCTCGGCTACGAGTTGTGGATCGAGCCGGCGCGGGCACTCGATTTGTGGGACCGGCTGATGGAGGCGGGGCGGCCGCACCGGCTGACGCCGATCGGCTCGCAGGCGCTGAACCTCGCCCGCATCGAAGCCGGCTTCATCCAGACCAACGCCGACTTCGTCGCCGCCGACCAGGCGGTACGCCCGACCCGCCAGCGCTCGCCGTTCGAGCTCGGCCTTGACTGGTTGGTCGATTTCGACAAGGGCCATTTCACCGGCCGCCGGGCGCTGCTGCGCGAACGCGAGACGGGGTCGCGCTACCGCCTCGTCGGGCTCGACATCGAGGGCAGCAAACCGGCCCGCGATGCGCTCATCTACCACGGCAAGGCGCGGCAGGTCGGCATGGTGACCTCTTCCATGTGGTCGCCGACGGCCAAGCGCAACATCGCGCTGGCGACCCTCGAGGCGGCATGGGCCGACAAGGCGGACGGTCTGTGGGCCGAGATCTACGTCAACAAGGAACTGAAATGGGAGAAGACGGCGGCGCGCTGCCGGATCGTGGCGCGGCCCTTCTTCGACCCGCCGCGCCGCCGGGCGACGCCGGCGCCGGATTACTGAGGCAACACTGCGATGAGTGAAGGACCCATGCGCACCAACCTTAAGTTCGATACCGCCAGGCTCCGCAAGCAGGACCGCCACTGGATCCATCCGTGGGAGAATTTCAAGACCCTGGACAAGATCGAGCGGACCATCATCGCGCAGTCGGAAGGCATCTACCTGCACGACAGCGACGGCAACCGGCTGATCGACGGGCCGGCCGGCATGTGGTGCATGAACATCGGCCACGGGCGCGAGGAGATGGCCCAGGCGATTTCCGAGCAGGTGATGCGGATGCCCTATTTCAGCCCGTGGAGCCTGGGCAACCCGCCGGCCGCGGAGCTCGGCGAAAAGCTGGCCGAGCTGACGCCGGGGGACCTGAAGCACGTGTTCTACACGACCGGCGGCTCGACGGCCGTCGACTCGGCGCTGCGCTTCATGATGTACCTGAACAACTGCCTGGGGCGGCCAGAGAAGAAGCACATCCTGTCACGTCACGACGCCTATCACGGCAGCACGTACCTCTCGGCCTCGTGCTCCGGCAAGACGCGCGACAAGACCAATCTCGACTTCGAGAAGGGGTTCATCCACCTGCTGCCGTCGCCCAACCCCTACCGTCGGCCGGACGGCATGACCGTCGAGGACTTCTGCGACGCCAAGGTCGCCGACCTCGAGAACAAGATCCTCGAGCTCGGGCCCGAGCGGGTCGGCGCCTTCATCGCCGAGCCGATCATGGCGTCCGGCGGCGTCATCGTCCCGCCGCCCGGCTATCACAGGCGCTGCCTCGAGGTCTGCCGGAAATACGACGTGCTCTACATCTCCGACGAGGTGGTCACCGCGTTCGGCCGGCTCGGCCATTGGTTCGCCTCCGAGGACGTGTTCGACGTCGTGCCCGACATCATCACCTCGGCCAAGGGCATCACCTCGGGCTACATGCCGCTGGGCGCGGTGTTCATCTCCGACCGGCTGGTCAAGATGCTGGCCGCACCGGAGGCGGAGATCGGCATGTTCGCCAACGGCTTCACCTATTCCGGCCATCCGGTGGCGGCGGCGGCGGCGCTCAAGAACATCGAGATCATCGAGCGCGAGGGCCTGCGTGAGCACGTCCGCGACGTCGGCCCCTATTTCCAGGAGCGCCTGCGCGAACTCGAGGAGATCCCGATGGTCGGCGAGGTGCGCGGCCAGGGGCTGATGGCCTGCGTCGAATGCGTCAGCGACCGTGTGAGCAAGGAGCCGATGAAGCTCGACTACGAGATCGGCCGGCGCATCGACGCCCACTGCCAGGAGAACGGGCTCCTGGTGCGGCCGCTGATCAACATGTGCGTGATGTCGCCGCCGCTGATCATCACCCGCGCGCAGATCGACGAGATGGTCGACATCCTGCGCGCCGGCATCGAGCAGTCGCAGGATGATCTGCGCCGCGAGGGGCTGTGGCCCGGGTGAGGCGCGGCACGGGCCGCCGGATCCGGCGGCAGGGCTTTTCTGCGGCGGCCCGGCAAGGGGCAAACCGATGAGACTTGGAACCATTGCGGCGATCGCCGCCATCCTCATGGGACTGGCCGGCACGGCGTCGGCCGGCGACGTTGCCGCCGGCGACCTCGTGATCCGCGATCCGTGGTCGCGGGCGACGGTCGGGGCCATGCGCAACGGCGTGATTTACCTTGCCATCGCCAACCGCGGCACGGCGGTGGACCGCCTCGTCGCGGTGTCGACGCCGGTCGCCGGGGGCGCCTCCCTGCACCGCAGCGAGATGGCGGGCGGGGTGATGACAATGCGGCCGGTCGCCACGATCGAAGTCACGCCGGGCGAGACCGTTACGCTCGAGCCCGGCGGCGTCCACATCATGCTGACGCGCCTTGTGCGCCCGCTCCACGAAGGCGAGACTTTCGCCGCCGAGCTCGCGTTCGAGCGCGCCGGCACCGTGCATATCGAGGTGCTCGTGGCCGGCCCCGGCGCCCTGCACAGCGGCGCGGCGGGGCGCGACTAGCCGGCAGGTTGGCGCCCGGCGGCGCTGGCGGCCATCGCGCGGACGGTTTCGATGTGGCGGAGTTGAAGAACTGGCGGAGGGAGTGGGATTCGAACCCACGAGGAGCTTTCGCCCCCACACGCGTTCCAGGCGTGCGCCTTAAACCACTCGGCCATCCCTCCGACGGGCGCCGCAACGGCTGCGGCGCGGACCCTAACCGACCGCGCCGGCGCTGGCAAGCGGGGAGGGACGCGGCCGCGACCTTCGGTGGCGGCGCGCCTGCGCCCGTGCTACTGTCGGCGACGTAACCGGATCACGGATCGGGGCAGCGTCGCCATGGCCACCTTCCTGCGCATCGTCAGCCGCGTGCTCGCCATCCTCGGCATCGCGCTCATCGCGCTGATCGCCATCCTCTGGGCCGACGGCCAGAACCTGGCCGACCCGGCCGGCGCGATCTGGGCCAAGTTGCACGGGCCGAGCCTGCTCGCCTTCCAGAACATCGTGCAGCGCCATATGCGCATTCCCAGCGTATGGGACAACTACATCGTCCCGGCGCTCGGCCAGCCGGCCTGGATGGTCATGGTCGGGACGGCCGTGGCGCTGCTCTTGCTGGCGCTGGTGTTCGCCACCTTCGGGCGTAACAAGCCCCGCTCCGGCAACCGCTTCCGCAGCTCGCCGCCCGAGTAGGTGCGCCGTCGCGCGGGGTCATAGGACGCGCTAGCTTTCGTCCATCTTCAGGGCCTGCAGGAAGGCCGATTGCGGAATTTCGACCTTGCCGAACTGCCGCATGCGCTTCTTGCCCTCCTTCTGCTTCTCGAGCAGCTTGCGCTTGCGGGTCACGTCCCCGCCGTAGCATTTCGCGGTCACGTCCTTGCGCAGCGCGCCGACCGTCTCGCGGGCGATGACCTTGCCACCGATCGCCGCCTGGATCGCGACCTTGAACAGCTGCCGCGGGATCAGCGTCTTGAGGCGCTGGCACAGCGCCCGGCCCCGGCTCTCGGCGCGCTCGCGGTGGACGACGACCGACAGCGCATCCACCGGCTCGCCATTGACCAGGATCGACAGCTTGACGAGATCGCCGTCGCGATAGCCGGCCATCTCGTAGTCGAAGCTCGCATAGCCGCGGCTCACCGATTTCAGGCGGTCGTAGAAATCGAACACGACCTCGTTGAGCGGCAGCCGGTAGACCGCCATGGCCCGGCCGCCGACATAGGTCAGGTCCTCCTGTTCGCCGCGCCGGTCCGTGCACAGCGAGAGGACCTGGCCGAGATAGTCGTCCGGCACCATGATCGTCGCCTTGATCCACGGCTCCTCGATGCGGGCGATGTGCACCGGGTCCGGATAGTCGGCCGGGTTGTGCAGCTCCAGCACCGAGCCATCGGCCTTGTGGACGCGGTAGACCACCGACGGCGCCGTCGTGATCAGGTCGAGGTCGAACTCCCGTTCCAGGCGCTCCTGCACGATTTCGAGGTGCAGGAGGCCGAGGCAGCCGCAGCGGAAGCCGAAGCCGAGCGCGGCCGAGGTCTCCGGTTCGTAATGCAGGCTCGAATCGTTGAGCGCCAGCTTGGCGAGGCTTTCGCGCAGCGCCTCGTACTCGCTGGAGTCGACCGGGAACAGGCCGCAGAACACCACGGGAACCGACGGCTGGAACCCCGGCAGCGCCTGTTTCGCCGGGTTGCGCTCGTCGGTCAGCGTATCGCCGACCTTGCAGTCGGCCACCGACTTGATGGCGGCGGTGATGAAGCCGATCTCGCCCGGGCCCAGCGCGTCGACCAGCAGGCCCTTGGGCGTGAACACGCCGACCCGGTCGACGAGATGGCTGGCGCCGGTCGACAGCATGCGGATCTTCATGCCCTTCTTGAGGACGCCGTCATGGATGCGCACCAGGGCGACGACACCGAGATAGGCGTCGTACCAGCTGTCGACCAGCAGCGCCTTGAGCGGCGCCGAGCGGTCGCCTGCCGGCGGCGGCAGGCGCGCCACCAGCGCCGCCAGGACGTCGTCGATCCCCTGCCCGGTCTTGGCCGAGATCTCCAGCGCCTCCGAGGCATCCAGGCCGATGACGTCCTCGATCTGCCGGCGGATCCGGTCGGGCTCCGCCGCCGGCAGGTCGATCTTGTTGA
>CAYFYY010000067.1:18614-23130 GCA_964347475.1 uncultured Flavobacteriales bacterium
CTGGCTGGCGTCGACCACCAGCAGCGAGCCCTCGCACGCCGCCAGCGACCGGCTGACCTCGTAGGAGAAGTCGACATGGCCGGGCGTATCCATCAGGTTCAGGGTGTAGGTGCGGCCGTCGGCGGCCTTGTACAGAAGCCGGACCGTCTGCGCCTTGATGGTGATGCCGCGCTCGCGCTCGATGTCCATGGAATCGAGCACCTGGCTTTTCATTTCGCGGGTGTTCAGCCCGCCGCAGCGCTCGATCAGGCGGTCGGCGAGCGTCGACTTGCCGTGGTCGATATGCGCGATGATCGCGAAATTGCGAATGAGATCGGGGTCCGTCATCGATACCGAAGAATGCCTGACTGCCGCGGGTGGCAGGAACATAGGCGCGCCGTCCCCGCCGCGCAATCCATAGAAGCGGGACAGGGCAACGGCGCCTTGTATGCGGCCCCATTAACGCACCGTAAGGGTCTCCTTAACGATTCCTCCATATTCTTGGGCCCGGGACAGCGCCGGCCGGGCAGCCCGGCCCTTGGCGTGCCCGCAACACGTATCATCAATCTCCGGAGTCAGGGTTCGACGCAGTCCGATGGGTTGGAAAGAGATCAGCAGGGCCGGCGCAAGAGCTTTCCAGAACGGTGAGTACGTCGAGGCGGAACGGCACTTCGCGGTCGCCGTGATCGAGGCCAAGAAGCTGGGGCCGGGCGACCGGCGACTGGCCCACGCGATGAACGATCTTGCCATGTTCTACCACGCGCTTGGCCGGCTGGGCGAGGCGGAGCCGCTGTACCGGCGCGCGATCAGCATCGACGAGTCCTCCGGCCTCGACCCTGACCCGGACTTCGTGGTCACGCTGGAAAACGTCGGCGAGCTCTACCGGACCCAGCAGCGCAAGACGGAGGCGGCCGCGATGTACCAGCGCGCAGCAGATATCTCCGAGACGCTGTATCTGACGGCCCTCGCCGCCCACGGCGACAACAGCCCGGCCCTGATCCCGCATCTCGCGGCGCTGGCGTCCCTGGACGAGGCGCAGGAGGACCTCGAGGGCGCGGAACGGCGATACCGCAAGATCCTGAGCATCCGCGAGCTGACCATGGAGTCGGGACATGTCGATATCGCTGGCTCGGCGGGTCGGCTGGCCTTTGTCCTGACCCTGCGCGGCAAGTTCGATGAGGCCGAGTCTCTGTACAAACGGGCGCTGGCAGTCGAGGAGGCCGCGCTCGGTCCCGGCCATCCTGACGTGGCGGCGACGCTGGTCGGCCTCGCCACCCTCTATCACCAGCAGGGCCGCGACACCAAGGCGGAGATGTTCGGCCGGCGTGCGCTGCAGATGCTGGAAGAGGCGTTCGGCCACAATCACCGCGAAACCGCGGCGGCGATCAAGACCCTCGCCTCGCAGTTCGCCGCCCAGAAGCGCTATGCGGAAGCGGAGCCGCTGCACAAGCGGCTGCTCGAGATCGGCGAGGCAATGCTCGGCGACGAGCACCCGCACCTCGTGACCGAGCTGATCGACCTCGCCGGCCTGTACTGCGACCGCGAAAATTACGAGAAGGCCGAGCCTCTGGTGCGGCGCGCCATGAAGATCGCGCTCAGGAACTCGACCACCGCCGACCTCTCCGCGGTTCACCTGATGGAACTGTACGCCTGGCTGCTCGGCAAGCTGGGCCGCACCTCGGACGCAACGGAAATCTCGGCGCGCGCCGCCGCGCTGCGCGCAAACGTCGCCTGATCCTCACCCTCCGGGACCGATGACCGTCCCGGGCGACCCGCGCAACGCCGTCAGACGTGATGGCTGATATGCGCGTGCCGGGCTTCCGCCATCAGCCGGCGGAACCCGTCGCCGCTGACATGCACCAGGGTGCGGTGGTCACCGCCCTCGAACCAGACTTCGGGCTGCCCGGTGAGGCTGTCGTCGACCACGGTCGTGACGTCATAGGCCGCGCCGGTGGGCGGGATCGCGCCGAGGCGGCAGTCGCTGAACAGGTCGGCGATCTCCGGCTCGGTGGCGAAATCCAGGTTGCAGCCGAAGGTCCGCTCGAGGCTGCCGACCTCCACCCGGTGCGTACTCGGCACGACCGCCAGCACGTAGCCGTCGTCGTGCTGCAGGACGACGCCTTTGGCCAGGCGGTCGCCCGGGATATGGGCGGCCTGGGCGGTACGGCTGCTGCACTCGGTGCGCGGATGCTCGACCAGGTCGTAATCGACCCGCGCATCCGCCAGGTACTCCTTGAGCTTTCTACCGATGGTCATGGACGATCTCCCATGGCTCCGCCGCGGCGACGCCCCCCCGCGAGCGGCAGGGAGATCTCGGCCGGATACCGGCAACCGGCCGGACCGCAGGGATCGGCGCCCCGGCCCATGCTGCCGCCCGCCGGTCCCTGCGCGGAGCGGCCGCGGCAATACAACCTTAACCATACCACAGGTGCGGTCATGAAGCCACATCCTGTGCCGGCGCCGCGGCCGGATTTTAGGCCGGGCCCCGGCGCTTCGCCTCCGCCTCCTCGCGCAGCAGCTCGAGCGCGAGCCACTCCTCCTCGGCCACCGCATGTTCGGCGCGGGCGGCGGCGAGCTCCGCGGTCGCCCGCTCGAAGGCGGCGCGGTCGCGGGCATACAGGCCGGCATCGGCGAGGGTCGCCTCGAGCGCCGCAATGCGCGCTTCCAGCGCAGCCATTCGCCCCGGCAGCCGGTCCAGCGCATGCTGCTGCTTGTAGCTGAGGCGGTCGCGGGACGTGCCTGCCTCGCCCTGCGCCGGGGTCCTGCGCGGCGCCTTTCCGGGCCGCCGCGCGGGTTTCCCGGCCCCGGCGCTCGGCCGCTGGCGCACATAGTCGCTGTAGCCGCCGGGATACTCGGTGGCCGCGCCGTCGCCCTCGAGCGCGACCGTCGAGGTGACCACGCGGTCGAGGAAGTCGCGGTCGTGGCTGACCAGCAGCACCGTGCCCGCATAGTCGGCCAGCAGCTCCTGCAGCAAATCCAGCGTGTCCATATCGAGGTCGTTGGTCGGCTCGTCCAGCACCAGGAGATTCGATGGCCGCGCCAGGGCACGCGCCAGCAGCAGGCGGTTGCGCTCGCCGCCGGACAGGCTTTCGACCGGGCTGCGCGCCTGGGTATCGGCGAACAGGAAGTCGCGCAGATAGGAGACGACATGGCGCGGCCGCCCGCCGACCATCACCTGGTCGCCGCCCCCCGGGCACAGCAGCGACCACGGCGTCTCGCCGGGCTCCAGCGCCTCGCGGGCCTGGTCGAGATAGACCATCTCGATGTTGGTGCCGCGCCGCAGCCGGCCGGAATCGGGCGCGAGCGCGCCGATCAGGAGGCGCAGCAGCGTGGTCTTGCCGGCGCCGTTCGGGCCGATGATGCCGACCCGGTCGCCGCGCAGGATGCGGGTCGAGAAGCCCCTGATCACGGGGTTGCCGTCCCAGCCCTTGGCGATGTCCTCGGCCTCGATGACCAGCTTGCCCGCCGGCGCCGCCTGTGCCGCCGCCATGCGCACGCTGCCCGCCGCCCTCGGCCGCCGCGCCCGCTCCGCGCGCAGCTCGGCAAGGCGCCTGAGGCGGCCCTGGTTGCGCTTGCGCCGCGCGGTGATGCCCTGGTGCGACCAGCGCGTTTCCTCGGCGATCCGCTTGTCGAGCTTGGCCGCCTCCGTCTCCTCGCGCGCGAGGATCTCCCCGGACCACGACTCGAAATGGGCAAATCCCTTGTCCAGCCGCAGCAGCCGCCCGCGATCGAGCCACAGCGTCGCGTTGGTAACGCGCGATAAGAACGCCCGGTCGTGGCTGACCGCAACCAGCGCGAAGCGGCCGGCTGCCAGCCGCGCCTCCAGCCACTCGATCGCCGGCAGGTCGAGATGGTTGGTCGGCTCGTCCAGCAGCAGGACGTCGGGATCGCCGGCAAGCGCGCGGGCCAGCGCCGCCCGCCGCGCCTCGCCGCCGGACAGGCCGTCCGTGGCCCTGGCCCCGTCGACGCCGAGCGCATCGAGCAGAGCCGCCGCCCGGTGCCGTTCCGCCGCAGCGCCGGCGGCGGCGTAGTCCAGCACCGTTGCATGGCCGGACAGGTCCGGCTCCTGCGCCAGCATCGCCACCCGCACGCCCTTCTGCAGGCGGCGTTCGCCGGCATCCGCCTCGATCGCGCCGGCCATGAGACGCAACAGGGTCGACTTGCCGGCGCCGTTGCGGCCGACCAGCGCGATCCGCTCGCCGGCGGCGATCGCAAGGTCGACGTCGCGGAACAGCGGCCGGCCGACGAAGCCGAGGGTGGCGGAGTCGAGGGTCAGGAGCGGCGAGGCCATGGGTGGGGGTGTCCTCGGGTGCAGGGGTCGTGCGATGCATAGATGCCCCGCCCCCGGGCCCCGCGCAAGGGCGCGCCGTGCGAAACGAGCCCATGCGTTAGGGTTTTCCGCGGGTTTGCGGGGGCACATTTGCGTCTCGCTTCGCCGAGCGCTCCCTGGGCCGACCCCCTCACCCTGCCCTCTCCCACCAAGGGAGAGGGTTTTTGCGTGCCGCCTCGAAGACAAAGCCCTCTCCCCTGGTGGGAG
>CAYFYY010000068.1:0-19214 GCA_964347475.1 uncultured Flavobacteriales bacterium
GAGGTCGGCGGCCTCGTCATGGGCGGCTACGAGCCGAACCCGATCCCGTGGGCCGCGACCGGCATCCCGGCGGATTTCCACTTCTCCCTGCTCGACGAGGACTGGGACCATTTCGAGCCGATGATGGAGCTGGCGCTGGGCCGCGTGCCGGCGCTTCAGACAGCCGGCATCAAGCAGCTGGTCAACGGGCCGGAGAGTTTCACCCCGGACGGCAACTTCATCCTCGGCGAAGCGCCGGGTTGCGGCGGCTTCTATGTCGGCGCCGGGTTCAATGCGTTCGGCATTGCCTCGGCCGGTGGAGCCGGCAAGGCGTTGGCGGAATGGATCGTCGGCGGCGCGCCGCCCTATGATCTGTGGCCCGTCGATATCCGTCGCTTCGGCCGGCCGCATGGCGACATCGACTGGGTGCGTACGCGGACGCTTGAGATGTACGGTAAGCACTATACTGTCGCCTGGCCGTTCGAGGAGCATGAGAGCGGCCGCCCGCTGCGCCGCTCGCCGCTGTACGACCGGCTGCACGATGCGGGCGCCTGCTTCGGCGAGAAGCTGGGCTGGGAACGGCCGAACTGGTTCGCGCCCAAGGGCGTCGCTGCGCGGGACGAATATTCGTTCGGGCGTCAGAACTGGTTCACCCATGTCGGAGCCGAGCACCAGGCGGTGCGCGAGCGGGTCGGGCTGTTCGACCAGACCTCCTTTGCAAAGTTCGAGTTGAGCGGTCGCGACGCCGAGGCCGCGCTCGGCTGGATCTGCGCCAACAACGTCGCGAAGCCGCCGGGGCGCCTGACCTATACCCAGATGCTGAATGCAAAGGGCGGCATCGAATGTGACCTGACCGTCGCCCGCCTCGCCCCGGACCGTTTCTACATTGTCACCGGCACCGGTTTCGCGACCCACGATTTCGCCTGGATCCGGGCCAACATCCCGGCCGGATCCGACGCGCGCCTGGCCGACGTGACCGAGGCGAACTCGGTCCTGTCGCTGATGGGGCCGGCGGCACGCGACGTGCTGGCGGCGGTCTGCGACGCCGACCTGTCGAACGACGCCTTCCCGTTCGGGACGGTGCGGCAGATCGCCATCGCCGGGGCGGCGGTCACCGCGCTGCGCGTAACCTATGTCGGCGAGCTTGGCTGGGAGCTCCACCTGCCGGTCGAGGCCGCGCCGCGGGTCTACGACGCGCTTATGGCGGCCGGCGCCGCGCACGGCATCGTCAACGCCGGCTACCGCGCCATCGAATCGCTGCGGCTGGAAAAGGGCTACCGCGCCTGGGGGGCCGATATCGGGCCGGACTACACGCCGCTCGAGGCCGGGCTCGGCTGGGCGGTGAAGCTGAATTCGAACGTGCCGTTCCTTGGCCGTGAGGCGGTTGCGGCACAACGTGCGGCAGGCCTCAAGAAACTGCTGGCCGGCTTCACCATCGCCGACCCCGACGTCGTGCTGCTCGGCCGCGAGACCATCTACCGCAACGGCGAGCGCGTCGGTTGGCTGACCAGCGGCGGCTGGGGTTACTTCGTGGCGCGCAATATCGGCTACGGCTACGTGCGCAACAAGGCGGGCGTCGACCGTGATTATGTGCTGTCGGGCGCATACGAGCTGGAAGTCGCGACCGAGCGGGTGCCCTGCGAGGTGTCCCTGGAGCCGCTGTACGACCCGAAGAGCGAGCGGATCAAGGGGTGATACGGCGATGGGTCCGCGGTCCCGGCGGCTTGATCCAGATCAAGGAGCCGGCGCGTCGCGCACAATAACTTAGACATCGAAGTAATCGAACCCCTACTTTTTCGGAAGCCCATTTGATGGATATCCTCGTCATTGTTCTTGCGAGCGCCTTCCTCGCCCTGCTCCTCTGGGGCCTCAGCATCGTCGCCCGGCATTATCGGCTGGACGGAGACGCTGTCCGTCTGCCGCGCATGGCCGAGCGACTGGGTCTGTCGCTTCGGCGCATCGGCGAATCCGAACTCGCGACACATCTGCCGACCGCGGCGCGCCTGTGCCGGAAATGCCGCAGCCAGCAGGCATGCGAGGCGTGGCTGGCCGGGTCGGCCGGTGCCGCAGATCCCCCGGAATTCTGCGTGAACCGCAATTACCTGCGTCTCGCGCGCGAAGCCGGCGACGTGCCGCATTAGAGCCTCGCGGGCCGGCCCCTTGTGTGACGACCGGCAAACTTCGCTTGCCAGTTGAGACGATTCCCTGCTGCAATGCCGGCTGCGGGAACTGAACCGGGGGGCATTATGGGAGACTTCGAAGGCAGGAGAGCCGTCGTGACCGGCGCCGGCGGCGGCATGGGCTACCAGACGGCGGCGATGCTCGTAGCCGAGGGCGCCGAGGTCGTGATGGTCGACCTGAAGGAGCCGACGGGGCTGCCGGAAGGGCCGGGCCGGGCGACGTTCGCGAAGGGCGACGTCACCGACTGGCCGTTCATACAGGACGTGTTCGACGGGTTGCACCGGCTCGACCATCTGGTCAACGCCGCCGGCGTGCTGTTGTTCGGCGAGGATGTCAGCGCGATCGACATCGACCTTAGAGTGTGGGACCGGGTGATGGACGTGAATCTGAAGTCCATGGTGCTGACGATGAAGGCGGCGGTGCCGATGATGCAGGGCGGCAAGGGGGGTTCGATCGTCAACATCGCCTCGACCCAATGCCTTCGCGGCGACCCCAAGCCGCAGGATGCCTACCAGGCGTCCAAGGCCGGGGTCATCGCGCTCACCAAGTCGATCGCGATCCAGTACGCGCGCGCTGGCATCCGGGCCAACTGCCTGCTGCCGGGCCAGACCTGGACGCCGCTGCAGGCGCGCTGGGATACCGATCCGGCCGCCGCCAAGCGGGCCGCCGAGCATGTCCCGCTCGGCCGTGTCGGCCAGGCGGAAGACATGGCGGCGGCGGTGCTGTTCCTGTTGTCGGACAAGGCATCGTTCATCACCGGCACCGAGGTGATCGTCGACGGCGGAGTCACGGCCTTGCCGTGATCTCGGACATCCGGGGCGCGCGATGCTGGGGCTTTCCGTCGAGGTCGTCTGGCACGATGCGGACCCGGCGGACATCGATCTCATGGAGCTGCGGGTATCCGCCGACAGCGGGCGGTTTCGCGCCCGCGCCCGGGTCTATGCCCTGCCGCATGAGATAGACGACCTCGCCGCAAGGTTCCGCGGCTTCCCGTCTTCGCCGACGGATCGCTTCCATGCCGAGCTGGGCGCGAGTTCAAGCCACAACCGCGTCTTGTTTGTCGCGCGCTCTCTCGATGCCACCGGGCGCACCATCCTGACGGTCCATATTGAAGAAGGTGCGGTCGACGCGAACGTCGACGGTCACCCCCAGAGCGCGGAGATCGTCGTTCGGTTTGAGGCCGCTGCAGCCGACGAATTCGCCACCCAGCTGGGGCAGATCGCGCACAACAAGGCCGGCCGGGCGCATCTTGCGGGCATAGGTTAGGCCGTCGACACCGTCAGCCTTGTTGCCGCCGCGCTCCCGGCTCGCTACAACGGCCGCATGAAAGTCGACGGCATCCCCTACCGCAGCATCTGGCGGCACGACGACGGCGGGTCGGTGGAGATCATCGATCAGACCCGGCTGCCCTACGAGTTCGCCGTCGTCCGGCTGACCACCGTCGAGGAGGCGGCGCATGCGATCCGCGTCATGCAGGTGCGCGGCGCGCCGCTGATCGGCGCGACGGCGGCGTATGGCATCGCCCTCGCCATGCACCACGACCCGTCCGATGCCAACATGACGGCGGCGGCGGACATGCTGGGCGCGACCCGCCCGACGGCCGTGAACCTGCGCTGGGCGCTGCACGAGATGTGCAGCCTGCTGGAGCCGCTACCGACCGCCGCGCGCAGCCAGGCGGCCTGGGCGCACGCCCAGGGCATCTGCGATGAGGATGTCGACATCAACAAGAAGATCGGCCAGCACGGCGTCGCCCTGATTCATGAGATCGCCGACCGCAAGCCCGGGCGAAGGGTCAAGGTCCTCACCCACTGCAATGCCGGCTGGCTGGCCACGGTCGACTGGGGTACCGCGACGGCGCCGATTTACAGGGCCCATGAAGAGGGCGTCGACATCCATGTCTGGGTCGACGAGACGCGGCCGCGCAACCAGGGCGGCCTGACCGCCTGGGAGCTGAGCCATGAGGGCATCTCGCACCGGTACATCACCGACAATGCGGGCGGGCACCTGATGCAGCACGGCGAGGTCGACATCGTGATCACCGGCACCGACCGGGTGACAGCGGACGGCGACGTCGCCAACAAGATCGGCACGTACCTGAAGGCGCTGGCGGCGCATGACAACGGGATTCCGTTCTACGTGGCGCTGCCGTCGCCGACCATCGACTGGTCGGTGCGTAACGGACTCAAGGAGATCCCCATCGAGGAGCGCGACGCGGCAGAGGTCGAGACGGTGACCGGCCGCAGCGGCGGCGGCGACATCGCCACCGTGACCGTGACGCCGCCGGGCACCCATGCGGTCAATCCGGCGTTCGACGTGACGCCGGCGCGGCTCGTTACCGGATTCATCACCGATCACGGCATCGCGTCGGCCACCACCGGCGGGTTGCGCGCGCTGTTTCCCGACAAGGTCAAGTGACCACCGGTCGAAGGGGGGTGCAATCGGCGCCACGGGCCGTTATGGTGCCCGCCGCAGATACATACTCACCCGATGACAGGAGACAGGATCGTTGAAGACATGGCTGACTGACGCCGACCTAGGCATGAAGCGCAGCCCGGCGGACGCCGGCGCTGGCAGCGGGCTCGACCCTGAGAATACCCTCCATCTGGAGCTCAAGGACGGCCGGGTGGTGATCCAGCTGTTCCCGGAGGCGGCGCCGAACCCCGTGACGCGGATCAAGGAGCTGACGCGCGAGGGATTCTATGACGGCATCGTCTTTCACCGCGTGATCGAGGGCTTCATGGCGCAGACCGGCGATCCGACGGGCACGGGCACGGGCGGCTCCGGCCAGCGCCTCGCCGCTGAGTTCAATAACATCCGGCACGAACGTGGCACCTGTTCGATGGCCCGTGCGCAGAACCCTGACAGCGCCGACAGCCAGTTCTTCATCATGTTCCAGGCGGCGCCGCATCTCGATGGCCAGTACACGGCCTGGGGCCAGGTCGTCTCCGGCATGGAGAACGTCGACGCGATCAAGAAGGGCGGGGGCAGCAACGGCATGGTCAGCGATCCCGACCGGATCATATCCCTGCGGGTCGCCGCCGACGCCTGAGGCATGCTGTGCATGGACCGGCTCATCGCCTGTTCAGCTGGATTGTGCGGATTCGTGCCACCGGCCCGGCTGACGGCAGGCGGCGGGTTCACTGAAATAGAGAGGCATTGATACGATGCGAATGAAACACTGGCTCATCGGGCTCGTTGCGCTGGTCCTGGGAGCGCCCGCCGCCGCGAACGCGGCGGAGCTCGATCCGGAGAACACGATCTATTTGGAGCTGAAAAGCGGCCGGGTGGTCATCCGGTTGCTGCCCGATATTGCGCCCAACCATGTAGCGCGGATCAAGGAGCTGACCCGCCAGGGCTTCTACGACGGCGTCGTGTTCCACCGCGTGATCGCGGGCTTCATGGCGCAGACCGGAGATCCCACAGGCACCGGGCGGGGCGGGTCGGGCCAGAATCTCGACGCCGAGTTCTCGAGGACGCCGCACGTGCGTGGCACCGTCTCGATGGCCCGGGCGCAGCACCCGAACAGCGCCGACAGCCAGTTCTTCATCATGTTCGCGCCGGAACCGCGCCTCAACGGCCAGTACACGGTGTGGGGCCAGGTGGTCAGCGGCATGGAGCATGTGGACGAGATCAAGAAGGGCCCCGCGGCCCGCAATGGTATTGTCGACGATCCCGACAAGATCATCCGCATGCGGGTCATGGCGGATGTCAAGGAGTAGCCGCGGGAGCCGGCTCTAACCGCCCATGACGGCGCGCAGCAGGCGCTCGTCGGTGGCCAGTTCGCTGGCCGGACCCGACGCCGCGATCCGGCCGAGACGGATGAGCAGGGCACGGTCCGCGGCGGCCAATGCCGCGCGGGCGTTCTGTTCGGCGAGCAGAACTGCGGCGCCCCCTGCCGCCACGTCGCGCAGGGCGCCGATGACGACACGCGCTGCGGCCGGTGCGAGGCCCAGAGTCGGCTCGTCGACCAGCAGCAGGCGGGGACGGACCATCAGGGCGCGGGCAACGGCGAGCATCTGCTGCTCGCCGCCGGACAGTTGCCAGGCCGGTGAAGTACGGCGCAGCCCGAGTTGCGGGAACAAAACGTACATCTCCTGCGTACGTGCGGCACGGGCCGCGGCATTTTCCCGGCTTACCGCCAGCAGGTTTTCCTCCACCGTCATGCCGGCGAACACGCGCCGCCCTTCCGGCACATAGCCTATTCCACAACGGGCCCGCCGCTGCGTCGGGACACCATCGAGGTCCGTCCCGCCAAGCCGGATCGTTCCGTCGACGCGCCCGCCGAGCCCCATCAGACCCTTCAGGAGGGAAGATTTCCCCGCGCCGTTGGCGCCGACCAACGCTACGACCTCGCCTGCGGGCACCTCGAGATCGACGTCGTCGACCGCACGTACGCTTCCGTACGCAACGCTCATGCCCCGCACGGCCAGCAGCGCCTCAGCCATGGCTTGCGTCCTTTTCCGGGGCCTGGCCCAGCCAGGCAGCAGCCACGCCCGCGTCGCGACGGATCACGGCCGGCGGGCCGTCGGCAATGATACGGCCCTGATCGAGGCAGATGAGCCGGGCCGCGAATTTCTCGAGGAACCCGAGATCGTGGTCGACGACGACCAGCGTCGTGCCGGCAGCGTTGAGCGTGGCGAGGGTCCCGGCGAGGTGTTCACGCTCGCCCGCGGTCAATCCGGCCGCCGGCTCGTCGAGGAGCAGCAGCGCCGGGCCGCCGACCAGCGCGCGGGCGATCTCGACGCGGCGGCGCAGACCGGGTGGCAGCGCCCCGCATGGCCGCCATGCCGTCTCCGCCAGCTCCAGCCGGTCCAGCAGGCCCATGGCCGCACGCCTTGCCTCGCCCTGGTCCGGCCCGCCGAATTCGCGCCATGCGGCGGCCGCCACGTTGTCGAGAACGCTCATCTCATCGACCAGCTTCAACATCTGGAAACTGCGCGCAATTCCGGCCCGCCGGATGCGGTAGGCGGGCAAGCCGGCGATATCTTCGCCCGCCCAGACGATCTGCCCGGAATCCGGTGTTTCCGCCCCGGCGATCATGTTGAGCAGCGTCGTCTTGCCGGAGCCGTTGGCGCCGATGACGCCGACGGATTCGCCGGGCGCGATTGCGAGGCGGATGCCGTCCACCGCGCGGACGCCGCCGAACTGGCGCGTCAGGTCCGCGATCTCGAGGCGGGCCGGCGGGTGTCGCGTCGGCAGGGGGCCGGCGAACGGCGGCGGCGGCGGCGCCTCGGGCAGCCAGCGCTGGCGTGCGCGGCGCATGGTCCCCATGAGGCCCCATGGCGCCGCGACGACCATGGCCAGAAGCACCACGCCGTATGCCATCAGGTAGTATCGCTCGAGCGGCCGGAACCATTCGGGCAGGTGGATCAGCAGCACGGCACCAAGGATCGCGCCGGCGATGCTGGTCCGTCCGCCGATCACCGCGATGGCGAGCAGCATGACCATCACCTGGAATTCCAGGACCTCGGGCGACACGACCCGTACCGTGTGGACCTGCAGGGCGCCGGCCGCGCCGCCGTAGAGTGCGCTCAGCACCAGGGCCGCGAACCGGATCCGTCCAATGTCGATGCCCGACGCCTCCGCCGCCATCGGCTGTTCGCGCATCAGCTGCAGCGCCGCGCGGGTAAGTCCGCCCGTGATGAGCCGGGCACACAGCGCGCCTGCAGCGACAAGGCTCCACACAAGGATCATCATGGGCCAGCCCCGGCCGACCGTCCCGCCGAACAGGGACAGCGCCGGCACATCGGGGATGCCGTTGGCCCCGCCGGTGACCGACTCCCAGTTGATGGCGATCAGCAGGATCACCTGCCCGATGCCGAGGGTGGCCAGCGCAAAATAATGCGACCGGAGTCGCAGAACCGGCAGTGCGATCAGGGCGGCCAGCGTCGCCGCCACGGCGGCCGCGGCCGGCAGGGTGAGCTCGAAACCGGCGCCCAACCGAACCGACAGGATGCCGGCGACGTAGGCACCGAGTCCAAAGAAGGCGCCCTGGGCGAGCGAGAGCGCGCCGGCATGGCCGAACACGAACTGGTAGCCGAGCGCGGCCAGTGCGTAGATTCCGGCCTGGGTGAACAAGCGCAGCGCGTACGCATCGTCGGCAACGAACGGCCATGCGACGAGAGCGGTGGCACCCGCGAGCAACACGATGTTCACGTCGCGGCCGAGCCACGTGCGCAGTTGAAGGATCGCCGTCATGCCCGACGGCCCTCCGCCTCGCCGAACAGGCCCTGCGGCCGCAGGACCAGGATCGAGAGCAGGGCACCGTAGAGCAGGCCGGTGGCCACGGCGTAGTCGGTTAACGCCGCGACCACTGTCTCGAACAGCGCGACCAGCATGGCGCCCGCCAGCGCCCCGCCGACCCGCCCCCAGCCACCGATCACCACCGCGATATAGGCTTTGACGATGAAGTCGGTACCGTGGGTCGGGGTGATGAAGAACTGGTTCGCCACCAGAAGCCCCGCGGCACCGGCCAGCGCCGCGGCGAGGGCGAAGGTGAGTGCGACCATGGCGCCGACCGGGATGCCAAGTGCCGCGGCAACTTCCCGGTCCTGGCCCGTGGCGCGCAGGCGGCGTCCCAGCTGGGTATGCCGCAGTAACAGCCGCACGCCCCCGATCAGGAGTGCGGCAACGACCATGATGGCCAGCGACTGGCGTGCCACCATGAGTCCACCGAATTCGAGATGACCGCTGCCGAACAGCGGCGGGGCGGCGCGCGGCTCCGCACCGAAAAGCCCATTGAGCCCGTTCTGCAGGATGATGCCAAGCGCGATGGTGCTGATGAACACGGCGACCGGCGGCCGGTCGCGCAGCGGCCAGTAGGCGGCGGCGCAAACGGCGAGCCCCAGAGCTGCCATCAGCAGCGCCACCAGCGGCAACAGCAGGAGGCCCGGTACGGGCAGGACACCGGCCAGCGCAACGGCGAGGAACCCGCCGGCCGCGACGAGGTCACCCTGGGCGAAATTGACCGCGGCCGTGGCGTTCAGAATCAACACGAACCCGAGCGCGACGAGCGCGTACGCCGCGCCCAGCGCAAGGGCATTGACGGCAAGCTGCAGGAAGTCCACGGCCGGTCTCGTCCGTTCCCCTGTCCGCTAACGGGCCAGGCCGACGCTTTCGTAGCGCTTCACGACTTGCGGCACCCGGCTCTTGCCATCGTAGCAGACGATTACCGCGTCATGCGCCATGTTCCCCGTGCCGTCGGAGCGGTAGGTCATCGCCAGCCCGTCATACGCGTGCGATACCAGCCAGTCGCGCATCGCCGTGCCGCTTGTGGCGCCGTCTTCCAGCGCGGCGATCACCATGCGGGTGGCGTCGTACTGCGCCAGCGCGAACGCGTCGGGTTCGCTTCCAAACGCAGCCCGATATGCGGCCGTGAAGCGTTCCAGACCGGGCGAGCCGCCGGAAATCGGGGACGAACCCGTTTCGGCGCAGACATCCTTCAGCTCGGCGGGCTCGAGGATCGCCGCGGTGGTCGGCTGGTGCATCGCGGAACCGGCGACGATGGGCAGGTCGATGCCGCGCGCCCGGGCCTGCCGGACCAACAGGGCCGTCGATGTCGAATGCAGGTGCAGCACGAGAACGTCCGGGTGCGCCGCCATCGCCTTGGCCAGCACCGGTGTCATGTCCTTTATCGCAACGTCGAGCCCTTCCTCGTACACCGGCTCCGCGCCGAGGGAGCGGAAGACGGTTTCCAGATGCCCGCGGCCGCTCTGCCCGTAAGCGGTCGTCTGATAGAGGATCGCGGGGCGCGTGCGGCCCAGCTCCTCGACCACGTAGCGTGCATGCGCGACCTTGGTGACGGCGTCGCCCGGAAAGAACCGGAAAATCCAGGGATTGCCCATCTCGGTCAGCCGGGCGGTGCCCGATATGGTCACGAGCGGAACCTCGTAGTCCTCGGCCAGCGGCAGCATCGCCAGCATCTGCGTCCCGAGGATCGGGCCGACGACAGCGACGGTATTTACCTCGCGCAGGGCGCGCTCCATCGCGTTGACGGCGACCTCCGGCGAGGTCCCGGTATCCGAGACTTCGTACGACACCCGTGACTTCGCCGCGATCGCCTGCTTGAGCGCCATCACGGCACCGTTGCGCTGCGATGTGCCCTCGAGCGACAGGAATCCGGTGACCGGCACGAGTATTGGAATGTGCGGCGTTTCGGCGCGCGCCGCGCCCGCCAGCAGAACGAGTGCGGTCAAAGCGGCGGCGGCCCGTATCGCAAAGGATCTGTACATGGCAATTTCTCCCTGCGCTGGCATGATCCAGATCAGGTTCGACGGGTTTGATCTCAGCCTCCGGCCAATGGCGCAAAGACACCCCGGGTCTCATGATCGGCCCCGAGAATGCGGCGTCGGCGGAACCTTGTCAACGTGCCGCGGTTGCGCTCGATCGCGTGAACGGGCTAAGTGATGCCGGGCGACGGGAGGGCACCGCGGTTCCGATGGTATCCGATAGCGACAGGGCCAGGCAGTGGATCGTCTTCGCGCTGAAGGCCGCGGTGACGGCCGCGCTGATTTGGCTCGTTCTGAGCGGCGTGGATCTCGGCACCGCGCTGCGGCGCATGGCCGGGCTGTCGCCGGGCGCGGCCATTCTGGCCGTCGGGCTGCTGCTGGCGCACTGTTTCGTTGCCGGTTGGCGCTGGCGCATTGTCATGCGGCTGTTCGGCCCGGTGCTGCCGGTCGGTGCCGCGATCCGGCTCTTCCTCGAAGGGTATTTCTTCAACAACGCGCTTCCGTCCACGATTGGCGGCGACGGCGTGCGGATCTGGCGGGCCCGCACCCTGGGCCTGCCGCTCGGCGCCAGCATCAACGGCGTGCTGCTGGACCGCGTGACCGGGCTGACCGGACTGTTCATCCTGGTCGCGGCGGGGCAACCGCTGCTTTACGCCAGGATCGACGATCCCGCGACGCGGCTCGCATTCGCGGCGATCCTGCTGGCCGGCATCGCCGGCATCACATTTCTCATCCTCGCCCGCCACATCCCGAAGCGGCTCATTCCGGCGCGCCTGCATGACGGGATCGACAAGCTGTCGGAGGCGACTCATGCGGCCTATCTGAGGCCGGCCATATCGTTGCCGGTGCTCGGCCTGTCGGTGGTCGTGCACGGACTTATTGTCTTGTCGGTGCACGTCATCGCCGTCGGGATCGGCCTCGACGTCGGATTGTTCGAGTCCCTGGTGCTGGTGCCGGCGGTGATCCTGCTTTCGACGGTGCCGGTTTCGATCGGCGGGTGGGGGTTGCGCGAAGGTCTGATGGTCGTCGCGCTGGGACTTGCGGGGGTGCCGGCGGATGCGGCGCTTACGGTCTCGGTCCTGTTCGGTCTGGCGCAGATCGTGGCGGGATTGCCGGGCGGCGCCCTGTGGCTGATGGCCGGCCGCCGCGCCATTGCGCCGAAGGGTTGAGGGACATCGCGCCGCGATCGAAGCGATCGACTCGCCGGTCGGCGCGGGCAGCAAAATGCCGGGCGCGCTGAATGCGGCCCGGCATTGGCAGTCGGAGGTGACGGTGCCGTCATGGCATGAGCACCAGCAAGTCGGTGCCATGCGCCGGCATTGCGCCCGCGCCGTCGCGCTTGCGGATCAGAGCTGTTCGAGCGCGAGGTCGAGAGAGGCGAAAGCGGCGCCGGCCATCACTGCGCGGTCGGTCATGCGCTGCAGGGCGGCGTCGAAAACCGTCGGGTTCATGCCCGGCCGTACATCCTCGATGATCTCGTGGCGGACCGATGCGGCAAAACCGTGCAGGGCCTCCTGGGCACGTCGCGTCAGCAGACCCGGATCCGTGGTGAACAAGCCGTTCTCCAGGCTTTTCAAAATCTCTTTCTGTTCATCCAGCATTTCATGGAAACGCCGCAGGTGGGGGCTGTCCTGGCGGCCCGTACGAAGGTCGAACGCGCCCTCGATCGCCAGCGACAACATCTCGCGCACGTTGGCAAGCATCGTGGTGTGCCGTCTGGCCGCGGCCGGGCTTGTCGCATCCGCGGTGTCCCTGTTGTAGTTGCCGACCGTGCTCGACGGCAACGGCGTCAGCTGTTCCTGTGGTTCCAGTTTGTAAACTTCTTTTTTCTCAATCATGGCTGTCACCTCCAACTTTCAATAAATGTCCCCGATTTCGGGCTTTCTCATTGCTGAAAAGTTCATCTGTCTCTGATCATGCAGTTCCCGTGCCACTCGCGCGCTATCGCCTCATTTCGGCCGCAATACGTTCGTCGAATTCCTTGTGCTGCAGCGCAGCAGAGAACGGCGTGCAGTACTGGGCAATCGCTTGTTCGATCGATTCAAGACTTCGGTCCGCGAGCACCGAGCGGCCCATGACCTTTTTCATGGCAGCATCGCACGCTGCATCGTCGGTTCGGCTGTCGATGGCGCCGATGACATCGCGGCGCACAGTTTCGCGAAATGCAACGAATGATGCGCGGGCGCGGTGGACGAGGGCGCCGAAACGTGCGTCCGTGGTGCTGATCGGAAATTTCGCGAGGAGGCGAGCCTGTTCCATGGAAACCTGCTCGAACCTCTCGAGATCCCGGCTCCACGACAGCCCGGCGCGCAGGTCGCGTGCGCCGTCGGCGACGTGGGCCAGGATGTCTTTGAGGGCCCCTCGGGCATTGCTGCAGATCGCCCGGGCGGCCGCCAGCTCCTGGCCGTCCCGCGGCGCGTCCGCTGCTGTCTTCTTCTCGTTCTGCAAAAGCGCTGGCATTCTCTTCCTCGCAAGAAAACCTGCTCTGCCTGGTGCAATCGGCGTGCCAGACGTCGACGCAATTGCCATCGCGGCGCCGCGCATGGTTCGATGGAGCGAATCCGCGGGGACGGCGACGCGCTGCGCGAGTACCGATTGCAGCCCTATGGAGAAAACCTGATTTGCCCGAACTCACTGCCCGTCATGAAAGCTGGCCACTGGCCAAGACCTTCGCGATTTCGCGCGGCGCAAAGACAAGTGCCGAGACCGTCGTCGCAACCGTGAGCGGCGACGGCGCGGTCGGCCGGGGCGAGTGCGTGCCCTATGCCCGTTATGGCGAGAGCGTTGCCGGGGTCCTGGCACAAATCGAGGCGCTGGCCCCGGCAGTCGCCGCCGGCAGCATGGGGCGGCGCGAGCTGCAGGCAGCGCTGCCGGCTGGCGCGGCGCGCAATGCGGTCGACTGCGCGCTGTGGGATTACGAGGCGAAACGGAGCGGTGTTCCGGTCTGGCGGCTTGCCGGGCTGGCACCGCCGGGCGCCGTCACGACGGCATACACGTTGGCGCTCGATACCGCGGAGGCGATGGGCCATGCGGCACGAGCCGCGGTACACCGCCCGCTGATCAAGGTGAAACTCGCCGGTGTCGGCGACCTGGAACGCATTGCCGCGATCCGCCGCAATGCGCCGGCGGCCCGTCTGATCGTCGATGCCAACGAGGGCTGGGCACCGGACGACGTCGTGCCGCTTGCCGCCGCACTGGCGGATGCCGGCGTTGAAATGATCGAGCAGCCCCTGCCTGCCGGCGGGGATGCAATACTCTCGAGAATCCCGCATCCCGTGCCGTTCTGCGCCGACGAGTCGTGTCACGACCGGGCGGGGCTCGACGCTCTCGCGGGGCGCTACGACATGGTCAACATCAAGCTCGACAAGACCGGAGGTTTCACCGAGGCGCTGGCGCTGCGGGAAGCGGTGCAGGCGGCGGGGTTACGGATCATGGTCGGCTGCATGGTGGCGACATCGCTGGCGATGGCCCCGGCGATCCTTCTGGCGCAGGGCGCCGACATCGTCGATCTCGACGGGCCGCTGCTGCTTGCCCGCGACCGCGCCGACGGGCTTGCATTCGACAACAGCACCATATCCCCGCCGCCCGCACGACTGTGGGGTTGAGCGGTTCCGGCGGGCTTTACGAGACTCCGCCAGACTATGGTTAACATGTTGATTGCATGGCGTTTACTGTTTGGCAATCGGTCTCGTGGATAATCGGTCCCAACAATATGGACCGCGCCGGCAATGGCGTGTTCGGGGAAATATCCGTTAGGGAAAATACTGAATGGCACGAATCCTGGTTGCCGAAGACGATGACGCAATGCGTCAGTTTCTGGCTGTCGCATTGGCACGATCTGGGCACGACGTCGTTGCGGTGGGGGACGGGGAGTCCGCGTCGCGAAACATCGAGCAGGACGAGTATGACCTGCTGCTGGCTGACATCCGCATGCCGGGGGTGGACGGCCTCGCGCTGGCCCGCGCGGCGCGCCTGCGCATGCCGCAGCTGCCGATCCTGCTGATCACGGGCTATGCGGCCGAGGCGCTCGGCGCCCGCGACCTGATCGAGCAGGACGTGCGGGTGTTCTCCAAGCCGTTCCACCTGCACGAGATCGTCCGGCAGGTCACGCACCTTCTCTCGGCCGCGCCGGAAGCCATATAGGACAAGGCCAAGGGGTCTTGCCCCGGCGCAGCATTGGTGCTAAGTCCCGCACCGCACCGGGCGCGTAGCTCAGCGGGAGAGCACTACGTTGACATCGTAGGGGTCGCTGGTTCAATCCCAGCCGCGCCCACCATTTTTGTCGCGGTTTGAAAATCGGCCGGTGGTCCGATCTCGGAGCCGTCGCGGACCTCCCACCCGTGGCCCGGGGCCAATGGTGAGCTGCCCACGACCGCCCGGCGGACCCTGGCACGGTGCGGGCTTTTCATTCCAGCGGTGCAGCTGGCACCGCCCGCGGGCGCGACGGTATTCGCGGCAACGGCGGCCACGCAAGCCGGGTACGCGCCGTGGCGGCCCGGCAACGCGGGCCCCTTCTCATTTCCACGCCGTGCCGGACTGATGCCGTGCTAGGTTGCGCGCGGGCGGCACGGCCGTTCGATCGGTACGCAGGTTGGTATGGAGCAAGTGTTGTCAGGTCCGGGCTGGCTGGTGCTGGGAGCCATCGTGCTTCCGGTACTCGTCGTGCTGCTGTATCGCCTCGTCCGACCGAACGGCAGCAAACCCGCGCAACAGCAGATGCTGCCGCTTGCCGATGACGAGGCGACCGCGGATGACGAGACCATTTACCAGATCGCCGACAGGATCAGTGGATTCTACGACGTCTCGGCGCAACCCGCGGACATGCGTGGCTATGCGGATTTCGACCGGGGCGTGGCGCTGCTGTCCGGCCCGCGCTATTCGCCCGACGACCTGATCGGCTATTTCCGCGGGGACAGCGCGATCATCTCGTTCCTGGCGGCAGAGGCGCTGCGTCGGCGCGAGGACGGCGCGCAGGTGCGCGACCGGCTGTTGGGATTCCTCGACACCGTCGCGCTGTGGCCGTTCTGGTTCGGGCTGGAATACCTGCGCGAGGCGACGCCGCCGGCCGAGCCGCTGATCGAGCGCGTGCTGTGCCAGACGATCCGCTACTTCAGGGTGCCGCAGGCCCAGCTCTTCCTGGAAGCTTTCGTCCGACGGCGCCTCGAGGCCGGGGAGGTGGTGCGCTTCGGCACGGCGGCCGGCGATCTTTCCAACGACGATGTCGAGGCGCTGGAGCAGTTCCTCGGCAAGCTCGGGCCCGAGGCGGGCACGCCGTTGCTTGCCGAATTCCGGCGCTGGAGCGGGCGGCGCGTCGACCGCAGGCTGCTGGCCTCGATCGGCACGGTCTGGGGCGAGCGCGAGGCGCGGGAGGCCGACGCGATCATCGAACATCCGGCGCTGGTCGACGGCGTCGAGGAGCTGGAGGGCAGCCTACTGGCGAAGCGCGCAGCCTCGGTCCTGCTGGTCGGCGAGGGCGGTGTCGGCAAGACGGCGATCATCAGGCGGTTTGCGCGCAAGCTCTATGACCAGGGGTGGGTGATCTTCCAGGCGGGCCATGCGGAGCTCGTCGCCGGCCAGGTCTATATCGGCCAGTTCGAAGAGCGTATCCAGAAGCTGATCAACCATCTGCGGGGTGGCCGACGGATCCTGTGGATCGTCCCGAATTTCCACAGCCTCGCGGTCTCGGGCCGACACAAGTACAGCCCGGCCAGTGCGCTCGACCTGATCCTGCCGGGCATCGAGGCCGGTGAACTCATGATTGTTGGCGAGACCCAGCCCGCCGCCTTCGAGCGCATGCTGGAGCGCAGCCCGCGGGCGGCGACCGCGATGGCGACCCTGCGCGTCTCGCCGCTTCCGGCCTCCGCCACCAAGTCGCTGGCGCGCGCCTGGCTGGAGCGCTGGACCGCAGACGGAGACACGACCGAGAGGGTGCTGGACGAAGCCTGGGAGCTCGCGCAGCAATTCCTCGGCGAGAAGTCGGCGCCCGGCAACATCCTCGAGCTCCTCGATACGACGCGGCGGCGATTGGCCGCCGGGACGGGCGGGTCCAAGGCGGTAATGACCGTCGATGACCTGATCGTCACGCTCTCGCAGCTCACCGGCCTGCCCTTCAACCTTCTCGACCAGCGCCGGACGCTAGACCTCGATGCGCTGCGCCGGTTCTTCCGGCAGCGCGTGTACGGCCAGGACGAAGCGGTCGACTGCCTTGTCGAGCGGGTCGCCATGATCAAGGCCGGCGTCACCGATCCGACGCGCCCGTCGGGCGTCTTCCTGTTCGCGGGCCCGACGGGGACGGGCAAGACGGAGATCGCCAAGACGCTCGCGGAATGGATCTTCGGCTCGCCCGACCGGATGATCCGCCTCGACATGAGCGAGCTGCAAAAGCCTTCTGACCTGGACCGCATCCTCGGCAGCGAGGATCCCGAGGACCGCGGCGCGCTGGTCGACCTGATCCGCCAGCAGCCCTTCTCCGTCGTGCTGCTGGACGAGTTCGAAAAGGCGCACCGCAACGTCTGGGACGTGTTCCTGCAGATGTTCGACGATGGGCGGCTGACCGACCGTCGCGGTTTTACGGCCGATTTCAGGCATTCGATCGTGATCCTCACCTCCAACCTTGGTGCCGTGATCCCGACCGGCATCTCTATGGGCTTCGGCCGGGACCGCCAGGGCTTCGATTCGGATGCCGTGATGGAAACGATCGAGAAGACCTTCCGCAAGGAGTTCGTAAACCGATTGGACCGGGTCGTTGTGTTCCGGCCGCTGAGCCGCGAGCTGATGCGGCGCATCCTGCAGCACGAGCTCGACACCGTGTTCGGGCGACGCGGCCTGCGCTCGCGGTCGTGGGCGGTGGAATACGACGAGGCGGCTATCGAGTTCCTGCTCGACAAGGGCTTCACACCGGACCTCGGGGCGCGCCCGCTGAAGCGCGCCGTCGAGCGCTATCTACTCACGCCGCTCGCGGTCACCATGGTCAACCACCAGGCGCCGGAAGGCGACCAGTTTCTTTTCGTCACGCGCCGGGACGACGGACTCGACGTGGAGTTCGTCGATCCCGACGCGTCGGCGGAAGAGGAAACGACCGGATCGCCCGAACCGTCTGCCGCGGCGGAGGGGCAGGGTTCGCTGCGGGCGATTGCGCTGTCGCCCGCAGGCACTGCGGCGGAACTCGACATCCTGGGCGCGCGTTACGCGAAGCTCGATGCGCTCGTCGAATCGGAGTGCTGGCGTGACCGCAAATCGGCCGCGCTGTCGCTGATGCAGGAGCCCGACTTCTGGAATTCGGCGGAGCGTTTCAACCTGCTTGGACTGGCCGAATATCTGGATCGCACCGAAGCCGGGGTCCGCCGCGCAGGTTCGCTGCTGCAGCGGCTGGAGCGAGACCGCGGCAGCGCGCCGCGTCATCTCGTGCGGGCGCTCGGCCACAATCTCTATCTGCTGGAGGCCGCCTGCGAGGACATCGAGAAAAATCGCCCGCGCGAAGCGTTCCTGCTGGTAGAGGGTGGCGGCGACGGATCGGACGGCGCTGCGGAGTCCTCGGCTTTCGCATCGGAGCTGGGCCGCATGTACGTCTCCTGGGCCGAAAAGCGCCGCATGCAGATGAAGGTGCTGGAGAACCGGGCCGGCACGGCGGAGCGGGGAACGCGGATGCTCGCCGCCGTGTCCGGCTTCGGCGCCTGGTCGATCCTCAGCGACGAGACCGGAATCCACGTTCTGGAAACGCCCGACGGAACGGGCAGGAATTTCGCCCGCTGCAAGGTCCGCGTGCGCGTCAAGCCGCAGGGCGCCGCGCCGGTTTCAGGCGGCATGGCGGACCTGCGCCGCGCGGCGATGGCCGTGTTCGCGGATCACGAGAAGGGGCGCCCGAAGATCGTGCGGCGCTACCGCCGCGATCCGTCCCCCGTCGTGCGTGACAGCGTTCGCGGCTGGCGAACTGGCCGGCTGGATCTCGTTCTCGGCGGCGATTTCGACCTGATCGAGCAGGACTGACCGCCTGCTCCGGAGGGCGGCCGTCCGGGCCGGCCCGCCGTCAGCGTGCCGCCGACAGCGTGCGCCGGACCGCGTCTTTCCAGCCGGCATATTTGCGCTCGCGCTCGTCCGGCGCCATGCCCGGTGAAAACCGTTTGTCGAGCGCCCAGCCCTTGGCGAACTCGGCGGGCGCGGGATAGAGGCCGCAATGCATGCCCGCAAGGTACGCGGCGCCCAGCGCCGTCGTCTCCAGAACCTGCGGCCGGTCGACCGCGGCATCGAGGATGTCGGCGAGGCGCTGCATCATCCAGTCCGAGGCGACCATGCCGCCGTCGACCCGCAGGACCGTGTCCTGGGCCGCACCCCAGTCGCCGCGCATGGCTTCCAGCAGGTCGCGCGTCTGGTAGCACACCGCCTCGAGCGCGGCGCGCGCGAATTCCTTCGGTCCGGTGCCGCGCGTCAGCCCGTAGACGGCGCCGCGGCACTCCGCATCCCAGTGGGGCGCGCCGAGCCCGACGAAGGCGGGAACGAGATAGACATCCTGGTTGGGGTCGGCGGCGTCGGCCAGGGAGCCGGACTCGGCTGCATCGGAGATGAGTCCCAACCCGTCACGCAGCCACTGCACCGCCGCGCCGGCGACGAAGATCGAGCCTTCGAGCGCGTAGACCGGCTTGCCGTCCAGCTGGTAGGCGATCGTCGTGAGCAACCGGTTCTTCGAGGGGACGGCGTCGGCACCGGTATTCAGCACCGCGAAGCATCCGGTCCCGTATGTCGATTTCATCATGCCCGGCTCGAAGCAGGCCTGGCCCACCGTCGCCGCCTGCTGGTCGCCGGCGATGCCGGCGATGCGGATGGGGGCGC
>CAYFYY010000068.1:19224-23000 GCA_964347475.1 uncultured Flavobacteriales bacterium
CTGGCGATGAGGCGGACTTTCTCGATACCTACTGCCGCCTGCTGCGCAAACCCTTCCAGGCGGTGGGCGTCTTCCATGGAAAAATGATCCGGCCGGGTGCTGAAGAGGTTGATAAAACCGACGGCATCATTCTCGATGCGGATGGGGGCGCCGAAGATCCCGGCTTCGGTGACGCCGAAATCGGCCGCGGAGTCCCAGACGTCGGGCAGCACCTCGCAGGGCACGCTAAGGCGTTCAAGAAGCTCGTCGCTCCAGTGTCCTTCATGGATGTCGTAGAGCAGCGTCCGGCTGGCGTTGGTCGCGTCCGTTGCATGGACAGCGCCGCCGGTGAGACGCCACAGAAGGAAACTGTCGATCGTGCCGAAGGCGAGCCGCCCCCGTTGCGCCGCGTCCCGCACGCCGTCCACCTCGTCGAGCAGCCAGGCGATCTTGGTTCCCGAAAAATACGGATCGAGCAGCAGGCCGGTGCGTGCTGCGAACGCCTCCTCGTGGCCGCTGCGCCTCAATTCCGCGCATCGTTGCGCGGTGCGCCGGTCTTGCCAGACGATGGCGCGGTGGACGGGCTCGCCGGTCTCCCGGTCCCAGACGACGGTTGTCTCGCGCTGGTTGGTGATACCGATGGCGGCGATTTCCTTCGCTGCGGCCCCGGCATTTTCCATCGCCTTGCGGCACACCGCGAGGGTCGAGTTCCAGATATCCTCCGGATCGTGTTCGACCCACCCCGAGCGCGGGAAGTGCTGCTCGAACTCCTGCTGGGCGACCGCGACGATGCCGCAGCTGCGGTCGAACAGGATCGCGCGAGACGAGGTGGTACCCTGGTCGATTGCCATGATGTAGTCGGACATATCGCCTCTCACGGGTGCAGGTTTCACGCAGCCGAGCCGACGACCGCGCTGTAGTTATCCTCGATCCAGCTGCTCAGCCGATCGATCTCTGCGCGGGTCAATCGGAGTCCCAGCTTAGATCGGCGCCATGTGACGTCATCCGCCGTCATGGCCCATTCATTTCGTATCATATACTCCACCTCCCGCTGGTAGAGCCCGGCGCCGAAATGCGTCCCGAGGTCCGCGACGTCCCGGACGCCGGTCAGCAGGGTCCGGGTCATCGTCCCATAGGCCCGCGCCAGCCGACGAATCACGACCGGATCGATCACCGGGAACGCATATTCGAGCTCTGCGACCAATGCGTCGAAGCCGCCGACGCTGAAATCTCCACCGGGCAGGACGACGCCGCGTGTCCACGGCGCCAGCATGTCAGGAAACCAGGGCTCGAGTTTCGCCAGCGCATCCTCGGCAAGGTGCCGGTACGTCGTGATCTTGCCACCGAATATATCGAGCAGCGGGGGTTCTCCGTTCCGTCCCTGCACGTCCAGGACATAGTCCCGCGTCGTCTCCTGCGCCGACCTGTGGCCGTCGTCGTACAGCGGCCGAACCCCGGCATAGGACCACACGACGTCGTCGGGTTCGATCGGCGACGAGAAATACTCGCTCGCCGCCCGGCACAGATACGTGATCTCGCCGGGTGAGGCGGCCACGGACGTGGGATCGCCGTCGAAGTCGATGTCGGTTGTGCCGATGAGGGTGAAGTCGCGCTCATAGGGGATCGCGAAGATGATCCTGCGATCCGCGTTCTGGAAGATATAGGCGCGGCCGTGCCGGAACAGGGAGGGCACCACGATGTGACTGCCCTTGACCAGGCGGGTGCGTGACTTCACCTGCGCAACGATCCGCCGCGTGATGACCTCGGAGATCCACGGGCCGGAGGCATTGACGAGCGCCCGCGCACGCACCGTCGCGACAGCACCGGTGATGCCGTCCCTGGTTTCCAGCTTCCACTGCCCGTCGTCGCGCACGGCGGAGACGACCTCGGTGCGCACCCGGACGTGCGCGCCGCGCCGGGCGGCGTCCACGGCGTTGAGCACGACGAGCCGGGCGTCGTCAACCCAGCAATCCGAATACTCGAATCCTTTAATGAATCCTGGCTTCAGCGGTTCGCCGGCCGGGTCCCGGCGCAGATCGACAAAGCGCGACGGCGGCAGGAGTTTGCGGCCGCCGAGATGATCGTACAGGAACAGTCCGAGCCGGATGAGCCAGACCGGGCGCAGCCCTTCCTGGTGAGGCAATACGAAGCGAAGCGGCCTTATGATATGCGGCGCCATGGCCAGGAGCACTTCGCGTTCGATGAGGGATTCCCGCACCAGGCCGAACGCGTAGTGTTCCAGATAGCGGAGCCCGCCATGGATGAGCTTGGTCGACGCGGAGGAGGTTCCGCCGGCAAGATCGTTCATCTCGGCGAGGTATACGGACAAACCGCGACCGGCGGCATCCCTGGCGATACCACAACCGTTCACGCCGCCGCCGATCACGGCGATGTCATAGACGTTGTCGCTCACGTCCCGGGCCCGACTGGATGGCGATATTTGAAAGTCAATTCGAAACTTTAATGAACGATAACGAAACTACAATGAAAATTCCCGCACGTCATGTCACAAGTCACCGCGCCGCGGCTACCTCGATGCCAACATCGTTGTCCAGGCAGATGCGCGCAATGTCCTCCGGCGGTGGCCGGTCGGTCACGAAGCTGCCCAGCTGCGATATGTGACCGATGCGCACCGGCGCGGACCGCTCGTATTTCATGCTGTCGGCGACAAGGATCGTATGCCTCGCATTCTCGATGATCGCCTGCGCGACCTTGACCTCGCGATAGTCGTAGTCGAGGAGCGAGCCGTCCGCGTCGATCGCCGATACCCCGATAATCGCGAAGTCGACCTTGAACTGGCGAATGAAGTCGACGGCAGCCTCGCCAACGACGCCGCCATCCGCGCGCCGCACGATCCCGCCGGCCGCGATCACGTCGATTCCGGGGTTTCGGCGCAGGATGTTGACCACATTGATGCTGTTGGTGATCGCGAGAATGCCGTGCTTGCCCTGAAGCGCGGCGGCCACCTGTTCCGTCGTCGTGCCGATATTGATCAGGAGGGAGCAGTTGTCCGGGATCAGCGAAGCCGCCTTGATGCCGATCCTGCGCTTTTCCTCGGCCGCCAGTTCCCGCCGCGCCTCGTAGCCGACATTCGCGACGCCCGACGACAACACGGCGCCCCCGTGTACGCGCTGTAGCAGGCCGCGTTCGCACAGGTCGTTCAGATCCTTGCGGATGGTCTGGGGCGTGACGTTGTAACGCTCGGCCAGAGCCTCGACGCTGATGCGCCCTGCCTTGCGCGCAAGTTCCAGAATATCCGACCTCCGGGGCACGATCGGCTCCTCTATCACCTTACCCTCCTTTGCTTTTTTGTAATCCGATTATCGCAATTAAGCGGCAATAGCCAGACTTAGATTGCGGGTTTCGTTTTCAATTGACCTTCATTTTTTTTCATATGATAGTTCGAATGACTTCACATAATGGGAGAATCTCAATGAAAATGCGACTGATGGCCGCTGCAGCAGGGGCGGCTCTGGTGTCGTTTGCGGGGACGAGCCTTGCCGGCATCGACGAGGCCAGGAAGTGGATCGACTCTGAATTCCAGCCCTCGACCCTCTCGAAAGAGGACCAGCTGAAGGAGATGGAGTGGTTCATCAAGGCGGCCGAACCGTTCCGTGGCATGGAGATCAACGTCCTGTCCGAAACGATTCCGACGCACGAGTACGAATCCAAGGTCCTGACCAAGGCGTTCGAGGAAATCACCGGAATCAAGGTCAATCACCAGTTGCTCGGCGAGGGTGAGGTCGTGCAGGCGGTGCAGACGCAGATGCAGACCAAGCGCAACCTGTACGATGCCT
>CAYFYY010000069.1:0-22899 GCA_964347475.1 uncultured Flavobacteriales bacterium
CGACCTCGGGACCCTGCTCGGCGGCGTCGGCGGCATCGCCCGCCAGGACGCCTATGTGGTGCGCGACTACATCGTGTCCTACGACCTGCTGGCCCGGCTCGAGGCGGCGCTCGGCGTGCGTGCGGCGTGGTCGGATCCGGCGATCGATCCGGTCTGGCGCCTGCCGGCGGACGCCTCGGAGGAGGATTTCCTGGAATATTACCGCGATATGGTCGGAGTCTTCTTCGACAGCGAGTCCTCGATCATCACCGTCACGCTGGAGGGATTCGAGCCGGTTTTCGCGCAGACCATGCTCTCGATGATCCTGGCCGAAAGCGAGCGGCTGGTGAACGCGCTGTCCAATCAGCTGGCGGCCGAGCAGCTCGGCTTCATCAACGGCGAAATCGAGACGACCGCCGCACGGCTTAAACAGGCCAAGGCGCAACTCGTGGCGTTTCAGAACGAGCACCAGGTCATGGACCCGAAGGAACAGGCCGGGCTCGTCACCAACGTGATCGCCCAGATGGAGGTCAGCCTCGCCGAGGATCGGGCCGAGCTGACCGTGCTGCGCAGTTACCTGGACGGCGCTGCACCCGAGGTCGTCACCCTGCGCAACCGCATTGCCGCCAAGACCAAGCAGATCGAAGAGGAAAAGACGCGACTGACCGGCGGCGACGCGCGTCTCAACACGATCGCGGCCCGGTTCGAGGAGTTGCGTTTCGATGTGGAGTTCGCGCACGAGCGTTACCGGCTCGCGCTGATGGCGCTGGAAAAGGCGCAAATCGACGCTTCGCGCAAGGTCAAAAGCCTCGTGGTGGTGGCGCGGCCCAACCGGCCCGACGAGGCGCTCTATCCCGACCGGCCGTATATTCTGGGAACGCTCGCGGTATTCCTGCTGATGGGCTTCGGCGTCGTCAGCGTGATCGTTGCCGCGATCCGGGAGCATATGGAATGACGGGCGCGCCGACCCTGCTGATGTTCTGCCTGGCGCTGGCCGTTGTCGCCGGGGGCGATCGGGCGCGGGCCCAGACGCCGGCCCAGACCGAAGTGCCGCGCGAGGATACGCTGCGCTCGCCCGGCCCGGCGGAGGGCGAGGTCGATCTGCTGCCCGAGGCCGAGCTTCCCGTCTTCGGGTCTCGGATGTTCACCGGCGCGTTCGCCCAGCAGCCCTTCACCGGATTCAACCCCGACTACCGGATCCAGATCGGCGACCAGGTCCGCGTTCAGCTCTGGGGCGCCGTCGATTTCGGCGAAGTGCTGACGGTCGACGCCCAGGGCAATATCTTCCTGCCGCAGATCGGGCCGGTGCGGGTGCTCGGCGTCCGCAACGACGCCCTGACAGAACTCGTGCGCGGCCAGGTGCGCAAGGTCTATCGCGACCAGGTCGGCGTCTACGCCAACCTCGAGGGGGCGCAGCCGGTCAGCGTCATCGTATCGGGGTTCGTGCGGCGGCCGGGGATGTTTCGGGGCCTGTCCTCGGACTCGATCCTGTACTTCCTCGATCTCGCCGGAGGCATCGATACCCGGCGCGGCAGCTTCATCGACGTCCGCGTTCTGCGAGGCGGCAAGGTCCGCCAGACCGCCAACCTCTATGAATTCCTCCTCGAAGGGAGCCTGCCGACGATTCAGTTCGCCGATGGCGACACCATCTATGTCGGCGCGCTGACCAACACGGTCAGCGTCGAGGGGGCGGTACACAATGCGGCCCGCTTCGAATTCCTTGGCGAGACGATGCCGGCGGCGACCGTCGTCGGCTGGGCCACCCCCCGGGCGGACGCGACCCACGTGCGGGTGCGGCGCAACAATTCGGGCGAGACGACGGCAGAATACCTGCCGCTGATCGCGCTCGAGGCGATCACGCTGCTGCCGGGTGACCGCGTCACGCTGATTCCCGAGGACCGCCCCCAGCTGATCGTCGTGGGGGTCAATGGCGAGCACGACGGCGCCAAGGAATACGTCGTCACGCCCGGCACCCGGCTCGGCAAGGTGCTCGACCAGATCGTGCCCAGCGAGCGCACCAGGTTCGACGCCATCCAGCTGTTCCGCGTAAGCGTCAAGGAGCGACAGACCGCGTTGCTGCAGCGCTCGCTCGACCAGCTCGAACGCGAGGTGCTGGCCGCGCGCTCATCGACCGACGAGGAGGCCTCTCTGCGGCTGCGGGAGGCGGAGCTGATCCAGTCGTTCATCGCCCGGGCCCGCAAGCTCGAGCCGCAGGGGCTGGTCGTGCTCCGCAGCCCGGAGGAAGCGCGAGACCTTTATCTCGAGGACGGGGACATCCTGTTCCTGCCGGCGAAGAGCCGACTGATCACGGTGGCCGGCGAAGTGATGTTTCCGACTGCCGTTACCTGGCGCCGCGGCGCGGGCCTCAAGGAGTACATCGAAATCGCCGGCGGGTTTACGCGCACGGCCGACACGCGGCGGGCGCTCATCCGCCGCGCCAACGGTGAGATCGTGTCGGTCTCTCTGGGCGGGTTCGGGCAGAAGGTTCCGGAACCCGGGGACGAGATCATGGTGCTGCCGCAGCCGAACGTAAAGAACCTCCAGCTAGCCAAGGCGCTAGCCGAGATCCTGTTCCAACTGGCGGTCACGACCAACGTCGTGCTCGATTTGTGAACAGCCGCGGCACGCGAGCCACGTTCGGCGCGTCCTGTCACTGCCGCATAGCGGCCGCGGGCAAGTCGACTACGGTGTCGATCTATGGTTTGCAGGCGGGCTGGGCCTCGTAATACTCGGCGATTGCTCGGATATCGCTGTCGCTCAGCTGCGCCGCCGCGATGTTCATCACGTCGCTTGGGCGCTTGCCGTCCCGGTACAGTGCCAGCTGTTCCATCAGATAGATGGACTTCTGACCCGCGAGATTGGGGAACCCGGGCGAGGTACCGATGCCGTCGCGCCCGTGACATGTCATGCACGGCCTTGCGACGGCCGGGAATTCCGGCGTCTGTGCCTGCGCCGCGATTGGCGCGAGACAGGCCGGCACGAGCAGCGCGAAGCAGGCAGGAATTCTCATCGCCTTACACCTCTTCTGCCGACGAAATCCGGTTTGGGGACGAAAAAGGGATCCCCGCCGCCGGTCCATGCCGGCGGCGGGGCACAGGCTTTACATGCCTTCGTACGAGATCCGGTAGATGGCTCCGGCCAGATCGTCGGAGACCAGGAGCGACCCGTCGAGATACTGCTGGACGTCGACCGGCCGTCCGAGATACTCGCCGGTCTCCTCGACCAGCCAGCCCTCGGCGAACGGTACGGTTTCGTTGGCGCTGCCGTCCTCGTTCAGCGACGTGAACATGACCCGTGCGCCGACCGGCGTGGTGCGGTTCCACGAGCCGTGCTGGGCGCTGAAGATGCCGCCCCGGTATTTCTCCGGGAACATCTTGCCGGTGTAGAACGTCATGCCGAGATCCGCCGCATGCGCGACCATGTTGACCTCGGGGAACACGACGTCGGCCGGGACTTCGTCCTTGAGGTATTCATTGGTGCGGGTGTCGCCGCCGCCATACCACGGGAAGCCGAAATTCTGGCCCTTCGCCGTGACCCGGTTCAGCTCGCCCGGCGGGATGTCGTCGCCCATGCCGTCGACCTGGTTGTCGGTGAACCACAGCTGGCCGTTCGCCGGGTTCCAGGCGTGGCCGACCGAGTTGCGGACGCCGTCGACATAGACCTCGCGGTTGCTGCCGTCGCGCTCCATGCGGATGATGCCGCCGATTCCGACCTTCTTGTAAAGGTCGAGCTTTTCCCTCGGCGGCACGTTAAAGGGCTGACCAAGGGTGATGTAGATCTTGTTGTCCGGCCCGATCGTGCATGTCCGGGCGCCGTGGTTGAAGGATTCCTCTTCCGGCGGGATCAGCTGTTCGGCAACCACGCCGATTGCCAGGTCCGGGCTCTCGTAGAAGAACTCGACCGCCGGGAACACCAGGAGCCGGTTGTGCTCGGCGACATAGAGGAAGCCGTCCTTGGTAAAGCACATGCCATTGGGAACCTTGAAGTCTACGCTCGGCGCGAACACCTTGACCTCGTCGGCGACGCGGTTCTTGTCGCGGTCGGTGACGGCCCAGGCCTGAGTCTTGCGGGTCCCCACGAACACCACACCGACATTGGTGCCGACCGCCATGTGCCGCGCGTCTGGAACGAGGGCGTAAAGGTCGATCTTGAAGCCGGGCGGCAGCTTGATGCGCTGCAGGGTCTTGCGGATTGCGTCCGCCTTCGGGCCCGTCTGCGGTATTTCAGGAATATCAAGACTGGTTCCGGTCGTCTTGAATTCCATCATTTTCTGGATGTTGGTCTGGGCCGCCGCGCTGCCGGCAAGCAAGCCCAAGCCGGCCACTGACGCGATGACTCCAGCGGTGATTCTTCCAATCATAATCGTAACCTCCCTGTGGCTGTCCGCTGTTGGAACATTCTTGGCGATGGACGGACACATCCAGGCCAGATTTTTATTGTTCGCATTCTAATTGTCCTGAATTCTACACACGGACAAGGCGTTGTCCAGACGCGAAATTCGTGCGAAAAACACGAGACTGGCTGTAATATGCCGGCGACATCGCGCCGCAGAAAACGGCAGCCGGCCGAGCCGTCGTCCGGCCGGCAATCGGCAACCCCGTTGCGCGGTGGTGTCAGCCCCCCCTGAGCTCGTCGATACGCCTCTGGATGAAGGCGCGATCTTCGCTGCCCTCCGGAATCTGCTGGTAGGCCCGCTCCAGCATCTCGATCGCCTTTGCGGTGTTGCCGGCTTCCGCCTCGGCATTGCCGACAAACCAGAGCGCTTCGGCGTGGTTCGGGTCGAGCGTCAGGACGCGCCGCAGAATCGCCATCGACTCGGCGTTGTGCCGGCCGCCGTTGGCATCGCGGATCGCGCCGGCCTGGAGTGCGAGGACCCTGGGGTCCTCGGGCGCCAGCCGGACCGCATTGGCCATTGCGTCGCGCGCCTTGCCGCGCTCACCCATCACCGTGTACGAGCGCGCCAGCATGAGCCAGCCGTCAAGATCGTCAGGCTCCTGTTTCAGCCGCTCGGCCAGCCGCTGGACCATGCCCGCGATGTCGACATCGCCCGGTCCGGCTGGGGCATTCAACCCCACCTCCTCGGCCAGGCTGACAAGGCGCTGTCTGGGGAACGGCGCCGTGGCGAACACCTCAAGGGCGCGGTTCAGCGCCGCCTGTGCCGCGTCTGCCTCGCCCATCACGTGACGGGCCCGGATCAGCTGCTCCCAGCCCTCCAAATCCATCGGGTTTTCATCCAGCCGGGCCTCCAGGCCGTCGATCATGCTGCGGATTGTCGCCTCGCGCTCCTCAGGAGTCATCTCATCCAACGCCGCCCGCTGCTCCGCTGTCAGCCCGCCGCTCTCGGTCGCCGACTGCGGCTCCGGCATGACATCCGCGACGTCGACGCCGAGGTCGCCCGCCGCCTGGACCATGTATTCGCGAATCACGTCGAGCCACGGCGCATCGGCCGGCGAGATCCGGATCAGATCCGCCCAGCCGTCAAGCGCCTCCTGCGTCCGTCCCGCCTGATAATCCGCCAGCGCGAGGTAGTGCCGGCCGCGGATGTCGTTCGGCCGCGCCGCCAGCGCCGCCTTGAACGCGGCCTGCGCTTCCGGAGTCACCGTACCCTGAGCCGCCATTACAAGGGCCTCGCCGAACTCGCTGCTGAGCATCGGTGTCGCCGGGCGCAGAGCGAAGGCCCGGCGCATCGCCTCGGCCGACTCGCCGAACCGCTGCATCTGCTTGTACGCGAGTCCGAGATTGAGCCACGTGTCCGCATCATCGGGGTTGTCCTGGGCTGCCTGTTCGAGTTCGGCGATCATCTTGCCCAGTCCGCCATCGGGGCCGCCGGTCGCCCGGTCGGCGCGCGCCGCAAGCGGCATGTCCGGGGTGCCGGGTTGGCCGATTTCCATATACAGGAGCACCGCCGCGAGCGGCACAAGGACCGCAACGGCAACGGCTAGGACCATGATGCCTGTGGTCCGCTGCCGTCTGCCGAGCGCCTGCCGGGCGTGCGCCTTTACTCGTGCATCGGCGGCAAGCATTCGTCGCGCGATCTCGGTGCGTGCAGCCGCCATCTCGGCCTGTGTGAGGACGCCTCGCTCGCAGTCCCGTTCCAGTTCGGCGATCTGGTCGCGATAGACCTCGAGGTCGAATTCGGCGGGGTCGGCCTCGCCGACACGGCTGCGGAACAGGGGCAGGGCCAGCGCCGCGACCGCCGCGACGGAGATGGCGCCGACTACGATCCAGAAAGACATGTTTCGGCCTGCGGTCTTTTGTTGAGGCAATCGATCATCGGGAAGATGGTTTCCTTCAGATCGCTGCTGGTGAGCGGTCCGACATGCTTGAACCGGATGCGTCCGCTCTTGTCGACGAGGAAGGTCTCCGGTACGCCGTAGACGCCCCACTCGATGCCGACGCGGCCGCTCAGATCGAAGCCGATCCGCTCGTACGAGTTGCCGAGCTCGTCGAGCCAGGCGATGGCCTCTTCCCGTTTGTTCTTGTAGTTGATCCCCCAGACCGGAACGATGCCCTCTTCCCCGATCCGGGTGATCAGCGGGTGTTCCGCCCGGCAGGGGATGCACCACGAGGCGAACACGTTGACCATGACGACCTCGCCGCCGAAATCGCCTGTCGCGAACCCGGGAATGTGGTCGAGCAACGGCGGCAGCTCGAATTCGGGCACCGGCTTGTTCTGCTCACCGGCACCGATGATGTTCGGTGCACGCTGGGAGTCCCGCTGGATTTCCATGATGTACCAGCCCGTTGCCCCGACGAACCCGGCGAAGACGACGAGCGGTACGATAAAGAGCAATCGGCGCATCGGCTTATTCGGCTCCCGCCGGTTGCGCGGTGGCCGGTGCGTCGGCGCGCCGCCGAGACGGCGCCCCGACGCGAAGCCGGCGATCGCTGAGCGAGAGCACGCCGCCCAGGATCATCGTGAGCGAGCCGATCCACATCCACGGGACGAGCGGGCTGTGATAGATGCGCGTTACCCAGCCGGCGCCGTCCGCCCTGTCGCCGAGTACCGCATAGAGGTCCTTCATCGGCGTGGTGAATATCGCCGCCTCGGTGGTCTCGCGCTGCTGGACCATGTAGCGGCGCTTCTCCGGCTCCAGGACGGTGTAGACCTCTCCGTCACGCCACACGGTGAACGTCCCGCGCTCGATGAAATAGTTCGGGCCCCTGAGGTTCTGCACGTTGCCGAACACGAACTCGTAGCCGCCGACCTCGACCGCATCGCCCGGCCGCATGACCTGGATCGACTCGGTCCGCCACAGCGAGGCGCCAGTGATGCCCGCAATCGTCACCGCGAGCCCGAGATGCGTGATCGTCATGCCCCAGGCCGAACGCGGCAGGCCAACCGCGCGGCGCACGCTGGTGCCAAACGGCGCCCGGCCGAGGCCGATGCGGCCGGCGAGCTCCGTCAGCGTCGCGGTGCCGAGCCAGGCGGCTGCGGCAATGCCGAGGAAGCTGCCGATCGAATAGCCCCAGGCCAGCCAAAGAGCCAAGCTGGTGATCAATACGGTTCCGATCGCCGCATATTTCAGCCGCGCCATGGCGGCCTTGAGGTCGCCGCGCTTCCAGGCCAACAACGGACCGATCCCGGCGACGATGATCACGGGAATCATCAGCGGCACGAATACGATATTGAAATACGGCGCGCCGACCGAGACCTTCGGCAGGTTGAGGGCGTCCACCATCAGAGGCGTCAGCGTGCCGATCAGCACCACCGCCGCCGCCACCGACATGAACAGGTTGTTGAGGATCAGGCCGCCTTCGCGGCTGACCGGCCGGAACAGGCCGCCGGCCTGCATCGACGGGGCGCGCCACGCGAACAGTAACAGGCTGCCGCCGATGGCGACGACCAGCAGCAGCAGGATGAAAATGCCGCGCTCGGGGTCCGAGGCGAAGGCGTGCACCGAGGTCAACACGCCGGACCGAACCAGGAAGGTGCCGATCAGGCTTAGCGAGAAACCGACGATGGCGAGCAGGATGGTCCAGGATTTCAGGGTGTCGCGCTTTTCGACGACGATCGCCGAATGGAGCAACGCCGTCGCCACCAGCCAGGGCATGAAGCTCGCGTTCTCGACCGGGTCCCAGAACCAGAAGCCGCCCCAGCCGAGTTCGTAGTACGCCCACCAGCTGCCCAACGCGATACCCGCGGTCAGGAAGATCCAGGCGGCCAGGGTCCAGGGCCGGACCCAGCGGGCCCAGGCGGCGTCGACCTTGCCCTCGATCAGCGCGGCGACGGCGAAGGAAAAGGCCGTCGACAACCCCACATAGCCGGCATAGAGCATCGGCGGATGGAAGGCGAGTCCGGGGTCCTGCAGCAGCGGGTTCAGGTCGTTGCCATCGACCGGCGGCGGGAAGATGCGCTCGAACGGGTTCGACGTCAGCAGGAGGAACGCAAGGAAGCCGACGGCCACAATGGCCTGCACCGCGAGGACCCGCGCCTTCAGTGTCGGCGGCAGGTTGCCGCCGAACAGGGCCACCAGGCCCCCGTACAGCGCCAGGATCAGCACCCACAGGACCAACGAGCCCTCATGGTTGCCCCACACGCCGCTGATCTTGTACAGCATCGGTTTGAGCGAATGCGAGTTCTGCACAACGTTGAGCACGCTGAAATCGCTGACGACATATGAGTATGTCAACGCGCCGAATGCGGCCGCGACTAACGCCAGCTGCACGGTTGCAGCCGGCGGCGCCATGTCCATCAGCCGGGTGTCGCCGCGTGCCGCGCCGACCATGGGCACAACTCCCTGGACCAGTGCGACCATCAGGGCCAGCACCAGCGCGAAATGGCCGAGTTCGGCAATCATCGTGTTCTATCCCCCTGATCCGTCTTCCTGCCAGCGGCCGGATTCCTTGATTTTCTCGGCCACTTCCTTGGGCATGTAGTTCTCGTCATGCTTCGCCAGGACCTCTGTCGCCTGCAGCGATCCGTCCGCGAGCATACGGCCCTCGGCGACCACGCCCTGCCCTTCGCGGAACAGGTCCGGCAGGATTCCCGTGTAGGTGACGTCGACGGTGGCGATGTAATCGGTGATGACGAACTGGGTCGTGACGCCGTCGTCGGCCTTTCGGACACTGCCGTCCTCGACCAGGCCGCCGAGCCGCACCCGCTGCTCCGGCCCGATGACCTTCTCGGTGAGATCGCTCGGCGTATAGAAGAAGACGATGTTGTCCTGGAAGGCCGTCAGAACCAGGGCCACCGCGACTCCGAGCATCGTCATGCCGGCCAGGACGATATAGAGGCGCTTGCGCTTGCGCGCCGCGGCGCGGCTCAGCCCCGGTTTCGGGTGCGATGTTGCGCTGCTCATGAGACCGACTCCTGCGCTGTTGCGTCGTCCGCCTGACGGCGACGGCTGCGCAATGTCTCGACCAGCGCCTCGCGTTCGCGCATCGATTTCAGCGAAAGCGCCAGCAGGCCGCACAGCACGATCGTCGCCACCCCGTAGGCCGGCCAGATAAAGGCGGCGTAGCCGCCCATGGAAAAGAAATCAC
Source organism: uncultured Flavobacteriales bacterium (assembly GCA_964347475.1). Classification (GTDB taxonomy): domain Bacteria; phylum Pseudomonadota; class Alphaproteobacteria; order UBA8366; family JADFVY01. The sequence goes on from CAYFYY010000069.1 coordinate 9,466, forward strand.
TCATTGTTCGAATGACACCCCATGCGATTGGCGCGGGACCATACGGGGTTCCCGCGTGGGAAGGTAAAGCCCCCGCTCGTCGCGTTGCCCTCAGCCATGAGTCAGCCCCAGCTGAAGGTTGCGGATCCGCGCGCCGGCGATCTCGCTGCGCAGTCGCAGAATCCCGACGGTGACGTAGAAGAGATTGAAGCCCACGATCATGGCCAGCAGCGGCCACATCATCGAGGGGTCGAGCTTCGGGCCCTCCATGGTGACCAGCGTCGCAGGCTGGTGGAGCGTGTTCCACCAGTCGACGGAGAACTTGATGATCGGCAGGTTCACGGCGCCGACCAGCGCCAGGATCGCGGCCGGTTTGGCGCCTCGCGCCGGGTCGTCGAATGCGTTCACCAACGCGATATAGCCGATATACAGGAAGAACAGGATCAGCACCGAGGTGAGGCGTGCATCCCAGACCCACCAGGTGCCCCACATCGGCTGGCCCCACAGCGAACCAGTGACCAGCGTGATCAGCGTGAATCCGGCGCCGATCGGCGCGCTGGCCCGCGCGATCATGTCGGCCAGCGGGTGCTTCCAGATCAGCGCCATCGCACTCGACACCGCCATCGCCGCGTATACGAACATCGCCATGTAAGCCGACGGCACATGGATATACATGATCCGCACCGTATCGCCCTGCTGGTAGTCGGCCGGCGAGCGCACCAACCCGAGATACAGGCCCACCGCCAGGAACAGCACGGTCAGCACCGCGCACCAGGGCAGAATCGCGTTGGCGACGCGCATGAAACGGGTGGGGTTGGCAAATCGATGCATCATGGTCGGGTCTTTATATAGAGTGCCGGTGCGGCGCGGTCCAAGGATATTGATCTGAAATCGGGTCACCTTGATCCAGGACAATTTTCCGGCTGCTGCGGCGGGGGTGCCAGCGATCCTGAACGCAATCACGAACTGTTAACTTATTTCGCCGATCATTTGCCGATTGCGAACGACAACATGGCCCGCATTTTGCGGCCATGGGAAAGGATGTTGTCATGAAGAGCATAGGTTGGTTGCTCGTGTTCCTGGGTGTCGGCACCTTCGTCCTCAATCTGGTCGGCTACGAGTTCGAACTCCTGATGTGGATCGACAATTGGGGCGTGGAGATCGGTTGGGCGATTCGCGGTGCGTTGATCGTGGCCGGTGGTGTCCTGGTGTTCTTCGGGATGAAATCCGAAGCGGGTGCCGCGGAGACCGCGGAACCGGCGCAGCCGGCACCGCAGCCCGAGCCCCAGCAGCCCGAGCCGCAGGGCTTCGAGCCGCAGGGCTTCGAGCCGGAGATGTCACCCGAAAAGGAATAAGAGGTCGCGCGGCACATCAGACCGCGGCATAACGCCGCTGCCGCTCACCTCAGACTGTGCCGCAGTGCCGCTGCCGCCGCCCATGGGGCGAGCGGCAGCGCCGCCGCTAGCATCGCGCCCAGCAGCAGCAGATGGGGGCGCGGCGTCAGCCCCGTGATCGACGCATCCACCGCGCCGACCGCAAAGATCAGCACGGGAATATAAAGCGGCAATACGAGCAGCGAAATCAGGATGCCGCCACGGCGCGCGCCGAGCGCGAGGGCCGCGCCGACCGAGCCGATCAGGCTCAACGTCGGCGTGGCGAGAAGCATCGACAGGATCAGAACGCCGTAGCCCGGGCCGGGCATGTGCATCAGGGCGGCCAGGATGGGCGCGGTGATGATCAGCGGCAGGCCCGTCAGCATCCAGTGCGCCAACACCTTTGCCAGCACAACGAGACCGAGCGGGATCGGCGCCAGCACAAGCAGGTCGGTCGATCCGTCGTCGTAGTCCGACTGGAACAGCCGGTCGAGCGACAGCATGGTGGCGAGCAGCGCGGTCACCCAGACCACGCCTGCCGCGATCCGCGCCAGGACATTGGGTTCCGGTCCGATGCCCAGCGGAAAGAGGGTTACCGTGATGACGAAGAAGGCGATCACCATCGCCGCATCCGAGCCCTGTCGCAGCGCCAGTCGCAGGTCCCGTGTGACCAATAGTCGCATCGCGCGGATCATCGGCTCACCTCGGCATCGTCGAAGATCTGTCGCCTGGCGGCGTAGTCGGAGATATCGAGGCCCCGCTCGTCGCCGCCGAGGGCGATCGGCTGGTGGGTCGCCAGGATCGCCATGCCGCCGCGGGCGCGGTGCTCGGCGACCAGCGACTCGAGTATGCCGACCGCGTTGCGATCGAGGCCGACGGTCGGCTCGTCCAGCAGCCACACCTCTGCCGCGCTCGCGACGATGCGGGCCAGTGACAGGCGACGCCGCTGGCCCGACGAGAGGAACTGCGCCGGCATTTCCGCGATCTCGCCCAGGCCGACCGTCTGCAGGGCCTTGCCGACACCGTCGAGCGGCCCCCGGAGCCCGGCCCAGAACGCGAGATTCTCGCGCACCGTCATCACCGGCTTGATGGCGTCCTGGTATCCGACGTAATGGAGCCGCGCTCGGTGATCTTCTGGTGTCTCTGAGACCGGCTCTCCGTTCCATTCGAGGCGCCCGTCGACCGCGGCCAGCAGCCCGGCCATAATCCGGATGAGGCTCGATTTGCCACTGCCGTTGGGGCCGGTGAGAACCAGTGCTTCACCGCTCTCGACGGCAAAATCCAGCGCTTCGAAGACGAATCGCTCGCCCCTGAAGCAGGTGAGAGAGTGTCCGGAAAACCGATTCGGCATCAAGCTTGACTCTTCTTGGATACGGCAGAGACCTTGGGCAAGCATCCCGTCGGAGGGTCCGCGATGTTGCGCCGCCGGGGCGCGGCACCGCAGGTATAGCACAGGATCGGCGGATGCAAAGCGGGTGAGGCGCCGCAGGTATAGCACAGGATCGGCGGATGCAAAGCGGGTGAGGCGCCGCAAAAAACTGGCGGTTGCCGGGGGTGGGCCGGCAACCGCCAATATCAGGCGACCCCTTGGATATGGTCGCAAATTAGAGGCTGTCAGGGTTAGCCTCGACTGAGAGGGGAGGTCTCAGCGTGTCCATAACACTCCCGCTTTGTGGTCAGGTTTTGCCGGAAATATGGCAATTTTGTGGCAACGTCGGCCTTTTTCGTTAAAATTCAATCAAAAGTAATGTATTTTCTAATAGCTCTTTATTTTACAATGACTTCTCCGGCTTCTACGTATAGGCTCTGGCGTCTTCGATAACCTTTCCGTCATTCGGAATCGTATTTGGCGCCACAATTCGCACCGTCGCGCGCAGTTTGCATTCGGCCTGAACGCTCTGTTCGACTCGCTGCGCCAGCGATTCGTCGCCGGCTGCCGATTCGCACACGAAAGTAGCGAGGTCCTTGCCGCCCTCGCTGTCCACCACCATCCGGGCCCGCAATACCTCGGGGTGGCGCTTTACGACCCTGTCGATCTGCGCCGGATGCACGAACATGCCGCGCACCTTGGTCGTCTGGTCGGCGCGGCCCATCCAGCCCCTGATTCGCGGCGCGGTGCGGCCGCACGGGCTGGCGCCGGCCAACACCGCCGACAGGTCGCCCGTGGCAAAGCGGATCAGCGGGTAGTCGCGGTTCAACGTCGTCACCACGACCTCCCCGACCTCGCCGTCGGGCACCGGATCGCCGGTGCCCGGCCGCAGGATCTCGACGATCAGATGCTCGTCGACGATCATGCCGTCGAGCGCCTCCGATTCGTACGCTATCAGGCCGAGATCGGCGGATCCGTAACACTGCCGGACGTCGACGCCGTGCGCGCGGATCTCGTCGCGCAGCGAGGGGAACAGGGCGCCGCCGGACACGCACGCCTTCCTCAGCGTCGGCAGCTTCGTGCCCAGCTCCCGCGCCTTGTCGAGCACGATCTTGAGGAAATCCGGCGTCCCCGCGAAGCCGTCCGCGCCGAAATGGGCGATCGCCTGGACCTGCATCTCGGTCTGACCGGTGCCGCCGGCGATCACCGCACAGCCGAGCGCGTGGGCCGCCGTCTCGAACATCGCACCGGCCGGCGTGAAATGGTAGGCGAAGCAGTTGTGCAGGATGTCGTGTCTGCGAAACCCGGCGGCGAACAGGGCGCGGGCGAAACGCCACCAGTCCGCGCCGTGGCCCTCGGGATCGGCGATCGGACCGGGCGACAGGAACAGGCGTGCCATCTCGCGGGGTGCCGTTGCCGTCAGCCCGCCGAAGGGCGGCGCGGCCTGCTGCAGCTCGATCAGGTCCGATTTCCGGGTCACCGGGAGGCCCGCCAGCGCCGCCCGGCTCGTGACTTCCGCCGGCTCGATGTCGGCGAGAATCTGCGCGAACCCCGGCGCACGGGCCTTGGCGTGCGCGATGAGATCGGGCAGCGCCGCCAGCAACGCAGCCTCGCGCACCTCCGGATCACGGGTCTCGAGCTCGTCGTAAAATTCATTCATGAGCGCGCCCCCTGCCCTCCGGCCGCCCCTAAGCCAGCCAGCGCTTGCGACGCTTGTAATGCTTGACGTCGCGGTAGCTCTTGCGGCCGCTCGACGACAGGCCGAGATAGAATTCCTTGACATCCTCGTTCTCGCGCAGCGCAGCGGCCTCGCCGTCCATCACCACGCGGCCGTTCTCCAGGATGTAGCCGTAGCGGGCGTATTTCAGCGCGATGTTGGTGTTCTGCTCGGCCAGCAGGAACGTTACGCCCTCCTGCTCGTTGAGCTGCCGGACCGTCTCGAAGATTCCCTCGACCAGCTGCGGCGCCAGACCCATCGACGGCTCGTCGAGCAGGATCATCCGCGGCCGCGCCATCAGCGCCCTTCCGATGGCGCACATCTGCTGCTCACCGCCCGAGGTGTAGCCCGCCTGGGCGGCCCGGCGGGCCTTGAGGCGCGGGAAATAGTCGTACACCATCGTGAGGTCCTGCTGGATCGCGGCGCGGCCGTCGCTCCGGGTATAGGCGCCGGTCAGCAGGTTCTCCTCGATCGTCAGATGCTCGAAGCAGTGGCGGCCTTCCATCACCTGGATGACGCCGCGCTTGACGAGGGCATTGGGGGTGAGTCTGTCGACGCGCTGGCCGGCGAATTCGATGGAGCCTTTGGTCACGTCCCCGCGTTCGGCGCGCAGCAGGTTCGAGATTGCTTTCAGCGTGGTGGTCTTGCCGGCGCCGTTGGCCCCGAGGAGGGCGACGATACCCCCCTCGGGAACCTCCAGCGATACACCCTTCAACACGAGGATCACGTGATCGTAGATCACCTCGATGTTGTTGACGGCCAACAGGGCCGTTGCGGGCGCCGCTTCCCGCGCTGCGGACATGGTCATGTCGGCTCGCCTTTCGACCGGCCGGGCGACTGCTTCAACAGGACCGGCGCCGTCAGTCGGAGCCGTCGCACTTGCGGGGCGTGATGCCCTTCTCCTTGGCATAGGCCGCCGCGTCCTGCTCGATCAGCGGGCGGACCACGTCGCGCATGGGTGTGATCCAATCACTTACGAAGACCCACTTCTTTCCGTCCCATTGCTGTATGCGGACCGGGCCCATGGTCTCATGGTCCTCGCAGGTGACCGCGATCGGATTGGTGAAGCCCTCGAGGCCGAGTTCTTTCAGGCGGGCTGCCGTCAGGTTCAGATTCTCGAGGCCCCAACGCATTTCCTCCCCGTTCAGCACCTTGTTGCCGAACTTGCCCATCGCCGTGCGCATCGCTTCGGTCGTGTAGACCATGTTCACGATGCCGCGATTGTAGAGCGCCTCGCCGAAATTGTTCTCTCCGGCCTTGGCCTTGTTGCCGCCATAGACGGTCTTGAGGATCTCGTCATGCATCGGCCAGTTGGCGCCGGCCCCATGGAACGTCGCGCCCTTGTAGCCGGTTGCCGCATCGCCCGCCGGCAGGACGTCCGACTCCGTGGACGACCACCAGTTGCCGATGAAGCGGTCCATCGGATAGCGGATCGCCGCCGCTTCCTTGATGGCGACCTGATTCATCACACCCCAGCCGGACATGAAGACCCAGTCCGGCTTGGCCCGGCGGACCTGCAGCCAGGTCGCCTTCTGCTCCTGCCCCGGATGGTCGACCGGCAGCAGGATCAGCTCGTAGCCGTATTTCTGCGCCAGTGTCTCGAGCGTCGGGTTCGCTTCCTTGCCGTAGGGGCTGTTATGGAACACGTGGGCGATCTTCTTGCCCTTCAGCTTGTCCATGCCGCCTTCTTCCTGACCGATGTACTTGATGACGGCCGAAGCCTGGCTCCAGTACGTGGTCGGGAAATTGAACGTCCATTTGAAGATGCGGCCGTCGGCTGCCGCCGTGCGTCCGTAGCCCATGGAATGCACCGGGACCTTGTCGCCCCAGGTCTTTTCGATGAGCTGATAGGTGATCCCGGTCGACAGCGGATTGAACACAACGGCGCCGCGGGCGCCTTCACCCTTCAGTTTCTCGTAACACTCGACGCCGACGTCCGTCTTGTAACCTGTCTCGCATTCGATCAGGTTGATCTTCACGCCGTTGATCCCGCCCTTGGCATTGATCAGGGCGATGGTGTCGCGTACGCCGTTGGCAAAGGGCACGCCGTTCGGCGCATATGCCCCGGTGCGGTACACAAGCGACGGAAGTGTGATTTCCGCCGCGCTCGACTGGGACGCTGCAAACAGTGGCGCTGTGATTGCGGCTGCGGCTGCAACCGCCAAGACCAGTCCTTTGGTGCGCATTATTTCCTCCCTGGTTCTTACGGTGGATTATGGGTCGAACGCTAGCATCGTATTTGGGGCTCTCCAAGAGCCATTCCGTCAGTAGGGGAATGGCCAGAGCCTGAGTTTCTCCTTTACGATCTGCCACAGTCTGGCTAATCCGTTGGGCTCGACGATTAGAAAGAGGATGATCAGTGCGCCAAGCACCATGAATTCGAGATGCTTGGCGGTCACGGCCTGCATTCCGAGCCCGCCGACGAACAGATTGGTCAGGAGGATCGGCATCAGCACCATGAACGCGGCCCCGAGGATCGACCCCAGGATGCTGCCCAGACCGCCGATGATGACCATGAACAGCACCAGGAACGAGAGATTGATGTCGAAGGCCAGCGTCTCGACACTCCCGAGATGCAGCAGGAACAGTTCCGCCCCGGCAATGCCGCAGACGAAGGACGAAACGGCGAAGGCCAACAGTTTCGTGCTGAGCGGTCGGATGCCGATGATCTCGGCGGCGATATCCATGTCGCGGATCGCCATCCAGCTCCGCCCGATGCGGCCCCGCACGAGGTTCTTGACGAGCAGGCAGAAGAGGACGAGTACGGTCAGCGCCGTCAGGTAACGGGCCGCCGGCGTCGCTTGGTTGCCGGTGATCAGGACACCCAGGAATTCGCGCGACGGCGCGTCGATGGTCCCGGACGGGTTGTAGTTATAGAACCAGGGGACCCTGTTGAACAGCCAGATCAGGAAGAACTGGGCCGCCAGCGTTGCCACCGCGAGATAGAAGCCCTTGATGCGCAGGCTCGGCAAGCCGAACACCGCCCCCACGGCGGCGGCGAAGAGGCCGGCGCTGATCATCACGAACACGATATGGAGATCGGGAAAGGCCGTCATCATCTTGTAGGCCGCGTAGGCGCCGACGGCCATGAAACCGCCGGTGCCCAGGCTGACCTGTCCTGCGTAACCGGTCAGAATATTGAGGCCCAACGCCGCCAGCGCATAGACGAGGAAGGGGATGAGGATCGCCTGGAACCAATAGTCATCGGCGATGAAGGGAACCACGAGGAAGGCGAACAGCAGGCCCGCAACAACGCCGATGCGGTCCTGCAGAATCGGGAAGATCGCCTGGTCGGTCGTGTAGGTCGTCTTAAACTGGCCGGTTTCGCGGTACAGCATGCCCTAGACCCTCTCGATGATCTTTTCGCCGAACAGGCCCTGCGGCCGGAACACAAGAAAGACCAGCGCGACCATGTAGCCGAACCAGTTCTCGATGGCGCCACCCAGAGGCGGCCCCCAGTAGACCTCGCCCACTTTCTCGCCGACGCCGATGATCAGCCCGCCGACGATCGCGCCGGGGACCGAAGTGAATCCCCCGAGGATCAGTACCGGCAAAGCCTTCAGCGCGATCAGCGACAGCGAGAATTGCACGCCGCTCTTGGCTCCCCACATGATACCGGCGACCAGCGCCACCAGCCCGGCGGTGGACCAGACGATCACCCAGATCGTTTTCAGCGGAATCCCCACGGACAGTGCGGCCTGGTGGTCGTCGGCGACGGCGCGCAGGGCGCGGCCGATGCGGGTGTAATGGAAGAACAGGGCAAGCACCGCAACCAGCACGGCGGCCGTGGCGGCCGCGAACAACTCGAACGTCTGAAGCAGCATGCCGCCGGCCTCGAACGGCACATCGGGGATGCCGACGTCCAGCTTCTTGACGTTGCTGCCCCACAGCGTGTCGCCCAAACCCTCTAGAAAATAGGCGAGACCGATCGTCGCCATGAACAGGATGATCTGTTCCTGGTTGACCAGCGGGCGCAGCATGAGCCGCTCGACCGCGAAGGCGAGCGCGACCATGACCACCATGGTCAAGACCATCGCCAGCGGCACCGGCACGCCCCATTCCATGATGCCGACCAGCGTCAGCGCGGCGAACAGCGCCAGCACGCCCTGGGCGAAATTGAAGACGCCCGACGCCTTGTAGATGAGCACGAAGCCGAGCGCGACGAGCGAATACATGACACCCGCCGAAAGCCCGCCGATCAGCACCTCGGCAAAGAAGATCAGGTCCGACGCGATATCGAGGAACGGCGCGACGGTGATGCTGTACAGGAATTCCATAACCCGTCCGTGCTCCCTAATCATGCGGAACGCCCAGATAGGCGTCGATGACGTCCTGGTTGGCGCGCACCTCGTCCGGCGTGCCTTCGGTCAGCTTGCGGCCGTAGTCGAGCACAACCACGCGGTCGGACAGGTCCATCACCACCCCCATGTCGTGCTCGATCAGCGCCATCGTAGTGCCGAACTGTTCGTTGACGTCGATGATGAAGCGTGACATGTCCTCCTTCTCCTCGACGTTCATGCCGGCCATCGGCTCGTCCAGTAGCAGCAATTCGGGCTCCATGGCCAGCGCCCGGCCCAGTTCGACCCGCTTTTGCAGGCCATAGGGCAGTCGTCCGACAGGAGTGCGCCGGATCGCCTGGATCTCCAGGAAATCGATGATCCGCTCGACGGCTTCGCGATGTTGGAGTTCCTCGCGTCGCGCCGGTCCGACATAGAGCGCCTGCCAGAGCAGGTTCTTGCTCATTTTCAGGTTGCGGCCGGACATGATGTTGTCGAGCGTCGACATACCCTTGAAAAGGGCCACATTCTGGAAGGTGCGAGCAATGCCCTGTACCGCGGCGTGATGCGGACGCATCGCCCGGCGCACCTCGCCCTTGAACGTGATCGTGCCCTGCTGCGGGTGATAGAAGCCGTTGATGACGTTCAGCATCGACGTCTTGCCGGCGCCGTTGGGTCCGATGATCGCCAGGATTTCCTTTTCGCGGATCTCGAAGCTCACTTCGCTCAACGCCTGCACGCCGCCGAATCCGAGAGACACGTTCTCGATCTTCAGCAACGTGTCGCCGATGACGCGCCGGTGCTCCATCGCGGCTCCGCCTCAGCTTGCCTTCTTGAGGCCCGCAGCGACCGGATATGTTTCGGCCCCCAAAATGCGCAGATCCGCCTCGATCTTGCCCTTGCGCCCGTCCTCGAAAGTCACCTCGGTCGCCACATGGCAGGTGTCGCGCTGCGAATAGAGGGCGTCGATCAGATCGCTGTAACGTTCGGCGATGAAGCGCCGCCGGACTTTGCGCGTCCGGGTCAGTTCCCCGTCGTCCGGGTCGAGATCCTTGTGCAGGATCAGGAACCGCTTGATCTGTGATCCACCGAGCTGTGGGTCTTCTGCCAAATCCCGGTTCACCTGCTCGACATGCGCGCGGATGATCGGTTCGAGTTCGGCGTGCGCCGCCAGCTCCTGGTAGCTGCCATAGACGATGTTGTTGCGCTCGGCCCAGTTTCCGACGGCGGTCAGGTCGATGTTGATGAAGGCGGCGACGTAGTCCCGCTGGTCGCCGAAGGCCACTGCCTCCTTGATATTGGGGAAGAATTTCAATTTGTTCTCGATGTATTTCGGGGCCACCAGCGTACCGTCGTTCAGCCGGCCGACGTCCTTGGCCCGGTCGATGATCTTCAGGTGCCCGTCCTCGGTGAACAGGCCGGCATCGCCGGTGTGAACCCAGCCTTCGGCATCCCTGGTCTCGGCCGTCGCCTCCGGGTTCTTGTAATACTCCAGGAAGCTGCCCGGCCCGCGGAACAGCACCTCGCCGTTGTCGGCGATCCTTACCTCAACCTCCGGCGCCGGCACGCCGACCGTATCGGGATGGATCTGGCCGTCCGGCTGGACGGTGATAAATACGCTCGCCTCGGTCATGCCGTAAAGCTGCTTCAGGTTGATTCCGAGCGCCCGGAAGAAGTCGAAGATGTCGGGACCGATCGCCTCGCCCGCCGTGTAGGCCAGGCGGATGCGGCTTAAGCCCAGGGTGTTCTTCAGCGGCCCGTAGACCAGGACGCTGCCGAGCGCATAGAGCATCCGGTCTGTCAGCGACACCGGCTTGCCGTCCAGGATCTGCGTGCCGGCGCGCTGGGCGACGTCCATGAAATAGTGGAACAGGCGGCGCTTGATCGGCGCCGCGTCCTCCATCCGCACCATCACGTTGGTCAGGATCGTCTCGAAGATGCGCGGCGGCGCGAAGAAATAGGTCGGCCCGATATCGCGCAGATCCTGCATCACCGTCGCCGCGGATTCCGGGCAGTTGACGCAGAACCCGGCGGTGTAGTTCTGGCCGAACGAGAAGATATGGTCGCCGACCCAGGCCATCGGCAGGTAGGCGAGAATCTCGTCGTCGGCGCTCAGGCCTTCCATGTCCTCGTTGTTCCGCGCCGTACGCATGACATTGGCGTGTGTCAACACGACGCCCTTCGGGTTGCCCGTGGTGCCGGAGGTATAAAGCATCACCGAGACATCGGATCCGCTGCCGGCGGCCACCTCCTGATCGTAGAACCCCGGATTGTCGCGGTCGAAGGCGCGGCCCCTTTCCTGCATCTTTTCGAAATCGTGCAGGAAGTCCTGGACGTAGTTCCGCATGCCGCGCGGATCGTCGTAGACGATGGTCTCCAGCGTCTCGTTGCTGTCCTTGATCTCCAGCAGCTTGTCGACCTGCTCCTGGTCCTCGGCGAGTGCGAAGCGGGCTTCGGCGTGGTCGATCACGAAGCCCATCTCCTTGGCCACGGAATCCTGGTACACCGGCACCGGGATACCACCGATCGCCTGCGCCGCGGTCATACCCCAGTACAGCCGCGGCCGGTTGTCGCCGACGATGATCAGCTTGTCGCCGCGTCGAAATCCAAGGGCGGCCAGCCCGCATGCGAGGGCGCGCACCTCGTCTGCAACTTGGGCCCAGTTCCAGGTCTGCCAGATCCCCAGGTCCTTTTCCCGGCACGCCGGCCGCTTGCCGATGCGCGACGCGTTCTCCACCAGCAATTTGGGAAAGGTGTCGGCATTGCTCATCGCGCGGCTCCCTTCGCCATCACGGCGGAGCGGAACCCGTTGCCCGGCGGCACCGGACGTCTCGGCAGCGTGCCTGGAAGCACCTGTGCGATCTCCCTGCGATGGTCTTTTCTCGTTGGCCCCGTAACGGGACATGCAATTCTGGTATATGTTGCAGGGACTTTGGTCAAGAGTCGAGGCGATAGTTCCCCACCGGCCGGCGCTGCGCTAAGACTCCTTGATGAAGACACCTCGATCCACCGTCGGCGCGGGCCGCGCAGGGACGCTCTCAATCGAGCGCATCCCGGCCCCGACGGATGAGTTTCTCGATCTCGATCTTGGCCGTATTGCTGCGCGGCGCCACTGGTATTCGAAGGACCCGCCGCCGGATGGGCCCGTGATGGTCTTTCTGCATGAGGCGCTGGGCTGCAACGATATGTGGAAGCACTGGCCCCGGCAGCTGGCGGGGGCGACTCGCCTGCCGGTCTTGACGTATGACCGGTTCGGTCACGGAAGGTCTGATCCGCTGCCCGGCGTGCGCGGGTGCGACTATCTGGATATCGAGGCCTACGAGGTTTTGCCCAGGGTGCTCGATGCGATGGCCATATCCGAGCCTATTCTCTTCGGCCACTCCGACGGCGGGTCGATCGCCCTCCTGTATGCCTCGCGCTTTCCGACGCGTGCCGTCATCACGGAGGCGGCCCACGTCTTCGTCGAGGAGGTGACCCGGGCCGGCATCGGTGCGGCGCTGGAGGCATGGCGCACGACCGACCTTCCGGACCGCCTCGCCCGCTATCACGGGGACAAGACGGAAGCGCTGTTCTTTGCCTGGGCGGATACCTGGCTTTCGGAGCCGTTCGCCTCGTGGAACATCGAGCACTGCCTGCCGCGGATAACCTGTCCCGTGCTGGCGGTCCAGGGCGCGGACGACGAATACGGGACCCGGCGCCAGGTGGATGCCATCGTGGGCGGCGTGTCCGGGCGTGCGCGCGCTTTGATGCTGCCGGACTGCCGGCATATTCCGCATCAGCAGGCCGCCGCGCAACTGCTGCCCCTCGTCGCGGCCTTTGTCGACGATTGTCTCGACTGATCGGCCGGCGGGTCCTCCGCGCCGGCAGTTGGCTCTTCAAATCCCCGGCGTTTCGGCCTATACAACTGCCGCCCGTGCAAGGTTGTCACCGCGTGCGGGAATAACACATCCATAGTAAACACGGAATCGCGCAAGGGAGCATAGCCGTGAGCGTCATCGGCCAGGACAGCCTGAACACCCGCCGGACCCTGAAGGTCGGGGACCGCGAATACGATTATTTCAGCTTCGAGGCGGCAAGTGCCGTGATCGGCGACGTCTCCCGGCTTCCTTATTCGCTCAAGGTGCTGCTGGAGAACCTGTTGCGCTACGAGGACGGCCGCAGCGTGAACGTCGACGACATCAAGAGCATGGCGGCGTGGCTCGAGGCGCGGCGCAGTGACCGCGAGATCGCCTACCGGCCGGCGCGCGTGCTGCTGCAGGACCTGACCGGCGTGCCCGCCGTCGTCGACCTTGCATCGATGCGCGAGGCGATGAAGGCGCTCGGCGGCGATCCGAAGCGGATCAACCCGCTGTCGCCGGTCGACCTGGTGATCGACCACTCGGTGATGATCGACAATTTCGGCACCAAGGACGCGTTCGCCAAGAACGTCGAAATCGAGTTCCAGCGCAACAAGGAGCGTTACGCCTTCCTGCGCTGGGGACAGGAGGCGTTCGACAATTTCCGCGTCGTGCCGCCGGGCACCGGCATCTGCCACCAGGTGAATCTCGAGAACCTGTCGCAGGTGGTGTGGACCGCCAAGGAAGGCGGCCGCACAATCGCCTATCCCGATACGCTGGTCGGCACCGACAGCCACACGACCATGGTCAACGGACTGTCGGTCCTGGGCTGGGGCGTCGGCGGCATCGAGGCCGAGGCGGCGATGCTGGGCCAGCCGATCTC
>CAYFYY010000070.1:0-395 GCA_964347475.1 uncultured Flavobacteriales bacterium
TCGGCTATCCGGTCATGATCAAGGCTTCGGCCGGCGGTGGCGGCAAGGGCATGCGCATCGCCAGCAACGACAAGGAGGCCGCCGAGGGGTTCCGCTCGGCGGTCAGCGAAGCGAAGTCGAGCTTCGCCGACGACCGCGTCTTCGTCGAGAAATTCATCGAGGATCCGCGCCATATCGAAATACAGGTTCTGGCCGACGGCCACGGCAACACGGTCTATCTCGGCGAGCGCGAGTGCTCGATCCAGCGCCGGCACCAGAAGGTCATCGAGGAGGCGCCGTCGCCGGCGGTGGACGAGCGCCTGCGCAGCCGCCTGGGCGACGCCTCCGTGGCGGCGGGCAAGGCGCTGGGCTACGTCGGCGCGGGTACGGGGGAGTTCGTGCTCGACGCCGAGGGA
>CAYFYY010000070.1:405-22425 GCA_964347475.1 uncultured Flavobacteriales bacterium
CACCAGAAGGTCATCGAGGAGGCGCCGTCGCCGTTCCTCGACGAGGCGACACGTGCCGAGATGGGCGCCCAGGCCGTGGCGCTGGCGCAGGCGGTCGAATACCGTTCCGCCGGGACGGTCGAGTTCATCGTCGACGCAAATCGCAACTTCTATTTCCTCGAGATGAACACGCGGCTGCAAGTCGAGCATCCGGTCACCGAGTTCGTCACCGGGCTCGACCTCGTCGAGCAGATGATCCGCATCGCCGCCGGCGAGAAACTCGCCTTCGCCCAGGACGATATCAAGCTGGAGGGCTGGGCCGTCGAAGTGCGGGTCTATGCCGAGGATCCGTTTCGCAACTTCATGCCGTCGACCGGCCGGCTGGTATATTACCGGCCGCCCCCGGAAACCGAGGATGTGCGTGTCGATACCGGCGTCTACGAGGGCGGCGAAATCAGCATGTATTACGATCCGATGGTCGCCAAGCTGGTCACCCGCGGCCGCACGAGGGACGAGGCGATCGCCCGCAACCGGGATGCGCTGGACGCATACTACATCCGCGGCATTTCCCACAACATTCCGTTTCTCGCTGCGTTGATGGCGCATCCGCGCTTCATCGAGGGGCGATTGACGACGGGTTTCATCGCCGAAGAATATCCCGACGGATTCCGGCAGGAGCATGCGCTGCATGACGATCCGAAGCTGCTGATCGCGGTTGCGGCGACACTGCATCGGACGGTCGAAGACCGTGCGGCCAGGATTTCGGGACGCATGCCGGGGCACGAGCGTAACGTCGGCGATGCGTTCGTGGCCCTGATGGGAAGCGAGGAAATCCCGCTGACCGTGCGACCCGCGCCGCACGGAGCGGAAGTGGAGTGCGGGAGCCAGACCTATGCGGTACGCACCGGATGGAAGCCGGGCGAACCGCTGTTCACGGGGGAGGTCAATGCCCGCTCCGTCTGCATCCAGGTCGATCGTGTCGGCATCCGCTGGCAGCTCAGTCACGCCGGGAGCCGGGCGGACATCACGGTGCTGACCCCGCGCGGTGCGCAGATGCATCGCCTGATGCCTGAAAAGGCGCCACCCGACCTGTCGCGTTACCTGCTGTCGCCGATGCCCGGTCTTCTGGTCCGCGTGTCCGTGGAAGCGGGAGAGGATATCAAGGCGGGGCAGGAACTGGCCGTCGTCGAGGCGATGAAGATGGAGAACGTCCTGCGGGCCGAACGGGACGGCGTCGTCGCCGCCATCCACGCCCAGCCAGGCGCCAATCTCGCGGTCGACGCCAAGATTCTCGAATTCGGTGGGGGCGATGGGTGATATCGCGAAACGGATCGTCATCGAGGGCCGGGTGCAGGGCATCGGCTTTCGCTGGTGGATCACCAACTGGGCCAACGCCCGGGGCTTGGACGGCTGGGTGCGGAACCGGCGGGAGGGAACCGTGGAGGCCCTGTTTTACGGCCCCGAGGATTTCGTCAAGCACATGATCGAGGCCTGCCGCCAGGGACCGGAAGCCGCCAGGGTGCGGAACATCAAGGAATACGACGACGAGCCGCCGGAGCAACCGGGGTTCGAGCAGCGGCCCTCGGTATAGCGCAGGTTTCGGGAAGAAAACGAGGTTAACCAAGCGTATACGGCTTCCGGCCCACAATACGCCACGATGTGTCGGTAGAACGGCCGAGCAGGCCGGCGGACCCGCCGGTGTCCTTGACGGATATCCGGAGGAAGGGCGAATTGTTCAGGAGCACAGCAAGACGACGAAGCGTCAAGTCGCCGAAGCGGCGCTTCCGCCTGCTCTTCTGGCGCGATCCGTTCTGGGAGCCGCGCATCTGGTTCCGCCGCATGCTGCGCATCGTCTTCATGCTGCTGCTCCTCGTGATCACCGTGCCGCCTGCCATGGTCCTGCTGTACCGGGACGTCGCCCCGCCGGGCACGCTGCTGATGGTGCTGCGCCTGTTCGAGGGTGAGGGGATCAGAAAGGAATGGGTACCGCTGGAGCGCATCTCCCGGCACGTGCCGGCCGCCGTGATCGCGCTTGAGGACAATCTGTTCTGCGAGCATGACGGCTTCGACTGGGCGGCCATCTTCGATGCCGCGGCCGACCGGGTGCGGGGCGAGGACACGCTGCGCGGCGGCAGCACCATCAGCCAACAGACCGCCAAGAATGTCTTCCTGTGGCCAGGGCGAACCTTCGTCCGCAAGGGGCTCGAGGTGCCGTTCACCACAATGATGGAGTGGTGGTGGGGCAAGCGGCGGATCATGGAGGTGTATCTCAACGTCATCGAGTGGGGCCCTGGGATCTATGGCATCGAGGCCGCCTCCCAGACCTATTTCGGCAAACCGGCGCGGCGGCTGACCCACCGTGAGGCGGCGCTGCTGGCGGCGGTGCTGCCCAATCCGCGGCGCTGGTCGCCGGCCCGGCCGACCAACTACATCAAGCGCAAGGCCAGCACCGCGGCCTATCGGATGTCGCGCCTCGGCACCCGGCTGACTTGCGTTCGGTAGATCTCCGCGCTGTCGCAATTCCTTTCTCTCGTCTAGTGTCAACTCAGGAACCGCGGAACCGGAGGAGGCAGCGTGGGTGAGCATGGCTACGAGAGCGGGCGGCTGAACCTGCCCTTCGTCGGGCACAGCACCTTCATGAAAGCGCCGCCGGTCGCCGACTGGGAGGCCATCGACGCCGACGTCGCGGTGCTCGGCGCGCCGTTCGACATGGGCACGCAGTACCGCCCCGGCGCCCGCTTCGGGCCGCGGGCGATCCGCGAGGCCTCGACGCTGTTCTCGTTCGGCCATGACGGCGCCTACGATTTCGAGGACGATGTCGTCTACCTGCCGAAGGAGGCGGTGACGATCGTCGATGTCGGCGATGCCGACATCGTCCATACCGATACCGAGAAGAGCCACGACAACATCGAGCTCGCGGTGCGCAAGATCCTCGAGGCGGGCGCGTTGCCGGTCGTGCTCGGCGGCGACCATTCGGTCCACATCCCCTGCATCCGCGCGTTCTCCGACGAGGAGCCAGTGCATATCGTCCATATCGACGCGCATCTCGATTTCGTCGATGAGCGGCACGGCGTGCGCTACGGCCATGGCAACCCGCTGCGCCGGGCCTCCGAGATGGCGCATGTCACCGGCATGACGCAGCTCGGCATCCGCAACGTCTCGTCCTCGAACCAGGCGGACTACGCCGCGGCGCGCGAGGCCGGCTCGGAGATCCTGTCGGTGCGCGACGTGCGGCGGCTCGGCGCCGACGGCGTGCTGCGGCGCATTCCCGACGGCGTCCGCTACTACCTGACCATCGACGTCGACGGTTTCGATCCGTCGATCGCGCCGGGTACCGGCACGCCCAGCCACGGCGGCTTTCTCTATTACGAGGTGCTGGAGATCCTGCAGGGATTATCGAAGCAGGGCGACATCGCGGGCATCGACCTCGTCGAGGTCGCCCCCGACTACGACCCGGCCGGCATCACCGCCATGCTGGCGGCGCAGCTGCTGATGAACCTGCTCGGGTTCGTGTTCCACGAGCGGGCGGCGCGCGATTAAGCCGCCGCGCCGGACAGTGGTTCAGGTCCCCTCGCTGGGCGGTATGACGGCCATGTTGTGGCCGAAGGCGATGACGCAGGACTGGCCGCGCGGCCAGGTCCAGATCTCCGTCCAGTTGCCGTTGCGGGCGAGGTAGATCTCCATGACGATGCCCTCGGGCTTCACGCCGACCGCGACCCGCTGTTCGCCGGCCGCATGAAGATCCTTGACGATCACGTCCCGGTCCGGGCAATCGACTCGCCCTGTTTCCATCGCCGCGACGCTGGATGCATACGTCACCATCGACGTCGCGGCCGCTAAGATCACAACGATTTGCTTGAACATGGCGTCCTTTCTGGCTCAACGAGCCGAATCCGCGATCTCGCCATGCCGCAAATGGACGCGGCGCGCGAAATCTGAAAGCTTCGCCACCCCGCCCAGCATTCCGATTCGTAGCGATCGTTTGTCGGGTTCCCGGCGGAAATGCCATAGTGCCATTCCGCCTCGCCCTGGTGACACGCCTCCAACCGGGCGTTGCCACCAGATCCTATTTTGATTCCAGAGGTTTAATGTCAGGTTAACCGGTCAGGGGATCGAATTTCGCGGTTCCCGCGGCGTCTCCCACGGTTGCGCCTCTTCCCAGGCGCGGGCCGCGCGCAGCACCGTGATGTCGTCGTACAGCCGGCCGACGATCTGCAGGCCGGCGGGCAATCCCTGCGGCGTCATGCCACAAGGGATCGAGATCGCCGGCTGCTGCGTCATATTGAAGGGAAAGGTGAAGGCGGGGCGGTCGGACCAGCGGTTCAGCGTTGCCGGGCCGACGCCCGTGTGGTCGGCACGGTAGGCGGCGAAGGGCGTCGCCGGGGTGAGCAGCAGGTCGTAGCGGTCGTGGAACTGGCGCATATGGGCGCCGAGCTCCGCCCGCGCCTGCATCGCCGCGAGGTAGTCGGTCAGCGTCAGGCGGGCGGCCTTCTCCTCGATCACCTCCCTGAGGCCCGGGTCGAGCAGGGCGCGCTGCTCCGCCGACAGATGACGTGTGCGAAAGGCGGCGCCGGCCCACCACAGGACGTCACGCGCGGGACGCGGGTCGGGGAAGCAGGGGTCGATCTCCTCGACGGTGGTGCCGAGCTCGGCGAACTCCTCCGCGGCGCGCCGCACCAGGGCGGCGACGTCGTCATCCACCGTCAGGTACCCCAGTGTCGGGCTGAAGGCGACTTTCAACCCCTTGATGTCGCCGGCCATCGCCGCGACGTAGTCCGTGCCGTCAAAGGCAAGCGCCTGCCAGTCGCGGCTGTCCGGTCGAGTCAGCGCGTTCAGCATCAGCGCCGCATCGCCGACGCTGCGGGTGATCGGCCCGGTATGGGCCAGTGTGCCAAAGGCGCTGGCTGGCCAGGCGGGGATGCGGCCGAAGCTTGCCTTGAAACCGAAGACGCCGCTGAACGAGGCCGGGATGCGGATCGACCCGCCACCGTCGGTGCCGACATGCAGTGCGCCAATGCCGAGCGCCGCGGCCACGGCCGCGCCGCCGCTGCTGCCGCCGGGCGTCCGCTCAAGGTTCCACGGATTGCGGGTAATGCCGTGAGCGGGCGAGTCGGTATGGCCCTTCCAGCCGATTTCCGGCGTGTTGGTCATGCCCAGCAGAACCGCGCCGGCCTCGCGCAGGCGGGCGACCGGCGGGGAGTCCTCCGGTGCCGGAGCCTCGAGGGCCAGCACCCGGCTGCCGTAGGTCGTGATCCAGCCCTTGACGTACATGATGTCCTTGATCGTCGCGGGCACGCCGTCAAGCGGGCCCAGCGGCGCACCGCGGCGCCAGCGCTCCTCGGACGCGGCTGCCTGCCGCGCGGCGCCCTCGCGGTCGACGAAGGCAAAAGCGTTGACCTGCCCGTCGAACGCGTCGAGCCGGGCCAGCACGGCGGTCAGCACCTCGCGCGGCGACAATGACTTGTTGTGGTAACGCGCCGTCAGCTCGGCCACGGACAGATAGGCGATCTCAGCGGTCATCGATCGGTTCCCTGGGCATTGCCGGAGGATTGATGACCTCGTAGGCGCGCGCCGCGCGCAGCACGGTCGCCTCGTCATGCATGCGGCCCACGATCTGCAGGCCGGCGGGCAGGCGCTCCGAAGTGAAGCCGCAGGGGATCGACGCGGCCGGCTGCTGGGTCAGGTTGAACGGATAGGTGAAGGTCGCCCAGTCCGTCCACCGGCTCTGGGTGTCGCTCGCAACCTCTCGGCCGGCCCGGAAGGCCGGGACGGGCAATGTCGGGGTAATCAGGAGATCGTATCTCTGGTGAAATTGGCGCATATACACCCCAAGGCTCGCTCGCGCCTGCGTTGCGTCCATGTAATCTCTCAGGTCCCAGGCCAGCGACTGCTCGACGATTTCGTTAAGTCCGGGGTCCAGCTGCTTCCGTTGCGCGTCGTTCAGGTGCCGGCACCGATAGGCGGCCGACGGGAACCACAGCTTGTGGAAGATCTCCTGCGGGCAGTCGAAGCCCGGATCGACCTCCTCGATCTCGGCCCCCGCGTCCGCCAGGTCCTCGACCGCCTTGCGCACCAGCGTCGCGACCTCCGGATCGACGGTCGCATAGCCGAGCGCCGGGCTGAACGCGACCTTCAGGCCCTTGATGCCGTTTTCGAGGTTCTCCGTATGGCTGCGGCCGTCATAGGGCAGGGCGTACCAGTCCCGTGCGTCCGGCCGCGACAGCGTGTTCAGCATCACGGCCGCATCCTCCACGCACCGCGTCAGCGGGCCGACATGGGACAGCGTGCCGAAGGCGCTGACTGGCCACACCGGCACCCGGCCGAAACTCGCCTTGATCCCGAACACGCCAGTGAACGCGGCCGGTATACGGACGGAGCCGCCGCCGTCGGTGCCGATATGCAGCGTACCCATGCCAAGCGCACAGGCCGCCGCAGCGCCGCCGCTGCTGCCTCCGGGCGTGCGTGACGTGTTCCACGGATTGCGGGTGATGCCGTGGGCCGGCGAGTCGGTCACGCCCTTCCAGCCGATCTCCGGCGTATTGGTCATGCCGACAAGAATGGCACCGGCCTCGCGCAGCCTGGCCACCGCGGGCGCGTCCACGCGCGCCGGGCCGCCCTGGGCCAGCACCAGGCTGCCGTAGGTGGTGCTCCACCCCTTGACCGGCATGATGTCCTTGACGGTCACTGGGATCCCGTCCAGCGGGCCGAGCGCCGCGCCGTCCATCCAGCGCGCTTCCGCGGCCTCGGCGGCGGCCATGGCGCCGACCCGGTCGACGAAGCGGAAGGCGTTGACGGAATCGTTGAACGCGTCGATGCGGGCCAGCACGGCGGCCAGCACGTCGCGGGGGGACAGCGTTTTCTCGCGATAACGCGCGGCAAGCTCGACGACGGATAGAAAGGCGATCTTGGCGTCGTCGTCGTTCATTGGGCACCCCGATGGGCGTTGAACGCCGCATCGAACGTCCCAATCAGGGCGTTGTCGAGATCCTCCAGGGTGACCGGCAGGCCGAGATCGACGAGCGAGGTCACCCCCAGTTTCGGGTCGGAAATGCCGCAGGGGACGATGCCGGCGTAATGCGACAAATCCGGCTCCACGTTGATCGCGATGCCGTGGTAGGTGACCCAGCGGCGCACCCGCACGCCGATCGCCGCAATCTTGTCCTCGCGGCCGCCGCCGCGGTCGACCCAGATGCCGACCCGGCCGGGGCGGCGCTCGCCGGTCACGTTGAACTGCCCGAGGGCGCGGATCACCCACTCCTCGAGATTCTGCACGTGGCGGCGCACATCGCTGCCGCGCCGTGCAAGATCGAGCATCACGTAGGCAACGCGCTGGCCCGGCCCGTGCCAGGTGTACTGTCCGCCACGGCCTGTCTGGTACACCGGCAATCCGCCGGTATCCAGGAGATCGCTGGCGTGCGCGCTGGTGCCCGCAGTGTACAGGGGCGGGTGCTCCAGCAACCAGATCAGTTCCGGGGCGGATCCCTCGCGAATGGCTGCGACACGCGCCTCCATTTTGGCCACCGCCATCGGATAGTCGACCGGCGCCGACGCCGTTCGCCATTGCGGTCCGGCCGGTTCGGCGGTTGCCGTTACCCTTGATATGGAGGCGGTCATTTGCTAAATCCCAGCATCCGAAAGCTACTATAGTTAGCACAACAGATTTAGGGGCTCGCCAAGAGTTTTGCGGTCGTGGCGGAATTGGTAGACGCGCAGCGTTGAGGTCGCTGTGGGAGAAATCCCGTGGAAGTTCGAGTCTTCTCGACCGCACCAAATTCGAAGGGCCCGCCGATTGAGCGGGCCTTTCCTTTGCGGCAACGCGTTGCGGGACAGGGGCGGGAGACTGGCATGGCCGACGACAACCGGATCGACAGGGACGCGCTCGCCTACCATCGCATGGCGCCGGCGGGCAAGTTGGGCATCGTTGCGACCAAGCCGCTGGCCAACCAGCGCGACCTGGCGCTCGCGTATTCGCCGGGCGTCGCGGCCGCTTGCCGCGCCATCGCGCAGGATCCCGCCGAGGCCGCCACGGTTACCGCGCGCGGCAATCTCGTGGCCGTAATCTCGAACGGTACGGCCGTCCTTGGCCTTGGCCCGATCGGTCCGCTGGCCGCCAAACCCGTCATGGAAGGCAAGGCGGTCCTGTTCAAGAAATTCGCCGGGATTGACGTGTTCGACATTGAGGTCGATGCGACGGATCCCGACCGCTTCGTCGAGGTGGTGGCGGCACTGGAGCCGACATTCGGCGCGGTCAACCTGGAGGATATCAGGGCGCCGGAATGCTTCGAGATCGAGCGGAAATTGCGCGAGCGGATGAGCATCCCGGTATTTCACGACGACCAGCACGGCACCGCGATCATCGTCGCCGCGGCGATCTGGAACGGCTTGTCGATCGTCGGCAAGAAGATCGAGAAGGCCAAGCTGGTGACCTCCGGCGCCGGGGCGGCAGCGCTGGCATGCCTCGATTTGCTCGTCGATCTCGGCATGAAGGTCGAGAACATCATCGCCACCGACATCCACGGCGTGGTCTATGAAGGCCGCAAGGAAGAGATGGACCCGCGCAAGGTGCGCTATGCCAAGAAGACCGAGAAGCGCACCCTGGCGGAGGTGATCGACGGTGCCGACATTTTCCTCGGCCTGTCTGCACCCGGGGTGCTGAAACCGGAAATGGTCAAGACCATGGCTAGGAAGCCGCTGATCATGGCGCTCGCCAACCCGGTTCCGGAAATCCTGCCAGAGGAGGCGCGTGAGGCTCGGCCGGACGCCATCATCGCCACCGGCCGGTCCGACTATCCGAACCAGGTTAACAACGTATTGTGCTTCCCCTTCATTTTCCGCGGTGCGCTTGACGTGGGTGCGACCGACATCAACGAGGCGATGAAGATCGCCTGCGTGCATGCGCTGGCAAATCTGGCTCGGGCCGAGGCGTCCGATATCGTGCTCAAGGCCTATGGCGGGCAACCCGCGGCGTTCGGGCCGGACTACCTCATCCCCCGGCCGTTCGATCCGCGACTGATCACCGCGATCGCCCCCGCCGTGGCCAAGGCCGCTATGGACAGCGGCGTCGCCACACGGCCGATCGAGAACTTCGAGGCATACCGCGCCCGGCTCGACCAGTTCGTGTTCCGCTCGGGCCTGGTGATGAAGCCGCTGTTCGAAGCCGCCCGCGCCGACCCGCGCCGGATCGTCTATGCCGAGGGCGAAAGCGAGCGCGTGCTGCGCGCCGTCCAGGTCGTGGTCGATGAGGGCTTGGCACGGCCGATCCTGATCGGCCGCCGCCGGGTCGTGGCCAGCCGGATCCGAAAATTCGGCCTGCGGCTCCATGTGGATGACGATTTCGAACTCTGCGATCCCCAGGACGACCCGCGCTACGGCGAATACTGGCAGCTCTACCACGACCTGATGGCGCGCAAGGGGGTATCGCCCAGCTATGCGCAAACGGTGGTGCGCACGCGGACGACGGTGATCGCCTGCCTGATGCTCCGCCGCGGTGAGGTCGATGCTGCGATCTGCGGAACGTCCGGCATGTATCAGCGGCATCTCGGCCATGCCCGCGACGTCATCGGCCAGCGCGACGGGGTCAGTACACCGGCAGCACTGACCGCACTGATCCTCAGCAAGGGCACCTACTTCGTCGCCGACACCCACGTGAACGTGGAACGGGATGCCGCCGGTATCGCCGAAATGACGATGCTCGTGGCCGACGAACTGAAGCTGTTCGGCATCGCGCCGAAGATCGCCCTGCTCTCCCATTCGAACTTCGGCTCGGTCGATTCGGACTCGGCGCGGCGCATGCGCGATGCCGTAGCGATCCTGCAGCGCGAGCACCCGGAGCTCGAGGTCGAGGGCGAGATGCACGCCGATACCGCGCTGGTCTCGGAAATCCGCGACCGTTTCTATCCCGGCTGCCGGCTTGAGGGGAGCGCAAACGTAATGATCATGCCATCGCTCGATGCGGCCAACATCGCCTACAACCTGCTGAAGGTTCTCGGCGAGGGACTGTCGGTCGGCCCGATCCTGCTGGGCATGGCTCGCCCGATCCATATCGTCACGCCGTCGATCAGCACGCGCGGGCTGGTCAACATGACGGCGCTTGCCGCTGTCGATTCCCAGACCCAGCTGGCCGCAGGCGGCGCCGACCGATGACCGAGGCCGGACACGATATCGCGCCGGAGGGTGCGCCGCCGCCGGAGGCTGACAACGAGCTGGAAGGCCTGTACGGCTTTTCGGACGACCTCGTCGACGATATCAACCTGGCGGCCCAGGAAGGCCGGCGCGAGGACATCCCGTCCTTGCTCGCGCCTCTGCACGCGGCGGACCTTGCCGATCTCCTCGAGCATCTCGGGTCGACGGTGCGAACCATCGTCATCGAAACGATCCGCGACCAGCTGGACGCCGAGGTCGTCTCGCATCTCGACGAGACCGTGCGCGAAGACGTCCTCGCGGTCCTCGAGCCACATGAGATCGCCGCCGTCGTCACCGACCTCGAGACGGACGATGCCATCGACCTGATCGAGGATCTCGACGAGTCGGAGCAGAAGGAGCTGCTGGAGGCGATCCCGGACAGCGAGCGTGTCCTCTATGAGGAGGCGCTGGCCTGGCCGGAGGACAGCGCCGGGCGCCTGATGCGGCGCGAGGTGGTGGCGATCCCCGCAGTCTGGTCGGTCGGCGAGACGATCGACTACATGCGCTCCGACGCCGAGCTGCCCGACGACTTCTTCGACGTCATCATCGTCGATCCGATGCACAAGCCACTCGGCATGGTCCCGCTCAGCCGCGTGCTGCGAACCAAGCGGCCGGTCGTCGTCACCGAGATCATGGACGAGGAATTCCGCCCGATCCGGGTCACCATGGACCAGGAGGACGTCGCGTTCCTGTTCCGACAGTACGGGCTCGTCGAGGCGCCGGTGGTCGATGAGAGCGGCCGCCTGGTCGGCGTGATCACCGTCGACGACGTGGTCGACGTGATCGAGGAGGAGCACGAGGAGGACATGATGCTTCTCGGCGGCCTGGCGGAGGACGACTACTACAGCGCCGTCATCGCGACGACCCGCTCGCGCGCCTCGTGGCTTCTGGTCAACCTGCTCACGGCCATCCTTGCGTCCGTGGTGATCGCCCTGTTCGACGCCGCCATCGAGCAGGTGGTGGCACTGGCAATCCTGATGCCGATCGTCGCCTCGATGGGCGGCAACGCCGGCACCCAGACCCTGACCGTCACGGTGCGGGCGCTCGCCACCAAGGAGCTGACGGCATCGCGCGTGCTGCGTACCGTCGCCAAGGAGAGCCTCGTCGGGTTCATCAACGGCATCATCTTCGCGGTCCTGATGGGACTTATCGCCTGGTTGTGGTTCGCAAGCCCGACGATCGGAGGCGTGCTCGCGGTGGCGATGGTGATCAACCTGCTGGTCGCGGGACTGGCCGGGACCTTGATTCCCCTTGGCCTCGAGCGCTGGGGCGCCGACCCGGCGGTCGCCTCGGCCGTGTTCCTGACCACCGTGACCGATGTGGTCGGGTTCTTCTGCTTCCTCGGCCTCGGCGCGTGGATCCTGCTCTGAACACCGCAGGCGGCGAATTCAAGCAGGTTTTACGGCGCGGAAATGCGTCGGCCGGAAGGCGCCGGCGTCGAGTGCGGCGATCATCGCCTCGCGCATGGCGATCCAGCGGTCGGCCTTCTCGCGGCCCAGGATTTCCAGCAGCGGCGCGCGCAGCTCGCCGCGCATGCGGGCAAGTTCGTTGCGTGCCTCGGCGCGGTACCAAGCGTTCCGGTCGACGATGCGGATGTCCTCGAAGCCGGCGGCTGTGAGCGTTGCCGGCAGCCCGTCGGTGATGCCCATGGCGAAGGTGAGGCCCGAAGTCTCGGCGAACCTCGTCATTTCGGGCGAGTCCGGGCCGTCCGCGCTTTGCATCCAGTCGCTGGCCACGAACACTCCGCCGGGGCGCAACACGCGCAGCACCTCTGCGAAAAGCGAATCTTTGTCGGGGATGTGGATCATCGAGTCCTTGCTGAACGCGACGTCGACGGATGCATCGGGCAGCGGAAACGGGCCGGGCTCGACCAGCCGGATCGTGATCCGATCCGCGAGGCCCGCGTTCGCTGCGCGGTCCCGCGCCCGCCGCACCAGCGGCGCCTCGACGTCGAGACCGGTCACCGTCGCGGCACCGTAATCGCGCACCAGGATCACGTCGATCCCGCCGATGCCGCAGCCGATGTCCACGACGTCCTTGCCATGAACGTCGGTTCCCTCGAGGATCCGTGCCGTCTCCTCCGGCCCGCCGGGCGACAGGAAGCCCTCGCCCCACAGCAGTTCCAGCTTGGCGACGAAGTCGTCCGTGTATTCGTTTTCGTGCTCCGCCATTCCGGCGTCCCCTTTGCGCTCCCTGCCAAGGCCAATGAACCGGATGCTTCCTTGTATAGCATGCGGCGCCGGCTCACGCTGTTCGCGCGCAGGCCGGGACGGCGGCCGCGCAGTTCAGCCGTTGCCACGAGACACAAAAGAGTCTGGCGCCTGCTATCTTTCCCTTGTCGTCCGCTGACGCGGGGCACTACCCTGCGCCGTTTCGTCAGCCGGGAGACCAAGAGCGATGAAAAAAGCGGTCGAACGTATTGCATTGCCGTCGCTGTCGCCCGGTACCCACAGGGAGCTGACGATCCATCGCTACGGGAACGCGGGCGCCCGGCCGCGCGCCTACCTGCAGGCCGCGCTGCATGCCGACGAGCATCCCGGCCTGCTTGCCCTCAACCATCTCATTCGCATGCTCGACGAAGGCCGCGATCCGATCCTCGGGGAAATCGTTGTCGTACCGATTGCCAATCCGATCGGCCTCTCGCAGCAGCTGCACGGCTATCTGGTGGGGCGTTACGACTTCTCCGGCGGGTTGAATTTCAATCGCGATTTCCCGGAACTCAGCGAGACGGTGGCAGAGGTGGTCGAAGGCAAGCTGGGGGATGACGAGGCGAGAAACGCTGAACTGGTCCGCGAGGTGCTGGCCTCGGTACTGGCTGACCTGCCACGCGATACGGAGCTGAAAGCGTTGCGCGCGGCGCTACTGAGCCTGTCGATGACGGCGGATATCGTGCTCGACGTGCATTGTGATCTCGAGGCGCTGGTGCACGTCTATGCCTCGCGGTACCACCGCGACATCGCCGTGGAGCTTGGCGCCGACGTTGGCGCACGGGTGGTGCTGTTGGAAGAGGACGCCGGCGGTAATCCGTTTGACGAAGCAAACGCGGGGCTCTGGTGGAAATTGCGTGACCGTCTGCCCGGAGCTCGCATTCCGCTTGCCTGTTTCGCGGCCACCGTAGAGCTGCGCGGCCAGGCCGACGTCAGCGACGAACTGGCGGTGGCGGACGCGGCGAATCTATACCGATTTCTGCGGCGCCGCGGTGTCATCGGCGGCGCGGCCGAGCCTTTGCCGACGCCACTCTGCGAACCGACGCCGCTCGACGGCACCGACGTTATCAGCGCGCCGGTGGCTGGTCTCGTGGTTTACAAGAAGGAATTGGGGGACCAAATCGACAAGGGCGAGGTGGTGGCGGAAATAGTGGATCTGACCGCCGATGATCCGCTGACGGCCCGCACGCCGGTACACAGCCGCGCCAACGGCCTTTTCTTCTCCCGGCAGGCGCAGAAGCTGCTGGCCCCGGGTACATCGGTCTGCAAGGTGGCGGGTGTGGAAAAACTGCCACATCGCAAGGCCGGAAATTTGCTGGAAGCGTGACCGGATCTGGTATCCAATTGATTTTGCGCTTTGAATGCGTGAACTTCTTCGCTACCGTTTGGCGGAAAAGAAGGAAAAAAGGATGAGCAGGGATAGCAGATGAGCGTGGCGGCCGATCCCAAAATCGACGCCGTACCAGCGCTGTTGGCAGAGGATGTCCACAAGCGTTTCGGACGCCTTGAGGTGCTCAAGGGCATCTCGCTGACCGCAAATGAGGGCGACGTCATTGCCGTGATGGGGGCCAGTGGCTCCGGAAAGAGCACCTTTTTGCGCTGCATCAACCTGCTCGAGACGCCGGACGACGGCCGCGTCTATGTCGGTGGGGAATTGATCCGGATGACCCGCAACCGCCGCGGGGCCGTGGTGCCGGAGGATCCCAAGCAGGTGGCGCGGATCCGCTCGCGCCTCGCCATGGTGTTCCAGCAGTTCAATCTGTGGTCGCATATGACGGTGCTGGACAACGTCATCGAGGCGCCGATCCATGTCCAGAAGGTCCCCAGGGCGGAGGCCGTGGAAAAGGCAAAGCAGATTCTGGACAAGGTCGGTATCCTGGACAAGCTGGACGACTATCCCTCGCATCTCTCCGGTGGGCAGCAGCAGCGCGTCGGCATCGCGCGTGCCCTGGCCATGGAACCGGATGTGCTGCTGTTCGATGAGCCTACATCGTCGCTCGACCCGGAGTTGGTGGGCGAGGTTCTGCGCGTCATGCAGCAGCTGGCCGAAGAGGGGCGGACAATGATCGTCGTGACCCACGAGGTCGGTTTTGCGCGGGATGTCTCGTCCCACGTCATGTTCCTGCACGAGGGCAGGATCGAGGAGGAGGGACCGCCCGCCGAGGTTCTGGGCAACCCGAATTCGAGTCGCCTTCGCCAGTTCCTGGCGAGAAATCTGTAATCCGGGCCGATGTTGTGGGCCCGTTATTCAACCGCAGGTGAAATGAAGGAGATCAAGAGATGCGGAGGCTAACCACGATTATCATTGCGGCCTTGGCCTTGGGTTTGACGGCGGGGGCCGCCGGTGCCGGGCAGAAGGTCAAGATCGGCACCGAGGGTGCCTATCCCCCGTTCAACTCGATCGACAAGGATGGCAAGCTGGTCGGCTTCGACATCGACATCGCCAAGGCGCTTTGCGATGCGGCGAAGTTCGAGTGCGAATTCGTCGTCCAGGACTGGGACGGCATCATCCCCGGACTGATCGCAAAGAAGTACGACGCAATCATCGCGTCGATGTCGATCACCGACGAGCGCAAGCAGAAGGTCGACTTCACCAACAAGTACTACAACACGCCCGCCAAGTTCTTCGCCAAGAAAGGCTCCGGCCTCGAGATCAGCAAGGCCGGCCTCAAGGGCAAGGTGATCGCGGTGCAGCGCGCCACGATCCATGAGAACTTCCTGCGCGACAACTACGGTGATGTGGTGACCATCAATTCCTATGCGACGCAGGACGAGGCCTATCTCGACCTCGTGTCCGGACGCGCCGACGCCGGAATCGCCGACTCGGTCGCCGTGCTCGAAGGCTTCCTGAACACTGACCAGGGCAAGGAATTCGAGTTCGTCGGTCCCGATTTCAGCGATCCGAAGTGGTTCGGGGACGGCGCCGGAATCGCCGTGCGCAAGGGAGACGACGCGCTCAGAACCCAGCTCAACAAGGCGCTGGCGCAGATCCTGGCGGACGGCACCTACAAGAAGATCAACGCGAAGTACTTCGACTTCGACGTCTACGGCAAGTAAGCCGGATTTTTCGAAACGGTACGTGACGCCGCCGACTGCGGCCAAGCAGACGGCGGCGTCCGGTTCCCGTGAGGAGGCAAGGTCTTGCTGGACCTCAAGGGTTACGGTTGGATGCTCTGGGACGGGTTGCAGCTCACCCTGCTGGTCGGCCTGTGCGCGTTGATCGTAGCGATGCTGCTGGGGTTGATCGGCGCGTGGGGCAAGCTGTCGCACAACCGCGTTGCGCGGATCGCCGCCGATACCTATACCACCGTGATTCGCGGCGTGCCCGAGCTGCTCCTGATCCTGCTCGTCTATTACGGGACGCCGACGTTGATCCAGGACGTGCTCGCGGGGTTCGGCCACGACATCGTCATCGACGTCAATCCCTTCATCGCCGGCGTGTTGACGTTGGGGTTCATCTACGGCGCCTTTTCGACCGAGGTGTTCCGCGGCGCCATCCTCGCGGTGCCGAAGGGTCAGATCGAAGCCGCCTATGCGGCGGGAATGAGCCGGCCGATGATGGTCCGGCGGATTCTCCTGCCGCAGGTCTGGCGCTTCGCGCTGCCGGGACTCGGCAATGTCTGGATGGTGCTGATCAAGGCAACGGCGCTGATTTCCGTGATCCAGCTGCCGGAGCTGATGCGCAATGCCGATATCGCCGCCCGGGCGGTGCGCCTGCCGTTCACCTTCTATTTCGCCGCCTCCCTGATCTATCTGAGCATCACCATCGCCTCGATGATCGGCCAGCAGCGCATCGAGGCCTGGGCCCGGCGCGGCGTGCGGAGCGCCTGACCGATGGACATCATCTGGCAGAGCCTGCCGCAATTGCTCGAAGGAGCGTGGTTGACCGTCCAAATCACCGCGCTGAGCGTCTTTATCGGGCTTGTGCTCGCGGTGCCGCTGGCGCTGCTGCGCGTCTCCCACAATCCGCTGCTGTGGACGCCGGCCTATGCCTATATCCTGTATTTCCGGGGCACGCCGCTGCTCGTACAGATCTTCCTGATCTACTACGGCAGCGGCCAGTTCGTCTCCGAACTGCAGGCGCTCGGCCTGTGGGGATTCTTCCGCCAGGCCTGGTTCTGCGCGGTGCTGTCCCTGACCTTGAACACCGCCGGCTATACCGCCGAAATCCTGCGCGGCGCCATTCAGGCGGTGCCGCACGGCGAGATCGAGGCGGCGCGGGCCTGCGGCATGTCGGGCTGGCTGCTTTACCGGCGCATCATCCTGCCCAAGGCCTTCCGCCTCGCGCTGCCGGCCTATAGCAACGAAGTGGTGTTCCTGTTCCAGGCGACCTCGCTGGTGAGCATCATCTCGTTGATGGACCTGACCGGAGTCGCCCGTGTCATCGCCGCACGAACCTTCGCGATCTATGAGCTCTACATCACCGCCGGCATCATCTATCTGATCGTCACCTACGGCATCCTGTTCATCTTCAAGCGGGTCGAGTTCTGGCTCAGCGGCCATCTGCGCGAGCGAAAGGACGCGGTGGTCGAGGCTGTGGACGGCGTCATCGCTCGCTGAATGCCGGGCGTTGCGATCGGATGTTCACTCCGCACGGCGAAATCCTACATTGATACGCGCATGGCAGCGCCCGCCGGCAGGGGCAGCGTGTGCCGCCGGCGTCGGCGCGGACAATTGCTTCAACGCAGGCCAATCACCGACATCGAGCCGGCCTATGGCGTCGGTGTTAGAGTGGTGGTTTCGCGCAGACCGGTTGGAGGCCGATGACGGAGATCGTTTTCACCTCGGTGTTCTACGAGATCGCGGCGCTGCTGGTGCTCACCTCCGCCGTCGGCTTCGTCGGTCTCGCGCTGCGCCAGCCGCTGATCGTCAGCTTCATCCTCGTCGGCATCCTGGCCGGGCCGTTGGGCTTCGGATTCGCGGCCTCGGCCGAGCACATCGAGCTGCTGGCCGAGCTGGGGGTCGCGGTGCTGCTGTTCCTGGTCGGCCTCAAGCTCGACCTGCACCTCATCCGTTCGATCGGCGCGGTCGCGCTGACGACGGGCATCGGGCAGGTCTTGTTCACATCGGTCGCCGGCTTCGGCATTTGCCTGGCGCTCGGCATGACACCGGTGACCAGCCTCTATGTCGCGGTGGCGCTGACCTTCTCGAGCACGATCATCATCGTCAAGCTGCTCTCCGACAAGCGCGAGATCGACTCGCTGCACGGCCGCATCGCGCTCGGCTTCCTGATCGTCCAGGACCTCGTCGTCGTCCTCGCCATGGTCGTCTTGTCGGCGTTCGGCGTCGGGGCGGCGACCGAACATCCCGTGCGCGACGTGCTTATGGTCGTGGTGCACAGCGTCGTCCTCGTGGGCGCGATCGGCCTGTTCATCCGCTTTGCCGCCGAGCCGCTGCTGCACAAGCTCGCGCGCACCCCGGAGCTTCTCGTCGTCTTCGCCATCGGCTGGGCGGCCCTGCTCGCCACGCTGGGCGACTACTGGGGCTTCCGCAAGGAACGGGGCGGACTGCTGGCGGGTGTCTCGCTCGCATCGACGCCGTACCGCGAGTCGGTCGCATCGCGTCTGTCCAGTCTGCGGGACTTCCTGCTGCTGTTCTTTTTCATCGGGCTCGGCGCGCGGCTCGATCTCGGCGGCCTTGGCGACCAGGTCGTGGCCGCGTCGATCCTGTCGCTGTTCGTGTTGGTCGGCAACCCGCTCATCGTCATGACCATCATGGGCGTCATGGGCTACCGCAAGCGCACCGGCTTCCTGGCCGGGCTGACCGTGGCGCAGATCAGCGAGTTCTCGCTCATCTTCATGGCCATGGGACTCGCGCTCGGCCATGTCGGCGTGCAGGCGGTCAGCCTGGTCACGCTGGTCGGCCTCGCGACAATCGCGCTCTCGACGTACATGATCACCTATTCGCAGACGCTTTACGTCTGGCTCGAAGGACTGCTCGGACCGTTCGAGCGCAAAGTCGCGTATCGCGAGACGGCTGACGACGCGGTCGAGGCCGGGCAACGCTTCGACGTCATCGTCTTCGGGGTCGGCCGCTACGGCGCCGCCATCGCGCAGCGCCTGCAGGAGCACGGGCTGCGCGTGCTGGGCGTCGATTTCGACCCGAAGGCGGTCCGCGAACGGCAGCAGCGCGGGCTGCTTACGTCGTATGGCGACGCAATGGACCCCGACATCTATCCCGTGCTGCCCATCCGCAAGGTGCAGTGGGTCATCGCCGCGGTACCGGGTTACCGGACCGGCCTCACCCACGACGATCCGCGGCTTACCCTGCTCAACACGCTGCGCGGCCATGACTTTGCCGGCAAGATCGCGCTTACCGCGTACACCGCGGCGGATGTCGAGCTGCTGCGCGACCGCGGCGCGGACCTCATCCTCATGCCGTTCCGGGACGCCGCCGACCAGGCGGTCGACCTGCTGCTCGGCAGGACCAGGAACAGTGCCGCGCCGGAGCCCGCCGCCGCGGGCGAGGGCAAGGCGGAGGGCGTGTCCCGTTGAAACGAGTTGCGATCCTGCGCCTTTCCCATGAGGGGAACAGCTTCAACCCGGTGCTGACCGATGCGGCCGACTTTGCCCGCGGCGAATGGCTGAAGGGGGAGGCGGCGCGCGACGCTTACCGGGGCACGCGGACCGAGATGGGCGCCGTGGTCGACTTTCTTGCGGCGCACTCGGATTGGCAGGGGGTCTTCCTGCGCTGCGCTGCCGCGCCGCCCGGCGGGCCGGTCGCCGACGCGTTGATCGACCGCGTGATCGCCGAGGCGGTGGAAGACCTTATGGCCGGGGAGTGGGATGCGGTCTATGTCTCGCTGCACGGCGCGATGCTCGGCGAGACGCGGCTTTCCCCCGATCTCGAGCTGCTGCGTGCCGTGCGCGCGGCCGTCGGCGCGGACTGTCCGGTCGCCGCGACGTTCGACCTGCACGCCAACATGGCGCCGGAGATCCCCGATGTGATCGACATCGCCGTCGGCTACAAGACCTACCCGCATGTCGACACCTACGAGACCGCGGCGAAGGCGCTGGGGCTGCTGCTGCGCGCCGCCGCGGGCGACATCCGGCCCGCGGTCCGCATCGCCCGCACCGGCCTGGTGTTGCTCAGCCACAACATGCGCACGGAATCCGGCCCTATGGCCGAAATCGAGGCGCTGGGGCGAGACGCTGAGAAGCGGGGTGGATTTTACGACGTCACCCCGTTCGGCGGCTTCTCGTTCGGTGATACGCCCAATGCCGGCGCCAGCGTCTGCATCACCGCCGAGCGTGACGATGACGCGGCACAGGAGGCGGCGAGGGCTCTCGGCGAGCAGATCGTAGCCCGTCGCCGAGCCTTCCTGCCCGTCCTGCCCGCCGCATACGATGCTGTTCGCACGGCGCTGGACAGCACCGACGCCGGCACGATCGCGATCGTCGAGCCGGCCGACAACCCGATGTCCGGCGGCATCGGCGACACGCCTGCACTGTTCCGCGCCCTCGTCGAGGCGGCGCCCGCCGTCCCCGTCCTGTTCGCCTTCTTCTGGGACGCCGATCTGCTGGTGCGCGCCCAGGCGGCCGGCGAAGGGGCGGAAATCGACGCCAACCTCGGCGGCCGGCTGACCGACATTTACGGCGCGCCGGTGCCTGCGCGGCTGCGCATCGAGCGGCTGACCGACGGCCGCTTCGTCAACGACGGACCGATGTGGCGCGGCCTGACGGTCGACCTCGCGGGCTCGGCCCTGTTCGCGCTGGCCGCCAACCCGATGATCCGGCTCATCGTCACCGGCGCTTGTGTCTCGCCGAACGACCCGGCCTATTTCCGCCTGCACGGCATCGACCTGACCCGGTTCAGGATCCTCGCGGTGAAGGCGAAGAACCATTTCCGCGCCGCCTTTGCCGGTCTCTGCACGCGGATCGTCGACGTCGACACCCCCGGCCCGGCTACGGCCGACATCGGTGCCCTGCCGTTCCACCAAGTCCCGCCGGCAATGCTTCCGCCCTGGCCGGGGCTGGACGGCCCGCCCGGCGCCGATTAGCGTAGGGCCATCAACCGGACGGGAGTCACAGCCATGGCGGAAGCCCCGGTTCTCGTCGAGCGCGCGGGCGGGCTCGTCACCCTCACCCTGAACCGGCCGGACTCGTACAACGCGATCAACGGGCCGATGATGCAGGCGCTGCTCGAGGCGCTGGTCGACTGCGACGAGGATTCCTCGGTGCGCGCCGTGCTGCTGACCGGGGCCGGCAAGGCGTTCTGCGCCGGCGGCGATTTGAAGGCGATGCAGGCGGAGGACGCAGCCGGCCGCTCCGTCGGCGCCTTCCTCAAGCGCCTCACCGTGCCGGTGCACGGCGCCGTCGCCACCATAGCGCGGATGGAAAAGCCGGTGATCGCCGCGGTCAACGGCGTTGCCGGCGGCGCGGGCTTCAGCTTCGCGCTCGCCTGCGACCTCGTGCTGGCGGCGGAGAGCGCCGTGTTCACCATGGCCTACACCAAGGCCGGCCTCGCGCCGGACGGCGGCTCGTCCTTCTTCCTGCCGCGCATCGTCGGCCCCAGGCGGGCCTACGACCTGATGGTCAACAACGCGGTGCTGTCGGCGGAGGAGGCGAAGGAGCTTGGCCTCGTCAACGCCGTCTTCCGCGACGCCTCGTTCATGGCCGAGGCGCGGGCCTATGCGGAGCGGCTCGCGGCCGGGCCGACCCGCGCCTTCGGCGCCGCCAAGCGGCTCGTCGCGCTGAGCCCGGACTCCTCGCTCGAGACCCAGATGGAGCACGAGCGGCGCGCCATCGCCGCCTGCGGCGGCACCGCGGATTTCCGGGAAGGCGTCGCCGCATTCATCGAGAAGCGCCCGCCGGCCTTCGGGGGCGAGTAGCGCCGGCCCGACACCAATGCCGGGGCACCTGCGCGCGGAACGACCCCATGCGTTAGGGTTTTCCGCGGGTTTGAGATTGACGTTTACGTAAACTGCAGATACACTTCGGCGCCGTTGGCCGCTGCGGTCGCGGCACTGTGCCGTGAGCGGGGCCTGCCGACACAGCAGGCGTGGCGGAAAACAGCGCGGCATGGGGTCCGAGGAGAGACGGGACGTGGCGGAGACAGCGGGCATGGCACGATGAGCGCGGACGGTTCGGAGCGGCGTGAATACGCGATCGGCGATCTGGCGCGCGAGTTCCGGGTGACGACGCGGACCATCCGCTTCTACGAGGACGAGGGGCTACTGGCGCCGGTACGGCGCGGCCAGGCGCGCATCTTTGATCCGCGCGACCGGGTGCGGCTGCGCCTCATCCTGCGCGGCAAGCGGCTGGGGTTCAGCCTGGCCGAGATCCGCGAGATCCTCGACATGTACGAGTCGGAGCCCGGCGAGGCCGGCCAGCTGCGCCACCTGATCCAGCGGATCGGCGAGCGCCGCGCTGCGCTGCAGCGCCAGCGCGCGGACATCGACGAGACGCTGGCCGACATGGCCGCCATCGAGGCCCGCTGCGCCGAACGCTTGGCGGCGCTGGCGCCGCCCCGCAAGCGGAGGGCGTCGTGACCGCCTTCGATCCCCGCAATCCGGACTACGCGGCGGCGGTGCGCGCCAGCTTCGCGCGGCAGGGGCTGATGCGCACGCTGGGCGCGGAGCTGGCCGAGGTCGGCCCCGGCCGGGCGGTGATCACGGCGGCCTATCATGACGGGCTTGGCCAGCAGCACGGCC
>CAYFYY010000071.1:0-5610 GCA_964347475.1 uncultured Flavobacteriales bacterium
GCACGACGACGCTGCATTTCGACGAGGGCAAGGCGCCTTACCTTCTCCTGCCGGTGGTGCCGGCGAAGTGACCGCGATCCCCGTCCCCGCCCACGATGCGCGTGCGGGTTCACATGTCCGTTCGCCGCCCGGAAGCGGTCACGCGCGCCCGCCGCCGATAGGGTCCGGGTGAAGCCAGGAGCGGCCGTTTCAATCGATGGAGCGAGCATCGCGAACCGGTTCGGCCGCGGCGGGCTCATGCCTGCGGCTTCGCGCCTTGATTTGCCTGTTCCCGTTTCTCCAGCCAGTAGGTGCGGTTGGCCTTCAGGTCGGCGAATTCCAAAAGGAAAAATGAGGCGCCGACCGCGACCAGCATCGTTTCGGACCGGGCGGGCAGAATCGGGACTACCTGGTGGAACAGGATCACGCCGGCCGTTAACACGACGGAAGCGACCAATGCGACGGCGACACCACGCCCCAACGGGATGGGCGGGCCGGGCTCCAGCCTTCTGTTGTTGAATTTCAACCCAGTACGGCGGAGGGCCGCCAGCAGCACCCGGTATTCGGCAAATAGCAGGGCGGTCATCATTGCGGCCGTGACAACCCAGCCCGCAACACCGCGCCCGCCGCTACCGCTCCACCATCCACCCGAGATTTCGAAGATGATAACACAAAGAGCGGTGGTGAGACCGACCACGGTCCCGACCAGTGCGAGTGAGCGTCCATCGCCCGTCTGCAATGTGATCTCGCGTGCGGCACTCATCGCCGTGTCTCCTCCATCGGCCGCATTGTCGCCCCCCGCGGATTGCAAAAAGGTTAAGGACTGTCTTGGTTGAAGCCACGTTCATTGCCGTGGCGTAGGTCAGGTGCGGGTCACCTCCAGATTTATCGAAGCGCCCGCCATCATGTCCGCATGACGTTTGACAGCGGAAATCAGGACACAGACGTCCATTCCCTGCCGGACGCCTTCCAACTGCCAGTTGCAAGCCGGGCCCGGTCGGGGTCTATTGCATCGCGGCCCTGCGAATGGCGTCGGCATCGAACGGCATCCGTCTGAGGCGCAGGCCGCGCCGATCCGCACCGGCTGGACGGAGACAAGGACGGAATTTCTTATAAGGGTTTGCGGCGATGATTTTCATACGTTTGAGGCTGGTCGAATTGAAGTGGGGTTTGGCCATGCTCTTTGGTTGTGCCATGTTTGGAATGTCGGGAGTCCTGTGCCTTAGTATCCCGTACCTGCTTCTGGTTGGCGCGCTCATAGGCTTCTTTGGCATAGCGATACCGGCCGACCTCGATGCCGTTTTCGCGCTTTTCTTCGCGCTTGGCGTTGTGATCGGGCTGCCGCAGGTGGCAGAGCATTTCGGGGACGGTTTCAAGAGTGAAATACAGCCGCTCAGAAAGCAACGGTCAGACCGGCGTCTTTCGAAGACACTCTGCAAGTAGGACGTGGGCGTTGCCGATGACCTCCGACCTCGACATCTACCGCGCCACCAAGCTGCTGCTGGACCGGCACGGACCGAAGGACGCTCCCTGGCACGTTGCCGACAGGATCGCCGATCTCCGGGATGGCGGGTACGAAGAAGGCGCGCGGACATGGGGGAAGATACGGGCAGCGCTGCTGGACGCCAGGGATCTCAGGTTTCGGCACGAAACGCTGCATTAAAGCGTGTTGGCCCGGACCGACTTAGGAGCCGAAAGCGGAAGCGGTCGTGCGATTGGCCTGCCACGGTGACGCGCACGGTCATCAAGTTATGATGAGCCTCCCAGGCTGGCCGTACGACCACCCGGACAGCTTCATCGATATGCTGTCACGTATTGGCGATGAAGACGAACATGCATTCAGTCGTC
The DNA here is from genome assembly GCA_964347475.1 of uncultured Flavobacteriales bacterium. GTDB lineage: Bacteria > Pseudomonadota > Alphaproteobacteria > UBA8366 > JADFVY01. The sequence continues at coordinate 1,828 of CAYFYY010000071.1, forward strand.
GATTCGCCTGGGCCATTACGGATCCTGTTCAATCCGATCATTTTGGCCAAGCGTTTGCTTCTCGAGAGCACGAGAGCGAACCTTTACTCAGGATCCTGGAACAGGTGCAGGATATGCAGCGCTCTTCCGCCTGGCACGAATAACGCTGCCGGCAGCAGTAAGCTCTTTCCATTTCACCTATTGCCAACGACCGGAGGTTTCGCCAGCTCCGGGTCATGAGCCGAAGCGCGAGACGCGCGCGAATCCGGTTCGCTTTGCGGCGCAAAACGGGTTCTGAAGCGGGGAACGTTGTGCGCCGGCGGAATGCGAAATCGGGATCGACGCCCTGCCGTTATGCCTCCAGGGAATCGAGGGTCTTTTCCAGCATCTCGACCGTACGGTCGATGTTGTTCAGCTTGTCGAGCCCGAACAGGCCCAGGCGGAAACTGCGGAAATTCTCCGGCTCGTCGCATTGCAGCGGCACGCCGGCGGCGATCTGCATGCCGTGCCGGGCGAATTTGGCGCCGCTCTGTATGTCCGCATCGTCCGTGTAACAGACGACGACGCTGGGCGACTCGAACCCCTCGGCAGCGACGCTCACAAATCCGCGCTCGGCCAGCAATGCACGGACCCGCCGCCCGAGCTCGATCTGACGCACGCGCATTTCCCCGAAGCCGTCGGCCTCGGTTTCCTTCATCGCGTCGCGGAATCTCCGCAGCGCATCCGTCGGCATGGTCGCGTGATAGGCGTGACCGCCGTTCTCGTAAGCCTGCATGATCTGCAGCCACTTCTTCAGGTCGCCGGCGAAACTGGAACTCGTCGTCCCCTCGATCGCGGCGAGCGCCCGTGCGCCGAGCATGACGAGGCCGCTGCTGGGCGACGAACTCCAGCCCTTTTGCGGCGCGCTGATCAGGATATCGACGCCGAGGTCCTTCATGTCGACCCACAAGGCGCCGGACGCAATGCAGTCCAGTACGAACAGGCCGCCGCCGGCGCGGACGGCGTCGCCGATCGCGCGAATATAGTCGTCCGGCAGGATCATTCCGGACGCTGTTTCGACATGCGGCGCGAAGACCATGTCCGGCTTATCCCGCTCGATGGCGCCGACGGCCTCCTCGACCGGAACGGGGCTGAACGGGGCCGGGTCGGAATTGGCGATGCGGCGCGCCTTCAGCACCGTGCTTTCGGCCGGGATACCGCCCGCCTCGAAGATCTGCGTCCAGCGATAGCTGAACCAGCCATTGCGGATGATGAGGCACTTCTTCCCGCCGGCAAACTGCCGCGCCACCGCTTCCATGGCGTAGGTGCCGCCGCCGGGCACGACCGCCACCGCGTCCGCGCTGTAAACCCCCTTCAGGGTGGCCGAAATATCGTTCATCACCCCCTGGAACGATTTGGACATATGGTTGAGGGAGCGATCCGTGAAGACGACAGAGAACTCCAGCAAACCGTCGGGGTCGACATCGGGAAGCAGGCTGGGCATGAGGCGCATCCTTCTGGTGAAGTCTCAATGACGAAGTCGCGGTATCGCGTTGCGCGGCAAGGGGAAAGGATCCTCGGGAGGTTTAACTAGGTTTCCCGCCGGAAGCTGTCAATCGGCATCGTCGGGCTCTCGCGAAAATAGCTTATGGCGGCTGTGGGGTTACTGCATCGCGGCCCTGCGGATGGCGTCGGCAGCTAACGGCATCCTTCTGAGGCGCAGGCCGGTCGCCTGGTAAATGGCGTTGGCGATGGCGCCAACCGCCGAAACAGTCCGGGTGTAACCAGGAGGCGACGTCTGATCCTGTTTGACCAATAGCATTTGCGGATCGTTGTTGATCATGCGATTCGCTGTCGTTCAGATCCTGCTTGTCCGGTTTGAACAGGCGTCGTCCCGGAATACACGATATTGAAGGTAAGCCCATGAGCTGTTAGCAGTTCTGGGGTGCGGCGTTTACCTCGATCCGGACGCGCACCTGGAAACGGCGAATGCAAGCTCTGGAAAGTAAGCGAATTGAAAGATAAAGACGACATCGGGTTCGGCACCCAGATCCGCAAATCTCCATATTTCGAGGCGACGTTGCGGTGGGGTGCACAGAGTTTCTCAGTTTACAACCACATGTACATCCCCCGCGATTTCGGCGACCCGGTCCAGAACTACTGGAACCTCGTGAACGACGCGATCCTGTGCGACGTGGCCGTGGAACGGCAGGTCGAGATCACCGGCCCGGACGCGGCGACCTTCGCGCAGCTCCTGAGTCCACGGGATTTGTCCCGGATGCAGGTTGGTCAGTGCAAATATGTGCTGCTCACGAATGCCGAAGGTGGCATTCTCAACGATCCGATCCTGCTACGCCTTGGTCAGAACCATTTTTGGTTCTCGCTGGCCGACAGCGATATACTCTTCTGGGCCCAGGGAGTTGCTGTCAATTCTGGGCTGGATGTGACGATCCGCGAGCCCGACGTCTCGCCCCTGCAAGTGCAGGGCCCAAGATCGGGCCGGGTGATGCAGGCCCTGTTCGGCAATGACATCGCGGATCTGCGCTACTTCCGCTTTCGCGAACTCGAACTTGACGGGATTCCACTGGTTGTTTCGCGGACCGGCTGGTCCAGTGAGCTGGGCTACGAAATCTACCTGCGCGATGGCACCCGCGGGTCCGAGTTGTGGGAACGTATCATGGCCGCGGGAAACCCTTATGGCCTCGCGCCCGGCCATACCTCGTCGATACGCCGGATCGAAGCCGCCATGCTGTCCTATCACGCGGATATGGACATCGACACCAACCCGTTTGAGCTTGGCCTGGAAAGGCTGATCGACCTCGAAATGGACGGGAATTTTATCGGCAAGGATGCTTTGCGGCGCATCCGCGCGGAAGGGGTGTCGCGAACGCAGGTCGGGTTGCGGATCGAGGGCGATCCCCTGCCTCGCCCGAACACCAGCTTCTGGCCGCTTGGCAAGGACGGACAGACCATCGGCAAGGTGACCTCCGCGGTCTATTCGCCGCGCCTGGAATACAACATCGCCCTGGCGATGACGGGAATAGAGCACTCAGAAGTTGGAACGAGACTCCAAGTACAGACCGCAACAGAAACGCGGGCGGCCAAGATCATCGAAAAACCTTTCTTCGACCCGAGGAAGACGATTGCGACGGGCACCCCCGGCGAATAAACCCATGGCCTAGCCCGCATCCTCAATTCGCCACGATCCTCAAAGTCTCAACTGGCGCGGAAGCGGACATTGCCAAGCCAGCTCGCGCAGTCCGCGTGCCATCTTATCGCTGAAATCAGGACGCACGCGGCCACCCGCTGGTAAATGCCTCTCGACAGCCCGTGTTTTCCTGCCCGGTCGAGGCCTAGTGCATCGCGGCCCTGCGGATGGCGTCGGCATCGAACGGCATTCTTCTGAGGCGCAGGCCGGTCGCCTGGTAAATGGCGTTGGCAATGGCGCCGCCCGTCGGCCCGGCGACGGTCTCGCCGGCACCGAGGAAGGGCTCGCCGGGGCGTTCCATGAGCACGGTCTCGACCGTCGGAATGTTGTCGAAGCGGATGACCGGATAGGTCTCCCAGTTCCGGCTGGTGATGCCGCCCCCGTTCCAGGTCACCTGTTCGTAGAGCGTCCAGCTGGCGGCCTGAATCAGCCCGCCCTCGAGCTGGGCCGTGAGGCCGCCCGGGTCGACGACCTCGCCGGCGTCGGCCACGATCCAGGCGCGATGCAGCCTGACGGTTGCATCGTCGGTGACCTCGAGTTCGATGCCGACGGCGCAGTAGGCGGCGACGTTCTTGTAGCGGGCAAAGGCGATCCCGGCGCCGCGGGCGTCGTCCGCC
>CAYFYY010000071.1:5710-22232 GCA_964347475.1 uncultured Flavobacteriales bacterium
CGTCCGCCGCCATGCGCTCGGCCAGCGTCCGCACCACGTCCCCCGCCCGTTCGTCCTCCAGGTGCCGCAGCCGGAAGTCGACGGGATCGATCCCGGCGGCGTCGGCCAGCTCGTCCATGAAGGATTCGATCGCCGCCACATTGCCGAAGGCGCCGAGCGACCGCAGCGCCGAAGTGCGCAGCGGCAGGCCCCGCACCAGGTTCTTGACCAGGCGGGGGTTCGGGATCGCATAGAGCGGCTCAAGATTGCGGTGGATGCCGATATGGGCGCCCATGGCCGGCGCGGGGACCGGCCAGTCGAGCGCCGCTTCGCGGAAATGTGTCGACACCAGGCGGCTTTCGGGCGAATCGTAGCGTCCCGGCACCGGCCGCCCGATGAAGGTGTCGCCATAGCTCTCGTGCGACCAGTCGACGATCCGGCCCTCCGAATCGAGGCTGCCGCGCAGCGCGCATACCATGGCGGAGCCGTACGGTTCCCACGCATGTTCGTCGTCACGGGTCCATTTCAGCAGCACCGGCGTGCCCGGGATCGCAAGGGCGATCAGCGCCGCCTCGAAGGCGGCATCGTCGGCACCGTTATGGCCGTAGCAGCCGGCCGCCGGCATGAACACCAGATGCAGGTCGGCCTCGTCCATGTCCAACGCCCGGGCGAGCGCGCCGCGCAGCGCATAGATTCCCTGGCTGTGGGTCCAGACCGTCAGCTTTCCCGACTCATACAGCGCGCATCCGGCGGACGGACCCATCGATCCGTGCATGAGATAGGGCTTCTCGTAGCGCGCGGAGAGCGTGACCGCCGCCTCTTCCGGCGGCGGCACCAGCTCCGGCACCGGCTCCTCGACCGGGGCGCCGCCGGCGGCGACGGGAAGGCTCACCCGCTCATTTCCGGTAATCGACTCGAACAGCTCCCCGGTCGGCAGCCCGTCCCCCTCGTCCCATTCGGCCGCGTTCCTGAGCCGGCCGGCGGCCTTGACGGCCGCGTATTCGTTTTCGGCGGCGACGGCGATGAAGCTGCCGTCGCGCACGACGGTGACGTCCTCCGCGGACAGCCGCTCGACCACGGTGTCATCGAGGCGCTGCAGTCTGGCGAAGTAATGCGGCGGGCGCACGAGGCGGGCGTGCAGCATGCCCGGCATCGTCATGTCCGGAAGATAGGTCATCCTGCCAGTCACGATCTCGGCCATGCCCTTCGGCGTCACCCGCCGGCCGACGCGGGTATGGTCCTGCGGCGCCTTCACGCGCACGGTCTCGTCGACCGGGATGCCGAACGCCTTGCCTTCCATCAGGTCCCAGTAGGACACCGACTGGTTGCTGTCGCGCGACTGGACCAGCCCGTCCGCCACCTCGAGGCTGTCCGCCTCGACGCCGAGCCGTTTGGCCGCCAGCGCCAGCAGGTGGCGGCGCGCCGTTGCGCTGGCCATGCGGATGGCGTTGCCGGAATGCTGCATCGACATGCTGCCGGTTGTCATGCCCTCGTTGGGATCGACGCCCGTTTCCGCGCGCCGCACGTCGATGCGGTCGTAGTCGACGTCCAGCTCCTCGGCGGCGATGATGGCAAGCGCGGTGTAGATGCGCTGGCCGAGCTCGACCTTGCCGGTATGCAGGACGATCCGCCCGTCGGCGGCGATCTCGATCCATTCGTCGAGGTCGGGGTGTTTGGCGATGCTGGGATGGGACGCCATCTTACGCGGCGTCCGCGATCAGCCGTTCGATCGCCGAAAGCACCCGCCGGTGCGAGCCGCAGCGGCACAGATTTTCGTCCAGGGCTTCGGCGATCTCTTCGGCGCTCGGCCGGGGCGTGCGGTGCAAAAGGGCGGTGGTGGCGACGATCATGCCGGCAGTGCAGTAGCCGCACTGCGCCGCGCCCTCTTCGAGGAAGGCCTGCTGGACGGCGCTGAGGCGGCCGTCCTCCGCCAGGCCTTCGATGGTGACGATGTCCCTTCCCGCGAATTCCGAGGCCGCCCGCACGCAGGAGTTCGTCGCCACCCCGTCCACCAGGACGACGCAGGCGCCGCACTTCTCCTGCCCGCAGCCGAGCTTCGAGCCGGTCAGGCTGAGCTGGTTGCGCAGGACGAAGATCAGCGGCGTATCCGGGTCCGCGTCGATTTCGTGCATTTCGCCGTTAACCTTGAGATGAAAGGCCGTCATGCGTTGTGTGCTCGCTGGCTGTCATGTGTTCAGGGAGGCTAAGCGGTAGCAAGATACCGTCGTCTGCCGTGCAAGGGCTTCGCGACTGACAGCGCCGGGGTCAGGTTGCGCCGTCTCACTCCTCGAGCTTCTTGCCGATGATGCCCCACGAGGTGTCCTTGGCGGTGACGAACACCCAGTCCTCGTCGCCCACGACGTCGGCCGAGTGGACTGCTTCGGCGGGGATGTGGATCAACTCCCCCTTGCCGACCGTCTTCTCCTCGCCCTCGATCACCATGCGGCAACTGCCGCTCAGTACGTAGATGAATTGCTCGTTCGGATGGGTGTGGGGCTCCGCGCGCGTGCCCGCCGGGATGCGGATTTCGCCGAAGATAATCCGCTCCCCATCGACCCAGGAGCCGTTTGCCGTGCTGTAGCCGGTGCCGGCCTCCAGGTTCTCCATATCCGACGGATTGTAGTAGTGCTGCACCATGACGACTCCCTCTTTCCCGCCGCCGTCGGGCGGCTCGGATACATTGAAAGCGCGGGAGCCCCGCCCTGGAGGACAGGGCTCCCGGCGTCCCCTCCGGCCTACTTAACCGACTTGATCAAGTCGGTATAGGATTCGTATCGGCCAGGCCGCAGCTTGTCGTACTCCTCGCCGCGCATGAACATCACGTTCTCGCCGATGCTGCTGATGAAGCGCTGGAACGACTTGTTGTCGATCAGCTGCTCGAAGGAATCGCGCAGGAACTGCAGGTCCTTCTCGGGCATCCCGGCGGGCGCCATGAAGATCCGGTCCATGGTGAACGCCACTTCGGAATGGCCAAGCGAAGCCATGGTCGGGACATCGCCGAAGTCCGGGTCGTTGGGAATCGGCGTATCGCCCGCGACGCCCAGCACGCGCACCTTGCCCGCCTTGTAGTGAGGCCGCGTCTGGGTTGCGAACAGGAACCCGATGTCGTCCTCGCCGGACAGGATGGCGCGCAGCAGCGGGCCGCCGCCCTTATGCGGAATCAGGTTGACCTTGATGCCCGCGGATTTCAGCAGCTGGACGGTCGGGATGTGGGTCGCCCCCCAGACGCCGCTGTGCCCGAAGTTGACGTTGCCGGGATTGGCCTTGGCGTAGGCGATGAACTCGTCCAAGGTCTTGTACGGCCGGTCGGCGTTTGCGACCAGGATCGGCTGCCCGAAGTTGATGCGCGCGACCGTCTTGAAGTCCTTGAGCGTATCGAAGGGAACGTCAACGGTCTGCGGCCGCAGCTGGTCGAACGCGTTGTGGGTGAACAGCAGGGTGTAGCCGTCCGGCTTGGCCTTGGCGACCTCGCCGGTCCCTTTCATGCCGCTTGCACCCGGGACCAGCTTGACGACCATGGGCTGTCCGATGATGTCGCTGATGATGCCCGTGATGCCACGCGCGTGCAGGTCGTGGCTGCCGCCGGCGCCCAGCGGGATAACCAGGGTGATCGGACGGTCCGGATATTCCGCCGCCGCCGGCAGCGGCGCCGCGATCACCGCCGCCAGCGCCAGAACCCAAAGATATCGAATGCTTTTCATGGAGTGACTCCTTTCTCCCTTATTGGTTCAGCCTCTGTTGTCGCGGGGCCTTTGCCTCAAGCCCCCTGTTGACGCAGCCGCCTGCGGATCCAGGGCCCGAAGATCATCCAGGCGACCCACAGTATACCTGCGATGAGAAACACCGAGGCAATCGGCCTTTCGATGAAAAGGTAGCCGAAGATGTCCCCTCTGGCATAGAGCATCGACTGGCTGAGCCTGTACTCGATCGGCTCGGCCAGGATGAAGGCGATGACCAGGGGTGCCAAGTCGAATTTCAGCTTGCGCAGGATGTAGGCGCAAATGCCGATGACGACCATGATAGCCAGGTCCGAGGTGACGCCGGTCGACAGCGTACCGACGAACGAGAGCGCCACGATGATCGGGATCAGATAGGCCTTCTTCACCTGGATCGCCTTGGCGAAGGGCTTCAGCAGAATGTAGCCGAGGAAAATGAACAGCACGTTGGCCATGATGATAGCCAGCAACAGGGCGTAGATCAGCGGCCCCTGCTCTTCGAAGATCTGCGGTCCGGGTCGGATGCCATGGGCGACGAAGGCGCCGAGCAGGATCGCGGTCACGTTGTCGCCGGGGATGCCGAGCGTCAGCAGCGGCACCAGGGTCGGTCCGTTGACCGCGTTATTGGCCGCTTCCGGGCCGGCGACGCCGTCGAGCTCGCCCCGGCCGAAGCGCTCGGGATGCCTCGAGGCGCGCTTCGCCGCGCTGTAGCCGACGAAGGCGGCGACGACCTGGCCGACGCCCGGCACCATGCCGATGCCGGTGCCGATGGCGGTCGAGCGCAGGATGGTCCGGATCGACGCCTTGAACTCGTGCCACCGCAGGCGCTCGCCCGCCTTCGACATGTCGACGTGCTCGGCGATGAAGGTGCGCGCCTTCGATTCCACCGCCTCCAGCACCTCCGGCAGGGCGAACACGCCGATGATCAGGGGGATCAGCGGGATGCCGCCGGCCAGCGCGTCGATCCCGAAGGTCATGCGCGTCGCGCCGGTCACCGCATCGGTGCCGATGAAGCCGAGGCCGAGGCCGATGAATGCCGCGATGGCGCCGCGGATGCCCGATTCGCCGGACACGCTGGCGATCAGGATCAGCGAGAAGATGATGATCGCGAACACCTCGGGCGGGCCGATCTTCAGGATGATCATCGCGATCAGCCCGATCAGGAACAGCGTTGCGACGTCCGACACGAAGTCGGCGGTCGTCGAGGCGAACAGCGCCATTTCCAGGGCCTTGCGCGCCTTGCCCTGGCGCGTCAGGGCGGGGCCGTCGAAGGTGGTGGCGATCGACGCGCCGGTGCCGGGAATGCCGACAAGGATCGCCGAGATGCTGCCGCCGTAGATGCCGCCCTTGTAGACGCCGATCAGGAACGGGATGCCGAGCATCGGCTCGAGGTTGAACGACACCGGCAAGAGCACCGCCATGGCCAGAACGGTGGTCAGTCCGGGCATCGCGCCGACGAACATGCCGACCACCAGGCCAAGGCTGATGTAAAAGTAGATCTCCCAGCGCAACAGCAGCTCGAAACCCTGGAGGAAGGACTCGAACACGGGCGCGTCTCCCTACAGCAGGATCTTGACGAGCACGCCGATCACGGCGTCCTCGACTGCGGCCACCGCCTCGATCCCGCTGCGCGGCAGCGCGATGTAGAGCAGCCTCTCGAAGACGAAACGGATGGCGATCGGGACCACGAGGACCCCCGGCACGAAGGCCAGCGGGTTGCGTAGCCCCAGGAAATAGCTGACGACGGTCGCCACGATCATCGTCGCCAGGATGAAGCCGAGCCATGATATGGTCAGGGCATAGCAGACGGCCACGACGACCATGAAACCCGCGCGGCCGAAACGCTCCAGGTTCTCGCGGTCGTACGACGCGGTCGACCGCGCGACACTGCGGGCCGCCCCGACCGCATAGCGCACGCAGACCGCCGCCAGCAACAGCATGGTCATGCGCGGAAAGAAGTCCGGCGTCAGGTGCAGGTATTCCTCCGCGGTCTCGAAGCCGCCGGAGCCGATCAGCTCGGACATGAAGATCGCAAAGGCAAGCGCCATCACCGTCAGCAGGACCGCGACGATCAGCTCGGTCCACGCCAGAAGACGGTCGGGAACAGGATCGCCGATATCCGCCGTCGCCGGTGGCGATACGTTTCGCGGCGCCTCCTCCACTTGCGTGAGCTCCCTCTTTTTGTTCGGGTCCGCGGACACGCCAGCCCCGACGCCATCGTGTCCCTCGCCTCATCGTTCTTACCGGCAAGCGGTCTTTCACGCCGCCGGATGCTTCAATGCGATGGTATGAGGTTACCAGTATGAAAGAAAATTCCGATTGCGCCTAGAAACATGCAAATCCTGCATATTTGTACGGTCTTTTGGCGCAAATCGCAAATCCGGCACGATCCCACACGGACCGCTGCGAAATTGTCGCGACAGACCGAGGACGGCGCGGTGCGCCGCCCTGCAGGATTGCTTGTTACCGCGACGTGCGGCCCGCTCAGACGTCCCAGCGGTCCTCGACGAAGACGGTGCCGGCGATGTCCTTGCTGGCAACACCCGAGTAGGTGAAGATGATCTCGGCGTTGTCGGTGTCCGAGGTGTTGACCAGGCCATGGATCTCGCCCGGTTCCAGATAGAGGAAGTCGCCGGCGTCCATGATCATTTCCTGGCGGTCTTCCTCCGGGCCAAGATAGAGCCGCAGCTGACCCTTGTTCAGGTACAGGCCGGCCGCAGCGTTGGCGTGGAAATGCGCCTGGTTCCGGCCCGATGGCGGCACGATGGTGTGGCCCATCGTGAGCTTCGGATTTTCGACCGTCTTGTCGTTGATGCCGAAGCCGATCACAAGCGGCGGCTCATAGGTCAGGTCCTCGTCGCGGTCGGGCTTCTTGACTAACATCGCCATCGCACTCTCTCCCAATCTTGCGCTCGTTCGGGCCACGGCACGCCGTCCCACAACCTCCACATGCAACATGCGCGGAGGGATGCGCCCGCAAGCGTGGTCCCAGGTTCCTTGAGGTGATGGTATGAGCATCGATTCGTGAAACAAAATTCCGAATGTGCCTAGCATTATACTCTTGCGGCATAGCCCCTATGAGCCGGTTTTCCGAGCCGGAGAATCGGCGCAATAGGTTTCCGCGACATCGGCGCGGATCGCCTCGACAAAGGTCCGCGTCAGGAGGGATTTGGTCTGGCTGGCCGGAAACAGCAGACCGTAAGAGAACCGGATCGCCGGCTCGAACGGCCGGGTGACGACATTATCGCGAAAGGCGGCGGCAACGAACGGGTGCACGATCGAAACGCCGATGCCGCTGGCCACCAGCTCGGAGACCATGATCGTCGACGGGACCTCGACGAGCATGCTGCGTCGGACACCCAGGGTTGCAAACACCTCGTCGACCCGGTAGCGGAACAGGGTTCCGGAAGTGAGCGAGACGAATGGCTGGCCGTCGAGGTCTTGCGCCGTGATCGTCGGTTTCCCGGACAGCACGTGGCCGGCGGGCAGGATGGCGACGCAATCGACGGCACAGAGCGTTTCAACCTCGATCCCCTGCTGATCGACCGGCAGGGTGGCGATTCCGACATCGTACTGGGCGCTGGCGATACCATCCTCCAGCTCGGCCCGCGAGCCGACGCCGACCGAGATCTTCACTTGCCTGTACTGGGCGTTGATCTTGCCGATGGTCCGCGGCAGCAGACCGTAGGCCAGCGCCGGCATCGACAGGATCCGCAACGCCCCGGCCTGCAGCATCCGGATGTCGCGCGCGGTGGCGTTGATCTGGTCGATGCCGTCGAGCACCTTGCGGGCGATATCATAGAAATGCTGCCCCTCCGGCGTGATCTGGAGCCGCCCGTCCCGACGGTCGAAGATGCTACGACCGAGTTCGTCCTCGAGCTGGGTGATCAAGCGGCTCACAGCCGACTGGGTCAACCCCATGAGTTCCGCGGCGTGCGTCGTCGTGCCGCTGGCCATGACCGCCCGGATCGCCTCCAGCTGGCGAAGTTTCATGGAACATATCCCCCTGACAAAACCATGATTTACGTGCCGATGTATTCTTTTGTAGCATAACGAAAGGCCGATAATAAATTCGCATTCATAGTGCCCGCCCTCTATCTTTGCCGCTAAGATCAGCCTGACGCGGCGCCGGCAACGGCCGGCCGTGCATGGTCGCTGTGGCCCGCGCCGACCCCAAACCCAGGGAGAGTTTGCACCATGCCCGGTACGATTGTCGCCGTCGCCGATTCACCGTTCCCCAGCCTCGATCCTGCGAAAAACGCCCTTGCGCGCGCCAAGGCGGAGCTGAAGATGGCCGCGGAGCCGACTCCGGACGGGATCCTCGCGGTGGCGCGCGACGCGGACGCGCTGTTGGTGACCTACGCCAAGATCACAGGCGAGATGATCGGCGAGATGAAGAACTGCAAGTCGATCGGCCGTTTCGGGATCGGCGTCGACAACATCGATATCGCCGCCGCCACCAAGGCCGGGATCGTCGTGACCTACGTGCCGGACTATTGTTTCGACGAGGTCTCGGACCATGCCATGGCGCTGCTGCTGGACCTTGCGCGCAAGGTTTCGTTCAGCAACAGCCTGGTGCAGGGCGGCCGCTGGGAGATGCCGGCGGTGGCGCCGCTGTACCGGCTGCGCGGGCGCATGCTCGGCCTCGTCGGCTTCGGCAACATCCCGCGCGTGCTGACGCCCAAGGCCCAGGCCTTCGGGCTGAAGGTCGTCGCCTACGATCCGTTCGTGCCGAGGGAAAAGGCGGCGGAGCTGGACGTCGATCTCGTGGAACTCGACGCACTCCTCGAGGTGTCCGACTACGTGTCGGTCCATGCGCCGCTGACGCCGGAAACCCGGAACCTCATAGGCGCGGACGCCTTCCGGAAGATGAAGCCGACGGCGTTGCTCGTGAACACGGCACGCGGTCCCCTCGTCGATACCGACGCCCTCGCCGCGGCCCTCGACAACGGCGAGATCGCCGGCGCCGCCCTCGACGTCGTGCCGGTCGAGCCGCTGCCCGCGGATTCGCCGCTGCTCAAACGCGACAACGTCGTCCTGACGCCGCATACCGGGTTCTACTCGGTCGACGCGCTGCTCGACCTGCAGACCAAGGCGGCGCAGGATGTCGCCCGCGTCCTCAGCGGCGAGCGGCCGGTCTACCCGGTCAATCCCGAAGTCCTGAACTAGCGGCCCGGCACGTCGCGATCACGTGCGTCGCCGCAACACGACAACCTGGAGAACGAGATGCCAGTCAGCTCACGCGCCGTCACGCTTGCCGAACAGGGCCCGCCGTCGGTCCTGCGGGTCGCAACCGTCGAGGTGCCGGATCCGGGGCCGGGCCAGGCGCTGATCCGGCAGACCGCGGCCGGCGTCAATTACATGGACATCTACCAGCGGTCCGGCAGCTATCCGCTGCAGCTGCCGAGTGGCATCGGCCTCGAGGCGGCCGGCGTGGTCGAGGCAGTGGGGCCGGACGTCGCCGGCCTTGCACCGGGCGACCGGGTCGCCTATGGCGGCGGGCCGATCGGCGCTTATGCGGAGTATCGCCTGATGCCGGCGGCGCGGCTGGTCAAAGTGCCGGACGCAGTCAGCGACGAGCAGGCCGCCGCAGTGCTGATGAAGGGCATGACCGTCGAGTACCTCGTGAACCGCACCTATCCGGTGCAAGCCCGCGAGTGGGTCCTGTTCTACGCCGCCGCGGGCGGCGTCGGCCTGATCGCCGGCCAGTGGGGCAAGGCGCTCGGCGCCCGCATGATCGGCATCGCCGGCGGGCAGGAGAAATGCAAACTGGCGCTGGCCAACGGCTACGAAGCCTGCATCGACCGCCACGCGGAGAACGTCGTCGAGCGGGTCAAGGAGCTGACCGGCGGCGCCAGCGTGCCCGTGGTCTACGATTCGATCGGATCCGGCACCTTCGAGCAGTCGCTGGACTGCCTTGCGCCGCGCGGCTATTTCGTCTCCTTCGGGACGACCGGCGGCCCGGTCCCGCCGGTCATGGCACCCGAGTTGCAGAAACGGGGCTCGCTCTATTTCACGCGGCCGACCCTGGCCACCTACATCGCCGCCCGTGAGGATCTCGAGGCCTCGGCCGCTTCGGTGTTCGACATGGTCGCGAAGGGCGCCGTTCGGGTCGAGATCGGCCGGCGCTACGGGCTCGACGAAGCGGTACGGGCGCACGAGGACCTCGAGGCGGGCCGCACCTCGGGCTCGTCGATCATCGCGCTCTGAACGTAGCGCAGACCATAGGGAGGACAGGCATGACGGACTCGGTTGGCGTGATCGGACTGGGAATCATGGGCGGCGCAATGTCCGCCAATCTGGTCGCGGCGGGTTTTGCGGTCACCGGATACGATATCGATGACGCGGCCTGCAAGCGCCTTGCCGACAAGGGCGGCGCGATCGCGGCATCGCCCGACGCGGTGGCCGCGCAGGCCGGGACCATCATCACCAGCCTGCCATCGCCGGCCGCGCTCGATGCGGTGGTGAACGGCGCCGACGGGCTGATCGCCGCCCGCCGCAAAGGGCTGACGGTGATCGAGACCAGCACCTTTACCATCGAGGACAAGCAGCGCGCCCACGACGCGCTGGCCGCTGCCGGCATCACCCTGCTCGACTGCCCGCTCAGCGGCACCGGCGCGCAGGCCGTCACGAAGGACCTTCTGGTCTACGCCAGCGGCGACCGCGACGCCTACGAGCGCTGCGTTCCGGTGCTCGCGGGATTTGCCCGCGGCCACCATTACGTCGGGGAGTTCGGGTCCGGCAGCAAGATGAAGTACGTCGCCAACCTGCTGGTCGCCATCCACAACGTCGCCTCGGCCGAGGCCATGGTGCTGGGCATGAAGGCCGGCCTCGACCCGCAGGTCATCTACGACGTCATCGCCGACGGCGCGGGCGGCTCGCGGATCTTCCAGCTGCGGGGCCCGATGATGGTGGCGGATACCTACGAGCCCGCCACGATGCGCATGGAGATCTGGCAGAAGGACATGAAGGTGATCGGCGAGTTTGCCAGCGCACTCAAGAGCCCGACACCGCTGTTCGCGGCCGCGGCGGAGGTCTACAAGGCCGGCATGGCCCAGGGCCGCGCCAAGCAGGACACCGCGTCGGTGTGCGGCGTGCTGGAGGAGATCGGTCGCTTCGACCGCGGTAAAGGCTAGAACAACAAGCTCGGCAGGTAGGTTGCGATCTCCGGGAAGGCCGCAATCAGCACCATGCCGATCAGCATGACGATCCAGTAGGGCGTCGAGCTCCGGAAGATCTCGACGATCGACACCGCATCGTCCTGGATCGCCGCCTTGACCGTATAGACCAGCAGGCCGAACGGCGGGGTCAGCAGCCCGGCCTCGATCGCGATGATGCCGACGATGGCGAAGGCGATCGGGTCGTAGCCGAGATTGACGGCGATCGGCTCGAAGATCGTCACCGTCAGCAGCATGATCGAGATCGAGTCGATCACCATGCCGAGCACGAACCAGATCAGCACCATCACGCCGAGGATCATCCATGGCGCCATGCCGGAGCCGAGGAACACGTCCTGGATGGCGTTGGTAACGCCCGTCATCGCAAGGGTGCGCGAGTACAGCGCCGCTGTCACCAGGAGCAGCAGGATCGGCGCCGACGTGCGGCCGACCGAGAGGATCGCATCGAACATGTCGCGCCAGCGCATCCCCTTGACCAGCCCAAGAACGAGGCCGATGAAGGCGCCGGCACCCGCCCCTTCGGTGGGCGTAAACGTGACCGTGCCGAACGGAGTCGGCAGGCCGAACCAGATCCCGCCGAGCACCACGACGACGACGGCGACGATGCCGATGGCGCTGGTAACGACCGACCTGAGAGCGACCTCCTCGCCGTCGTCCGGCTCGGCCGGCGCGCCGTCCCGCGCGGCGCCCACGATCTGCGGCCGGAAGATCGCCGTGCCGAGGACGTAGGCGAGGAACAGGACGACCAGTAGGAAGCCCGGCAGCACGCCGGCGAGGAAGATCTGTCCGATCGACTTTTCGGTCAGAAGGCCCCACACGATCATCAGCACGCTGGGCGGAATCAGCATGCCAAGGCAGCTGCTGCCGGCCACCGCGCCGAGGGCGAAGCCCTGGTGGTATCCGTAGCGCTTCATCTCCGGATAGGCGATGCGCGAAAACGCCGCCGCCGAGGCGATGGACACGCCGGTGACGAACGAGAAGATGGCGTTGCCGAGCACGGTGGCGACCGCGAGGCGGCCTGGAATGCGCCGCAATCCCCGGTTTATGCCCTTGTAGACGTCGGTCACCGCGCCCGACTTTCCGATGAACTCCCCCATCAGCATGAACAGCGGGATGACTGCGAATTCGTAGGCGCGCAACGCCTCGTAGGCGGTGTTGGCGAGCATTTTCTGGACCACGGTGAAGTTGCCGCCGGTGACCAGGAAGATGCCGAGCGCGCTGGTCACGCCGAGGGCGATGGCAATATGCACGCCGAGCGCCACCAGCACCAGGAGGCTGATGATCAGAACGACCGCGACATTGACGTCAAACACGAGAGCCCCCGGATCGATTCGATTACCCGTGGAACCGGGCGTCTGCGTCGACCTCGGGATCCAGTTCCGCCGGCCGGAAGATGTCGAGATACGCCATGATCAGGTAGTTGATGGCGGCCAGCGCGCCGCCGAACAGGATCATGAACCGGGTCGGCCAGCTCGGCACCCGCAGGGCGCCCTCGCCCTCGAACTCGTTGGCGACCCAGGAATAGACCGCGTTGTCCCAGCCGCCGACGACGATCGTCAGGAAGAACGCGGCGCCCAGCAGATAACCGATGGCCAGGGCGGCACGGCGCAGCCAGGCAGGGAAGCGGTCGATGACGAACTCCGCCCGCAGCATCGAGCGGCTGCGAATCGCATAGCCCGCCTGCAGGAACACGATGATGACGATGGAATTCATCACGATTTCGCGCACCCCGTAGACCGGCGCGTTGAAGATGCCGCGGCCGATGATGTCGGCCATGATGAAAAACGTCAGCATGAAGGCCCAGAACGCGGCCAGGACCATGAGAAACCGGGTCAGGCGGTCGTTCCATCGGATCAAGGACATGTCGTTTCCCCTCAGTGCGCCGCTGCGCCGGCCACGCGACCGTTCGCGTTCAGGTTCGGGCGGAGGGCGGAATCCGGTGCGCCGGGATGCCCCGAAAAGGCCCACCGGCTGGGCCAAGCTGCCGGGCCGAAACCCAACCGGTGGTGGTCAGTGACCGTGATGGGCCGGGGCCCCCCTTATTTGATGACGTAGCGGACCGGCCACGTATAGCCGTGCTTTTCCGCGCTCTCGAGGGCGAGGTTCAGGACCTGCTTGGCGGGCAGTCCTTCGGCTTCCAGCTCGTTCGCGTAGGCCTGCGGCCAGTCCTTCAGCGACTGCGCCCACTCGAGGCGCACGTCGGGGCCGAGCTCCTTCACCGTCGCGAGGCCAGCCTTCAGCTTTTCGATGTCGCTGCCATAGCGTTCCTTGTTATTGGATCCGGTCTTCTCCTCGAAGTCGGCCGCGACCTCGAGCATGACGTCCCGGACCTCCTTGGGCAGGCCGTTCCAGAAGTCGAGATTCGCAGTGAGGCCGTGCCAAGTGATCGAACCGAATCCGATCAACGTGTAGTAGGGGCCGGGCTCATAGAGCTTGAGGTTGACCCAGGCACTGGGGAACATGATCCAGCCCTCGTAGATGTGGGTCTTCATACCGGTATAGGCCTCCGGCAACGAGCCCTGGACCGGCGTCACGCCGGCATATTTCAGCCAGTTGAGGTTAAGGCCGGCGCCGGCGATCTTGACGCCCTTAAGATCGGAGACCTTGTTCCAGTCGAACGAGGTGCCGAGGTTGTAGCCGCCGTCGGCGATCCGCGCCAGGAGCTTCTGATTGAACTTCTCCTCGAAGACGTTGGTCAGGTACGGGACCTGCCGGTAGACGTCCTGGGCGACCTTGAGGCTCACGGTCGGGTCCATGGTGCCGAACGGGAGCATGACCTGGAAGGCGTGCAGCTTGAGGTTCGACGGCTCGAAGCAGAAGCAGAAGCCGCCGATATCGATAATGCCGTCGCGCACGCCCTCGAAGGTCTCGTAGACCTTGACGATCGAGCCGCTGTAGCCCTCGACGAAATTGATCTTGTGCTCGGTCCGCTCCTCGACGCGCCTCTTCAGCTCGGTCTGGAAATAGTCCTTCATCAGCCCGGCATAAACGACCGCCGGCGGATGCCCCGAGGCGATGCGGATGGTGATGGTCTTGGCCTGCACCGTGCCGGCGGCTGCGATGATCATGCCGGCGGCGACCGCAGAGGCGGCCAGGGCGGCAACATTCTTGGCATGCAACGTCATCATTCTTCTCCCTGGTTGGCCGGGACGGGCAGCGCAGGCCGCCACGCACCGTGGTCCGCGCCTTGACGCGCGGTTGAACATGATCTGGGGGAACTGCGCAAAGACGCCCAGGACGTTGCCGACTCGTCGAGAACGAACCGTCGCGAAATTGCTTTCCTCCCGTATCCGCGTCGCTTGCCGGCCCGCTCCGGTGCGCCGCTCTTTTCCAATGCGCACTAACAATAGCGCCGACCGGGCCGCCCCTGTTATCTTTTTTTCGAATGATAATATGCGCGAGCGGCATTGTATTTTCGGAGCCACGGCGCGTATTGCTGATATGATCTCCATGGCAGCCGGCGGAGGACGACATTCAATGAAGGCCATGGTCCTTGAGGCGCCGAACAGTCTGGCGCTACGCGAAGTGGCACGCCCGCCGCTCGAAGACGGCAACGTGCTGGTCCAGGTACGCAACACGGGCATCTGCGGCACGGACCAGAGCATCTATTACGGCGGCATCCCCGTGTCGTACCCGCTGATCATGGGGCACGAGGCGGTCGGCGAGATCGTCGAGGGCGAAGGCGCCGGCGGCCTGGCGCCGGGCGCGCGGGTCATTCTCGACCCGGTCTATTTCTGCGGCCGGTGCTATCAGTGCCGGGCCGGGCAGACCAACCTGTGTCCAAATGGCGGCCTCGTCGGCCGCGATCGCGACGGCGGCTTCGCGGAGTACGTGGCAGTGCCGGCCGGCAATGTCTACGGCCTGCCGACGGAAATCTCGGACGGCGCAGCGCCGCTGATCCAGGTGCTGACAACCTGCCTGCACGCCCACCGACTGTCGAAGATCTTCCCCGGCGAAGCGGTCGCGGTGATCGGCCTCGGCGTGACCGGCCAGCTCCACGTGCAACTCGCCAAGGCGCGCGGCGCGTATCCGGTGATCGGCATCA
Organism: uncultured Flavobacteriales bacterium; assembly: GCA_964347475.1. Taxonomy (GTDB): domain Bacteria; phylum Pseudomonadota; class Alphaproteobacteria; order UBA8366; family JADFVY01. The sequence continues at coordinate 20,629 of CAYFYY010000071.1, forward strand.
CGCGCAGCGAATGGAAGCGGGAGCTCGCGGCCGAACTGGGTGCCGACGTCACCGCGGCGCCTGGCGACGACGCGGCCAGGGCGATCCGCGATGCCACCGACGGGCGCGGCGCCGACCTCGTCATCGAATGCGCGAGCCGCGTCAAGGTGCTGGCGGAGGCCATGACCGTGGCCCGCATCGGCGGCCGCGTGCTCGCCTACAGCACCTATACCGAAAAGAAGGGTGAGCTGCCGTTCTACGACTGGTATTTCAAGGAACTGCAGATCATCAACGCGCGCGCCGCCAAGAGCGAGGACTACCCGGCCTGCATCGACCTCGTGCAGCGCGGCCAGGTAAGCCTGGACCCGCTGATCAGCCATACGCTGCCGCTGCCCAAGCTCGACGAGGCGCTGGCCCTCCTGACCGCCGGCGACTCATCGCGCCACATGAAGGTCATCCTCGACCACGCGGCGTAAACAGCTCCCGCGTGGTGAAACCAGCGCCGAGCGACTCATGCGTCGAGACGGGCCTTGCGGCCCTCCTCAGCATGAAGGCCCGAGCGATGGAGCTCCGCCCCTGAGGAGGCTGCGAAGCAGCCGTCTCGAAGGGTGAGGTCGCTCGAGCCGCTTTGCTGCTACTCCGCCGGAATCTGCTTCTGCTTGCCCCGCTTCTCGCGCAGCGCCATCAGAACCTTCTCGGACGTGGCGGGCAGCGAGTGGATGCGCACGCCGACGGCATCGTAGATCGCATTGGCGATCGCCGCGGCGGTCGGCACCGAGGTCGGCTCGCCGACGCCCTTGGCGCCGAACGGCCCGGTCGGGTCGTAGTTCTTGACGATGTCGACCTCGATCTCCGGCATGTCGAGGCTGGTCGGCATGATGTAGTTGGTCAAATTGGGGTTGATTTGCCGTCCCTTGGAGTCGAACAGGATCTCCTCCTGCAGCGCGAGACCGATGCCCATCGAGATGCCGCCCTCGACCTGCCCCTCGACCAGCGTCGGGTTGATCGGCGTGCCGCAATCGTGCGCCGCGACGATGCGCAGCACCTCGACCTCGCCGGTCTCCTCGTCGACCTCGACCTCGGCCACCTGGGCGGCGTAGACGTAGGTGCTGAACGGCTTGCCCTGGCCGGTCTCGGGGTCCATCGCCACGGTCGGCGGATTGTACGAGGCGCTGCCCAGCGGCGGCCGCCCCATCACCACCTGGGCATGGTTGGCAACGTCGCCGATCGGCAGGTTCTTCTGCGGGAAGCCGATGACCTGGATCTTGCGGTCGCGCGCCTCGAGCTGGTCGGGCCGCACGCCGAGCATCGGCGCCGCCACCTCGAACAGGATCTTCTTGGCCTCGGCTGCGGCCATGCGGATGGCATTGCCGGTGACGTAAGTGGTGCGGCTGGCGATGGCGCCGGTGTCCATCGGCGTCGCGTCGGTATCGCCCGACACGAGATGCACGTCGTCCGCGGCCACGCCCAGTTCCTCGGCGGCGATCTGGCCGAGCACGGTCAGCGCCCCCTGCCCTGTCTCGACCGTGCCGGTCAGCACCGTCGCGGTGCCGTCCTCGTTGACCTTGACCAGGGCGGCGCTGGGATTGGCCGCGACCGTGAAGCCGATCGGATACCACATGCAG
>CAYFYY010000072.1:0-263 GCA_964347475.1 uncultured Flavobacteriales bacterium
CGATGTACGGCGCCGGCCTGCGGGCGGCGAGCCAGCACAGCCAGTGCCTCTATCCCGTCTTCACCCACATCCCGGGTCTGAAGGTGGTGATCCCGTCGTCGCCCTACGAGGCGAAGGGCCTGATGACGCAGGCGATCCGCGACGACGACCCGGTCATCTTCCTCGAGAACAAGGTGCAGTACGACGAGACCGGCCATGTGCCGGACGACCCGTATACCATCCCCTTCGGCGAGGCCAACATCACCCGCGAGGGCGGGGACGTG
>CAYFYY010000072.1:338-22202 GCA_964347475.1 uncultured Flavobacteriales bacterium
CCACCTCGCCGCTCGACATCGACACGATTCTCGAGTCGGTGGAGGAGACGGGCCGGCTCGTCATCGTCGACGAGGCGGGGCCGCGCTGCGGCTTGGCGGCGGACATCTCTGCCCAGGTCTGCGAGCAGGCGTTCAAGGACCTCAAGGCGCCGATCAAGACGGTGACGCCGCCGCACACGCCGGTGCCGTTCGCGCCGGAGCTGGAGGACGCGTACATCCCCAGCGCGCCGAAGATCCGCGCGGCGGTGGACGCTGTCCTCGCCGCCTAGGGCGCGCGGGCGGGGGCGGCGCCGGCGAGTCTCCGCGGCCCCCGCCCCGCGATACCGACAGGGAGGATGACTACGATGGCCATCCAGCCACTCACCATGCCCAAATGGGGCCTCTCGATGACCGAGGGCCAGGTTTCGGCGTGGCTCGTCGGCGAGGGCGAGTCGGTGAGCCGCAATCAGGACCTGGTCGAGATCGAGACCACCAAGATCAACAACGTCTACGAATCGCCGGTGACCGGCACGCTGCGCCGCCGCGTCGCGGGCGAGGGCGAGACGCTGCCGGTCGGCGCCCTCTTGGCCGTGTTCGCCGACGAGGCGGTCGCGGAGGAGGAGATCGACGCCTTCATCGCGGATTTCCAGGCGCGTTTCGTGCCCGAGGAAGCCGACGAAGAGGGCGCTGCGGCGTCCGGGCCGCAGAGCATCGAGATCGCGGGACGTCGCATCGTCTATCACGACCGCCGGCCGGAGGCGGAGGAGGGGCCGCCCTTGCTGCTGCTGCACGGCTTCGGCGGCGACAAGGACAACTGGCTGTTCAACATCGACGCATGGGGCGCGCCGCGCCGCGTGCTGGCGCCCGATCTGCCGGGGCATGGCGAATCCACGCGGCAGGTTGGTGCCGGCGATCTCGTAGCGCTGACCGGCGACGTCGTCGCCCTGCTCGACGCGCTGGAGGTCGACCGTGTGCACGTCGCCGGCCACTCGATGGGCGGCGCGATCGCGATCTCGCTCGCCCGTGCGGCGCCTGATCGGGTCGCCTCGCTGGTGCTGCTCGCGCCAGCCGGGCTCGGGGGGCCGGTCAACGATGCGTATCTCGCCGGCTTCATCGCCGCGGAGCGCCGCAAGGAGCTGAAATCCGTCCTGCAGATGCTGTTCAAGGATCCGGGGCTCGTCAGGAGGGACATGCTGGAGGGCGTCGCCCGCTTCAAGCGCATCGACGGCAGCGCCGCGGCGCTCACCGCGATCCGCGACGGCGTGTTTCCCGGCGGCCGGCCCGCCGACGACCTTAACGCCGCGCTCGCCGGCTTCGGCGGGCCGGCGCTGGCGATCTGGGGGGACTCCGACGTCATCGTGCCGCGGCCCGCGGAGGCGCTGCCGGGCAACGTTGCGCTGGAGATCGTGCCCGAGGCCGGCCACATGCCGCAGCTAGAGGCGGCGTCGCGGGTCAACGCCCTGGTCGCGGACTTCCTGGCGACGGCGGATTGAGCCCCGCTACGCCGCGGAACGAGCCCATGCGTTAGGGTTTTCCGCGGGTTTCGGGACCGCATTGCCGGCCGTCGCCCCGCCGCGGCGACGTTTGTTTCGCTGGCCTTTCACACAGCCGGCATTTGCCGCTTGACTTCGTGTGATAGATACACTAAATTAGTTCGTGTAATAGACACACGAAGCAGGGCACGATGTACCGGTACGAATATCCTCATCCCGCGGTGACCACGGATATCGTGATCTTCACGATCCGCGACGGGCAGCTGAAGCTGCTGCTGATCCGCCGCGCGGCCGAACCGTTCAAGGGACGGTGGGCGCTGCCCGGCGGCTTCGTTGCCATCGACGAGGACCTCGAGGCGGGCGCGCGCCGCGAGCTCGCGGAGGAGACCGGCGTGTCCGGCGTGTACCTGGAGCAGCTCTATACCTTCGGTGCGCCGGACCGCGACCCGCGCGAGCGGGTGATCACGGTGGCCTATTACGCGCTCATCCCCTCCGATGCGCTGGAGATCCGCGCCGCGACGGACGCCGAGGCGGTCGGCTGGTTCGCCATGGACGAGCTGCCGGACCTCGCCTTCGACCATGCGGAGATCGTCGCCATGGCGCATGAGCGGCTGCGCGCCAAGCTCGACTATTCGACCATCGCCTTCCAGTTCATGCCGGCGCGTTTTTCGTTGAGCGACCTGCAGCGCGTCTACGAGATCATCCTCGGGCAAGAGATCGACAAGCGCAATTTCCGCAAATGGGTGCTGGCGCTGGAGCAGATCGAGGAGACCGGCGAGCAGCGCCGCGACGGCGCCCACCGCCCGGCGATGCTGTACCGCGTCAAGGAGCCGGGCAAGGTGGAGATCATCAAGTGAGTGGCATTCAACGGGAGCATGGCGACATGGCCACGTCTATCAACATGATTCAGCGCTATCTCGGCAGTGCCGATAAACACCGGGAAATGCTGGTTTGCGGGCTGTCGGCGCTGATCCTGTCAACACTCTATGCAGCCGCCGGGCACAGTCTTGCACCGGATTTCGTGCCCGGCATCGGTGAATTCACCGGCACCGCCACGGCGCTTGCCTGCGTGCTGCTGACCCGGTTGCAGAACAAGTGGTGCTGGCCTCTGGGCATCGTGTCGGTTGTCGCGATGGGCGTGGTGTTCTGGCAGGCGGGCCTGATCGGGCAGGCCTGGCTGCACGTGCTCTATTATTTGCCCATCCAGTTCTGGAGCTGGTGGAACTGGGCCAATGGCGGCGCAAACCGGACCGAGCTGTCCGTATCCCTGCTGGGATGGGCCGAGCGCACCGTCTGGGTGGTTGCCATCCTATTGTTCACGCTGATCTTCGGGCGGGTGCTGGTGGCCGGTTGGGATCAGGCGATCCATACATACTGGGACGCCTCGATCGTCGCCGCATCGGTGATCGCGCAATTCCTGCTGAGTCGTAAGAAGATCGAAGCCTGGCTGCTGTGGCTGCTGCCGGTGAACGTCTCGGCCATCCTGCTCTACGCGACGACGGAGCTGTACATGTTCGCGGCGCTGTACACCATTTTCCTGGTCAATGCGGGCTATGCACTGTGGCAGTGGTGGCGTGAACATGCAGTACGAGAACGGGTCCATGTCGATGCCTGAGCGCGCACCGACCAGGGGCCTGACCATCGGCAAGTTCATGCCGCCTCATAGGGGGCATGCGGTTCTCGTCGACTTCGCCCGCCGGTTCAGCGACGAGTTGGTGGTTCTGGTCTGCCAGCATCGCGACGAAGCCGACATGCCTGTCGAAACCCGCGCGGCTTGGCTGCGCGAGGTATTCGGTGTTCATCGTGGCGTGCGCGTGGTTACGGCGCCGACCGCCGACCATCCCGACCTGCCGGAGGATCATCCTGAATTCTGGCAGATCTGGCGCCGCACCATCGAACGGCACGCCGGCCGAAACTTCGATTACGTGTTCGCCGGCGAGGACTACGGCACGGAGTTGGCGCGCCACATCGGGGCTACCCGAGCCATTCCGGTGCCCCGCGGGCAGTTCGAAATCTCGGCCACGGCCATCCGCGAAGACATCCATCGCCACTGGGACATGATTCTGCCGCCCGCCCGCGAGGCACTGGTGCGGCGGGTCGCGGTCATGGGGCCGGAGAGCGTCGGCAAGACCATGCTCGCCGCAAAGCTTGCCGGTCGCTTCGGGACTGTCTGGGCCCCCGAATTCGCGCGTCCCTATATCGATGCCAATGGTCACGGGCTTGACGATGACCGGCTGACCGAGATCGTGCGCGGCCAGATTGCGATGGAACGGGCGTTGACGTGGTACGCCGTGCGCCACGCGCTGCTGGTGACTGATACCACCAGCGCAACCACCCTCTTGTGGTCGCGGATCCTGCACGGTCGTGTCCCGCCTGCCGTAGCGCGGCTCGTGGAACGGGACGCCGGTCCCGACATGATCCTCATGCTGTCGGACAACATGCCTGTGGTGCCGGACGTTCAGCGCTACGGTGGCGACAGGCGGCAAGTCAATATGCGCGACTGCAGGGAGGCCCTGCCCGAGGCTTTGCGGCAGCGGGTTGTGCGGATAGACGCAGTCGGCTGGGACGCCAGGTTGGCAGCTGCGACGCAGGCCGTCGTAGCAAGGTTCCCCGGGTTGTCGAGCGCCATGTGCGAGATGCAAGCCGTTTAATCAGCCACCGTCCCCCACAGATCCGTCTCGTCCGCGTCGTCGATGCGCACCCGGACGATCGCCGGCGACGTCGCGGAGCGCTCTGTCTCGATGGCCGAGGCGTGGCTGCAGGACGGCCAGCGCCTGCTCGCCTTCAACGACCTGTTCGTCGGCGCGCGCAGCCATGTCTCGGCGCGCTACCGGATCGCGCAGGGCGGCCGCGAAGAGGAGCAGTCCTCCAGCGGCGTCATCTTCAGCGACGGCATCGAGGCCGACCGCCTCGTCTTCAACGCCGGCGCCACCGCCACCATCGCCCCCGCGGCGCACAAGGCGACGCTGCTGTTCTCGGGGTGAGGGAGAACCTGAACCGCCGTTCACCTTCGCAGGTCGACCGACAGGTAGTCCTGGATGCCCTGGAATTGTGGTTCGTCCCGATCGGTGCTATAGTCCGGTATGGTTGTATATAAATAATGCTGTATTAGTCATGGTTGTTCAACAATCTTGGGGGGGAAGAAAAATGGACCAGGGAGGCATGATGAAATCTCGGATTCCGGCTATGGCTCTATCGCTGTGTTTCGCGCTGGCCGTGGCCGGGCAGGCTTGGGCCGGGGATTTCGAAGATGGTTTTGCGGCGGCCGAGCAGGGTGATTACGCCACCGCGATCAGGCTGTGGGCGCCGCTGGCGGAGGCGGGGGATGCCGAGGCGCAATACTATCTCGGACTGTTCTACCATAACGGGCGTGGCGTGACGCAGGACCTTGAAAAGGCCCGACACTGGTATCGTGCCGCGGCCGACCAAGGCCACAGCGAGGCACAAAACAACCTCGGGTTCATGTACGGGACCGGCGACGGAGTCGAGCAGGACTATGTCGAGGCGGTCCGCTGGTACCGCACAGCTGCCGAACAGGGCTTGGCCGACGCACAGCTTAGTCTCGGTACCATGTACTCAAAGGGGTACGGAGTAGAGCAGGACGACACAGCTGCCGTGCAATGGTACAAGGAGGCCGCCGCACAAGGGCACCCGCGCGCGCTCTACTATCTCGGCATCGCGTACGAACAGGGGGAAGGCGTCCAGCAGGACTACGTGGCGGCCCTGCGATGGTACAAGGAGGCTGCCGAAAAGGGTTTGCCCGATGCGCAGCACAATCTCGGCGTCATGTATGACTATGGAAATGGCGTGCAGCAGGACTATGCGGTTGCCGCCCAATGGTACCGGGCGGCGGCGGAGCAAGGCCATCCGTCGGCGCAGGTCAATCTGGGCTACATGTACAACAATGGGCAGGGCGTGGAGACGGATCACAGGGAAGCCATGCGTTGGTACATGATGGCTGCCCAACAGGGGTTTTCCCCGGCGCACAACAATCTCGGTTTCATGTACGCAGAAGCGCGCGGCGTGTCGCGCGATTTTGAGAAGGCATACATGTGGTACAGCATTGCCCGCGCGACGGGAGGCGATGAGCCACTGGGAAACCAGTGGCGGACAATCTTGAACCTGAACGCCAGCGGCGAAATGTTGACGCCGGAACAGATCGAACGGGCGAAGCTGCTTGCGCAACAGTGCATGGACTCGAACTACACGAGATGTGACTGACGGCGACGACCTGGCTGCGAATTCGCAAGCGAATTGAGACCGGTCCTTACTCGGCCACCGTCCCCCACAGATCCGTCTCGTCGGCCCCGTCGATGCGGACGCGGACGATGTCGCCGGGCCGCAGCGCTGCCGCGCCGTCGCCGGCGACATGGACGCAGCCGTCGACCTCCGGCGCGTCCCACTGGGTGCGGCCGACGGCGCCGTCCTCTCCCGCCTCGTCGACGAGTACCTCGACGGTGCGGCCGATCTTGGCGGCGAGGCGGCGGCGGCTGATCTCCAGCTGGGTTGCCATCAGCCGCTCCCAGCGCTCCTGCTTTTCGTCCGCGTCGATCTGGTCGGGCAGGGCGTTGGAGGCGGCGCCGGCGACATCCTCGTAACGGAACGCACCGGCGCGGTCGAGCTGGGCTTCCTCGAGCCAGTCGAGCAGGTAGTCGAACTGCACCTCGGTCTCGCCGGGAAAGCCCACGATGAAGGTGGAGCGGAGGGCGAGGTCGGGGCAGATCCTGCGCCATTCGGCGATCCGCTCCAGAACCTTCTCCTGGTCGGCGGGGCGGCGCATGGCCCGGAGCACGTCCGGGTGGGCGTGCTGGAACGGGATGTCGAGATAGGGAAGGATCCTGCCCTCGGCCATCAGCGGGATGACCTCGTCGACATGCGGGTAGGGGTAGACGTAGTGCAGCCGCACCCAGGCGCCGAGCTCGCCCAGCGCCGCGGACAGGTCATGGAACCGCGCCGCCACGTCGCGGCCGCGCCACGTGCCCTCCGCGTATTTCAAATCGAGCCCGTAGGCGCTGGTGTCCTGGCTGATGACTAGCAGCTCCTTGACGCCGGCGGCGACCAGCTGCGCCGCCTCGCCGAGCACGTCGGCCGCCGGACGGCTGGCGAGCTTCCCACGCAGCGCCGGGATGATGCAGAACGCGCAGCGGTTGTTGCAGCCCTCGGAGATCTTCAGGTACGCGTAATGCCGCGGCGTCAGGTGCAGGCCTTCCGGCGGCACGAGGTCGAGATACGGGTCGTGCGCCGGCGGCACGGCGTCGTGCACGGCGGCCACGACCGCCTCGTACTGGTGCGGGCCGGTGACCGCCAGCACGTTCGGGTGCGCCGCGCGGATCCCGGCCTCGTCCACCCCCATGCAACCCGTGACCACGACGCGGCCGTTGCGCGCCATCGCCTCGCCGATCGCGTCCAAGCTCTCCGCCCGCGCGCTGTCGAGGAAGCCGCAGGTGTTGACGATGACGACGTCGGCGCCCTCGTAGGTGCCGCTGATCTCGTAGCCCTCGGCCGACAGCTTCGTTACGATGCGCTCGGAATCGACCAGCGCCTTGGCGCAGCCGAGGCTGACGATGCCCACCTTCGGGGCGGATCTGGTAGCACTGTCCTGCATGGCGCGTGATATAGGGCGGGGGGACCGGCGGGGCCAGCGGATTCGGGCGGCGTGGTGGTGCGGCCACAATCGAGCCGGTATATTGCGCCGTCCGATCCGGCTGCCGAGGGTGTGAGTTTGAAGAGCGGTATCCCCGTTTCCTGCCCGCGTTGCGGTGCGACGTGGAGCGAGCCTGTCGCGTTGACGCCCGCGATCCTGCGCGAGGCGGGCGAAATGACCGCCAGGCAGGGTCAAATGAGCGGCATCGTCTGCCTGCGCGGGACCCTGGGCATGGACCTGTCCGACGCGAAGGCGATGGTGCAGCATATGAGCGCCGATGGCTCTATCTGTCATCGTTGCGGTGCAGGACTTCCGGAGGGTGTGGAGGTCATCTGCTCAAACTGCCGCTCCTTCAATTACCGCTGCCTGCCCGACAATCCCTGACCGCCCTTCGGCGCACGATATGCGGCCGAGGAAGTGGGCGGCCGGCGGGCCAGGGCGGCCCCATCGCCACCTTGGTCTTGCTTGCGCTCGATCTGGCGCTTGGCAATCCCGCCCCCTCCCCAACCCCTCCCCTCATGGTACGGCCATGCGTCCCCCAATCGCCGGCGCGAGGGAGAGGGGCTCGTTCTTCCCGCGCGCGCCGATAAAGCCCCTCTCCCTTGCGCGATGGGCGATGGGAAAGCGCGAACCCGCCATGGGGGGAGGGGTTGGGGAGGGGGGCGGCACGCGGTACAGGCCGGACGGATATCCGCAGTTTGGACCAGATAAATCGCTGAGAATTAATGGGGTCGGTGGGAGGACCCGCCGTCACCGCTGCCGTATCAGGTCTGCCCTGCGCATCGATGAAACCACTTGCATGCCGTTGCGCCGCCACCGGTTGGTCAGCCGGCCGGCAGGGTGACGCGCACGCAGAGGCCGCGGCCGTCGCGCGCCGGCTCGAGCGCAAGCGAGCCGCCGAAGCGGCCGGCGATCTCGGCCGAGATGGCGAGGCCGAGCCCCGCCCCCTCGGTGGCATGGCGGTCGAGCTGGCCGAACCGGGTCAGGGCGCGCTCCCGCCCCGCGGCGTCGATCCCGGGCCCGTCATCTTCGACCTCCAGCATCCGCACCCCGTCGGCGCCGGACACGCGGACCGTCGCCTGGCCGGGCGCGGCATAGCGGATGGTGTTGTCGATCAGGTTCAGCAGCAATTCGCGGTACAGCACCGCGTTGCCACGCACCGGGGCGCCGGCCGCCGCCGGCTCGAAGGCGAGCTCGAGGCCGGCGCGCAGCGCCTCCGCCGCGCGGTCGCGGGCACAGTCCTCGGCCAGGGCGTTGAGGTCGACGATCTCGGCGCCCTCCTTGCCGGCCTTCGATTCCTCGAGCCGCGCCAGCAGCATCAGCTGACCGACCAGTCGCTCGGCATCGCGCACCGCGCGGTCGGCCTCGGCGATCCGCGCCTCGCGCTCACCCTCGGCATCGGCGCGCCGGGCCAGGGCAAGGTTGTTGCGCACGATCGACAGCGGCGTGCGCAGCTGGTGGCCGGCATTGCCGGTGAAGCGCCGCAATGCGCCGAGGGAATCGCGCAGCCGCCCCAGAAGTCCGTTGATCGCCTCCATCAGCCCCTCGACCTCGCGCGGGACCGCGTGCGCGACCGGCCGCAGATCGTCCGGGCTGCGCCGCCCGACCGCCTCGCCGAGCCGTTCCAGCGGCCGCAGGCCGCGGCTGACGCCGAGCCACAGCACGATGCCGGCGGCGAGGATCAGCGCCGCCAGGCGCAGCCCGGCGCGCAGCATGGTCTCGCGCGCCAGTGCCTGGCGGCCCTGCGTCGTCTCGGCGACCACGACCATGAAGGCGGCCGAGCGCTGCGCGTTGGACGCCGCCCCCGGCATGGCGACGGCGCGGATCGGGCTACCCTTGTAGCTGCCGTGGTAGAACACCGGCTCGGCCCCCGGGCCCGGCGGTTGCGCCGGCTGCGGCAGGTCCTCGTACCCGGTGCTGAGCCGCCCGTCGGCGCCGCGCACCTGGTAGAACACCCGGTCGCCGGCGGCCGAGGTCAGCATCTCCAGCGCGACATAGGGCACGTCGACCTCGAGCGCGCCGTCCGGCCCCAGCACCACCCGGTCGGCGATGGCGAGGGCGGAGCCCAGCAGCGTGCGGTCGAAGGCGCGGTCGGCCTGGCGGCGGGCCTCGAAATAGCTCTCCCACAACAGGGCGAAGCTGAGCAGCAGCAGCGGCGCGAACAGCCAGACCAGCAGCGTCCGCCGCAGCGACCAGCGGGCGACGCGCATCATCCCTCCAGCAAATAGCCGAGGCCGCGCAGCGCGCGGATGCGCACCCCCATCGGCTCCAGCTTCTTGCGCAGGCGGCTGACATAGAGCTCGATGGCGCTTTCGCTGACCGAGCCGTCGAAGGGCGAGATCGCTTCGACCAATTCCTGCTTCGAGGCGACGCGGCCGGCCCGCACCATCAGCGCCTCGAGCAGGTCGAGTTCGCGCTTCGGCAGGTCGAGCGGTGAGTCGCGCAGGCTGGCGGCGCGGGCGGACACGTCGAAGGACAGCTCGCCCACGGTCACGGCCGAGCCGGCGGCCCGCGCCCGGCGCCGCAGCAGTGCCCGCACCCGGGCCTCGAACTCCTCGACCTCGAAGGGCTTCGTCAGGTAGTCGTCGGCCCCGAGATCGAGGCCCTTGACGCGGTCGTCGAGGGCGCCGCGGCTGGTCAGGATCAGCACCGCCGTCTCGGCGCGGCGGTCGCGCAGGCGGCGCAGCACCTCGAGGCCGTCCATGCCCGGTAGCCCGAGATCGAGCACCACGAGGTCGAAGGATTCGGCCGCCAGCGTCGCGTCGGCGTCGGCGCCGTCGGTGACGAGGTCGACCGCGTGGCCGTCGTCGCGCAGAAGGCTGGTCAGCGTCTCGGCCAGCCGATCGTTATCTTCAACCACGAGCAGGCGCATGCCGCAGGATACGACCGGCATCCGGACTTGTGAAGCGCGGCGCCCCGCTGCAGGATGGCGGAATGGTCCGATCCCTTTGCCTGGCCCTGGTCCTGGTCTTGTGTGCCATCGGTCCCGCGTTCGAGGCGGCGGCCGAGGAAACCCGTTTCCCGGCCCTCGGCGACACCGGCGAAACCGGCCCGTTCGGCGATGTGGTGGTCTACAGCACCACCGACCTTGCGCTGGCGCGGCCGATCGTCGAGGCGTTCCAGCAGCGCTACCGGGCCGTGGCGGTTCGCTATTTCGAGTTGCAGTCGCTGGAGATTTACGACCGCGTCTCGCGGGAGAGCGACGACGGCGCCGCCACGGCCGACCTCGTGCTCAGCTCGGCCATGGACCTGCAGGTGAAGCTCGCCAACGACGGCTATGCGGCACGCCAGTCGCCAGTGCTTGCCGGCCGCCTGCCGCGCTGGGCCGTGTGGCGCGACACTGCCTTCGCGGTGACCTACGAACCCGCAGTGATCATCTACAACCGCCCCTTCTTCGCCGGGCGGGAGCCGCCGCGCACCCGGGCCGAGTTGATGCGGCTGCTGCGCGAGGGCGACGGTCTGTTCGGCAGGGTCGCCACCTACGATGTCGAGCGCAGTGGCCTCGGCTTCCTGTTCCTCGCCCGGGACCAAGAGCATTTCCCTCAGATCTGGAGGCTGGTATCGCTGATGGGCGGCCAGGGCGTGAAGCTCTACACCAATTCGGCCGCGATCATCGACCGCGTGGCGACCGGGCGCTTCGTGCTCGGCTACAACATCCTCGGCTCCTATGCCGCGGTGATGGCCGCCAGCCGGCCCGACCTCGGCATCATCCTGCCCGAGGACTACACCATCATCGCCTCGCGCGTTGCCATCGTGCCGCGCGCGGCGCGTTCGCCGGGGCTCGGGGCGCTGTTTCTCGACTACCTGCTGTCGCCGGAAGGGCAGGGAACGATCGCCGGCCAGTCGGGCCTCGGTGCGGTCCATCCGGACATCGGCGGCGCCGGCGCCGCCGCGGCGATGCAGGCCCGTCACGGGGCGCGGCTGCGGCCGATCAGCGTCGGGCCCGGGCTGCTCGTCTATCTCGACCAAGTCAAGCGCCGCCGGCTGCTGCAGCGCTGGAACGACGCGCTGGTCGCACGCTGAAGACACCGTTTCCGCGGTGACAGCTTCGCGACAGCTTTGTATTGTACCGTCAGCCCTGCCGTGACAACCTCGCCGCCTTACGGATGCGAAGCGAGGGGCGGCGCAGGGAGGTAACGGCCTCATTATCGGGCCGCGTGTTGGCATCCCGCGTTCCGCCCGGACGGCACTTCGATCTTTCGCAAGTGAGGATGAACATGACCCGAATTCCCCAAACTGTCCCCCGCCGCGCCATGCTTGTCGGTATCGCCGGCGCGGCAGCGCTTCTCACGGTCGGCGGCGGCGTGTCCGCGGTCGAGATCAATGAGATCCATTTCCTGATCCCGGGCGGCGCCGGCGGCGGCTGGGACGGCACCGCGCGCGGCACCGGCATGGTGCTGACCCAGGAAAAGCTGATCGAGAATGCGAGCTACGAGAACATGTCCGGCGCCGGCGGCGGCAAGGCGATCGGCTATCTGATCGAGACCGCCGACCGCCAGCAGGGCACGCTGATGGTCAACTCGACGCCGATCGTCGTGCGCTCGCTGACCAAGGTGTTTCCGTATTCGTTCCGGGACCTCACGCCGATCGCCCGCATCATCGGCGACTATCAGGCGATCGCGGTCCGGCCGGACTCGGAGATCAAGTCCTGGGCAGACGTCGTCGCCCGCTTCAAGGAGAACCCGCGCAGCGTCAAGTTCGCCGGCGGCTCGGTGCGCGGCGACCTCGACCATCTGGTGCCGGCGATGGCGATGAAGGCGATGGGGCTGGACCCGAAGCAGGTCGCCTACGTACCCTATGACGCCGGCGGCAAGGCGCTGGCCGGCCTGCTGTCCGGCGAGACCGAGCTGCTCACCACCGGCTTCGGCGAGGCGATCGGCCCGCATCGCGACGGCCAGATCCGCATTATCGCGGTCTCGTCCGTTCAGCGGATCGACGGCATCCCGACGTTGAAAGAGCAGGGGGCCGACGTCGAGTTCGCCAACTGGCGCGGCTTCTTCGCGGCGCCGGGGATCTCCGCGGAACGGGCGCAGGCCTATGCCGACCTGCTGAAGAAGATGCAGGAGACCGCCACCTGGGAGGACCTGCGGGCCAAGAACGGCTGGCAGAACCTGTACCTGCCGGGCGACCAGTTCACCGTCTTCCTGAAGCAGCAGGAGGACGAGATCGGCGGGCTCATGCGCGAGCTCGGCTTCCTGAAGTAGGGGGCCCGAACCGCAGCGGCGCGGGCCGGGCGCAGGGAAGTCCGTCCCGCGCCCGGCCCTTGCCGGAGACGAACCAGCGGAGCATCCGGGCATGACGCTCAACCGCGACGCCGCAGCCGCCTTCGGCTTCCTCGCCTTTTCCATCGCCTATGGCTGGCAGGCGACGGGGATCGATTTGTTCCCGGGCCAAGAGTACGAGCCGTTCACGCCGCAGACCTTCCCGCTCGCGCTCGCCGTTGTCGGCGGCGTGCTGGCGCTCCTGCAGCTCGTCAAGTCGCTGCGGGCGGCGCCCGCGGCGGGCGACTCCTGGGCGCGCTACGACTGGCTGCGGGTCGGCCTGCTGCTCCTCGTCATGGTGATCTACGGCGCGACCTTTACCTGGCTCGGCTTCACCCTCGCGACGACGCTGTTCCTGGTCGCCGGCTATCTCATTCTCGGCGAACGGCGCCCCCTGGTGATCGGCGCCGCCTCGGTCGGCGTCGCGGTCGGCTTCTGGGCCATCATGACCCGGCTGCTGGGGCTGTATCTCGCCCCGGGTGAGCTGTTCCGCGGCTGGCTCTGGTAGGGCGGCGGCATGCTCGAAGGCATCCTGACCGGCCTGTCGACGGCGTTCACGCCGATGAACATCCTGATGGTGTTCGTCGGCTGCTTCGCCGGCACCTTCATCGGCATGCTGCCCGGCCTCGGGCCGATCTCGGCGATCGCCCTGATGATCCCGATCACCTATGGTTTCGATCCGGCCTCGGGGATGATTCTGATGGCCGGCGTCTATTACGGCGCCATCTTCGGCGGCTCGACTTCGTCGATCCTGATCAACGCGCCGGGCGTCGCCGGCACCGTGGCGACGGCGTTCGACGGCTACCCGCTGGCGCAGCAGGGCCATGCCGGCAAGGCGCTGGCGATCGCCGCCGTCGCCTCCTTCTCCGGCGGCACGATCGGTGCCATCCTGCTGCTCGCCGCGGCACCGGCGCTGGCGCAGGTCGCGCTGAGCTTCCAGTCGGCCGACTACCTCGCGCTGATGGTCCTCGGCCTGACCGCGGTCTCGGCCTTCACCGCGCCGGGCCAGGTGCTCAAGGCGCTGATCGCCACCGTGCTCGGGCTGATGATCTCGACGATCGGCACCGACCCGTCGGCCGGCGTGCAGCGCTTCACCTTCGGCAGCCTCGACCTCGTCGACGGCATCAGCTTCCTCCTGCTGGCGATGGCGACCTTCGCGCTGTCCGAGGCGCTGATGGCGATCCTCAAGCGCGACGAGACGTCGGAGATCGCCCAGCGCGCGACGACCGGCGAGCTCGGCTCGATGCGGGTCTCGCGCGACGAAGTGCGCGAGATGGTGCCCGTGATCGGCCGCTCTTCGATCCTCGGCTTCTTCGTCGGCGTGCTGCCGGGGGCCGGCGCGACGATCGCCTCGTTCCTCGCCTACGGGGCCGAGCGCACGATCGCTTCGGCCAAGGACAAGCTCAAGTTCGGCAAGGGCTCGATCCGCGGCCTGGCGGCGCCGGAGACCGCGAACAACGCGGCCTGCACGGGCTCGTTCGTGCCGCTCTTGACCCTCGGCATCCCGGGCTCCGGCACCACCGCGGTGATGCTCGGCGCGCTGATCTCCTACGGCGTGCAGCCGGGCCCGCGGCTGTTCCAGAACAATCCCGACGTGTTCTGGGCGGTGATCATCTCGATGTATCTCGGCAACGTGATCCTTTTGATCCTCAACCTGCCGCTGATCCCCTATATCGCCCGGCTGCTGGCGCTGCCGCGGCAGATCCTGGTGCCGCTGATCCTGTTCTTCTCGCTGATCGGTGTCTACCTCGTTTCGTTCAACACCTTCGACATCCACATGATGGCGGGCTTCGCGCTGGCCGCGATCATCCTCAGGCTGCTCGACTTTCCGATGGCGCCGCTGATTCTCGGCTTCATCCTCGGCGACATGATCGAGGACAACCTGCGGCGCGCGCTGACCATCTCCGACGGCTCGATCTCCTTCCTGTGGGAGCGGCCGCTGACCGCGATCATCTTCGCGCTGACGATCCTCACCCTGCTGACGCCGCTGGTGCGGATGATCCGCCAGCGGCGCGGCGCGATGCTGTCCGGCGAGGGCGGCTGATAGTTTTCTGCGCATGGTAGCCGAGCGGTGCCGATCTGCACGCATGGGGGCCGAAATCTCGACCAATTTTCTTTTTGGTTTCCGGTGGTTAGGTTGACAACCGCGAGCCTGTCGCGGAATATTCGCCGGAGCGATGTTGGTTTTTTCGACACATCGAAACGGATTTGCGACCAATCGCGACAACTTCGGGAGGAACTCATGACCCAATTTGATCGGTGCGCGAGCCGTCGCGCCTTTCTGAAAGGTACGGCCGCCGCAGGCGTGGCTGCGACGATGCCATTCGCACCGGCATTCGCTGCCCCATTTCCGGAGCGGAACATCAATGTCTACGTGCCGACCCGCGAGGGCGGCGGCGCCGACCGGAACCTGCGCGCGTTTACCGGGGTGTGGGAGAAGTACCTCGGCGGCATACAGTTCGAGGGATCTTACTATCCGGGCGCCGCGGGCCGCGTCGGCTACGAAAAGTACATGGGGCTTGCTGAGCCAGACTGCTACAATCTGTTGTTCGGGAACATGGGGCCCGAGGTGCTCAACTGGGTGGTGCAGCCCCCGACCTTCGACCTCGACGAATATTTCTATTTCGCACGGGTCGACGAGGATCCGGGAATCCTCTTCGTCAGCCGCAAGAGCAAGCTGCAGACCATCGACGACATCATCGCCGAAGGCAAGAAACGGACGCTCAATGTCGGCGTCAGCCGACTCGCGCACCCAGCGTCGCTCGGGGCCCTGGCCGTGGCGCGCCATAGCGGCGCCAGCTTCAATCTGATCCCGCTCAGCGGCGGCAAGAACACCCGCGCCGGCATCGAAACGGGCGAGATGGATTTCGGTGCGCTGCCCGCGGGCGGGATCGTGAACCGACCCAAGAATTTCAAGGTGGTACTGGTGTTGACCAAGAAGAATCCGTTGCCGGACCGGACCGACAACGCGCCGACCGTGAATGCCCATCTGGGCACGGACCTGCCGTCACTGGTCGCCGGCGCCCGGGCTTTCGCCATCAAGCGAGAGGCAGTGGAGAAATATCCGGACCGGTACGCGATCCTGTCGACCACGCTGAAGCAGGTCTATGACGATCCGGCGTACAAGGAGGCCATCGAGCGAACCGGGGCGCCGTGGGAGTTCATCGGCTACGGTGGTCCGGAGGAATGCGCCGAATACGTCAAGAGCATGATGGCGATCGGCCGCGAGTATAAGGACCTGCTGACCGGCAAGACCTGAGTGTCCGAAGGCATCGTTATCCCGCCAGCCGGGCGAAACGCGCTCGGCTGGCGGTTCCGCTTTCCTTGAATTTTCGTCTTGCCGCCGCGCCGAGGCCAGTAACACAGGCTTGCCAATGAGTCAGGAATCGACGTCCGCCACTCCGCAGAAGAGACATATCGGCGGGGATCTGGTGATCCCGCTTCTCGGCCTGGTCTTCACGGTCTACTACTTTTCGACGATCATCAATTCGCCGTGGACGGCCCAGGTGAGCGCCTTCTTTATCGGAACGGTACTGCTCGTGCTCATCGCACTGTTCGCGTTCAAGAGCGCGCTTGCGGTCATTCGCGGTCAAGCGGACCTCGGCCTGCAGCGGCTGACAGACCCTGTACCCTATATGGGTCGCCGACTCGGGCTTCTGGCCCTGACCGTCGGCTTCATCTTCTTCGTCGACTACGGCGGCTTTACGATCACGACGTTCGTCTTCCTCACTCTCGCAATGCTGCTTCTGTCGCGCGGACGGAGCCATAAACTGATCCTCGTCCTGTCGGCGATCATGGCCGTCGGTGGCTATTTCCTGTTCATCTGGGCGTTCGAGACGCGGTTCCACGAGGGACCGTTCGAGCGCCTGATGGATATGGTGCTCTGACATGGATTTCCAGTTCGGACTCTTCGTCGATTTGTTCAGCCGGATGATCGGCTTCTGGTACGTGATTCTGCCGGCGATCTTCCTCGGCCTGATCGTCGGTGCGATCCCGGGCTTCAGCGCCGCCAACACCATCATCATCCTGCTGCCGCTGACCCTGGCGCTGGATCCGGAAATCGGCCTTACCTTCATGGTCGCGCTGTATGCCTCCTCGCGTATGGGAGCAGGCATACCCGCCATTCTGGTAAATATCCCCGGCACGGCCGGCGCGGCAGCCACGCCGCTCGACGGCTACCCGATGACGAAGCAGGGACGCAGCCACCAGGCGCTGGCGATCTCCTTCGTGTCGTCCGTGTTCGGCGGCCTGTTGACCACAATTCTCGCCCTGGTGGCCATGCCGTGGTTGTCGCAGGTGGCGTACTACCTGCACAGCGTCGAGATGATTGTGGTCATGCTGTTCGGCATCTCGCTGATCGCCTCGATCGCCGCGCGTGATACGCTGAAGGGGCTGATCGCGGGGTTCTTCGGCCTGATGATCGGTTCGATCGGCGCCGACGTCGTCTACGCGACGCCGCGCGGCACCATGGGCTTCCTCGAGCTGTACGACGGGGTGCCGCTGATCCCGGCGTTGGTCGGCCTGTTCGCCATTTCCGAGGCGTTCGTGGTCATCGAACGCCGCTCGATCCTGAGTGAGGAGGGCCAGCGGCTGATGGAGGAGGCCGGCTGGGCGGAAACCTGGGAAGGCGTCAGGCTCGCCCTGTCCCGCTGGTGGCATATCATGTGGACGAGTGTAATCGGCCTGATCATCGGCGTCGTGCCGGGCGCCGGTGCCTCGATCGCCTCGTTCGTCGCCTATCAGCAGTCGCGCACCTACTCGAAAACCCCGGAGCGCTACGGCACCGGTCACATCGAGGGGCTCGTCGCCCCGGAATCGGCCAACAACGGCGTGACGTCGGGCACCCTGATCCCGCTTCTGGTCATCGGCATTCCCGGCGGCGCGACGGCGGCGATCATGCTGGTCGTGCTGCAATATCACGGCGTCACGGTCGGGCCCGATCTCTTCATCGACAACCCCACCCTCGCCTACGCGCCGTTCACGGCGATGGCGGTGACCTATGCCCTCATGATCTTCACAATCATGCCGCTCGCGCGCTACATGTCGCGGGTGACCGTGGTCTCGACCACCTTCATGGCGCCGATCATCGTTTCGTTTACTCTCGTCGGCGCGTTCGTTTCGCGAGAGTACATGTTCGACATGTATCTCGCGCTGGCGTTCGGGCTGATCGGCTATATCGCCCGCAAGACCGGTTACCATGTCGCCGCGATCCTGATCGGCGTGATCCTGGGTCCGCTGCTGGAGACCTACTTCCTGCGTGCGCTCAAGATGTCGCAGGGCGACATCATGGTGCTGTTCTCGTCCCATCTCGGCAATGTCCTGTGGATCGCGCTGTTCCTGTCGATCGGCATCTCGATGTACATGGAGAGACGAAGCCGCAACGGGACGATGGCGAATGCCTAGGCGGGCACGTCGCGGTCCAGGGGGATGCCGGACGGCCCGCGCCGCGGTCGGTCGGAATCGTCGCCGGCGTTTGCCGCTAGTCGAGACCGGCCATCGCCAGCATCGCTCGCGAGGCCGGGGCGGCGATGAACTGCAGGAGATCGCGGGCCGCTTCGGGCGTCGCCGCATCGCTCAGCAAGGCGGCGGCGTAAGACGTGGTCTTGCCGAGCGGCGCCGGCAGCGGGCCAACCAGTGCCACCCCGGCCTCGGTGAAGCGCCGGATTTCGGGAATCTGGCCGAACCCAATCACGGTGCCGGTGCTGCCGGCAAGATATTCCATCGCCGCGGCACCGGTCGGCACCCGGACCGTCTTGCTTGCGAGCGCCTCGGCAAGGCCAAGCTGCTTTACCATCTCGGCAATGTACCGGCCGCTCGAGGCTTCGTTGTAGACGATTGCGTCGGCGTCCAGCAATGTGCGCTCGAGGGCCGCCGCAGAGGAGATATCGGGCGCCGGCGCGCCGGCCGGCGTGGCGACACCCGCCCTGACTGCGCCCACCGGCACGGCGGTGCCCGCCACGGTCAGGCCGGAGGATTCGAAATGCTCGAGGTCGGGCACGGGGGCGACGACGATATCCGCGTTGGCGGCACCGCCCTCGACCCGCTCGCGCAGCACCGGGGCGGTGGCGAACTCGACCGCGACCGCAATGCCGGTGGCGGCCGCGAAGGCGTCGGCGCATGCGGCGACGCCGCCCTTCGGTGCGCCCGCGCTCAAAATCCGAATGCGTTCCGTCTGATCCGTCATGATCGTGTCCTCCAGTCTAAACTATACCGGCTTCCGGGCATCGGCACGATGGCGGCGGTGCGCGCAGGCGAATTCTGAATAAGGATAGACAGATGTCCAAGATCGAACCGTCGCAGCTGGCAAGGAACGTCAAGCGCATCGGCCACATCACGATTCCCGGCGGCGGGCAGGTCGTGGTGCACGGCGACTATGCCTATGTCGGCCACATGGAGCCACCGCACGGCACCACCATCCTCGACATCTCCAACCCGCGGGGCCCGAAGATCGTCTCGCAGGTTAAGCTGCCGGACGGCTACTCCCACACCCACAAGGTGCGGGTGGTCGGCGACCTCATGTTCACCAACTACGAGCAGTTCAACCGCCACTTCCTGCGCAAGGGCGACGCCCTGCCGGAGGCCCGCAAGAAACTCCAGGCCAGCCTCGGCCGCGCGCCGACCGACGACGAGCTGGCGGCCGAGATCGGCGGTGTGAAGGGAGCGGACATCGCCGCGCTCGACGCCGCCCGCGAGCGCGGCTACCACGACGGCGGCTTCTGCATTTACGACATTTCCGACCGCGCCAATCCGGAGCGGCTGTGCCACAAGAAGACGCACGGCTTCGGCGTGCATCGCTTCGATGTCGACGAGAACTACGCCTACATGTCGACCGAGATGGAGGGCTATATCGGCAACATCCTGGTCGTCTACGACTACAGCGACCCGGGCAATCCCGAGGAGATATCGCGCTGGTGGATGCCGGGCCAGCACCTGGCGGGCGGCGAGACGCCGACCTGGCGGGGCTATCGCAACCGCCTGCACCATGCCATGCGGGTCGGCGACGAATTCTGGGCTTCGTGCTGGCATGCCGGGCTGCGCGTCATCGACGCCTCCGACATTCGGAACCTGCGGACGATCGGCGAGTATGACTACCACCCGCCGATCCCCGAGCCGACCCATACCGTCATGCCGCTGGAGCAGCCGATCGACGGACGGCGCATCGCCGTCGTCGTCGACGAGGAGCACAGCGGCAAGGCACGGGGCCAGCTGCACGGCTTCATGTGGACCTTCGACGTGACCGACCTCAAGGACATCAAGCCGCTTGCAATCTGGGATCTCAGCGAGATGGACTCGCCGTACAGCCGCACGCCGGGCGGCCGGTTCGGAGCCCATCAGTACCGCGAGAAGCTGGATTCGACGCTTGTCTATCTGACCTGGTTCGCCGGCGGCCTGCGCATCGTCGACGTTGCCGACCCGGCCAAGCCGCAGGAGGTCGGGTTCTTCATCCCCGAGCCGGTGGACGGCTATGCCAGCCCGCAGACCAACGACGTCGACGTCAACGACAAGGGCCTGATCTATCTTCTGGACCGCAATGCCGGCTTCGACATCCTGGAATTCACGCCGTAGAAGCACGCGAGCTCGTATGGAATGACAGTGGAGCCACAGCGAAAAGGTTTCATGCTGGTTGGCGATCGACTTTGCGACAGCGGCGCGACCTCACGCTTCGAGACGCGGATCCGCCGCTTCTCAGCATGAGGACACAGGCGTTGGAGCCTCATGCTGAGGAGGGCCGGAGGCCCGTCTCGAAGCAAGCGGTCGCTTGGTGGAGCGGTCTGGCAACACTACTCCGCGGCGGCGGGGCTGGCCGTGGGGCGGCGGGCCACGCCGACCGTGGCGATGGCGACGACCATGATCGCGGCCAAGGCGAAGAACACGGCGTCGGCCTTCCCGATATCCACGAGCCAGCCGAGCAGCACCGGGATCACCGCGTTGCCGATGTTGTAGCCGGTCGACACGAATCCGTAGACTCGGCCGGCGGCGCCTGGCGGGGTGACGGCGCGGACCATCATGTCGCGCGCCGGCCGGATGCTGCCCTGCAGGAGGCCCATCATGCCGAACATCACGGCGATCGCCAGCGCCGGCAGGGCAAGCCCGCCGACGGCGACGATCAGCACCGCCGAGACGATCATGGCGGCGGCGGCGACGAGGCCGTGTCGCCGCGTGCGGTCGGCCAGCGGCCCACCCAAGAGGACGCCGGCGGCGCTCGCCGCCATGAACACGGTCAGCAGCGTGTTGGCGACGCCGAGCCCGGTGTCGTGCACCGTCGCCAGCACGGTCACCGAGAAGGTCTGCATGCCGCCGCCGACCATGGCGACGAACACATAGAAGGCGAACATCGTGAGGATCGGCGCGGACAGGAGGATATGCACGCTGCCGTTCCGCCCGGACGGGGCGGACGACGGCTGGGCGGTACCGCGTTCGTCGCGCAGAATGTGGCCGAAGGCGAACAGGCAGCCGAGCACGACCAGCGACAGCAGTGCCACCGCGAACAGCGCCTCGCGCCAACCCATCAGCGAGGCGAGGATGATCATCGTCGCCGGCGCCGCGGTGATGCCGACGCTGCCGGTAAAGGTGTGCAGGCCGAAGGCGCGGCCCAGCCGGCTCTCCTCGACCGAGCCGGTGATGATGGCATAATCGGCCGGATGGAAGATGCTGCCGCCGATCCCGGCGATCGAGATCAGCACGACCACCGCCCAGTAGTTTTCGACGAGGGCGATGCCGGCGAAGCACACGCCGAGGATGGCGAGGCCGGCGGCCAGCAGCGGCCGGGCGCCGATGCGGTCGACCAGCATGCCGGCCGGGACCTGGAAGGCGCCCGTGACGATGTTGAACAGCGACACCAGCAGGCCGAGGGAGGCATAGGAGACGTCGAAATCCTCTTTGAGCAGCGGGAACAGCGGCGGCAGCGCGAGCACGTAGAAATGGCTCAGCGCATGGCCGGAGCCGATCAGCCCCATCACCGCCGCGTAGCGCCCGCGTCCCGAAAGTCCCGCCACTGCCTGTGTGTCCCCCGCGTTCCGAACGGCGGCCATCCTACTGCCCACCCGAGCGCGGGACAATCGCTCGCTGCCGCAGGCGGGGGAGGGCGCCATGACTAGTCCGCGTGGCCGCGATCTCGGCCTCGATTTCCCCGGCACGCCCGGGCCGCACAATGCGCTCACCGACGTGCCCGGCGTGCTGGTCGGCTGTACGACTTTGATCGACGAGGCCGCCGGGCCGGTGCGCACGGGGGTCACCGCGATCCTGCCGTTCGGCCGCGATCCGGTGCCGCGGCCGGTCTGGGCCGGCCAGTTCAGCCTGAACGGCAATGGCGAGATGACCGGCACGCACTGGATCCACGACGCCGGGTATTTCCTGGGACCTGTCTGCATCACCAACACCCATTCCGTCGGCATCGTCCACCATGCGGCGACGCGCTGGATCATCGACACCTATGCCGACGCATTCGGCGACGACCATGTCTGGGCGATGCCGGTGGTGGCCGAGA
>CAYFYY010000073.1:0-21620 GCA_964347475.1 uncultured Flavobacteriales bacterium
GGCCGACCGAGAATCCGGAGGACGAGGATGTGGCGCTCGACCCGGACGAGGACCTGCCGTGGCCCGACCCTGAGAAGATCGAGGCCTGGTGGGGCGGCAACAAGGGCCGGTTCAGCCCCGGCACGCGGTATCTCTGCGGCGGGCCGATAAGCGCGGAGCAGTGCCGCACGGTGCTGGCTACAGGGTTCCAGCGCCAGCGCAACGCCGCCGCCCTCGAGCTCGCGCTGAGCGCCCCGCAGGAGAAGCTGTTCGAGACTCGGGCGCCGGGCCACCGTCAGCGCCAGGCCGTGGGCCGCACCGGGCGGGCGGCGTAGCTCCTGGCGTTTCGTTTACAGGGCTCGGCGTGCTAGCCTGGATGCAGGCGCGCAACGGTGTCCGGATGGCAACGGTCGCGAGGATGGAAGATGCCGAATCCGGGAAACCAGGGTCCCATGGGCGGATCGACGAACGCTCCGGTCATCGATCCGGGCACGATGGCGCGACATCTGTCCCGCCCGCCCGTCAGCACGGGGTCCGGGATCACGGTCACGATCGGCGAGATCGAGATCCTGGACGCGGAGGACGAGGACAAGTTCTCGCGGAAGTGGGATGTCGGCAAGCACGTGTACGATGAACTCGGGCTGGCCGGCCAGATCGCGAAGAAACTGTCGCCGCTGCGTTACAGGAAGGGCCGGATCGCCTTTGCGACCGGCAAGCTGAGCGGCGGGGGACTTGTCTGTACCTCCTTCGCGAAGATATTCGGCGCGCTGTGGTTCGAGGGCGACCCGCTGGAGCAACTCAAGCTGGGCACGAGTTCGCCGGCACCCTTGTATGCGCGCAAATACGGGGGCTCTCTGGTTTCCTCAACACCCATGGGTCTGATGAATCTGATCAGCAAGCTCGACAAGGAGAAGCTGTATTCGGTGGTGGCCTACAAGAAGAAGACCGGCCAACGGCAGCACATCTTCTTCCTCGTATACGCCGAGAGCCTGGGTGAATGGGTCAGGATCGAGTCCGCGGGCTGGGCGCTGGATGAAGGCGGCGAGGGGCCCGGTCCCGGCATCTACAGGGTCAAGAAGAAACCCAAGAGGAATCGAGTGTACAAGGCATGGGACTGGGGCCCGGCGAACAAGCCGGCAAATCCGGAACTCGAGGACTGGGAGCTGTACTAGGCCAGCACTTCGAGGCGGTCCCGCAGCCGACCCGCAGGACCGCGGGGTGCCAGGCGGGATAGTCGCGGTGAAAGAACCCGTTGGCACCCCCGCTCGTGCATCATCGCACGGTTTTTCACCCAATCGCGACTTTCCGATTGGCCGGGGGCGGGGCTATAATCGGGCGTACGGCCGACCGGAGCACAAGCGCGGCCCGGCTGCGCGGCAAGACAATGCCGCGGCAGTCGTGAATGGCACGGGAGCGTTCCCTGCGGGACGCGGCACGGGCCGGGCCGGCGGATCGGGTCAGAACCTGCCGGAAGGGATGGCGATCGATGGGCGCAGAGCCCGGGGCACTGAAATGGCAGTCTGCGGCGGCCACGCATGTCGGCACCGTGCGAACCGTGAACGAGGACGCCTATCTGGATCGGCCGGAGATCGGCCTGTGGCTGGTCGCGGACGGGATGGGCGGACACCGGGCGGGTGACGTCGCCAGCCGCATGATCGTCGAGTCCTTCGACGACATGACCCTGCCGCACAATCGTGACGAATTCCTCGAGGCGATTCTTGATCGGCTGCAAACGGTGAACGGTGACCTGCAGCGCTACGCCGCCGAGAACGGGGCGTCCGTCGTCGGCAGCACCGTTGCCCTGCTGTTCGGGTTCGGTGCGCAGGCGAGTTGCCTGTGGGCCGGCGACAGTCGCGTCTATCTCGCTCGCGGTGGCCGGCTGCAGCAGTTGACGCGCGACCACTCGAAGGTCGAGGAACTGGTCAGTCTCGGCCTCGTAGACCGTCAGGATGCAGACACCCATCCGGTGGGCAACGTCATCACCCGGGCGGTCGGAGCTGCCGAGAGCCTCGCCATCGACGTCGTCGGCCAGGAACTGCGGCCCGGCGATCGCTTCCTGTTGTGCAGCGACGGCCTGAACAAGGCAGTGTCCGAGGCGGAGATTGCCGACATCCTCATGGGCCACGACTGTGACGAGGCGCCCAAAGCGTTGCTTTACCGGGCACTGGACAACGGTGCCCGCGACAACGTCACGGCAGTCGTGATTCACATCGAAGACGGTGCGGGCGGCGAGCAGGCCTGAGGCGCGTCGACGTAACAGGTCACCGCCGCGGTCGCGGCGGCTCACGTGGCGGCAGGGCCGAGGAAGGCGGCGAAGTCGGACTCCGCGGGAAATCCATCATAAATTCGCAAGCCAGCCCGCACCCGCTCGGAACCGACGGTCCACCACAGGCTGTATCGCGCAAACCTGTCGCGTACCATGCAGTCGAGCAAGCCGCCGTACTCGTCGGGGAACCATCGGTCAATCTCACCGCCGTCCAACTGGAAGCTGAGGACGCTGTCCCCGATGCCCGGCATCGAATGAATTCGGGGTCCGCCCCCATGCCGCGCGTCCGCCAGAACGGCGAGATCCGCAAGGCCGTCATCGAAGACGGCCAGATCGAACCCGTCGTCGAGACAGCCGAGAACCGCGTCCTCGGCCGCGGCGAACCATCGCCGAGCGCTTGCGGCGATTGCAAACGCGGAATCGGACCCGGGGTGAAGCAACACGATGCACATCGGATAGTAGCGGCCGACGGAGTCGACGCTCGGCATCAGCACACCGGCCGCCGGCGCGTCGCCGCAGATTCCCGCCGACAGGACGAATCGCCAGATCGGGCTGGTCAGGTAACAGTCGAGCCAGGCGTCGCCGAGTTGTACTTTGCTGGCGGCAACGGCACCCTGCAGCCAGTCGTCCCAAGGGCCCACGAACGATCTCGGCAGGCGCCGCTGCACGAAATCCCCCCGCGTGGGGACCTTTCCGAAATAGCCGACGGTTTGCTGATCCGGCTCCGCCTCTACAGCTTCTCGAGGCATCGCAATCCCTCCATTGCCCCGAGCCGGAATGGATTTGCCACGCTTGCCGCCTTGAGTTCGAAGATCGCCGTCAGGCCGTCGACCTGGAACGTCACGCGGAACCGGTCGACGCTGTTCGAGACCTGCCGCATTTCCCCCTTGTCGAGGAGGCGGAACAGTGCCCACGGGCCTTCGGCGCTGAGACTCACGCCCGCCGTCGAGCCGCCGAGAGGTGTGAACACCAGCCGTGCCATCATCGTTCCGTCCGGCGGCGGCCACTGCATGTTCTCGAGCCGCGGCGGACCGTGCCGGTAGACCAGGCGCTGTTCGCCAAGCTCCACCAGCACCTGGCTCGCGTACTTGTCGAGCTCGAGCGGCTTGAGCGCGAACCTGACCTTCGGTTCCCCGCCGCCGGCGAAAAAGGCCTCCTTGATCCGCGCTGCGCCCTCGATCGCCCGCAGCGACTCCTCCGAGATTCCGAGCTCAGCGCCGCCGATGTCGACTTCGCGCCACGGCCGCACCGACGTGTCCACATAGGGCTTGAGCTCCGTATTCACGAAGCCGTCGACCAGTCCCTGTGGTCCGAAATAGCGCGCGAAGTCGCCGAGGTTCGAATCCTCGCGGCTGCTGCGTGACAGTGGGTAGCGATTGTTCAGCGCGGTTCGGCAGAACGGCGCGATATCGCCGGCCCAGACCTCGTTCAGCCGACCGCGCACGGACCGCACGGCAACCAGTGAACTCTGTCGGGCCAGCGTCCGCAACCAGTGCGACAGAGGGCTCGGGGACCGGCCCGCCACCTGGCGAAGCCGCACCAGAACATTGGTGTCGTCGGGTGACGCGGGCATCGGGCCGGCGCTCCGCATCGCGATGAGGTGGGCGTAGAGCTCGTTCACCAGGGCGAGGGTATCGTCGATCGGCGGCGCGGCTCCCTCCTTCGACGCGGTCAGTACCTGGCGCAGATCCTCGAACTGGCGGTTAACCCTGTAGGCCGGATTCCCGGCCAGGACATCCGAGCCGGAGTCGGATTTGATCAGGCCCTTCAATGCGCCCACCACTCCCTTGTCGCCGGGCAGTCGTGCCAGCCTCGTTTCTTCCGAGACGATCGCGAGGAAATCCTTGATCGGCGAGTCGACGGCGGACAGGACCTTGCTCACCTCGGCGGCTTCTGCAAAGCTCCGGAACGGCACGATGTCGACGTCGTCGAGATAGCTCTGCCACTGTCGGATGTAATCGTCGTAATAGAGTTCGAAGACAGCGTCGGTCACCGCCTTGACGTCGGTATCATCGAGGTTCTCGGTGTGAGCGGGCCCCATCACCCAGGTTTCCTCGGCAGCTTGCTGCGCAAACTGCGGGACACGAACCAGAAATTCGCTCGTATAGCCCTTGTAGGTGTACAGGCCCTGCATGCCGGTCGTCATCGGTGCGCCGCTGCGACGCGTGAAATAGCGGGCGACACTCTTGACCTGGTCCGTGGGCCGCCAGTCGGCGAGCTTGGCCCGCTCCGCCGCGCGCTTGACCTCGGCATAGACCCGCTCGGCCAGCGGCCTCTGGGCGAGGATCTCCCTTGCACTGGCAACGAGCGCACCGTCGAGCGGAGGCGGCGTCAATTCGCCATCGAGAAGGGCAGTAAGATGCATCTGCAGACGGTCCCGCACTTCCTGATTGCTTGGTCCGGGAAAGCGCAGCGCCCAGTCCACCGTGAACCAATCCTCGACGAGCTCGCGGTCAAGGTGGCTGGGATTGCCGAGCATCAGATAGACCTTGAGAGTCTGATACAGTGCCTCGGTCTGGTCGATGTTCTGCCGAATCCGCACGTGGACGCGGTCCAGCATGCGCGGCAGGATGGCAGCGTTCAGGGCGCGCCGGTATGCTGCCGTCGCCGCCTGGCCAAGCTTGTCGCCCTGATAAAGGCCGAAGCCCATCGTCAGCGGCAGTGACGCATCCCGATCGTGATAGCCGCCGGGCATGTCGCCGAGCATGTCGAGAGGCGGCAGCACGTCGAGCAGGGACTCACTGCCCGCGCCGGCGGCTGCTGCAACCTCCTCGTAACGGGCGATATTGTCGGCGACGTCCGCGATGTAGGACTCGTTCTGTGCGTAGCTGACAAGCCAGCCACCGGTGAGCGCGATCAACGCCACCGCGGACGCGGCATAGACACCCCGGCTGACCCAACTGCCGTAGCGCGTCACGAACGAGGTATCGCCGACCAGATCGGCTTCCTGGAACACGACCTCGCGCAGCAGCCGGGTCAAAAAATAACTGCGGCCCGGGCCGCTGAATGCCGGCATGGACTGGCGATCGAGGCCGAAGGTCGCCGAGATCGAGCTCAGGATGCGGTCGATCGGCGTGCCCTCCTGGGTCCCGCTCGTGAAATACACGCCGCGGACCAGGCTGGAATCCTCGAACCGGCTCGGATAGAAGGCATCGTTGAGGAATTGCGTCAGCGAGCCTCTGAGCGATGCCATCTGCTGGATGAAACCGAGCATCATGCCGCGCCGCCGGGGATCCCGCTCCTGGTTCAGCCGTCCCAGCAAGCGCCCGTCGAGCCGCTCCATCAATGCATCGAATCGTGGCCCGAAAGCATCGATCACCTCCGACGGCTTCTCGGACTCGGCGATCGGGAACGTGATGCCCCAGACATTCGCGCGCTCGTCGCGGCCGAGGTCGTCGAAGAATTCGAGAAAGCCGGAGATCAGGTCGCACTTGGTGAAAACGACATAAACGGGGACCCTCACCTTGAGTTGCTCCTGCAGCTCTTGCAGGCGCTTGCGGATCGCCAGGGCGTGATGCTGGCGCGTGTCCGCGCCGCCTGCCGCCAGGTCGGCCAGGCTGATCGCGATGAGCACCCCATCGACGGGGCGACGTCGCCGGTATTTCCGGAGAAGCTGAAGGAAGCCGCTCCAGGCCGCCCGGTCGACCGTCTGGTCGCTGTCCTGCGTCGTGTAGCGGCCGGCCGTATCGAGCAGGACGGCCTCGTCGGTGAACCACCAGTCGCAGTTCCGCGTGCCCCCAACCCCGCGGACGGCATCCTTGCCGAACTTGTCCATCAACGGGAAATTGAGTCCGGAGTTTCGGAGCGCGGTGGTCTTGCCAGCCCCCGGCGGGCCGATTATCAGGTACCAGGGCAACTGGTAGAGCCGCCGGCGACGTCCCCGCCCGCCCAGCCTGGCTTTCTTGAGGCGCGCCAGGGCCTCGCGGAAACGTTCGCGCAGGACGGCGACCTCTTCTTCCGACGCCTTGTCATCGGCATCCGGTGCGGCACTGAGTGCGTTGACGACCTGGGCGTTGTTCTGGGCCGCTCGCACGATGCTCCAGATCGTCTTGATCGCCCAGAGCACGAATACGACGAGGATCGCCAGAAGACGCGACTCGCTGCTTACCAGCGGTTCCCATCCGCCGATCGCGATCAGCGGCCCGACGTACCAGATCAGCAGCGCGAAGAGCAACAGGCCGAGAACGGAGAACACCCAGCGGTTCGCCACCCAGCCGAAAAGAGTTCGAAACAGTTTCATCGTTTGTTGCTCCCGACCCGATCCCCCCGAGCCGCCACGTGCAGCCGTCCTTCTAGTGCGCCGTGCAGTACCATTGGATTCGTCATTGACGCGGCACCTCAATCTCGATCCGTCTGTTCTGCTCCCGGCCCTCGGCAGTGTCATTGGCAGCCAGCGGCTCGGTGTCTGCGCGGCCCTCTGCGACCAGGCTGGATTTCTCGCCGAGCGAGCCGGCGAGGAGCGCGCGCACGGCATCCGCCCGCGCGACCGACAGGTGCCAGTTCGACGGGAACCTGAGCGTGCGGATCGGCACGCTGTCGGTGTGACCCGTCACCAGGATCGGTCCGCGCGCGTCCCGAAGCGCCGTGCCGATCTTGTCGATCAGCGAATGGAAGCCCTTGTCGACGACCGCACTTCCCGAACGGAACAGGCCCTTGTTGTTTATCGTTATCTTCACGGTATTGCCCTGGTCCTTCACGGCGACAAGGCCGCGCTTCGATTCTTCCGCCAGCTGCGAGCGGATTTGCTCATAGATCCCCGGTCGCGCGGGTTCCGCGACCGTCGTGACCACCGGCTCCGCCGGGAGCGGTTGGGGTGCCTGCAGCACAAGCGTATTCTCCCGGCCCAAACCGTTCAGGCGGACAAAGACGTCGTCGGACGAGCGATTGATGCTGTAGCTGAATCCGATATATGCCATGACGGCCACGGTGGCGACGGCGACCGGCACGACCCACAGCGGGACGTAGCGTGCCACCCGCGGCCGCGGGTCCGCGACCCCCCTCCACTGCGGCGAAAGCTCGCGCTCGGCTTCGCCGCGCTGGTTGGCGATGGTGCGGTACAGGTTATGGGTGACTTCCTCGAGCTGCGCGGACCCGCGCTCCATTACCGCGTACTTGCCCTGGAAACCGAGGCTGAGGCAAAGGTAGAGGAATTCAAGAAGGTGCAGGTTGCGGCCCGGGTTCTCGGACATGCGGCCGACGATCTGAAAGAACCGCTCGCCACCGCTCGTTTCGTCATGCAGCGTACCGAGGATCGTCTGTACACCCCAGTCGCTCTGGCTGCCCCACGGCGTCGACAGGACCGTTTCGTCGATCAGCGCGCAGAGGGCGTAGCGGGCCGCATAGGCCGCTTCCGGACTGGCGCCGGCCTTGCGGGCATTAACCTCGAACTCACGGACCATCTGGAGCACCTTTTCCCGCAGGCCGACGACATCGTCGTGCTGGGGGGTGTCGGCAAGCCGCCGAACCAGGGCAAAGCACGCACCGCCACTGCGCACCAGCGGGTTGCGGCTTGCGCCGTCTACCGCCAGGTCCTCAGCTCGGGGCGTCGGCCGCGGCGCCGGAGCCTCGCTGGTGACGCGCCTTTTGCCGCCCGGTGCCGGCAGGATGATCGTCCGCTCGACCTCCTCCGGTTTTGGCTCGAATTCGTCGAAAGGATCACGTTCTGGCATTGCCTTTACCGCCTGATTGCCCAGAAGGCCAAATCGAGCCCGGGGAACTTGCCGCCAACATGCATGGCCAGTCCGCCGGAGCCTTGCAGCTCCTTCCAGAGGGCGCTCTTGGTATCGAGCGCGAAATAGGTGACGTTGGTGTGAAACGGGATCTGTCGCGGCGCCACCGGCAGTGCCTCGATCCCGATGCCCGGCAGCGCGCGGTTGACCAGGTCGCGAATCTTTTCCACCGGGCCGATCTTGATTTGCGCTGGAAAGCTGCGTCTCAGCGCTTCCGCCGACACGTCTGCGCTTACCGCAAGTACGAACATCGCGCTGGCAAGCAAGCTCGTGTCGGAGATGGTTGCAACGCGGATGCCGAATTTGCGCTCTTCCAGCGGTATGGAGATCGCGCTGCGCTCGAAGACCATGCTCAGGGATTGCCGAAGCGATGCGACAACGGGTGCGAACGTCTCCTGCAGGTCGTCATGGCGGTATGTGCCCAGCGCCGGCGGGCGCTTCGACCCGCTCGAGAACGTAGCCAGTTCTCCCGCCATCCCGAGCAGAAGGCGATACATGGACTCCGGATGGACTTGCGCCGTCTCGGCCAGGTGGGCAACAACGGGCTCATAACGGTTGACGGCCTGGAGCAGGAGGAAGTCGGCGATTTCCGCCGCACCGCCGCGACCGGCCTCGCTGGCCCGGCCGGCGAGGCTCTCGCCCCGCTGGTGCAGCAGGCCCTGAAGTTCCTTGACGAATCCGCCGAGTTTGGCGGGGACACGGTAGTCCAGGCACGGCGGCATGAAGTCGTCGTCGATCAGGACCGTGCCGTCGGCACTGACCTGGACGATCCGCGCCACCGCCAGACACTGGAAGCCGCCGCGCTCCTCCGTTTCGAGCTTGAGCTGAAAGCGCAATCGGCCGACCTGGATGCGTTCCGGCGTGTCGGTGGCATGGGCGCTGTCGCGTATCTCCAGCTCCGAGACGCCGTAGCGGAGGCTGCCGTTGGCCGTACCCTGCAGATCCGTCTCGAGGCCTCGCGGATCCTCCACCGGCAGTGCCAGGTACACGGTGCTGTCCTTGACCGCCTCGGTGAGGTCGAGCGGTTCCGGCGGATCGGCGCCGTCCGGAATGTTGAACCCGGTTCCGTCCCGGAAGGCGCCGCTGCACTGCAGGACCCCGAACTTACCGGTTTTCAGAAGGTCGTGGTCGATCGCCAGCTCGGAAAAGCCCCAGGCATGGGGTCGCGATGCAATGGAGCTCTGCCGCAGCATGTGCTCGAGATAGCGATCCTGCTGCTGGAAGTGCTGGGGACGAAGAAACATCCCCTCGGACCATATGACCTTATTGAACAGAGACATGTATCGTCCCCCAGACTCCCCGACGATGAATTGCAACGCCGCACCACAAGTTCGGCCGACCGTCACTCCATCCACGCAGACGCACTGAACCCCCCCTTTAAGTCACCAGGCTCCGCACCGAAGCCGCCCGCCCGCCTAGTCGCTGGGCAACACCGACACCTTGAGTCGGGCGAAGTCGAGCTTCACCTCCGTCGTCTTGCCTTTCTTGACCGGTGCGACCGCCCGCCACGAAGCGTTCTCTATGTCACGATAACCCGCCAGGATTCCCACGTACCGCGTCTCGGGCCCGAGCTCCCGGCTGTACACCAGGTCCTGGCCCGGCAGCAGTTCGAGCTCCTCCTTGCCCAGCAGGTCGGTTCCCAGCTCGCCCGTATCGTTGTCGTACAAGGCGAAGAACGATGCGTTGTTGAAGGCGAGATCTGATTTCAGATGGTAGATCCGCACCACGAGCGGCGAGGCCCGGCCCTGATAGTCCGGATTGAGATCCTGGGCGGCCGCGATGTTGGCCTCGATCCTGGTCGGGAAGCCCATCATGCAGCCGACAAGCGACACGGCCAATGCAAGGCCCGTCGCCGTCTGTAACACCCGTCTGATCATACGTGTCATCGCGTCCTCTCCCTGTCGACGGACGTCTCGCGCGCAGACGCTGTCCCTCTCAGCCGTGCCGCGTCTGCTTGCGCACCTGCGATTCGTATGCCTTGCCGAATTCGCGGCCGAAGACGCTCTGGAAATCGTCCTCGGCTTCGGCGGCAATGGTCGCATAAAGCTTGGCAAACTCGTCCCAGTAGCGGGATTTCTTGTTTCTCAGCAATCCGCCCACCGCGCTGCTTTCCTGATTGATCCGCTCTTCCAGGGCGTGCGGATTGAACCGCGCGAGGAGCCCCGTCAACGCCGCCTGCATGCCGACCATCACCGCGACCTGGTGGGCCTTGACGTCGCCGAACGCTTCGTGGACTGCCCGCGCCGGCGGCAGATATCCCTGCCCCGTCTTGGTCAGCAGCGCCGTCATCGCATCGTCGTCGCTCAGCGAGAACTTCAGCGGGTTGTTCTCGACCGGCTGAATCGTGGTCTGGGTCAGCCGGAACTCGCTCTTGATCGTGCTGCGTGCCGCTAGAATCTCCCGCAGGCCGCTGATGAATTCCCGGTAGAGCGCGCCGACCAGCCGCATCGTCTCGTCCGCCTTGTCATCGGGGATCTTCACGCCGCCGAGCGCGGCTCCCTTGAGGAATGCTTCGACCATGGTCCGCGCGGCGACGTCGGCTGAACCAACTTGCTCCGCGGTTGTCCGAGGCCGTGCTGCGGTATCCGCGGGTACCGCCGGCGGTTCAGCCACAGGCGGGGTCGGCGCGGGCGCCGCCGGCGACACGACTTCGGTTGCAGCAGGACTCGCCGCCTCCGGCAGCACCGGCGCAGCCGCATCGCCGCTGGACGCCGGTGGGTCCGCCCAGTCCTTGTCCCAGTCGTCCGGGATCACCGAGCTCGCCGGCTCTTCCGGGATCGCCTCGGGGGCGCGGAAATAGTCCTGGCCGGACGGGCCGCTGTCGACCCCCAACCCCTGTCCGCCACCACCCTCTGCCACAGGCGATCGGGAGGCATCGCCGGCCGACTCGTCCAGCCAGTCGATCTCGCCTTTGCCAGCCGGCGGCGACGGGGCCGGTTCCGCCGCATCGCCGAGGATTCCCTCGAAGGCCTGCTTGCCTTCCATTTCGGCGAAACCCGCCTGGCCGAACGGATCGTCCGCTGCGTCGGGCGCGAAACCCGACGACTCGGACACGCCGGGCGCCGCTTGTGCGTCGCTCAGGCTCACGTCGATGCGAAAATGGCTGATCCGCAAGTGGTCGCCATCCTTGAGGACGACCGCCTTGCCGCGCCCGACGGGCGTGTCGGACGCATTCACGAACACGCCGTTGGAGCTCGTGTCGGTGAGCTCGTAAACACCGTTATCCGCCTCGATCACACAGTGCTGCTTGGAGATGACGCGCTCGGGATCCGGCAGGATCCAGTCGTTTTCCGGCCCGCGCCCGATGGTCAGCCGGCCGGACTTCAGCGTGCGCGACTTGTTGGCCGCGTCGAGCAATTGGTGATCATCCCTGACTTGCAGGACCACGCTCACGGCCGCACCCCGCACGCGAAACCACACGCGCCGAGGCCGGTACGGCTATCTCTCCGGGTCCCGGCTCCACGGCGGTCCGGTCCCGGCACCCCTGTCCGTAATGCGTCCATCATGGACGATGCCTCCGGCGCCCGTTCCAATGCATCGGCTTCGGCGCTCAAAGACATCCCCGGCATAAGACAACGCTTACCGTGACCCGCGAAGCGTCGCAGATAACACTACGTCCCTGTCTCTCTGCCGGTCCTTAACGCCAGCCTGTTAATGAACCTGATACCATAAATTACGCCGGAATGCCATTGTGTTAGCGGTCCCGGCCACCCGTGACGGGGTGTTGCGGCAGGGGTCGGATGCGGCGCGCCGACGGGACGCGCGATCCGGCCCGCTCGACCCGCCGTCCCGTGGCCCACGCCGATCACGGGCAACGCCCGATATCCGGTGCGGCGGCGGCGGCGGCGGGCGGTCCGCGCCCGCACCGCCGCCAATTTCCCGTGGAACGAGCCCATGCGTTAGGGTTTTCTGCGGGTTTCAGAGGGACGGTGTGAAACAGGGAGGGCTGGCCGGATGGCCGCCCGGTGCCGCCAGCGCGACAGCGCCTCAACGCGCGGCCGCGAGCAGCCGGGTCATCTCCGCATAACCGCGGGCCGTTGCATGGTCGAGCGGCGTCCTGCCCTGCGGGTCGGCGATCGATGCATCGGCGCCGCCCGCGAGCAGTGCCCTGACCGTCGCGACATGGTCGGGGCCGCCGTCGCCGAGGATCACCGCCTCGATGAGAGCCGTCCAGCCGAGATTGTTGACGTGGTCGACCGGCGCGCCGCCCGCGATCAGGCGGGCGACGATGCGGTGATGCCCGAGATGCGCGGCCGCGATCAGCGCCGTGCCGTCATAGGGGCTGGTGACGTTGCCCGCACGGGCGCCCAGCGACAGGGCGAGGTCGACCATCGCGTCGTCGTTGGCGACGGCGGCGATGGTGACGATGTCATAGGCCTGATGTTCGAGCGCATCGAGGTTCGCCCCCGCCGCGGCGAGCGCGCGCGCCGCCTCGTCTTGCGATGCGAAGGCGGCGACATGCAGCGGCGTGCGTTCGGCGCGGTCGCGCGCCTCCACATCCGCACCCGCGGCGATGAGCCGGCGGATCTCCGCCACGTCCCCGCGATGCGCCGCCGCGTGCAGCCCGCTATAGCCGGCGATGTCGGCCTCCGACGGCGGCGTCTGCGCAGCCGCCGGCCCGGCGCCGTACAGGTGCACCACGGCCGCCAGGAGCCCGATGGTGATCGCCAGTGCCGGTCTTGCCATGTCGGCTTCCTCCTCGTTGCATCGGTCATGGCCGGAAACCCGTGCCGGTCATGCGCTTGCGGCCGGCAAGCCGGAGTCGCGGGCCGCGATTGCGAGTATCGCACTCATTGCGCCGCAAGCCCAAGCCCCGTTGCACCGGCGCGCGATCCCGTTATAAGGAACGGGCCGCGGGCGGGGAGCGGTCCGCCGCGACCGCTGCCGGCGGCCGATATGGTACTACAAACAAGGAACCTGGAAAGAACGACGCATGAAGATCGTTGCCTATGAGAAGGACGGCGCCCCCGGAGTCGGGGTGCTGGATGGGGATGGAACGACAGTGGCGCCGTTCGCGCTGTCCGCCGAGGACGCGGCCGGGGGCGTGCAGGTCCTGGTCGAGCGAAGCGTTGCCGGCGAGGCGCTTTTCGAGACCGGCGAGCCGGTCCCGCTGGGCGACGTGCGCCTGCGCGCGCCACTGCCGCGGCCGCGCCGCAACGTCTTCTGCGTCGGCAAGAACTACTACGACCACGCCCACGAGTTCTCCAAGTCCGGCTTCGATTCCAGCGCCGCCGCCGGGACCATCCCGAAGGCGCCGATCGTCTTCTCCAAGGTGCCCGAGAGCGTGTGCGCCGACGGCGATCCGATCCTCATGGACGCGGCGGTCAGCGCGGCGCTCGACTACGAGGTCGAGCTCGGCGTCATCATCGGCAGGGGCGGGCGCGGGATCACCAAGGAGAACGCGCTCGACCACGTCTGGGGCTATACGGTGATCAACGACGCCACGGCGCGCGATTTGCAGGGCCTTCACAGCCAGTGGCTGATCGGCAAGTCGCAGGACACGTTCTGCCCGATGGGCCCGTGCGCGGTCACCGCCGACCAGTTCGATCTTTCCGACGCCTTCGTGCGCACCTGGATCAACGGCGAGCTGCGCCAGGATTCGAACACCAAGCTCCTGATCTTCGACGTCCCGACGATCATCGCGACGATCGCCGCCGGCATCACGCTCATTCCCGGCGACGTCATCGCCACCGGCACCCCCGCCGGCGTCGGCATCGGCTTCGACCCGCCGGTGTACCTGAAACCCGGCGACGTCGTGCGCATGGAGATCGAGCATATCGGCGTGCTCGAGAACCGGGTCGAAAGCTGGCCGGGGTAAGTTCGGCGGCCGTGGGGTGGTCGAGTGGGCCGGAAGGCGTATATCCCATAGGGGAGACCTCTGCGAAAGTGGGCAGGGACCCTTCGAGACGCCGCTTCGCGGCTCCTCAGGGTAAGGATACTCGGGAATTTCCTCGTGCTGAGGAGGCTGCGGCAGCAGCCGTCTCGAAGTGTGAGGAAAATTCCCGCGGTTGGCAGAGGCCTCGACAGGGCAGGACGGAGACGCTCGCCATGTGGCGCATCAGGAACATTGACCATATTGTGCTGCGCGTGCGCGACGGCGACGCGATGACGCGGTTCTACTGCGAGGCGCTGGGCTGCACGGTCGAGCGCCGCCGGGACGACATCGGCCTGATCCAGCTGCGCGCCGGAGCGCAGCTCATCGACATCGTGCCGGTGGACGGCGAGCTCGGCCGCGAGGGCGGCGCCGCGCCGGGCCGGCAGGGCCGCAACCTCGACCATTTCTGCCTGCGCATCGAGCCGTTCGAGCCCGAGGCGATTAACGCGCATCTTGCGAGGTTCGGCATCGCGGCGGGGCCGGTCAAACAGCGCGACGGCGCCGAAGGGATGGGATCCTCGATCTATCTCGACGACCCGGAAGGCAACCGCATCGAGCTCAAGGGACCGGTGGAGGCCCCGCCGCGGGATTGACTCGGGACTTCCGCGCCGCCACCTGTTATCGGGCGCGGCAGGAGCGCGCAGAGCGATGGATCCGGTAACGCAGGTGGTGCTGGGCGCGGCGATCGGCACGGTGACGATCGGCCGCAAAGTGGGGGCGCGCAAGGGCGCCCTCATCGGCGGCGTGCTGGCCGAGCTGCCGGACGCGGACTTCCTGCTCCCCTCGGAAACGCGTCTCGACGTCTTCGTCGACCACCGCGGGCCAACCCATTCCATCGTCATGCACGCGCTGGCGACCCCCATCTTCGGCGAGGCGCTGCGTTTCGTCGACCGGCGCCTGCGCGACGAGCGCTGGCTCGCCTACGGCCTCGTCTTCGCGGCGTTCTCGACCCACGCGCTGCTCGACGGCTTCACCACCTACGGCACCAAGCTGCTGTGGCCGGTGTTCACAGAGCCGATCAGCTGGTCGAGCATCTTCATCATCGACCCGCTTTACACGCTGCCGCTGCTGCTCGCCTTCCTGGTCTCGATGTTCGCGCGGGCGCCGAGCCACGCGGCGCCGCTGGGCCGCGGCGTGCGGCGCACCGCCTCGGCGGCGCTGATCCTCAGCACCGCCTATCTGGGCTGGACGATGATGGCCCGCGAGCTCGCCGAGACAAAGGTGCTCGCCGCGCTGGCTGCCGAGGAGATGCGATACGAGCGGCTCACCGTGATCCCGATGCCGTTCAACTCGCTGCTGTGGCGGGGGCTCGCCATCGACGGCGATGAGTACGCCAACGTCTATGTCTCGCTGCTCGACGGCGAGGCGGTCGCGCCGGTGCACCGGCATCCCCGCGATGTCGCCCTCGCGGCGCGGCTGGCCGACCGCACGGCGCTGGACAAGATCGCCTGGTTCAGCCGCGGATTCTATACGGTTTTCGAGGAGGACGACGCGGTCTACGCCCGTGATCTGCGCATGGGCGTGGAGCCGGACTATTTCCTGACCTTCGAGATCGCCCGCCGCAACAGTGAGATTCTCAGCCCCGTCGTGCCGGTGCAGCGCCGCTACCACCGCGACTGGTCGGGGCTCGACTGGCTGTGGCGCCGCATCTTCGATCCGGCGGCAACGCGCGGCGAGTAGCCGACCGGCCGCGTGTCCTAGCCGTGACGCTTCGCCTTCTGCACGGCCTGTTCCAGCGCCTGCAGGAAGCGCGAGCGGTCCTGCCGCGCGAAGGCCGGGCCGCCGTCGCGGATCGCGCCGCTCTCGCGCAGCTCCGACTTCAGCGCCCGCATCGACAGCGCCATACCGATATTATCCGGCGTGAACGGCTTGCCCGTGGGACCCAGCGCCGCCGCGCCCTTCTCCAGGCAGCGCGCGGCAAGGGGGATGTCGGCGGTCACGGCGATGTCGCCGGCGCCGATGCGGTCCGCGATCCAGTCGTCGGCCGCATCGGGGGCCGGCGGTACGACCACGCAGTTGACGTTCGGCCCCGCGGCCCTGCGCATCAAGCTGTTGCCGACCATGTGGACCGTCAGCGAATGGCGCGCGGCGACGCGCAGCACCTCGTCCTTGACCGGGCAGGCGTCGGCGTCGACGAAGAGTTCGGGCAGGCGCGGCACGTTCAGACCCTGCAGTTTTGCGCCGCAGGAACGTGTCCCACCGACGTCGCGGCGCCGCGCTCAGCGGCGGCGGCGGCGCGGCGGCGGGCGGCTGGTGGCGCCGGGGCCCGGCGTCGCCGGCTCCGTCTTGTGGCGGTAGTTGATGCGCGCCTTGGTCAGATCATAGGGCGTCATCTCCACCGTGACCCGGTCGCCGGCAAGGATGCGGATGCGGAATTTCTTCATGCGGCCGGACGAGTAGGCCAGCACCTCATGGCCGTTGTCCAACGTCACGCGGAACCGCGCGTTCGGCAGCACCTCCGTCACGACGCCCTCGGCTTCGATGAGGTCTTCCTTAGCCATGAATTGCCTTTCGTTTGTTGGACCGGACACGGCGAGACACGGCAGCGGCAAGCGCCGCGCCGTTTCTGCGCCGGGTCATGTCAGCAATACTGGGCGGTCGCTGCAACCGCCCCGGAATGGAAATCCTGCGTCAGACGGCCTGAAGATTGCCCGCCGCCATCTTGCCGTTGCGCCCTTCCTCCAAATCGTAGGACACTTTCTGCCCTTCGGTGAGGCCGTCCATTCCAGCCCGCTCGACCGCGGAAATATGGACGAAGACGTCCTTGCCGCCCTCATCGGGCTCGATAAAGCCATACCCCTTCGTCGGGTTGAACCATTTGACGGTGCCAGTGGCCATGCAATTCCTCCTTGGTCTGGCGTTGTCCCGCATCGGTCTGCGGGGAAGTCGAAATCTAATTACCGATGGGAGAAAACTGCAGCCCTGGCGCAGATGCGTTGAGGCGGAACCCACAGTAACGACGGGGAAAAAAATGCGTGTTCTTTTCAAAATTGGCAAGGAAAATTTCATTACCGCCCTTGGTTATCC
Organism: uncultured Flavobacteriales bacterium; assembly: GCA_964347475.1. Taxonomy (GTDB): domain Bacteria; phylum Pseudomonadota; class Alphaproteobacteria; order UBA8366; family JADFVY01. The sequence goes on from CAYFYY010000073.1 coordinate 16,877, forward strand.
TTTGATTACTAACGTCGCCCCCGCGTCTTGCTCCGCCCGCGCGGGGCAACCCGGCGCATCCCCCATGCGTCCGAAACGGACACAAACGCAACGTTCACCCGGCGGCTTGCAGTACTGCCAGGCAGGATGGGCCGCTGCAGCCACCAAGGGGCCTCTGCCCTACTATTCCTCGCCGCTACCGAGCCGCCCGGCATGCCTCGACCAGAGCACGGAACAGTCGCTGCTGCGGCCGGCTGAACACTAGGAATTCCGGATGCCATTGCACGCCCAGCAGGAAGCGGTGATCGGAGGCCTCGACGCCCTGAACGATTCCGGCCGTTTCGTGCGCCACGGCCCGCAGGCCCCGGCCGAGCCGGTCGACCGACTGGTGATGCAGGCTGTTGACCCGGCAGCGCGCGAGTCTGAGGATTCCGCGCAGCCGGCTCTCCGGTTCGATTTCGACGGTCATCCGCGGCAGGATCGTGCGCCGACGGCGGGCGCCGGGATAGGCGGCATGGATATCCCCGTGCAGGGATCCCCCCAACGAGACATTGATCATCTGCGCGCCACGGCATATCCCGAGGACCGGCTTATGATCCGGCAGGGCGGACTCCAGAAGCTGCAGCTCGAGGCGGTCGCGCGCCGGATCGACGCGCACGTCGAGCGAAATCTGGCCGCCGTAGAGATGCGCCTCGATGTCGTCGCCACCGCCGATGACCAGACCGTCCAGCAGCCGCGGATCCGTCGGCTGCGTCGGAGTCAGGCGCATTGGGCGGCCGCCGGCGCGCCATACCGCCAGCCAGTCAAACAGCCAGGCGATGCGACTCTTGTTGTCCGAAGTCGTAACGCCGATGACCGGTCTGCGTGCGCTCATCGCTGGACAATCTCCTGGATCACGTCGAACCAGCGCTCGTGCAGTGGCTGTTCAGCCCAGTTCCGATAGGCCTCGGCCATGGCCTCGAGGCGCGGTGTGTCGGCCGCCATCCGCTCCACCTCGACCCAGCGGTTCCACTCGACGATGGCGTCCCAGTCGGGATCCGAGACCGACGCGTTCGGCAACCGGAAATGCCATGCCGGCCGCGCTTTGATCAGGGGATCGTCGACCAGCCTGTCGACCGTCTCCGGGGCGAGGTGCCGGAGCAGGGGATAGAGGTCCAGCTCGCGATTCCGGCTCGGATTGGCGGCCGCGTAATCCTCGATGAATGCGGTCAGGTCGGGCCGGTAGTCCGGCGCCATGACCGTTCGCACGTAATCCTCCGGGAACCGGTTTGCGTGGGGCAGCAGCCGGCGCGTCATATCCACGTCGATATGCCCGCGCAGCCAGTCCGACATCAGGAGATAGGCGCGAAACTGTGGCAGGATGTGCGCAATGGTCTGCGCTGCGACCTCCACATTGAGATGCAGCCCGAACCCGTAGATCGGGCTGTCTTCGGTCCCCTCGGCACCGAGGCTGCGCAAGCCCTGAAACAGCGGTGACAGCGCATCGAGCCGATTCCAGGGCAGCGGCGGACAAACAACCTCATACGGAACGACGAGGGCCGCCCCGTCGCCGAGGAGTTCGCGAACCCGGTCGCCCACGGGCTTGGGCTCGGCCTGATCGTCGTCGCGCCGCAAGTAGTGGGTGTCCAGCTCGACGGCAAAGTCGCCCCACCGCGTGCCGACGATCCGGAACCGGTGGACATCGACCTGTTCCACCTCGCCGCCGAAACAGCGCGCGACCAGGTCCGACGCCGGCGCGCCCGCGACATTGGCGAATTCGATCTCCACGCCCACATGCCGGGGCTCGCCGGATTCCGTGCTACGCTGGGGCGGAGTGGCTGGGCGGATGGCAACCATGGCACCACCATATGGTTACCCGCGGCGAGTCTGCAACCGTGCCACCGCCCATAGGGCGGCGTCGCTTACCACTGGATCGGGGTCATTGCACAACGCCTCGGCGGCCGGGAGCTGCGCGGGATCGCCGCTGTTGCCGAGGGCGATGAGCACGTTGCGGACGAAGCGGTTGCGGCCGGTGCGCTTGATCGCGGTGCCGGCGAACAGGGCGCGGAAGGCGGCGTCGTCCAGCCGCGCGAGGTCGGCGAGACGCGGCGCCGACAGCTCGGCGCGCGGCAGGAAGGCGGGCTCGGCGGTTGCGCGTGCGAACTTGTTCCACGGGCAGACGGCGAGGCAGTCGTCGCAGCCGTAGATGCGGTTGCCGATCAGCGGCCGCAGCGCCTCGGGGATCGGACCCTTGTGCTCGATCGTCAGGTACGAGATGCAGCGCCGCGCATCGATCCGGTAAGGGGCGGGGAAGGCGCCGGTCGGGCAGACGTCGAGGCAGGCATGACAGGAGCCGCAATGGTCCTCCTCCGCCGCGTCGGGTGGAATCTCCAGCGTCGTGTAGATCTCGGCGAGGAACAGCCACGAGCCGTGCACGCGAGAGACGAGGTTGGTGTGCTTGCCCTGCCAGCCGATGCCGGCACGCTCCGCCAGCGGCTTCTCCATCACCGGGGCGGTGTCGACGAAGACCTTGATGGCGCAGCCGAAGCTCTCGCCGATCCACCGTCCAAGACGTTTCAGCCGTTTCTTGACGACGTCGTGATAGTCGCCGTTGCGCGCGTAGACGGAGATGATGCCGCGCTCCTTGCGGCCGGCCAGCGCCAGCGGATCGTCGCCGGGCGCGTATGAGACACCCAGTGCAATGACACTTTTCGCCTCGGGCCACAGCGCCGTCGGCCCGGCGCGGCGCTCGGCCCGGTCCGCCATCCAGCCCATGTCGCCGTGATAGCCGTTGGCCAGGAATTCGCGGAGGTCGTCAGCGATGTCCGCGCCCAGCGCCGCTGGCGCGAAGCCGACCGCATCGAAGCCGGCGGCAAGCGCCCGGGTGCGGATCGCCGGCCGCGGATCGGCCCTGTCAGCCGCGGCCGCGATAGGGGGCCACCCCCTGATCCGGGATCCACACGCCGTCCGGCGGCGGGCCCGACTGCCAGAACACGTCGATTGGCATGCCGCCGCGCGGATACCAGTAGCCGCCGACGCGGATCCATTCGGGCGAGAGAGTCTCCTGAAGGCGTTTGGCGATGGCCACCGTGCAGTCCTCGTGGAAGGCGCCGTGATTGCGGAACGAGCCGAGATAGAGCTTCAGCGACTTGCTCTCGACCAGCCAGTCGCCGGGCACGTAGTCGATCACGAGATGCGCGAAGTCCGGCTGGCCGGTGATCGGGCACAGCGCGGTGAACTCCGGCGCCGTGAAGCGCACCAGGTACCGCGTCCCGGCTTGCGGGTTCGGCACCCGCTCCAGCACCGCCTCGTCGGGCGAGGCCGGCAGCTCCGCCTTGCCGCCCAGCTGGGTCAGGCCCGTGTATTTCTCGTCAGTCATCGGTTGTCTCCGCTGCTCGCGCCGAGACCGTGCCGGTTCGCGTCGCGGGTCGCGCGCAAGTCGATGATATCGGCCAGCCGCATGGTTCCACGCATCAGGCAACCGTGCCAGCACGTGACAGCATCCCATGTCAGGGGACTCTCGCAAAGCGCTATGCGCATTTTCATCCGCCCCGCCACGATCTCCTCTGCGAAGCCGCCATTGGCAAAATGCGCCCGTTTCGCCTTGACGCACGCGCGGTACCCGAGCATTCGCAGAGCCTTGGCCTGAATGCATTTGATACGGAAGCGAGTTCCAGTGTGCGGAAGCACAGCGCTCGTTCCGAGACCGGGAAATCTGCGGAGCGCCCGTTCATCGCGGAGCTTCGCGCCGCGCGGGACATCCGCAAGCAACAAGGCATCGGTGAGACAGTGCGCCACCGCCATGTATACCTGACGCGTTGCGAATGCCGCCGCCCTAGGGCCACGCCAATACTGGAATTCGTCGATTACATCCCGCAGCGCAGCCTTGCCGACCTCGACCGTGTCCAGGCAGTCGTCGCCGATACGGTAGTAATTCCAACTGCGGTCCAGCGTCGTCGAATAGCTCATGAAATCGTCTATCGCACGATCGGCCTCCGACTCGCCTTCCCTGACGGAAAATGCGACGCGCCGAATTTCGTCGGGCAGCGTTCGCGACTCCGCGGCCACCGCGGTGATATCCCCCAGTGCCGACCGCCGATCGAAGTCGTAAAGCTGTGCCGCCAACTGATCGACACGCCGGCCGTTAAGGTGGATTGCTCCCAGCAGACCGACGAGTTTGCGGCGGTGTCTTTCATATCTGCGCTCTTCCTGCGTGCCGGCGTCAACGCAGCGCCGCGGGTACGCGAGGCCCTTGTCCTGCAGATTCCTGAGTTTCTTGTTCTTCTTTGAGATTTTCTTGAGGGTGTCCAGAACCGCCGGCGCGACGTCCCGTTCCATGGTCTTCAGCGCCGCCGTGCTTCTTGCGTTTTCGACCATCGCGCCTCCGCCGTTACCCGCCGGCAAGCGGGTCCGGCGTGGGCGGTATATCGGCCTCCGCCATGGCGGTTTCAAGGGCCGCGACATGTTCGGCGAGGGTCCCCGCCTCGATCGCCGCGCGCAACCCCGCCAACAGATCCTGATAATAGCGCAGATTGTGCCAGGTCAGCAGCATCGGGCCGAGCATCTCGTTGGCCCGGAACAGGTGGTGCAGGTAGCCGCGGCTGTGCTTTCGGCAGGCCGGGCAGTCGCAGGCCTCGTCCAGCGGGCGCGCGTCGTGGGCGTGGCGCGCGTTGCGGATGTTGAGGATCCCGTGCCGGGTGAAGCCCTGGCCGGTGCGGCCGGAGCGGGTCGGCATCACGCAGTCGAACATGTCGATGCCGCGCCGCACCGCGCCGAGGATGTCGCG
>CAYFYY010000074.1:0-2352 GCA_964347475.1 uncultured Flavobacteriales bacterium
TCATGGTCGCGGAATCGACACTGCGCATCGCCGCCGTCGGGCGGCATGGCGACGGCATCGCCGAGACGGCGGACGGGCCGGTTTACGTGCCCTTTACCCTGCCCGGCGAGACGGTGCGGGCGCAACTCGATGGCAACCGTGGCCGGGCGCTGGAGATCGTTGCGCCGGCGGCCGAGCGCGTCGTCCCGTTCTGCCCCCATTTCGGACGCTGCGGCGGGTGCGCCGTGCAGCACTGGCGGGATGATGGCTACAAGGCCTGGAAGCGCGGGCTGGTCGAAACGGCGTTGCGGCACCGCCGGATCGATGCGCCGGTCGACCCCCTGATCGACGCCCATGGCGACGGGCGCCGCCGGGCGACGCTGCACGTCCGCTTCGCCGGCGGCCGCGTTCTGGCCGGCTTCATGGAGGCGCGCAGTCATCGCCTGCTGGATCTCGACCGCTGTCCGATCCTGGTGCCGGCGTTGCGCGACGCCGCCGCCATCGCCCGTGCCCTCGCGGCGCCCGTCGACGGACGCGTCAAGGCCCTCGACGTGCTGCTGACGGCGACCGACGTCGGCCACGACTGCGACGTGCGCGGCGCCATCGCGGTCCATGGCGCGAGTCAGTTGGCGCTGAGCGATGCGGCAGCGGTCTGCAACCTCGCGCGGCTGACCGTCAACCGGGAGCTGGTGGTGGAACGGCGCCCGCCGACGATTCGCATCGGGCCGGCGACCGTTGCCCTGCCGCCGGGCGGATTCCTGCAGGCGACCGCGGCAGGCGAGGCGGCGCTGGCGCGGCTGGTACTCGACGGCGTCGGCGCGGCGGCGCGCGTCGCCGACCTGTTCTGCGGCACTGGGCCGTTCGCGCTCAGGCTCGCCCAGAGCGCCACGTGCTGCGCCTTCGACAGCGACGAGCGGGCGCTCGCGGCGCTCGGCCGGGCGGCACACGAAACCGCAGGGCTGAAGCCGGTGCAGACCGCGCGCCGCGATCTGTTCCGCGACCCGCTGCCGGCCGCCGAGCTCGACCGCTTCGATGCCGTCGTGTTCGACCCGCCGCGCGCCGGCGCCGAGCCACAGGCGGCGGCGCTGGCACAATCGAAGGTGCCGGTCGTCGTCGCGGTGTCCTGCGATCCGGCGAGCCTCGCCCGCGACGCGGCGATCCTGGTCGCCGGTGGCTACCGCATCGAGCGCGTCACCCCGGTCGACCAGTTCAAGTACGCCGCCCATGTAGAAAGCGTTGCGGTGCTGCGGCGCGTGTAATCCGGCCACAACGACCCTGCGGCGTCAGCTTTGCCAGATTGTTGTCACGATCGAAAGCTTGACAAGGGGTTCCATGGCCTGTATTTAACATTTTCGTTAATTAAAAGATTGGTTAAATACAGGCATGGCGACCGACCAGCTGAGCACCACCCTTTCGGCCCTCGCCGACCCGACCCGGCGAGCGATCCTCGCCCGCCTCACGTCGGGTGAGGCATCGGTCACCGAGCTGGCCGAGCCCTTCGAGATCAGCCTTCCTGCCGTCTCGCGGCATCTGAAGGTGCTGGAACGCGCCGGACTGATCGTCCGCGGGCGCGATGCGCAATGGCGACCCTGCCGACTGGAGACCGCGCCGCTGCAGGAGGTCGACGAATGGCTCATGCGCTATCGCCGCCTGTGGGACGAGCGGCTCGACCGGCTGGGCGACTACCTGGAGTGGCTACAGGCGGACGGGCGGAAACCCCGCCGCCGCAGTTGAGGTCATTATGGACTGCCGCAGACTTGGCAAGAAATGGAGGATAAGAGATGGACGCGAGGTACGACCCCAACACTGACGAGCAAGCCCGGTCGATAGTCGCAAGCCGGGTCTATGATGCGCCACGCGAACTGGTCTTCGATGCCTGGACCGACCCGGAGCATATCTCCGAATGGTGGGGTCCCTACGGGTTTTCGACCACGACCAGCGCGTTCGACTTGCGGCCGGGCGGCGAGTGGCGGTTCGTCATGCACGGTCCGGACGGTACGGATTACGGCAACAAGGTCGTGTTCGTGGAAGTCGTCCGGCCCGCGCGTCTGGTGTACGACCACAGCGGCACGCACGGCGCTGACCCCTTGCAGTTCCGCGTCACCGTGACCTTCGAGGAGGTGGGCGACGACACGCGGGTCACCCTGCGACTGGTCTTCCCGTCGACCGAGATGCACGCTTTCGTGTCCGAGAGGGGTGCCGTCGAGGGCGCGGAGCAGACGCTGGCGCGGCTCGCGGAGCTGCTGGATGCGCGGCATGGCGGGATCGGCAAATCGTGATGTTCGCCCTGATACCGCCGCGCGCGGTGGCGTGCTAGGATCTTGACAGAGACGGGGCGCCGGGCGCGGCGTACTCCGCAGACTTCGGGCGGGA
>CAYFYY010000074.1:2452-21384 GCA_964347475.1 uncultured Flavobacteriales bacterium
CGAGCTGCCGGCGCCGGCCTTTCCGCCGGAGCAGGGCGGCTCGGGCGACGGCAACGGCGCCAAGGAAAGGCCGAGCGTGTCGATGATCTGGACGCTCGCGGCCGGCGGCGCCGACCAGCCGGGCTGGCTGTGGGCCGGCACCATCCCCGGCGGGCTGTTCCGCTCCACCGACCGCGGCGAGAGCTGGACGCTGGTGGAGAGCCTGTGGAACGTGCCGGAGCGCGCGCAATGGTTCGGCGGCGGCTACGACGAGCCCGGCATCCACTCGGTCTGCGTCGACCCGCGGGACAGCCGGCGGCTGACCCTCGCCGTCTCGTGCGGCGGCGTGTGGCTGAGCGCGGATGCGGGCGAGAGCTGGCAGCTCGGCGGCGCCGGCCTGCGCAACGAGTACATGCCCCCCGACATGACCGAGACGCGCGTCTTCCAGGACGTGCACCGCCTCGCACAATCCCCGTCGGCGCCGGACATGATCTGGTGCCAGCACCACAACGGCATCTTCCGCACCGAGGATGGCGGGGTCAATTTCACCGAGATCCAAACGGCGCGCCCGTCCGCCTTCGGCTTCGCCGTCGCCGTCCACCCGCGCGACCCGGAGACCGCCTGGTTCGTGCCGGCGGTCAAGGACGAGTGCCGGGTGCCGGTCGACCGGCGCCTCGTCGTCAGCCGCACCCGCGACGGCGCAAAGAGCTTCGAGGTGTTCGCCGACGGCCTGCCGCAGGGACCGTCCTTCGACCTCGTCTACCGCCACGGGCTCGCCGTCGACGCGACCGGCGAGCGCCTCGCCATGGGCTCGACGACCGGCAATCTCTGGGTCGGCACCGACGGCGGCACGACGTGGACGCCGGTCAGCACCCACCTGCCGCCGATCGCCCAGGTGGTGTGGGCGGCGGGGGACTGAGGCGGAGAGCGGCGCCGGGACGGTTCCGGATCATGCGAGCAGGCCGCCAGGAAGACCGTCTGAATGCGGGTTCAAGCGTTGTCGTGGTCGGCTATCGCGGGCCCAGCTGGACGAATTCGAAGGCCAGCAAAAGGAATATGCCCACCGGCAGGCTGATCAGGACGGCCCCGCCGAGCTTCGCCTCCCGGCTCTCCCTGGACGGGACGATCATCGCCATCGCGACGCCCCAACAGAGCCACATGGCCACGGTGTAGGCGATCGTCGCCGCATCCCAGCGGAACTCATGCCATTTGAGGTCGCCGCCCGGCGCCCGGTCGAAAAAGCCACCGAGATAACCGAACAGGCCGACGAACTCGACCGCCCCAGCACGAATACCGCCGCCATCCGAATGCCGCCATGGGGACGCAGGGCCGCCAAAAGTCCTCTCCTAAACCGCCGTCGGAACGAAACCGATCACGCGCTGTCCCCGCCGACCGGCCGAGCCTGGCGCCAACGGACCAAAGGCGTCCGGCATCGACCCGCTCACGCCGGCGTCAGCACGTGGATCACCCGGCCGGCGAGCATGTCCTTGACCTTGGCGGCGTAGGCCGCCATGTGCGGCGCCGCGGCGTGCGCCTTGAGCGCGTCCAGGCTCTCCCATTTCTCGACGACGACGACGGTATCGTCGCCGAGCTTCGTCTGGACGGCGCCGGCCCCGTCGGCATCGATCGTCGCCTCGTACTCGATGCAGCCGGCCTCGGCGCGCACTGCCGGCACGTTGGCCTGGAACGCCTCCAGCACCTTGCCGCGCATCCCCGGCTTGGCGGTGATCACCGCCACGACGTGAACCATTGCCATGGGACTCTCCCTGCTCTGATCTTCCGCCGGGACCGTACGTGGAGATCACGGTTCGTGCAACAGCGCGCCGGCGGCGCGGCTACATCACACCGATATCCCGTGCCGTTGCGTCGATCGCCCTGCGGGCGAGCACGATCATCTCGTCGATCTGCTGCGTGGTGATGATCAGCGGCGGCGACGTCACCATGATGTCGCGCACCGCGCGCATGATCAGGCCGCTGTTGATGCAGTGGTCGCGGCAGATCGTGCCGACCTTGCCCGGCTCCTCGAAATGCTTGCGCATCGCCTTGTCCTCGACCAGCTCGATCGCACCGATCAGGCCCATCGAGCGGGTCTCGCCGACCAGCGGGTGGTCCTCCAGCGTCTTCAGCGCCTTCGCGAGGTGCGGCCCGGTCTCGTCGCGCACGCGCTCCACCAGCCCCTCGCGGCGGATGATCTCGATGTTCTTCAGCGCCACCGCGCACGCCGCCGGATGGCCGGAATAGGTGAAACCGTGGAAGAACTCGCCACCCTTGTCGATGAAAGTCCGGGCGACGCGGTCGCCGACCATCGCGGCGGAGACCGGCAGATAGCCCGACGACAGGCCCTTGGCGAGGGTGATGAAGTCGGCCGATTCGATGCCGAAGGTCTCGAACCCGAACCAGTTTCCGGTGCGCCCGAAGCCGCAGATCACCTCGTCGCAGATCAGCAGGATGTCGTATTTCCTGCAGATGCGCTGCACCTCCGGCCAGTAGCTTTGCGGCGGGATGATGACGCCACCCGCGCCCTGGATCGGCTCGCCGATGAAGGCGGCGACCTTGTCGGCACCGAGCTCGAGGATCTTCTCCTCGATGGCGCGCGCCGCCTTCAGCCCGAACGCCTCCGGGTCCAAATCCCCGCCCTCGCCGTACCAGTAGGGCTGGTCGACGTGGACGATGTCCGGGATGATGCCGCCCTGGCGATGCATCGCGTCCATGCCGCCAAGGCTCAACGCCGCCGTCGTGCTGCCGTGATAGGCGTTGCGGCGGCTGATCACGACGCGCCGCTCCGACTTGCCTTCCAGGTGCCAGAAATGGCGAACCATGCGCAGGATCGTATCGTTCGCCTCCGACCCGGAATTGGCGAAAAAGACATGGTTGAAATGCGCGGGGGTGAGGTCCGACAGCAGCGTCGCCAGCTCCGCCGCCGGCGGCGTCGTGGTCTTGAAGAAGGTGTTGTAGAACGGCAGCTCCAGCATCTGCTCGGCCGCCGCGCTGACCAGCTCGCGCCGGCCGTAGCCGACGTTCACGCACCATAGCCCGGCCATCCCGTCGAGATAACGGTGGCCGTCCCCGTCCCACAGATAGACCCCGTCGGCATGGGTGATGACCCGGCCGCCGCCCTCGGCGGCGAGCTGCTTGTAGTCGGTGAACGGGTGCAGGTGATGCGCAAGGTCGTCTTTGATCAGCGCCTGCGAGTCGTAGTTCCGGACCTCGCGGATTTGCGGATTTTCGCTCATGGATGGGATCTCCGCCAGAAATGGCAACGGACCGGCCGCGCCGGCCGGTCGGGAAGTTGGTGCAGGACGGAACTATATCCTGCCCGAGCCGTTCACACCATCATTTTGTTCGATTTTTCGATTCGATACATTTTGTCGAACGCGGCTGTAAAGGCTGCGGATTGGGATATCGGAAAAACGTGCTAGTCTGGCCTCGGGATTGAGCGAGTAAGGGAGGACGCACGATGGCGGATCCCTACGCCAATATCACCGAAGCCGAGAGCGAAACTCTCGCGATTCTCGTCAATGCGCTGGAAACCCGGGCCGCCGATCCGCGGCAGGCGGAGATGCGCGACACTTATCTATCGTGGATCGAATTCCCGGACGACGCGCGGGTGCTGGAGGCGGGATGCGGCACCGGGCCGGTAGGGCGGGCCCTGGCCGCCCGGCCGGGAATCGGTGAGGTCGTCGGTCTCGATCCGTCGCCGTTCTTTCTGGCGAAGGCGGCCGAGCTCGCCGCCGGAACCCCGAACCTCCGGTTCATGGAAGGCGACGCGCGGGCGATGCCGTTTGCCGACGGCGAATTCGATGTCGTCGTCTTTCATACCTGCCTGTGCCACGTGCCGCGCCCGGAAGAGGCGCTCCAGGAGGCGTTTCGGGTGCTGCGGTCGGGTGGCCGCATGGCGGTGTTCGACGGCGACTACGCGACGGCGACCCTGGCCGTCGGCGACCACGACCCGCTGGAGATGTGCGCCCGGGCCGCGATGGATGCGCTGGTCTACGACCGATGGCTGATGCGGCGCCTGCCCCGTATGATCCGGGATGCCGGATTCCGGACGGAGCGGTTCGACAGTCACGGGTATCTTCAGCCGGCGCGGCCCGATTACCTGCTGACGTTGGTCGACCGGGGCGCGGACATCCTCGTGCAGTGGCAGCGGATCGACGCGGGGACGGCCGACGCGTTCAAAGCCGAGATCAGGCGCCGTGTCCGCGACGGCGAATTCTACGGCTTCATCGCCTATGCCAGCGTCGTCGCCGCGAGAGCCGACTAACGCCTCGTCAGATTTATTTACCGCACTTCAAACCGGTGGCTATCGGACCCGGTGGGTGCCTAGACGTTGAGCAGCAGGTTCTCGCGCCCCCATGAGCTGATGACGCGCTGGCAGGCGTTGTATTCCAAGGTCTTGACCTCGTTGAGCGCGGCAGACGGCCCGGTGCCTCACCGCCCGGTGGGACCGAGGCATGCGTAATACGCCGTTCCGCGCGCCCGCGGATTGTCGTATCCAGCGGTACGAAAACAATGCCGAACGACGCCACTGCCTTGATCGATCTCCTTTCAGGTCTCGTCCTCGTCGTCACCGCTATCCTGGTCTTCCTGGGGGAGGCCGTGGGCGGCGGTCCGTACACGCCGGCCGCCGGCGCCGCGGTGGCGCTCTATGTGGCGGTGGTCGCGCCGGGCGTGCACTGGTCGCGCCAGGCGTTCGTCGCGACCGGCGCGGCGCTGTTCGCGGCCGCGGCGCTGACCCGGCCCGACTGGCCGGAACTGACCGGGCGGGCCCTGGCCTCGGCGTCGTTCGTCGCCGCCTTCTTCATCGCGGTCGGCTGTTTGCGCAATGCCGCCGGCAGCTCGGCGACGATCGAGCGCAGCGGCCGCTTCCTCGCCGAACAGCCACCGGGCCGGCGCTACTTCACGCTCACCCTCGGCGGCCAGCTGTTCGGCCTCGTGCTGCTGTACGGCGCGATCTCCCTGCTCGGCAGCCTTGCCGAAAGCAGCGCGCGGCGCGAGTCGAACGACGAGGTCCGCGCGATCCGCACGCGGCGCATGCTGCTGGCCGTCCAGCGCGGCTTCGTGGCGACGCTGTGCTGGTCGCCGCTGACCTTCTCGATGGCGGTGTCGACGTCGCTGGTGCCGGGCTCGAGCTGGACCGGTGCGGTCGGCCTGTGCCTGGTCAGCGGCCTGATCCTCGCCGCGCTGGGCTGGGGCATGGATACGGTGTTCAAGCCGCGGCTGACCAGGCCACCCCCGCCGCGGCGGCCGCCGCAAGGCTCGTGGGGCGACCTGATCCCGCTGCTCCTGCTGCTGGCGCTGCTGATGGGCGGCGTCGGCGCGGCGCAGGCGGTAACGGGCCTGCGCGCGGTCTACGTGGTGATGGTGCTGGTGCCGGCCCTCAGCCTCGCGTGGATCGCGCTGCAATGGCGCGGACAGCAGGGCGGGCCGCTGCTCCACGCGGGCCGGCGCGCGGCCGGTTACGTCGTCAACGACCTCGCCGGCTACCGTTCGGAAATCGTGCTGCTGGTGATGGCCGGGTTCATCGGCACGCTCGGCGCCGGCCTGCTGGCCCCGCTGGCCGCGGGTGCCGGAATCGATTTCGCGGCGGTGCCGGCCTGGGCGCTGCTGGTCGCGATGGTCTGGGTGGTGCCGCTCACCGGGCAGCTGGGCATGAACCCGATCCTGTCGGTCTCGCTGCTGGCGCCGCTGCTGCCGCATGCCGGCGATCTCGGCATCTCGCCGAACGCGTTCATCCTGGCGATCACCGCCGGCTGGGCGCTCAGCGGGGCGAGTTCCCCCTTTACGGCGACGACGCTGTTGGTCGGCGCACTCGGCAGGGTCAGCGCGCTACATGTCGGCTGGCGGTGGAACGGCGCCTACACGCTGCTCGGCGGCCTGTTGCTGTCGCTCTGGGTCGCCCTCGCCGCCGGACTTTAGTCCGTTGCGCTCCTACACATTCAGCAGCAGGTTCTCGCGCTCCCACGAGCTGATGACGCGCTGGTAGGCATTGTATTCCAGCGTTTTCACTTCGTTGAGCGCAGCGACGAACCGGTCCCCGAGCGCGTCTTTCAGCGCCCGCGCGTGGTTGAGCCGGCTGAGCGCGTCCGTCAGGTGCCGCGGCAGGCTGAAGGCATAGCGGTAGGCGTTGCCCTCGACCGGGTTGTTGGGCTCGAGACGCTCGGTCATGCCGAGCCAGCCGCAGGCCAGCGACGCGGCGATCGCGAGATACGGGTTGGCGTCGACACCTGCGATCCGGTTCTCGACCCGCCGGTTGGCGCCGTCGGAATGGGGCACGCGCAGCCCGACGGTGCGGTTGTCGTGCCCCCAGTGCACGTTGATCGGCGCGTCGCTGTATGGCGTCAGCCGGCGGTAGGAGTTGACGTTCGGCGCCAGCAGCGGCATCGCCGCCGGCAGGTAGCGCTGCAGCCCGCCCAGATGATGGAGGAACAGTTTGGAATCCTTGCCGGCACGCGTTGCGAACAGGTTCTGGCCGGAAGCGCGGTCAACCACCGACTGGTGGATATGCATCGCCGAGCCGGGCTCGTTCTGGTGCGGCTTGGCCATGAAGGTGGCGTAGACGTCGTGCCGCAGCGCCGCCTGGCGCACCGTGCGCTTGAACAGGAACACCTGGTCGGCCAGCGCCATCGGGTCGCCGTGGTTGAAGTTGATCTCGAACTGCGCGGCCCCCGCCTCGTGCGCCAGCGTGTCGATGTCGATCTCCTGCGCGTCGCAGAAATCGTAGATCTCCTCCATGATCGGATCGAATTCGTTGGCCGCATCGATGCCGAAGGCCTGGCGCCCCGACTCCTGCCGGCCCGACCGGCCGATCGGGGGTTCCAGCGGATAATCCGGGTCGATGTTGACCTTGACCAGGTAGAATTCCAGTTCCGGCGCCACGATTGGCAGCCAGCCCTTTTTCTCATAGAGCGCGATGATCCGGCGGAGCACGTCGCGCGGCGCGATGTCCACCGGCTTGCCGTCGGGATAAAGGGCATCGCAAATCACCTGCGCCGTCGGCTCCTCATACCAGGGCACGCGGCGAATCGTTTTCTCGTCGGGCCGCAGCCGGACATCCGAATTGGAGGGGTCGGCGACCTCGGAGATCGGCATGCAGTCGCCGGTCACGCTCTGTACGAACACGGATTCGGGCAGGCGCAGGCCGTCCTCGGCCGCCCCTTTGAGAAATTTCTCGGACGGCAGGATCTTGCCGCGCGCGACGCCGGACATGTCCGGCACGAGGCACTCGACCTCCTCGACCTGCCGTGATCTGATCCACTCTTCGAGGGACGACATACTGAACCTTCTTGTTGTTGCGACAGCACGCTGCGACGACGCACGCACCGGTGGCTCTGCACGCTCTTGACGCCGCGTCGCGAATCGGCACGATGCTTCGGTTTGCGAAATAATACAAGGACCGGAGCGCAGGCAATGCCAGAGAATTCGGGGATGTCGGAAGCGGACGCCTTCCTTGCGGCGAATCCCGGCGTCAGGGCCGTCGAGCTCCTGATGCCCGACATGTGCGGCATCCTGCGCGGCAAGCGGCTGACGCTGAACAGCTTCAGGAAGCTGTATTCCGGGACCGTGCGGGCGCCCGGTTCGCTATACATCCTCGACGTGACCGGCCAGAACGTCCCGACCATGCGGTACGGCATCGCCGACGGCGACCCCGACAAGTTCTGCCTGCCGGCACCGGGGACGCTGACGCTGGTCCCCTGGGCGGCACAGCCGCTCGGCCAGGTGCTGGTTTCGATGACCGAGGAGGACGGCACGCCGCTCTATTCGGATCCGCGGGCAATCCTGGCCGCAACGGTGGACCGGCTCGGCGCGCTCGGCCTGAAGCCGAACATCGCAATCGAGCTGGAATTCTATCTGCTCGACCGCCGACGCAAGCCGGGCGGCGCGCCGCAGCCGGCGTTCTCGCGGGAAAGCGGCTACCGCCAGTCCACCACCCAGGTAGCCGGCATGGAAGAACTCTACGATTTCTCGGCATTCCTCGCCGAGGTGGCAAACTGCTGCGAGATCCAGGGGATCCCGGCCGAGGCGGCCTCGAAGGAGTACGCGCCGGGTCAGTACGAGATCAACCTGCATTACGATGCCGACGCGCTGACTGCCTGCGACCACGCGGTGATGTTGAAACGGGTCGTCAAGGCGGTGGCGCGACGCAACGGTCTGGTCGCGAGTTTCATGGCCAAGCCGTTCGAGGAGCGGGCCGGCAGCGGCACCCACGTGCACGTGAGCCTGTACGACAGGAACGGGCACAACGCCTTCGCCACGGGCGAGCGGCAGGAGATCAACGGCATGGCGGTGGGTGAACCGCTGCGCCACGCCGTCGGCGGCCTGGTCGCATGCATGCCCGAGAGCATGGCGATCTTCGCGCCGAACGCCAATTCCTACCGCCGATTCCGGCCCGGGCTGTTCGTCCCGGTCTCCCCGTCCTGGGGGGTCAACAACCGCGCCGCCGGCATCCGCATCCCGCCGTCCGACGACCAGGCGATGCGCATCGAGCACCGCAACGCCGGCGCCGACGCCAACCCGTATCTCGTGACCGCGGCCATCCTCGCGGGCATCCACCATGGAATGACGGAGAAGATCACCCCGCCGCCGGCCAGCGACGGCGACCAGGACCCGGAGGGCCTGCCCGAGCTGCCGCTCAACTGGTTCACCGCGCTCGACCGGTTCCGCGACGGCACGATCCTGCGCGGCTATCTCGGCGAGAAGTATCACACGGTGTACGAGACCTGCCGGCGCTACGAATGCGAGGCCTTCAAGGCGCGCATCCAGCCGCTTGACTACGAGTGGTACCTGCGCACGGTCTAGGCGGCGACGCGCGGCGGCCGTACCGCCGCTCGCCGCGACAAGGCCGGTGATGGGCTGCGGCCGGCGGGCCATCCGTGCCGGCGCGGTTGCCACCTCACTGGGAGGTTCGATGCGCATCGGAATCCAGACCTGGGGCAGCCATGGCGACATCCGGCCGCTGATGGCACTTGCCGGCGGGCTGCGCGCGGCGGGCCACGAGGTCACGCTGCTGGTCACCAGCGTCTTTCGCGCCGACTACGACGCCGTCGCCGCCGAGCTGGAAATCGATCTTCGATACGTGGCGTCGCCGGTCATTTCCGACGTCAACGAGGCCGAAGGGATCGGCAAGAGGGTGTTTCGGGAGGCCAATCCCCTGCGGCAGGCACGGGCGATCACGTCCGAGGCCTTTCTGCCGGCGGCGGACGAAATGTTCGATGCGGCCCAGGCGCTGTGCCGGGACAGCGACCTGGTCGTCGGACACTTCTTCCACTACCCGCTGCGTATTGCCGCCGAGATCGCGGCGCGGCCATACGCCAGCGTCGCGCTCGTGCACAGCATCATCCCGTCGCGCTCCTATCCGCCGGCAGGAATGCCCGACCTCGGCCGGCTGGGCAATCGCCTGTCCTGGCGACTGGCGCGATACCTGTTCAACAGGTATCTGAAACCCTTCGCCGACGACCTTCGCGTCCACAATTGCCTTGCCCCGGCAGGAGACCTCCTCGACGACGTCTGGACCTCGGCCGACCTCAACCTGATCGCCGTCAGCGAGGTGTTCTGCCGCCGGCGCGACGATTGGGGGGAAAATCACCAAGTTTGCGGGCATTTCGACATGCCCCGCATGAGCGGGCACGACCAGGAGCTGACGCCCGACCTCGAGCGATTCCTCGGCGACGGCACGCCACCCGTCTATGCGACCTTCGGCAGCGCGACGCCGTGGCGCGGGGACGCCCTGGACCGCCACATCGCGTTGTTGGCCGACGCGGCGCAGGCGGCCCGGTGCCGGATGATCGTCCAGCTGCCCACCGTGCCCGACGCCGGGCGCGAAACGCCCTCATCGATTCGCTTCGTGACCGCGTTGCCGCATGCGCAGGTTTTCCCGCGCTGCGCCGCCGTGGTCCATCACGGGGGCGCCGGAACAACGCATGCCGCCACTCTGGCCGGTGTCCCGTCCGTCGTGGTGGCCCACACCGAGGAACAGCGTTTCTGGTGCAACCAGCTGCGCCGGATCGGCGTTGCCCCGGCGCCGCTGTTGTGGCGATCGCTGACGGCGCCGGCTCTTGCCAGGCGCCTGTCGCAGGTGCTGGGCGCGCCCGCGATGACGGACCGGGCGCGGGCGGCCGCCGCAACCATGCGCGCAGAAGACGGTGTCGGCACCGCCGTCGCCCTCATCGCGCGGACGTTCGGGCAACATGTGGCCGGGCGCGACGCCTCCGCGGAACGGTGAACCACCGCCGACGTCCGGCCTCACAGCCGGTCGCGCAGCCCGTACCACAGCATCGCCAGCACCAGAAGCGGGTAGCGCAGCCGCGTGCCGCCGGGAAAGGCCCGGATCGGGATGCGCGCCATGACATCGAACCGCCCGAGCGTGCCCTCGACCGCCTCGGCCAGGATCTGTCCGGCCAGAGTCGCCAGCGCGACGCCGTGCCCCGAATAGCCGCAGGCGGTCAGCACATTCGCCGCCGGCCGCCCGAAATACGGCATGCGGCTCATCGTGATGCCGAGCGTGCCGCCCCAGCCGTATTCGATTCGCGCGTCGGACAGCTGCGGGTACACGCGCAGCATGTAGGGACGGACGAACGCCTTGATGTCCTTCGGGAAGTCGTAGGAATAGGTCTCGCCACCGCCGAACAGCAGGCGCCGGTCCGCCGACAGCCGGAAATAGTTGAGCACGAATTTCGAGTCGGTGACGGCCACGTCGTCGCGGATGATCTGCCGTGCCCGCGCATCGCCGAGCGGTTCGGTGGCGATGATGAAATTGTTGATCGGCATGACGCGGCCGGCGACGGCTGGCGACAGGCCGTCGAGATAGCCGTTGCAGGCGAGGATCACGAATCGCGCCCGCACGTTTGCCTGCGCCGTGCGGACGACGGCCGGCGCGCCGGCGTCGACGGCGGTCGCCGGGCTGCGTTCGAAGATGCGGGCGCCGGCGGCGCGCGCCGCCTCGGCCAGGCCGAGCGCGAAGTTCAGCGGATGCAGGTGCATCGCACCCATGTCCAGCCAGCCGCCGTAGTACAGCGTGGTGCCGAGCATTTCTCGCGCCTCGTCGTCGCCGACCGCGCGGATGTCCGCATAGCCATAGTCGGACCGCAGCTTCTCCGCATAGGCATGGCCCTCGGCGACGAAGCTCCGTTTGTGATTGACGTGGAGGATGCCGGGTTTGAGGTCGCAGGCGATGTCGTGCCGGGCCACGCGGTCCCGGATCAGCGCCTTGGCCGCCTGGGCGATGTCCCACAGGCGACGGGCATCGTCGCGGCCGAACGCGCGCTCCAGCCAGATCTGGTCGCGGCGCTGGCCGGAGCCGGCCTGCCCGCCATTGCGACCCGAGGCGCCCCAGCCGGCCCGATGCGCCTCCAGCAGCACGACGTCGAGGCCGCGCTCCGCCAGTTCCAGAGCTGCGGACAGCCCCGTGAAACCGCCGCCGACGATGCAGACGTCGCACTCGGTATCGCCATCGAGCTCCGGAAACGGCGCCACCTTGTTGGCGGTGGCCGCGTAGTACGAGTCGGGATGGGCGCCGGGCACACCGTTGCGAAACAGGAAGCCGCGGGTCATTTTGGTCTCCGGATCGATGCGGTAACGCGACGGACGCGGCAAAGCTATCCGCGCCACGGGACGCTTGTCCAGAGCGGGCCGCGGCATTGCGAGGCGACGCTGCCCGTCATCCGATCAGCGCCCGCAGCGCGACCACCGCGGCGACGCCGCCGACGATGGCGACGAGCGGCGGCAGGCGCCAGGCGAGGAGAACGGTGACCAGTGCCGCACCGGATTCGGGCGGGCCAGTGATCAGCACCGTCGGCGCGATCAGCGCCACCAGGATCGATCCCGGCATGGCGGCAAGGGCACCGGCCAGCGGGCCGCGCAGGCGCACCCGGCGGACCAGCCAGAAGCCGGCGATGCGCGTGAAGTAGGTGGCCCCGGCCATCGCCGCGAAGGCGGCCAGGACCATCGGGTCAACCGGCATCGTCGCGCACTCCCTGCAGCGCGCCGACCGCCGCCCCGGCCACGCCGCCGGCGAGGATGTACCACGGACCGTCGATGAGCGACCACACGGCGACCGCGGTGGCGGCGCTGACAAGCCACGGTTTCAGGGTGCTCCGACCGCGCCACAGCGCCGACAGGATGACCAGGAAGATCGCGGTGAAGGCGAAGTCGAAGCCGAAGCGCGCGGGATCGCGGATCGCCGCGCCCATCAGGTGGCCAAGCGTCGTCATCGTGATCCAGGTCAGGTAGAACGGCACGGCAAGTGCCGCATAATACGACAGCCGCAGCGGCGCCCCGCCGGCGCGCGCCATCGACAGGGCCCAGATCTCGTCGGCGAGGAAGAACAGCGCCGGATAAGCCTGCCGGGCGCGCCAGTCGGCGATGTGGGGCATAATGGCGGCGCCCATCAGGATATGGCGGGCGTTGATGATGAAGGTGGTCAGTGCGAGGCTGGTGACAGGCACCGGCCAGGACCACAGGTCGAGGGCGACGAACTGGGCGCTGCCGGCGAACACCATCGCGCTCATCAGCAGGGCCTCGGTCGTCGACAACCCGTTCTGGCGGGCGAGGAACCCGATCAGCAGCGCAAACGGCACCATGCTGGCCGCCGCCGGGACGACCGCGCGCAGCGCCGCAGCGGCCTCGCCGCGCCACGATGCCGGCTGCGCCGCCGCCGGCCCGCTGTCATCCACCGTCATGAATCTCCCCGCTTCCGTTGCCCTGCCGCGGCGTCGCGCGCCGGCCCTGTCATGCGCACGGCGTGGCGGTTATCATGGGTGCCGCGCCAGCACAAGCCCGGGACCGGACAGGCCATGACCGGCAAGACCCTGCTCATCGTCGCCCACGCGCCGTCGCCGAACACGGTGCGGCTGCGCGACGCCGTGGCCGCGGGGGCGCGCGACCCCGATATCACGGGTGTTTCAGTGCGCGTGCTCACGCCGTTCGAGGCCCAGCCCGCGGACGTCAAGGCGGCCGACGCGATCATTCTCGGCACCACGGAGAACCTCGGCTACATGAGCGGCGCCCTGAAGGACTTCTTCGACCGAGTCTATTATCCGTGCCTTGAGGAAACCCAAGGCCTGCCCTGCGCCGTCTACATCCGCGCCGGCCATGACGGCACCGGCACGCGGCGCGCCGTCGAATCGATCCTCACCGGCCTGCGTTGGCGTCTCGTGCAGGCGCCGCTGATCTGCCGCGGCGCGTGGGACGACGCCTTCGCGACTCAGTGCCGGGACCTCGGCGCGGTGATGGCCGCCGGCCTCGAGGCGGGCGTGTTCTGACGAGCTGCGCCTATTCGGCCGTTACCATCACGCCGCCGAGGAAGAACACCTCCTCGAAGGTCCGGTCGAGCGCCCGGCTGTGGAAATCCTTCATGACCATACCGTCGGCGTAGCGCACCTCGGCCCCGACCGGCACGTCGCGGCGCGGAATGGCGAGCCATGCGTCGCCGCCGTCACCGGCAACGTGCAGATAGGTGTACGAGCCGGCGGCAAGGGATTCGCTCACCTTGCCGACGTTCGGCAGGTTCTCCTGCGCGGCCGGATCGGCCGGCACCGGGGGATGACCGGCCGGCGCCGCCAGCGCCGGCTGGCCGGCGGTCACGACGCCGCCGAGGAACAGCACCTCCTTGAAGGTCCGATTGAGCGAGCTGCTGTGGAAATCCTTCATGACCGCGCCGTCGCCGTACTCGATTTCCGCCCCGACCGCAATGTCGCGGCGCGGGATCGCCAACCAGGTCTTCTTGCCGTCCTTCGAAACGTGCAGATAGGTGTACGAGCCGGCCGCGATGACTTCGGTCACCTCGCCGCTGTTCGGCAGCGTATCCTGGGCGATCGGGATGACAGCCGGGCGCGGCGACTCCGGCGGCGACGCCGGACTCGTCAGCGGTGCCGCGACGACAGTCATCGCCATCGCCAGGAGCGCGATCGGAGAAACAATAAGTGTTTTCACGAGATCATCCTTTTCGGGAACCTGTCTGAGGCCAAATTGCCTCGGAATTGTTACGCAAGTGTTGCCCTTATCGCTCGGCCGGAGTCACGCTGCATTGACGTGGATCAGCTTGCCGATGCGGCAATGCCGTGCGCCGCGAGCGACTCAATTGTCGTCGAAGCCCTGGATTCGCAGCTCGCCGATGTTGCAGGGCGGGGCCGTGCGCTGCGGCGCCAGCTGCGCGGGCACGACGCGGGCCGGTGGCGCCGCACCAGTTCCGGCGATCTCGAGGATCAGCTTGCGGCGCACCGCCTCTGCGAATTCGTCGAACGAGTTGGCAACGACAAGGAACGCGCCCGGCCCGCCGATAACGCAGTCGCGGTAGTACAGGTCGAGGTCCTCGATCGGCGGCCAGCCGAACGGGCCGGGCCGCCCGTTCATGATCGGCAGCCCGTTGACGGTCACGCCGGCCGCCACCGCACGGTCGCGCGCGCGGGTGACGAGGTCGCCGGAGTTGTTGGCGCCGTCGCCGGACACGTCGATGACCCGGCGGGTGCCGTCGAACTCGTTGCGCTCGAAATACGGCACGCCGAAATCGATAGCGGAGGAGATCGAGGTGCGGCGGACGGTGCGCGGCGGCTCCAGCGTCAGCTGTCCCGCGAATGCGTGGGCGCTGTTCGCATTCGAGACCAACGTCCAGTCGACGATCACCCGGACCCGTCCGGCGCCGGCCCATTCATAGTAGGCCACCGCGATGCGCCCCAGCATGCCGTGCTCAATGGCCCGGATCACCGCCGGATCGCGAAACGCCGCGACGTAGCCGTCACGTTGCAGCTGCGCCTCCTCCTCGTCGATCGAGCCGGAGACGTCGACCGCGAGCGCCAGCTCGAGATCGACCGGCTGGCCGGCGAGGCTGGGGCCGGGGATGCAAGCGGCAAACAAGCTCAAGACGATGGCCACGGATCTGTTCATTGCGCGACCAGCGATTGCGCCGCCTCCATCCGCGTTCCTAGAAATCCTGGTAATCGTCCCAGCGGCGCTCGCCGATGTCGCAGGGCGGAGCGAACCTTTCGGGCGGCGCCAGCTGCGCGGGGACCAGCCGGGGACCGTGCCGGTCCGCCGTGCCCGCGATTTCAATGATCAGCTTCTTGCGCACGGCGACGGCGAATTCATCGAACGTGTTGGCGACGACGATAAAGGCACCTGGCCCACCGATCACGCAGTCACGGTAATAGAGGTCGAGATTGGGGATCTGCCGCCGGCCGGAGATGCTGGGCCGGTCGTTGACGATGGGCAGGCCGTTGATCGTCACGCCTCTGGCGACCGCGCGGTCGCGGGCATGCACGACAAGTCCGCCCCAGTTGTTGGGTCCGTCGCCGGAGATGTCGACGACCCGGCGCGTTCCCTCGAATCCGTTTCCGTCGAACCAGCCCGCCGCGAAGTCGATGGCGGCGGCGATCGCGGTGCGATACGCGGTTTGCGGCGGGTTGATCGTCAGCATGTCGGCGAAGGCATTGGCGGTCTTGGCATCGCTGATCTCCGACCAGCCGGCGATCACTCGCATATGGCCGTAACCGGCCCATTCGTAGTAGCCGACGGCGATGCGGCCGAGCATGCCGTGTTCGATGGCGCGTATCACATCGGGGTGCCGGAAGGCCGCAATGTACCCCTCGCGCTGGAGGATCGCCTCCACATGGTCGATCGACCCGGATACGTCGATCGCGAGCGCAAGCTCCAGATCCACGGGCCGTTCCTGCGCCTGCACGGACGCAGCGATCGACACCGCAAGCAAACAGATGGCCAGCTTCTGCATGTTCCCCCGCCAACAAACCGCCGGTCACCGGCGCGCCGAGGGCAGCATACCGCATTTGGCCGCGCGCATGTCAGTCACGATTTCGAGTTCGTCTCTGCTTGCAGCCGACATCGATACGTCGGAAACGGGCGGCAGGCGGCAAGTCGCGCAGCCGCGGGATCGGCCATTGTTCCGCATGGTAACAGTTGCTATATCTGCGGCATCGGCACCGGGCGGCGCCGAGCCCCGCGGAAGCGCCGCGGGCGGCAGCGGCCGCCTCTTTGGATTCCAAGTCATATGGCCAGACGCAGACGAATATACGAGGGCAAGGCGAAGGTGATGTTCGAGGGGCCCGAACCGGGCACGCTCGTCCAGTACTTCAAGGATGACGCCACCGCCTTCAACAACCAGAAGAAGGGCACGATCACCGGCAAGGGCGTTCTCAACAACCGGATTTCAGAGTTCCTGATGCTTCGGCTCGCCGAGATCGGCGTGCCGACCCATTTCATGCGCCGCCTCAACATGCGCGAGCAGCTGGTGCGCGAGGTCGAGATCATCCCGATCGAGGTGGTCGTCCGCAACATCGTCGCCGGATCGCTCGCCAAGCGCTTCGCGATCGCCGAGGGTACGGCGCTGCCGCGTTCGGTGGTGGAATACTATTACAAGTCGGACGAGTTGGGCGATCCACTGGTCTCGGAGGAGCATATCACCGCCTTCGGCTGGGCAACTCCGCAGGACATCGACGACATGTTGGCAATGGCGTTGCGCGTCAACGACTTCCTGACCGGCCTGTTCCTCGGCGTCGGGCTCAAGCTGGTCGACTTCAAACTGGAATTTGGCCGTCTCTATGAGGAGAACGGCGACATGCGCATCGTGCTGGCCGACGAGATCAGCCCGGACAACTGCCGCCTCTGGGACATCAAGACCAACGAGAAACTGGACAAGGACCGGTTCCGCCGTGATCTCGGCAAGGTCGAGGAAGCCTACCAGGAGGTGGCGCGGCGGCTGGGCATTCTCCCGGAGGGAGGTCCCAACGATCTGAAGGCGCCGGAAGTCATTCAGTAACGTTGCCGGGGCCCGCCGGTACGACGGACACGCAGGACAGGAAGGGGATCGGTGAGAGCAAAGGTTCATGTCATGCTGAAGGCAGGGGTGCTGGATCCCCAGGGCAAGGCCATCGGCCACGCCCTCGAATCCCTCGGGTTCGAAGGCATTGGCGAGGTCCGCCAGGGTAAGGTCATCGAGCTCGACCTTGCAGAGTCCGATCCGGCCAGGGCGCGGGCGCAGGTGAACGCGATGTGCGAGAAGCTGCTCGCCAACACGGTCATCGAGAACTACGACATCGATCTGGAA
The DNA here is from genome assembly GCA_964347475.1 of uncultured Flavobacteriales bacterium. Taxonomy (GTDB): domain Bacteria; phylum Pseudomonadota; class Alphaproteobacteria; order UBA8366; family JADFVY01. The sequence goes on from CAYFYY010000074.1 coordinate 19,485, forward strand.
GGATGAGCCGCCTCGAGTTCATCTGGTCCGACTTGACCGGCCCCGGGATGGAACACTTGACGCTGGCACGCAACGATGACGGCTATGTTGCGGACGGCTTCTATTTGGGGTGCGGCGAGGAGTCGCCGCCATACCGCATCCATTACGTGATCCATATCAACCCGGCGTGGGAAATGCGCTCCGCGGCCGTGGAACTGCTCACGGATGTCCCGCAGCCGGAACGAATGTCGCTCAGCGTTGACGAAAGCTGCACTTGGCGGGACGGGGATGATGAACCGCTGGCGCAATTGTCTGGATGCCACGAGATCGACCTGTTCTGCACCCCGTTCACGAACTCGCTGGTGATCCGGCGGCTTGGCCTTACGCGCGGCGAGTCCGCGGAGATCTCGGTTGCTTATGTCGAGGTTCCATTGAACGGTGTGCGGCCGGTCCGGCAGCGCTATACCTGTCTCGAGCCGCTCGGCCCGGAGGGCGGCGTCTACCGCTACGAGCCGCTGTTTCGCGGCAGCGCTTACGATTTGCAGGTGGACGCCGAGGGGTTGGTGACCGAGTATCCGGGCGCGTTCCGGCGCGTGTTCACCGGCTGAGCGAGCCGAGGCAATGCTCAGGCAACAGGGGACCACGGAGCGGAAATGAGAACGGCAGTCATTGTCTTTCCGGGTTCGAACTGCGACCGCGACGCGCAGGTGGCCCTGCACGCCGCGTTCGGCGCGCCGCCGGCGATGATCTGGCACCGCGAGACGACGCTGCCCCCGCTGGACCTGATCGTGCTGCCGGGCGGCTTTTCCTATGGCGATTATTTGCGCTCCGGCGCCATGGCGGCGCGGTCGCCGGTGTTGCGCGCGCTGCACGAGCAGGCCGGCCGCGGCGTACTCGTGCTGGGGATTTGCAACGGCTTCCAGGTTCTCACCGAAACCGGCCTGCTGCCCGGCGTGCTGATGCGCAATGCGGCGCTGAAATTCGTGTGCCGCGACGTCGACCTCGTGGTCGAGAATGCCGACTCGCCTTTCACGCGCGGCTATGGCGCGGGCCAGGCGGTGACCATTCCCGTGGCTCATCACGACGGAAACTACTATGCCGACGACGCAACCCTCGACCGGCTGGAGGGCGAGGGCCGCGTCGCCTTCCGCTACGCGCCGCATGACAACCCCAACGGCTCGGCGCGAGAAATCGCCGGCATTCTGAACGAGCGCGGCAACGTGCTTGGCATGATGCCGCATCCGGAACGCGCGGTGGACGCGCTGCATGGCGGCACCGACGGCCGCGCCATGTTCGCCGGGCTGGTGGAGGCACTGGCCGCATGACCGTCTTGGCCAAAGCCACCGAGATCACCGCGGAGCTGGTCGCCGAACACGGGCTGAGCGCCGAGGAATATGCCCTGATCCTGAAGATCATGGGCCGTGAGCCGAACATCACCGAACTCGGCGTCTTCTCGGCCATGTGGTCCGAGCACTGCTCGTACAAATCCTCGAAGGTCTGGCTGAAGACGCTGCCGACCAAGGGGCCGCAAGTGATCTGCGGGCCGGGCGAGAACGCCGGCGTGGTCGACATCGGCGGCGGCCAGGCCGCGGTGTTCAAGATCGAGAGCCACAACCACCCGAGCTTCATCGAGCCCTATCAGGGCGCGGCGACCGGCGTCGGCGGAATCCTGCGCGACGTGTTCACGATGGGCGCGCGGCCCGTCGCCAACATGAACGCGCTGCGCTTCGGCAGCCCCGACCATGCCAAGACCCGGCACTTGGTGTCGGGCGTCGTCGCCGGCATCGGCGGCTACGGCAACTGCATCGGCGTGCCGACGGTCGGGGGCGAGACGGAGTTCCACCCGGCCTACAACGGCAACATCCTGGTCAACGCGATGACCGTCGGCATCGCCGACGCCGACCGGATCTTCTATTCGGCG
>CAYFYY010000075.1:0-21320 GCA_964347475.1 uncultured Flavobacteriales bacterium
CACCGCGACGCTGCGGCCGGGGCGGCGCCGCAACCGCGGCGCCGATGCGCAAGTGTGAGTCTTCGTCAGGGGCATATTTGAAAAACCCATATCAGTTCGACACCATGCTCAGGGCCATACCCGCTTCCACACGCACGGCGAATGACCTACGTCAAAAGAGTTAACATTCCGCAACCGTCGGTCCAGCGTCCAAGCGGCGTGGTCACCCGGCAGGACAAATCGTCGCGGGTGCCCTCCGCTCCCGTCGACGGCCGTCCGTGCGGCCGTTTGCGCTACACGAGTCCAGCAGGTGGTGACACCTAGAACGACATATAGACGCTCTGGCCTCCGTCAGCCGAAAACGTGAAGACCTGGTAGGGTTCCGGATTGACGCTGGGCATCCCGGGAGACCCGGCCGGCATGCCGGGAACGGCGATGCCCAGGACTTCCGGTCGTTCGTCGAGCAGCTTCGTGATCGCCGGCACCGGCACGTGTCCCTCGACGACGTAGTTGCCGATGAAGGCGGTGTGGCAGGTTTGCAGGTCGTAGGGAACCTTGGCCTTGCGCTTGACGGGATCCATGTTTCCGGTCATCACCACCTCGACCTCGAAGCCGTGCGCCCGCAGGTAGTCCGTCCAGATTCCACAGCATCCGCACTCGGGATTCTTGTAGATGGTGACCAGCGGCGGGTTCGCCGCGCCGGCCGCGAACGGCCGCACGGCCAAGGCCGCGACCCCGGCCGCCATACCCGCCCCGATCAATTGCAGCGTCCGGCGCCGCGCGACGCTTCGTTTCTCGGCAAGTTCCATTTGTCTTCTCCTCCGTAGCCGCCGAAGAGGCCTCGCCGCCGACAGTGCACCGCTGCTCCGTCCCTGCCGCGTCACGTTGCCGCATGAGATCGGCGTCGGGCCTCGCGGTCGCCGGGAAAATGGCAGGGCACCAGCCCGGCGGCATTGACTCAGGTCATTTTCAGGCGGGCGCACAAGCGAGGGCCCGCCCGCGCCGGCGCAGACGCGGCCGGCACGAACGGGCCCGGTCTTCTCACGCCGGACCGGCGTGAACTATTTCAGGGAGGCGTAATAGGCCGCCAGATTTGCGACATCTTCATCGTTGAGTTTCTTGGCGATCCGGACCATCGACTTGTTGTCGCGAGCGCCCGAGCTGTAGGCGTTCATCGCCTTGATGAAATCCGCGGTCGCCATGCCGGCGATCTTCGGATTGTTTTTCTTGCCCTCGCCATTTGCGCCGTGGCAGCCGGCGCAGGCCTTCGCCTTCGCCTCACCCGCCGCAACATCGCCTGCGGCCATCGCCGACCCCGCCATCCCGAGCGCAAGTCCCGCTGCCGCAACCATCATCATCACTGTCTTCATTGCTTTACTCCTTAGAATTTACATGGCCCCCCGGAACCGTGCCAAAACTTCCATGAGTTCGTGCCTGCCGCCAAACATGCGGCGCAACCTGTTGATTTTTCCGGCAGCCTATGTTTTGGAACGTCGAACGTCAGTTGTTATTTGCGCCTTGGTTGACCCAGAACCGGAGCAGCAGCCGTTCGCATTTCGACATCCGCTTGCGATGGTGAGGCATCCAGAGTTCCTTATCGGTTCGATGATCGATCACGGCAATCAGGTTGCTCTCGAACGCACGCCCCGGTGTGACAACCGGACCGAACTTCGTTCCCTTCATCAAGCCCTCGTAGGTCCTGAGGTCCAGCCCGCTCTTCTCGTAACCTTCGCCACCCGGCACATGGCATTCGAGACACCGCAATTCCAGGATCGGAAACACGTCCTCCTTGTAACTGACAGCGTCCTGCGCGGCCGCGCCACCCGACCACATACCCCCCAACAACGCCAACAGCGCCCCCGCCCATAAGGTAACTCTTTTGGGCTGCTGAATTGACATGGCAATTGTCCTTTCTTTTTCGACCGGCCGTTAACGCCTAACGGCGGACATGTTTCATAAAAATCATAACAGAAAGCCTCGTGGCGCGATATTGATTCAGATCAAGACGAGCGCTTCCCTATCTCTTATATTGACCGAGATCAAGGGATTACTAGTGGGAGCAAGGCTGACACGAAGGTGCGGTTCAGCTTCATGGAATGGCACGGCGGGCCAGTTGGTTTGGACGTCATAGGTCCGGTGACGGGATGCCGAGGGCAAATTCCGCCACCGGCCTTTTGGGCAGGATGGATCGAGTCTTGCGCAGTATAACCGTTAATGTTTTCTTGCGCGGATACCGCCCACCTGCGTGGATGAGCGAATTGGGGAAATGCGGCAATGGTTCAAGTGCACCGGATGTTCTTTCATTACAGCGAATTTCCGCTCAGCATGCGGACGCTCTTTACGGGTACGCTGATCGTGCTCGGCATCGGCTATCTGTTTGCCATGATTCACATTTACAACTCCCATGCCGGCCGGGATGGAAAGCCGGGCCTGTCCGTGGAGGACATCAGGATCGCCTACAGTGGCCAGAAAGACGCGACCAAACTGGAAGGGGCCCTTATGGGCCCGATGTCGGGGATGCTGCCGACCAATGAGCGCGGCGATATCATCGGCTGGGTGCGCCGCGGCCTGGATGAACGGGAATACGAGCAGCGGATCAAACCGATCTTCGACCGGCGTTGCCTCGCCTGTCATGACGGAAGCAACCCCCACGTCCCGAATCTTGCCGGATACCACGAGGTTTCGGAAGAGGCCCAGATCGACACCGGGATGGACATCTTCACGCTCGTCCGCGTCTCGCATATCCACTTGTTCGGGCTTACCTTCATCTTCTTCATTATGGGGCTGATTTTCAGCCACGCCTTCTTCCGCCCGGTATGGATCAAGTCTGCGGTCGTGGCCGCGCCTTTTGTCGCCATCGTCCTTGACATCGGCTCCTGGTACCTGACCAAGCTGCATCCCAATCTCGCGTGGATCGTGATCGGCTCGGGAGCCCTGATGGGAATGAGCTTTGCGTTCCAGTGGGTGGTTTCGATGTACCAGATCTGGTTCTATAAATATACGGTCCGAAAGCAACCCGTCGACGCGACCACGATTTGAAAGATGGGCAGTCGGGCTGTCGCCATTCCGGCGCGGCGCGTGCACTGTTCGAACATTCCGAGGATGTGATGAGACGTACAGCATTTCTTCTTACTGCTGTTAGCCTGACGTGGATGCTCATGCCGAACGCGGCGTGGGCGCAGGCCGCACCACCAGCCGGCGACGCCAAGGCAGGCAAAGCGATCGCCAGAACCAGCTGCGCCAAGTGTCACGGCCTCGACGGCATGAGCAAGACGCCCGGGACCCCCCACCTGTCCGGTCAGCATGCCAACTACATCTGGACCAGCGTGTCGGTCTACAAGAAGGGCGAAAGACACAACCGGACGATGCACGACATCGTCGATGATCTGGACGAATCCGATATTGCGAACGTCGCTGCCTATTACGCCAGCCTCAAACCGTTCAGTGAAATCCCGCACAAGACCGCGGCACCGCAGCCCCCGGAAGAAGATCCGTTCGCGGAGGTCAGGGAGGCCACGGCAGAATGCGCCGGCTGCCACGGTGAGAACGGCAATTCCGACATCCCGGGCATGCCGAGCTTGGCGGGACAACATGTGAACTACCTGATCACCGCACTCCGCGCCTACCAAGAGGGTCAGCGGAACAATGATGAAATGCAGATGTTCGTCGAGGACCTCAAAGACTCCGACATCGAGGACATGGCCTATTATTATGCGGCGATGATCCCGAAACAGGCCGAGCCGCCGACGGAAGGCGATCCCTACGCCGGACGCGCGGTCACGGCGCCCTGTGCGGGGTGCCATGCCGACGACGGCAACAACAAGGATCCGAAAACACCCAGACTTGCCGGGCTGGATGCGGAATACCTGATCGCGGCGGCGGAGGCCTACAAGGACGGCACGCGCGACCACGACGTCATGCGTGAGGCCGTCGCCACATTGCGGGAGACCGACATCAAGAACATGGCGGCATTCTATGCGAGTCAAGAGCCGAAAGCCCTGCCTCTGCGCAAACCGTTGACCATCAAGGAATGGGTGTCCCGCTGCAACCGTTGCCACGGCCCCGACGGCCGTAGCACGGATCCCCGCTTCCCGATCCTGACTGGGCAGGACGAAGCATATCTGATCAAGACGCTGAAGCTATATCACGGCGGCGATCGGCCCAGCAGCCTGATGCAGGCCATGTCGTTCCTGATGGCCGAATCGGATATCCTCAAGTTGGCGGCCTTCTACGCCCGGCAACCGGCCCGGTGATCCGCTTGCCCGGCGATGGACGGACGTGCCGGCGTGCGGCGCGCCTTCGACGCCGGCCGGCCGCGATGGCGGCGGCACCGGTGGTTATTTCGCGGGGCGGCTCGCGTACAGGGTGGCGACACTCTCGATCAACGCTTCGCTGTACGGCAGGCTCATGTTGTGCATCATCGAACTGCCGCGGCGGCCGTCGCGATACGCGCGCAGCGACATGATCAAATAGACCCTGTCCTGGCCGCTGATTTTCGGAATTGTCAGTGCCGGATTGTCGACGTCGGGCCCATGGCAGCGGTCGCACTTCGCCGCCAGTTCCTGGACCGTGATCGGACCGCCTTCGGCCGCCTTGGAGCCCTGCGCCGCGTAGAACGCCGCAATATTCTCGATCTCCTCGTCGGTATTGTCATCCCGCATCACGGCATGGTGTCGTGACCGGTCCCGATAGGCCTCGATCGCATTCACCAGATATACCGGATCCTGGCCCGCGAGCGTGGGCGTCGCTGCATCGGTGCTGACGCCCTGGGCGCCATGGCAGCCGCCACATCCGGCGGTCAACGGTTCGCCGGCAACCGGGTCGCCGAACGGCGCCGGGCCCCGGACCGCGGGCGTTTGCGACGCAAAGTAGAACGCCAGACTCTCGAGATCGACCCTGTCGAGGGCACGCAGCATTTCCATGCTCGGTTTGTTGCGGCGACCGTCCAGATAGGCGCGGACAGCGGCCACGAAATAGATCGGTTGCTGGCCGGCGAGACTGGGAATGCCGGGCGTCGTGCTATTGCCGTCCTCACCGTGACAACCGGCACAGTCGGCTGACGCAGCCTTCCCTTTCTCGTAGGGCGACAGCACATCCTCCGGCGCCGTCTCCTGCGCGGGCAACGGCGGCAGGCTCGCGTAATAGGCCGCAAGGTTGCGGAAGTCCGCCGGGCTCAACTCATGAGTGAGATCCCTCAACGCCGCATGCGTCCGCACACCCTCATCGTAGGCATGAAGGGATTCGAGCAGGTACGCCTCCACCTGCGCTGCAAGATTCGGAATGCCGTGGGCCTTTCCCTTGCCGTCCAGGCCGTGGCATGCGGTGCACCGCGTTTCGGCGATCGCCTTGCCCGCGGCGAGGTCGGCCGGCGGGGCAGCCTCCTCCTCGCAACCGACCAGTGCAATTGCCAGTACGACGCTCAGCGCAACATATCTCATTGCCGGTCTCCAATCGAAACGTGTTGGAACAAGACAGCGCGGCCGCCACGCAACTGCGCACAATCGACATCATGATCCCGCCAGAGATTACCTGCCATGAATGGCCGTCCGCAACCTGCAGGCTTGTCCATCAGACGACACCGTGCTGGGTAAATCCGTACAGGACCAGAACCAGAAGCGTCAGCCCGATAATGATCAGGGTTGCCCCCAGGATCTTGGAGAACGTGGTCATCGGGGCCGACGGCGCGTCGACGAGATATTTGTCGAGTTCGCCGCTCTCGACAAGGCGGCGATATTCCAGCGTGTGTTCGTACTTGAACTCCTCCAACGGCATCACGCCGGTAAACATGACGATGTCCTGCGGAAACTTGTCCGGCCGGAAATGTACGTTGAAGAAGTGGACGGAGAACAGGAACACGGCGGCCAGGAACGCTTCTTCGCCATGCACGATGGTCGCGACATTGAACACCCAGCCGGGCAGGACCGAGGCCGTCGCCGCCGGAAACCACATCATCGCGCCGCTGATGCCGATGACCGCCATGCCCCAGAACGGCGCCCAGTAATCGAACTTCTCCCAGTAGGAGTAGCGGTCGAATACGGGCCGCGGCCCCCGCCCGAAGAACCATTTGAACATGTCAACCACGTCGCGCAGGTCCTGCATGTTCGGGACCAGCGAGTGCGGTCCGAAGAAATCGAACTCGCGCCAGTTCCGCATCAGGTGGACGAAGAAGTACACGAGGTGCCCGAAGAACAGAACGATGAAGGTTCCGGCGGCGACACGGTGCGCGATTGCCGCCACCTCGGGCCCGCCGATGATCCTCATGACGACGCGCGCCCAGCCGGTATCCGCATACAGCACCGCGGTGCCGGTCAGCACCAGCGTCATCACGGCGACCGCCAGCAGCAGGTGGGCGACGCGCCAGAGCAGGGGCCACCGGCGGATGTATTTGCCCGCGAGTTCCGGAAGCTGGTCGGTCTGGACGTGAAGCTTGTTCTTGCCGTCCTTCCGGTCCTTGTACTCGCGATAGAACCACAGCGCGGAATGCGTCCAGAAAAAGGCGAACACACCGAGCAGCAACGCGATCATGAACTTCGCGGCGACCCACATATAGGGATAGCGCACGAAATCGCTGGTGTTGCCGTGCGGCTGGAACGACACGAACCCCTTGGTCGCGTCGGCGTGGCACTTCCGGCACGTCTCGAGTCGGTTGCGCTCATGCACCATGGAGGCCTCGTCGTCGACCCGCTGGATCTCATGGTAGCCGTGGCAGTCGAAGCACTTCGCCGTGTAGGCATAGCCCAGCGTGCTGACCTGGCCGTGATACGTGCCCGTGTAGGTGTCGTACTGCCGGTCGTGGCAGTTGCCGCAGTTCTTGGTGATTGTCAGCCGCATCGTGTCGCCGGCGGGCGAGTCGATGGTGTGCGTAGTATGGCAGTCGATGCAGACGGCCGCGTAGGGATTTGCGTTGAGCGCGACCTCCTTGCCGTGCACCGACGTGAAGTAGGCGGCCTCCTCCTCGACGTGGCACCGGCCGCAGATATCCGGGATCTGCAGCCGTGACAGCGCCCCCACCTTGCCTTCGATCGGCGTGATGTAATGGGCGTTATGGCAATCATAGCAGGTTGCGTTCGTATGCGACTGGTCTTCTATGTTCGGGCGAGCATGGATGGAGGTCATGTAGCTTTCGATCTGCTTTACCACGACGCCCAGAAGCGGAAATTCGGCCGTTCGGCCCTCCCTTTGCGCCTTATCCCACAGGCTGCGATGGCACTGGACGCACCCGACCTTTCGGTCCACGAATTCCCGGTGCGGAATTTCGTTGATATCCTTGTGACATTCGACACAGAAGCGCTTGCCGTGCACGCTGGTTCCGAACCGGTCCGGCGAAATATGCAGCTGCCGCATTTCCCCGCTCGGGGTTTCGGTTGTGAAGTCCTCCATACCATGGCAGTCGAAGCAGATTTCGTTGTCCATCAACTCTTCGTTGGGTTCGCCGCTGGTCGCCGTCTGCGCATAGGCGGCATCCGACCAGCCGAAGGGTGGCGCGATCGCAAGAAGAATAGTGATAACAAGAACAAACGACGAAATAACCAGAGGACGCATTGTGAGGGGCTCCGCTGCGTGAACAGGCGACGCAATATCCTGACGAACAGGCAGCAATGAAAATCGGTGCGGATTAGTTCATGGCTCATCTGCAAAATCTTTGATCCACGTCAAGTTGCGTCCCTTCACAAGACGCATACGCAGCCTTCCGTGATCGCGACGTTGCGGCTGCAGGCGGCGTAGGGGCAGACAGCGCCCCGGCGGCGCTCGTCGTGGCCAAGGCACGGCAGCGGGCCGAGGCGACTGACAGTCACTTGTCAATCGAACTTGTGTTGCGGCTTGCGACGGGACTGCCGGCGGGCCGTAGTCACATCCGCAGCCACCGCAAACAAGTGCGGGATGCAGTCATTGTTCGTTCGTGCCGCACCTTCGTCATGCCTCCACTGGTAGAGCGCCGAAGAGCTGTGGCTTGCGGCAACTGCGCGGCCAAGAGGATCGGGCTGCATGGCATTCCTGCGGCACCAATCAAGCGAGACGAAATGCCGCAGGGTGTGATCGAGCAAGCGCGAAACGTATAGCGGCCCTGCGTTGGAGTCGGTGGTTTTATGATGAAGAGTTCCAAACGGCTTGATCTAGATCAATACGCAATTAAAGCGCGCCCTTATATATCAGCAAGCAACCAATACAACGGCGGATGTCTGATATGCCGACTCACATCTTGCGGCTCCTTCTCTTGATGGCGGGCTTTGTCGTTGTGGCAATCGCTGGGGCAATAATTCTTACACCGGATTCTTTTTACGAATTTGGCCATTATCGAGGCGATTCGGTCGCTGAGATCGCTGCCGACACTCCCAGATTCCAAGGATCCGACTACTGCGAGGCGTGTCATGAGGAACCGCACGCTGACTGGACTGCGGGCGTCCACAAGACGGTGAAGTGCGAGGTATGCCATGGCGCGGCGGGGGAGCATCCCCTTGACGGCGGCAAACTGCCCATTCCGTCTGATTCGGTCCGGCTGTGCACACTCTGCCATGAAAAAATGCCGGCACGGCCGGCGGCACAGCCCCAGATCGTAGTCAGCGAACACGCTGGCGACGAGCAGTGCGTCACGTGTCATAACCCACATTCACCTGCAATCGAAGGTGCCAAGGCGGATGCGGAGGCCGGCCCAGCGTCGGCATGCAAGGGATGCCATGGGGCGGATGGTCTCGGCATCGGGAATTTTCCGCCGCTGGCTGGAATGGATGCGGACTATCTTGCCACTCAGTTGCGCGACTATAGGTCCGGCGCGCGGCAAAACCCGATGATGAACACCATCGCGAAATCGCTCAGCGACGCGGAAATTGCCGAACTCGCAGCATTTTACGCTTCGCTTCGGGGCGGGGCAGCACAGTGACTTCGCGGCGACGAGGGCAGGAAGGACAGCTGCCGACCGAAACCTTCCACAGAGCGGCCGTACTCGGACTCGTGCGGCTTCTCCCGGAAATCACGGCACATCATGAGGGCAGACGATGAAGCACAAGAGCGACAACACACGCTCCACACGCCGCAAGTTTCTTCGTAGCGCGGGGAAGGCCACGGTTGCCGCCGCCACCCTGCTCGGTGCAAAAGGCATTGGCGGTGCCCGCGCCAATACTGGCAACCGCGCGGTTACGGGACCAGTCGAGGGCTACGACTGGAGCAAACATCACTGGGCCTATGGCATCGACACATACCGTTGTATCGGCTGTCTTCGGTGCGTCGAGGCCTGCAAGGCCGAGAATGGCGTCGCCCTGGACGCCCACCACTTCCGGACCTGGGTGGAGCGATACGTCTACCTTGAAGGCGAGGAGAAGGCCCGGGTCGACAGCCATTCGGATCCCGGGAACATCGCCGCCTCGGGCTCCGAAGCGGAGTACCGGTTCGACAATCGCTACAAGGACAAGAAGGTCGACAAGGCGTTCTTCGTGCCGAAGATGTGCAACCAATGTAGCCGTCCGTCCTGCGTTCAGGTGTGCCCGACCGGGGCCACCTACAAGACCAAGGACGGCGCGGTGCTGATCGACCACGAGCACTGCATCGGCTGCCAGTACTGCGTCCAGGCCTGCCCCTACGGCGCCCGTTACTTCAACGAAGACCACCAAGTCACGGACAAGTGCACATGGTGTTACCACCGCATCACCAAGGGTCTGCAGCCGGCCTGCGTGGAGGTCTGCCCGACCGGCACGCGAATCTTCGGCGACCTGAATGACAAGGACAGCGAGATCAGCAAGTTCGTCCGCGATAATCGGGTGCAGGTGCTCAAACCCGAAACCGGCAACGCACCGACCTGCTTTTACATTGGTCTCGACAAGGAGGTGTCGTGATGGAGCATGCGTTTCACGTCGCCCCGTATACCGGCTACGTCTATCCCAATGAGACGGTGTTCCCCTGGACGGTGATGATCGTCGTCTACCCCTACCTGACCGGCCTGGTCGCGGGCGCCTTCACGGTTTCGAGCTTCTATCATGTGTTCGGGATGCAGCAGTTCCGACCGGTCTCCCGCCTGGCGCTCTTGTCGGCACTGTCTTTCATGATCTTCGTGCCATTCCCGCTGCTGATGCATCTGGGCCATCCGGAGCGGGCATTCAACGCGATGATAACGCCCCATATCACGTCCGCCTTCGTCGCCTTCGGTTATTTCGCCCTATTCTATGTGATATTGCTGATGCTGGAGATATGGTTCGTCTACCGAGTCGACATCGTGGCGCGCGCGCAAAGCGCGACGGGCCTGGTCAGACAGTTCTACCGGGCCCTGTCACTGTGGTCGGACGATGTCTCCGAAAGGGCACGCACTATCGACCATAAGTTCATGTTCGCGCTCGCCGTCATCGGAATCCCGGCGGCCCACGGGTTGCATGGCTATGTCGGTTTTGTTTTCGCGTCGCTGAAGTCGAGGGAATGGTGGGGATCGGACATGATGCCGGCCGTCTTTCTGTTTTCGGCAATCATCTCCGGCGTCGCGTTGCTGATCGTCCTCTACATCACAATCTCGAAGGTCCGCAGGGTGCCGATCGATGAGGACTGCGTGCGCGGGCTCGTGTACGCCCTGTGGGGATTCATGATGTTCACGCTGCTTCTGGAAGGCGTCGAGTTCGCAACCCTCGTCTACAAGGGCAAGGAAGGCATCGATATCATCCTGCACTATGTGGCTCACGACCTGTTCTACCGCTTCTTCGTGTTCCAGTTCGGCGTCGGAGCCATATTGCCGATCATCCTGATCACCGTGATGGTGTTCCGCAAGGTCCGGGGCAAAACTTTCATCACCGTGGCGTTCATCTGCGGCCTCCTGGTCCTTCTACAGGTATACCTGATGCGCTGGAACGTCGTCATCAGCGGCCAGGAAATCGCCAAGACCATGAAGGGACTGCTTTACTATCACGTGCCGTTTCTGGGACGCGAAGGCCTGCTGGTGACGATGACCGCCCTGATCGGCCCGCTGGTTCTGCTCTTTGTCTTAACGCGGATCCTTCCGCCGTGGCTCGACCGGCCCGCTGCGGCCGCGCAGCGATAAGGCGATCGCTTACCTGCCCGGAGTTGCCGCAAAGGCCGAAGGCTCGGCACGGTGGGAAGACTGCCGCGAGTCGATCCAGCCGCACGTCGAATTGCGGCTGCGTCGGCGCTGGTGACAACACGTCGAGCAACGGTGCCGGCGATTCGCCGGCCCTCTCCGCAAAAGACGGCACACAATGTGGGTAACGCAGCTGTCCCCCGGGCAGCGGTCGTCAACATGGCGCATGTCCGGCCGAGCAAGCGGCCGCGGACCATTCGTGTTTTAAACTAAATTAAGACATGGCATCTAAAGTTGCCCGCCTCTTCACTGAATTGAAATGGGCTTCGTCAGAATGGCGGGTAGCAGAACGGCGAAGGACGTATTCTTTTACGGGGGTGTGTTCTGCGTCACGGCTGCGACGCTGATGCTGCAGCTGATCCAGACACGAATCCTGTCGGTCGTCGCATGGTACCATTTGGCGTTCTTCGTCATCAGCACGGCCATGTTCGGTCTTACCGCGGGCGCGGTGTGGGTTTATCTGCGAGGTGACCGATTCACCGAACGGACGCTGCCGTTCGACCTCGCCCATTACAGCGCGGCATTCGCGATCAGCACCGCGCTGGCCCTCGCTTTCCAGATGACGCTCGCACCGGGAGTCCAGCCCTCGGTGACGACGCTTGTAACCTGGACCCAACTTGCGGTCAGCCTGGCCGTCCCGTTCTTCTTTTCCGGCGTGGTCGTCAGCTTGGCGCTGACCCGCAGTCCCTACCCCGTCGGCCGTGTCTATGGTGTCGATCTGGTTGGCGCGGCGGTCGGATGCCTGGGGGTGCTGCTCCTCTTGAATGCGGTCAACGGCCCGTCGGCCGTTCTTTGGACCGCTGTCGTAGCCGCAGGAGGGTCGGTCCTGTTCTCGCTGTCAGGCGTCGAGGTGGAACCGCCGGTGCTGCCGCTGCTGACACGCGTTTTGAAACGGCGGCGCATCTGGGTAACGATGCTCGTTGCCGTCGCCGCGATCAACAGCCTGGACACGTCTCATCGCGGGCTATACCCGATCTTTGCCAAGGACGAACTGCAACTCGTGGACCTGCCGTGGTACGAGACGTGGAATTCTTTCTCGCGAGTCATCGCGAAAAAACCCGAGTTCGATGAGCCGCAGATGTGGGGTCCGTCGCCGGCTTTTGTTGCCGGTGACTGGCGGCTGACACAGAGCCGGCTGAATATCGACGGCGATGCCGGTACGGCGGCGTACGGGATCGAGGGCGACTTGTCGCGCGCGCAGTTCCTGCAGTACGACATCACCAACCTGGCCTACCACCTGCCACGGCTGCGCCGCGCCGCCATCATCGGCGTCGGCGGCGGCCGCGATGTTTTGAGCGCGCGGTTATTCGGCGTCGAGGAGATCGTCGGCGTCGAGATTAATCCGGCCTTCGTCGATCTCCTGTTGCACGACCCGCAGTTCAGCCGGTTCGTCGGGCTGAACCGGCTCGAGGGGGTAACGCTGCATGTCGACGAGGCACGAAGCTGGTTCGCGCGCAGCGGCGAGACGTTCGATCTGATCCAGATGAGCCTGATCGACACGTGGGCGGCAACCGGCGCCGGTGCCTTCACACTGAGCGAGAACGGCCTGTATACCGTCGAGGCATGGCAGATCTTCCTGCGCCGCCTCGCCCCAGAAGGGGTATTCACCATAAGCCGCTGGTACTCGCCCCGGCATGTGAGCGAAACCGGCCGCATGGTCAGCCTCGCCGTCGCCGCCTTGTTGGAACTGGGCGTAGACAACCCGGCGAACCATATCTATCTCGCGGCAACAGGCAAGGTTGCCACCCTGGTGGTCTCGAGATCCGGATTTTCGGCCGGGGCGCTGGCCCAGCTCGGAACTGCGACGGAACGGCTGCAATTCGACCGGCTGCTTGCGCCGGGCGCGGCGCCGGCCTCGGAGGTGCTGGGACGGATCGTCGGCGCACGCAGTCGGGGCGAGCTGGCCGCCGTGACGCGGGACCTGCCGCTGGACCTCACGCCGCCGACCGACGAACGGCCGTTCTTCTTCAACCAGCTACCGTTGTACAGCGCCTTCAAGGTGGCCGCGGTGGCGGCCTCGGTACGTCCATACAGCGTGACCGCCGGCAATCTGTTCGCCACCGCGACGCTGGTGATGCTGTTCTTCATCGCGCTTGCTCTCGTGGTGACTGCGATCATCGTGCCGTTACGCCCCGCACTGCAGGACGTCGGCGCCCGGCTCGCGGGAGGTGGAACAGCCTACTTCATGTTGATCGGCATCGGATTCATGCTGGTTGAAATCGCGTTCCTGCAGCGTTTCAGCGTGTTTCTCGGGCATCCCATCTACTCGTTGAGCGTCGTCCTGTTCTCGCTGATCGTCTCGACGGGTGTTGGCAGCCTGCTGTCCGATCACCTGGCGATCGAACGGGCGAGGCGATTCATGCTCTGGGCCCTGGTGACAAGCGGTTACATCCTCTCGCAGCTGTACTGGCTGCCGCCGTTGCTGCTGTCGTTCGACAGCAGTCCACTGGCGGTACGGGGACTGGCAAGCGTGGCGATTATCCTGCCGGCCGGGCTGCTGATGGGCTTCGCCTTTCCGGCCGGCATGCGCATCATCGCGTCCTACAGCCGCAGACCGACGCCGTGGTTCTGGGGCATCAACGGCGCAAGCGGCGTGCTCGCGTCGATCTTCGCGGTGGGCTGCAGCATCGCGTTCGGGATTGGAACCACGATGGCGTTGGGCGCCATTTGCTATTTGTTGCTGATTCCGGCGGCCCGGATGATCGGCTTTCCGGCCGTCGCAGGCTCGTCCGACGTCCGGTCGGCTTCCCTGCAGGGGGACGGTGTTCCGGTCGTCGGCTAGCGGATCTATTCCGCGGCCTCTGCAACCGGCGTCGGGAATTCATTCGGCCAGTTGTCCAGAACGGTCTGGAAATAGGCCCGCACGTTTTCGGGGTCGAGGTTCAGCGAACGCTTGATCTTGTCGATCTCGTCTTGCGGCTCGAGAGGAATCCGCAGCGAATCCATGAAGCGGTTAAACATGTTGAACATGCCGCAGATCAGCGTCAGTTCGACGATTTCGGCATCGCCGAAATGGGCGCGCAGTTCGGCGAACACGTCGTCCCGTTCGCTGGCGGTGTTGCGCGTGACGTGTTCGGCCCACTGCACCGCAGCCTTCTCCGGCGGACTGAGCAGCGGCGAGTCCATGTAGTCGTCGCAATCGATTGCCCGCACCTGCTCCTCGGTGATGCCGGCCGCCATGCCGAGCGAGGTGTTGTGCGCATAGCAATAGGCGCAGCCGTTCACGGCGCTGGTCTTGATAACGACCATCTCCTTGATCCGGGCCGGCAGTACGCTGCCGCCGCCCTGGCGCTGGAGCACCGCGTTGAACGGCAGCAGCATCTTGGCGACGAGCGGCGCATTCGCGAGGTAGCGGTAGAAATTCGGCGCGCGCCCCAAAAGGGCCTCCGCAGCCTGGAAAAGGCGTTCCGCCTCGCCGGTTGCACCTTCGCGCGCGATTTTGCCGATGCGAGCCATATCTTCGACCTTTCGATCCGCCATTCCGCAGAGTTCATCTGACGACCGGCGCCGGCAGCTTGTCAAGTCCGCGCCAGCCGCCCGATCGTTCCGCACTGCAGACTATCTCGACCGTATCGGGGAATCGGCGACCCGGACTG
Organism: uncultured Flavobacteriales bacterium; assembly: GCA_964347475.1. Taxonomy (GTDB): domain Bacteria; phylum Pseudomonadota; class Alphaproteobacteria; order UBA8366; family JADFVY01. Next base: position 14,647 of record CAYFYY010000075.1, read on the forward strand.
GTCCCGCGCCGGCCCGGGTCGCCTCGGTGTTCCGGCAGGGTACAGGCCCAGGGGCTTGGGAGGAACCGCCCGCACCCGCAGGTCGTCCCTCAAAGGCCGTACACCCTGCCGGCCCGCCGGTGGGCCATAACGCACATTCCCCCCTCAGCCGCCCACCGGCGGAATTATGTGGGTACGGACGGGGCGGCGTTTCGCGGGGTCTTCCTGTACGCGAGATATCCACCCATAGACTCGCGTCGTTGCCGTCCATTCCACATTTGTCGTGCACTGAACGATGGCGCGATACCGCGGATGGAGCTGTGGCATTTCTCACAGCGGCAACAATTTTCTAAGAACGATCGCGCCGGCCGCTCGCCTGTGCCGTCGCGCCGAAGCCGGCGCCGTCTGCGTCGGCGGTTCACGGGATCCGTCGATCCCGGCGCTGCAGGGTGATGCCGCGCGCCTTACCGCTTGAGTACGGCGTCGCCGACAAAGGGATTGCTCTGGCGCTCGCGTCCGAAGCTGGACGCCGGACCGTGCCCCGGGATGAAGGCGACATCGCTGCCCAGCGGCCACAGTTTGTCGCGGATCGATGAAATCAGGTCCTGGTGGTTGCCGCGGGGAAAATCCGTGCGCCCGATCGACCCGGCGAACAAGACGTCGCCGACGACGGCGATGCGTTGCTTCGAGTCGTAGAAAACCACGTGGCCAGGCGTGTGTCCCGGGCAGTGGATCACCTGCAGTTCCACTTCCCCGAAGCCGACCGTGTCGCCATCGGCAAGCCAGCGATCCGGCTCGAACACGCTGGTCGGCTCGAGCCCCCACTCGGCCGAGTCCTCCACCAGACGGTCAATCCAGAATTTGTCCGCCTCGTGCGGCCCTTCGACGGGAACGCCGAGCCGTGCCCGCAGCGCTGCGACGCCGCCGCAATGGTCGACATGGCCGTGCGTGACGAGAATCCGCTCGATCTCCACCTGCTTCTCGGCGGCCGCTTCCAGAATGCGACCGATCTCGCCGCCGGGATCGACCACGGCACCGCGCATCGTCTCGTCGCACCACAGGAGCGAACAATTCTGTTGGAACGGCGTGACGGGTATGATGACGGCGCGCATGCAGGCTCTCTCCAGGGGCAAGGACGGCAGTTCTTATATCGGCGTGGCAGTCGCCGGTCCAAGAGTCACCACCGCATCGCACATGAAAATATCCAGCCCTGCTGGCAACGCCAGCAGATGGGCGTGACAGCGGCGGCAGTCCGAGCTGCCGAACCGGGCCAGCGGAAACATCGCACCGCGCGACATGAAGGCCGCAACAAGGTCGCACTCGTCGCCGCCGACGCGCACGGTGACGCCCAGAATCTCACCCAGCTCGGTCAACCCGTCGATGTGCCAGCGGGTCGCCTTGCGACGCCGCAGATGGCGGGCAATTCGTGCGCGCAGCCCCCCGGGACCGTAGGCGCTTCCACAGTAGACATACCGGCCGGACGGGAGGGTCAGGCCGGCGAAACGCGGAATTCGGAGCAACAAGGGTGCGGACAGCCCGACCAGGATGGCGTAAGCGCCCGGTTCGACCGGAATGTCGTCAGGATCGATCAACGAGTCGGGTCCCTTCGTACGTCACCCGGCGACAATCAGGCAATTCCGACGCCCCGTCCAGAGCCGGATGTGCTAGCCTTGCCCCACGGTATAAAGGCCCGCCAGCAAACAGCGACGGGTGCGTGCCGTCCAGACGTTGGCCAGGGTGGGCATTTGGAGGAATCTGATGCGCAGGATCCGCCTCGTCATCGGTTCGGCGGAAGTTCGCGCCCGGCTGCTCGATACGCCAACGGCCGACGCGATATGGGCAGCCTTGCCCTTCAGCAGCGAGGCGCGGACCTGGGGCGAGGAGGTCTATTTCGCCGCGCCCGTCGCAGTCGACCACGAATCGGATGCCCGCGATGTCGTCGAGGCTGGGGAAATCGCCTTCTGGGTCGAGGGGGACAGCATCGCGATCGGCTTCGGTCGCACCCCGGTGTCGCGGGGCGACGAAATTCGCCTGGCCGCCCCCGTCAATGTTTGGGCGCAGGCCGAGACGGACGTGCGGGAACTCGCCGTCGTTGCTGCCGGAGATCCGATCGAGGCAACGGCTCTCGATTGAGCGGAAACGAGCCCACAGTTCTTCGACGATCTACCAGTAGCGGATTCGGCCGGTGTCGATGTGGATAAAGTCGCTTCGCGGATAGAATCCGACACCGCCCGCCTGCAGCGACTTCGCGGCCCGGTGCAGGTCTGCAATGCCGACGCCGGACACCCGCAGGTCGACCGCCTTGCCTTCCATGTGAAGGCTCTTCTTGGCGACGCCCGCGCTCAGGCCGGCAAGCTGCGCATTGGTGCGCGGCGAACGGTAGCCGGAAATGATCTCGAAGGGCGCGTCCGTGCCAACCACCTTGGCGAGCCGGTGCATCAGGTCGAGCAGGCCCGGGTCCATGCGGATGACATCGTCGGTCCGGAAATCGCGCAGGACATGGTCTATCTCGCGCAGTCCGTCCGGCTGCCATGCGCCATCCGCCCAATAGGTCGCGCGCACGAATTCATCCGTATGCAGGTTGCGCAGGGCCAGCGCCCGCGCGGGCAGCCGCCTGGTGTGTGCGAGCGCAGGACTGGCGGAGGCAGCGGCGAGCGCCGCGACCCCGAGGCGCAATACTGCGCGGCGGCCGAAGCAGGCCGCCTGGCTATTTGAAATTCCCGGAAACGAATCCTCGGACACCATCGACCCCGATGCTAGCTATAAACGGACTTTGGTCAACCGGTTTTATTGCCGGTTCCATCGGGGTCACTATCGGAAAAAAAGGTTTACAAGATGTTACCCAAGGCGCTCCCAGGTTTGATCTTGTTAATATTTAACGCTTCCCTTTGGTACGGATCATTGCGGAACTGAACGGTCCCGTCCTCCTCGACCCAGGCGGTGACGCTGACCAGATACAGCGGCACCGGTCGGTTGAGCCGGACCCGCGTGGTCTTGCCGCTGTTCAGGGCTCTCCTGTAATCCGCCGCGTCCCAGCCGGAGCCCATCCGCAGCAGCAGGAGCGCGAGGTCATGGGCTTTCTCCACCCGCACGCAACCGTGACTGAAGGTGCGCGTAGCCCGCTTGAACAGGGCGCGGCCGGGCGTGTCATGCAGATAGATGTCCTGGCTGTTGGGGAACAGGAACTTGACGCGGCCCAGCGCATTCCGTTCGCCGGCGTCCTGGCGCAGGACATAGGGCATGTAGTTATCGCCGATCCGCTCCCACTCGATGGTGGTGGCGTCTATTTGCCGCATGTCGATGTCGAACAGCCGGTACCCACGCTTGCCGAAGTACTCTGCACTGTTCTCGCGCGCCTGCGGCAAAATCTCGTCGAGCGCAATTTTACGCGGCACGGTCCATGTCGGGTTGATCTCGATGGCTCTGATTTGGCTGCTCAGGAGCGGCGTCTGCCAGTCCGGCTCGCCGATTATGGTCCGGCTCCTGAGGACCTCGGCGCCATTGTCGATCATGACCAGTTCCTGTGCCGCGATGTTGACCACCACGGCCTGCTCGCCGTACCCCGCCGTATCGTTGCGGCGCTGCTCGAGGTTTCTTGCGATCTGCGCAATCCGCACTTCCACCGGAACGTTGAGGGCATCGACAGTAAGAGGTCCGGCCATGCCGTCGACATGCAGGCCGTGACGATCCTGGAACCGTCGCAATGCGGCTTCCACCGTTTCGTCGAACACCTCTGACTCGGCCCAGGCTGCCGGTGCGGCCAGATCGCCTGTCGTCCCCAGCCTGTGTCGCAGCAGCAGGATCCGCGGATCGGTCATCCCGCGACGCAGCGTTGCGCCGGGCGGGATTGTCTGCCAGCCGCCCTCGGATGCAATGCCACGGTACAGCGCCATGGCAGCCCGCAGGCGTCGGTAGGCCGGATCCCGGGGTATCAGCGAGTCGAGGTAGTCGCTGAAATCCATGGCCGAGCCGGCGGCGGTGATGATGGCCGCATCGCCTTCTCGGGCGCCCTGGAGGTCGGCGGCATACCGCATCAGCGCGCTGCCGAAGTACAGCTCCGCGGAGGCCAGCGCATCCGCGTCGCCGGCGGCCAACGGATCGAGGATTTTCTGGAGGCCGTAGCGCTCCGGGTTCAGCGCATCGCTGCCTGCGTCCGAAAGTCGTTTCAGCAGCAGGAGCCCGCGTTCATTGGCCCCGCCCGGCCCGACCCAGATCGGCTTGAAATCCCTCGTCTGGTAAACCGTGTGAAGAATATGGCCGGCCGTCGTCGCCGCCTCTGCGGTGGAGTGGTGATGGGACACGTCGTGGCCGGCGACCAAAGACTGTGCGAGCGCAACGCGCACCTCCTCGGCCGTCGGGCCGGCGTTCGGAGTTGCCGCGGAGCATGCACCCAACACCGCCGCCGCGGCGACAGCGCACACGCCCAGTCTTCCCTGGCTTGCTCTCCCCTTGACGTCCATCGCTTAGCCCCGGTTCGCCCGTTTTGTGTCGCGGCGATTCCCCACCCGCCGTCTTTTATCGTGATTCAGACAACGACCATTGGCAATGCGAATTCCATACTTTTGACACATTTATGCCCCATTTGGGTGGTCATGGCAATCTTCTGATCCGCAATATCTTGCCTGGGGAAATTGCCGGATCCGGAGCAATCCCCGATCCTCCAGACGTGCGAGCCGACCGATACACGGGTTGCGCATGCAACGGTCGTGCCACGCTGTCATGCGCGACGTGATACGGCACGGCCGTGCACGACTTGCAGTGCCTGTCCGTTCGTGGTGGTTCGACGCCGTTGCGATTTCCGGGGATTCGCGGCGATCCGGGCTGGACCCGACGGCCGCGTGGCGGCATCATGCCGGCGACAAATGACCGGTTGGGGAAGACTGTGCTGTTCAACAAGGGGTACGAGGGCGACCTGACGGCAGCCGAAGCCTGGCGCTTTCTCGAAGAGGATCCGGACGCCATGCTGATCGATGTCCGGACGGTTGCCGAGTGGGTTTATGTCGGGCTGCCGGATATCTCGCGGCTCGGCCGCACCGTCGTGTGCGTACAGTGGAATGTGTGGCCGAGCATGGAAATGAACCGGGATTTCGTATCGCACCTCGAGGCGGAGGGGGTCGAGCGCGACCGGCCACTACTGATGATCTGTCGTTCGGGCGTGCGGTCGCGCGATGCCGCGGTGGCGTTGACCGCTGCGGGATTTGGCCCCTGCTATAATGTCTCCGACGGTTTCGAGGGCGATTTGAACGAGGCCAAGCACCGCGGGATCAAGAACGGCTGGAAGGTCGCCGGGCTGCCCTGGATCCAGCAGTAGCCGAAGACCGGACTCCCCGTTGCACGATACGACCGGCTCCGGCACCAGACAGCCCGGCAGTTGACGGAACGGTTCGCTTTGGCAGTCCAACCCCTGTTGACGTGGATCAATGAGGCTGCCGGCGCTTGCCGCTAGCGTAGGCAGTGTCTCCAAGCCTCGCCGCGACGAAGGTGTGGCCATGGTGCACCACCCATTGAATGCCTGCCTAATCATACGCCCCGTTGCCCATCTGGCCGCGACGTTCGGCATCGTCACGTCAGCCGGCAGGACCAACCGATCCGAGGCGGCCGGCGAGACCGCGGACGCATCGAAGGAGACCACGACCACAATGGATCACCGGGCCGTCCGCATTGCCCAGGACGCGGCACTGCCCTGCGTGATCGAACAGGCGGCCGGGACCGCCCGCCCGCTCGCATGGGGGACATGACCATGACTGCCAAGGATGTAAAGTTCGGTGAGGATGCCCGCGAGCGCTTGCTGCGGGGCGTGAATATCATGGCCGACGCCGTGAAGGTTACGCTAGGTCCCAAGGGACGCAATGTCGTCTTCGATCGGGCCTACGGCGCGCCGCGGATCAGCAAGGACGGGGTCAGCGTCGCAAAGGAAATTGAACTGGCCGACCACTTCGAGAACATGGGGGCCCAAATGCTGCGCGAGGTCGCCAGCAAGACCAGCGATCTCGTCGGCGACGGTACCACGACGGCGACGGTTCTGGCCCAGGCGATCGTACGCGAGGGCACCAAGGCGGTGGCCGCCGGCATGAACCCGATGGACCTGCGGCGCGGCATAGACTTGGCAGTGAACGCCATCGTCACGGAACTGGAGCGCCGTTCGCGGCGTGTTTCGACGTCGAAGGAGATTGCCCAGGTCGGCACGATCTCGGCCAACGGCGAGACCGAGATCGGTGAAATGATCGCGCAGGCCATGGACAAGGTCGGGCACGAGGGCGTGATCACGGTCGAGGAGGCGAAGAGCCTGAAGACGGACCTGGAGGTGGTGGAAGGCATGCAGTTCGACCGCGGCTACCTGTCCCCCTACTTCATCACCAACGCCGAGAGGCTGACCTGCGAGATGGAGGATGCGTACGTCCTGCTGCACGAGAAGAAGCTGTCGAACCTACAGCCGCTGCTGCCGGTGCTCGAAGCCATCGTCCAGTCGGCGCGGCCGCTCGTGGTCATAGCCGAGGACGTCGAGGGCGAGGCGCTGGCGACGCTCGTGGTCAACAAGCTGCGCGGCGGCCTGAAGGTCGCGGCGGTCAAGGCCCCGGGCTTCGGCGACCGGCGCAAGGCGATGCTCGAGGACATCGCGATCCTGACCGGCGGTCAGGTGATCTCGGAGGATCTCGGCATCAAGCTGGAGAACGTCACCCTCGACATGCTGGGCA
>CAYFYY010000076.1:0-3900 GCA_964347475.1 uncultured Flavobacteriales bacterium
CAGCAGCCGTGCGGCATTGAGGCCGCCGACAGCGGCGCGGTCGTCGTCGCTGATTCCCTCCACCCGGGCGATCAGGCCGACCGGGTCGCCCTCGCCCATGTCGAACGGGTAGTCGGTGCCGAGGAGGATGTGGTCGGCGCCGTATTTGCGGATGAGGAATTCCAGCTGATCCGGCTCGAACACGACGGTGTCGAAATAGAGCCGCTTCATGTATTCGCTCGGCGGCTTTCCGATGTGCTGGCGACAGTCGGGCCGCGCCTGCCAGCCGTGGTCGAAGCGCCCGGCATAGGCCGGCGCGTAGCCGCCGCCATGGGCAATGCACACCTTCAGGCCGGGATGGCGGTCGAGCACCCCGTCGAAGACGAGATGGCCGATCGCAAGGGTGTTCTCGATCGGATGGCCGATCAGGTTGAGGAAGTAGTGGTCCTGGAAGCGCGCGCCGTGGGTGAAGCCGTCCGGGTGGATGAAGATCAGCGCACCGAGCTCCTCGGCCTTCGCGAAGAACGCGTCGAGGCCGGCCCGCGACAGCTCGGTGCCGTTGACGTGGGTCATGATCTCGACGCCGCGCATGCCGAGTTCCCTGATGCAGCGCTCGAGCTCCGCGACGGCCATCTCCGGCGCCTGCAGCGGCACGGTGCCCAGGGTCACGAAGCGGTCCGGCGCCCTGGCCGCGGTCTCGACGAGGTACTCGTTGAGCCGGCGCGCCGCGTCGCGGCCGGCCTCCGGCTCGGCCCAGTAGTAGAACTGGTAGGGCGGCACCGAGATCGCCTGCACGTCGATGCCCATTCGGTCCATGTCGGCGAGGCGCTCGTCGACCGAAGCCATCTTCGGCGCGATGGCGGCAATCTGCTTCTCGTTGACCTCGCGCGTCAGCTTGTTGCCGTAGGCGAGCGCGGCGCGGCCGGCCCGCTCCGCCTCCGCCTGCATCTCTGCGGCGACGGCGGCACAGTTGCAGTGGCAGTGGATGTCGACGGTCAGCGTCTTGCCGCGGCGGGAGACGGCCCGGGCGCCGCCGGCCTCCGTCGACGGCGCATGCGCCGCACATCTGAACAGCATCGGTTCGTCCTCCTCCCTGCGGCCCGGCTCAGTCGTCGAGGCGCGACGGCTCCTTGACCTCCTCGGTCTCCTCGTCCTCCCACGGCTTCGGGCGGAACGAGAAATAGAGCGCCGCGATGATCAGCACGATGATGCCAACCGAGATCGGCCGCGTCAGCATGAACGAGATCGGCGCGCCGTGCGAGACCACGAGGGTGTCGCGCAGGCCGTTCTCGGCGATCGGCCCGAGGATCAGCCCGAGCAGCACGCCGGCCGGCGAATAGTTGTGCTTGACCATGAAGTAGCCGAGCACGCCGAACGCGATCATCATCCACACGTCGTCCACGTTGTTGGTGCCGGCATAGGTGCCGATGATGCTGAAGATGATGATCAGCGGGCCGAGGATGCCGCGCGGAAACAGCGTCAGGTACGCCATGGTGCGGGCCAGGAACACAGCGATGAAGCCCATCAGCACGTTGGCGACGATGAAGCCCCACATGATCGTGTAGATCACCTCGGGCTTGTTGGTGAACAGCCGCATGCCCGGCTGCAGGCCGTGGATGATCAGCGCGCCGAGGATGACCGCGGCGGAGATGCCGCCGGGGATGCCGAGCACGAACATCGGGATCAGCGACGTGCCGGTGACGCCGTTGTTCGAGCCCTCGGTCGCCGCCAGCCCCTTGACCTCGCCCTTGCCGAACTGGTCGCCCGGCTTGGCGCGGCGGATCTCCCAGGCATAGGCGACCCACTGGGCGATGCTGCCGCCCGCCGCCGGGATGATGCCCATGACCAGCCCGGTCGCCCAGCCGCGGATCAGCGACCAGCGGACGTGGAAGATCTCCGACGGCCTGGGCCAGATGTTCCAGCTCAGCGCGCTCTTGCCGGAGATGTTCGACTTGGCCTCGCCCTCGCTGAGCTCCAGCCCCTGGGCGAAGGCAAACAGACCGATGATGGCGGGCAGGATGCCGAACCCGGATTCGAGCGAGATGATGCCGAACGTGTAGCGCGGGAAGCCGGAATACTCGTCGATCCCGAAGGTGCTGAGGAACAGGCCGAGCAGCCCGGACAGCAGGCCCTTGAGCACCGAGCCGAAGGCGACCGAGGCGATCGCCGTCAGCCCGAGAATGGCGACCAGGAAGTATTCCGACGGCCCGAACATCAGCGAGACCGTGGCGAGCGGCGGTGCCAGCAGCAGCAGGACGAAGCCGCTGATCAGCCCGCCGACCACCGAGGCGAAGGTCGAGATGCGGATCGCCTGGATCGCCTTGCCGCGCTTGGTCATCTCGAAGCCCTCGATGGACGAGGCGGCGGACGCCGAGGTCCCTGGCGCGCGCAGCAGGATCGCCGAGAAGGAGCCGCCGTAGATGCCCGCGGCGAAGCAGGACACGAGAAGGATCAGGGCGGTGTCGGCCGGCATGTTGAACGACACCGGGATCAGCAGCGCGATTGCCATCGGTGGCGACAGGCCGGGGATCGCGCCGATGACGAGCCCGATGACGACGCCGAGGATCATCGCCGTGAAATTCTCCGGCGACACCACGTTGGCAAGGTACAGGAAAGTGTCTTCAGCGAACATGGCTCACGACGCCTCGCGCGGGCCGGGGGCGGGCGACCGTGCGCTCACAGCAGCACCCCCTTCGGCAGCGGTGCCTGGAGGAAGACGATGAAGAACGCATACATCGCCGGGATCAGGATGGCGGCCGTGAGCAGCAACGTCCTGATGTCGCGGATGCCGATCATCCAGCTCGCCGCGAACAGGAACACGACGGTCGACGCGAAGTAGCCGAGCTCGAAGATGACGAAGACGTAGACGATGGACAGCGCGAGCAGCAGCAGCGGCTTGGCCCGCGCATAGGTCATCCGGAAATCGACCGGGTCGTCAGACTTCCTGACGCTCGGCCGGAAGCTTCCGGCGATCAGCACGCCGGAAATCAGGATGGCGCAGATCTGGGCGAACAACGGGAAGGTTCCGCCGCCGGCCGGAAACTCGAGCGCCTGGGCACCGACATAGAGGGAGAAGACGATATAAACCGCAGCGGCAATCCGGATGCCCCAGTACCTCGGCATGCGCAAAACCCTCTCGCTTTGACGGCAACGCGAAACGAAGGCCGGCCGCGGACTCCACGTCTGTGCTGAAATCCGCGGCCGGCGGCCGTTCTACTGCTCAAGCTCCCAGAACTTGACCGACTTGACGAGTTCCTCGGCCTCCCGCAGGGCCGCCCACAACTCGTCGCCTTTCTTGAACTCGAGCGGGTTGCGGTTCGCCGCCTCCTTGATCTGGTATTCCGGATTGCTCATCGCCTTCTCGATCGCGGCAAGATAGATGTCCTGCTTGTTCTGGGCGATGCCGTTGGCGAGGACGAACGTCCTGCCGGCGAAGGAGATGTTGCGCTTGCCGGTGACCTCCTCGAAGGTCGGGACCGTCGGCAGGTTCGGCGAGCGGTCGGCGCTCAGCACGCAGATCGCGCGCAGCTTGCGGTCGAGCATGTAGGGCACGTAGTAGCCGACGTTGCCGCCGACCGCATCGGTATGGCCGCCGATCACCTCCTGGATCTTCTTGCCGTCGTTGTTGGCGTAGACCTTCTTGACCTTGAAGCCGTCGACGAATTTCTCGGCATAGGCGATGCCCATATGGTCGTCCGAGCCGACCGCCGTCGTGCTCATGACGATCTGGTTCGGATTCGCGATCGCATGGTCGATGAAGGCGCGCAGCGTCTGGAAGCGCTCGTCCCCCTCACGGACCGCCCAGATGCAGGGATCGAGCGAATGCCAGGCGATGAAGTTGAAGGATTCCAGGGTCTCGGTGCGCTTCATCCGCGGATCGAGCAGGGACAGGCTGATGTGCCCGCACCCCCATTCCCGGGC
>CAYFYY010000076.1:3910-21296 GCA_964347475.1 uncultured Flavobacteriales bacterium
CGGATCGAGCAGGGACAGGACATGCGGCAGGTTGATCGTGCCAATGATGTGATCGTCCTTCTCGGGATCCCATTTCGCCATCTCGGCCCAGGCCTTCCAGCCGCCGCCGCCCTGGATGTTGATGACGTTGACCGGAACCCCCAGCTCCTTCGCAAGATACGGAGCAAAGAGACGCATCGTCCGGTCGGACCCGCCGCCGGTGCCGAACGGCACCACGAGCTGGACCGGGCCGGTGGGGAACGCCGCCGCCTTCGCGACCTTGCCGGCGGTCGTGAACGTCGCCGCGCCGGCCACGGCCCCCGCGCCGGCGAGGAACTTCCTGCGGCCGAATACCGTGCTCCGCTTGTCTGCCGTCGGTTTGACTTTGCTCATTATTTAGCCTCCTTGCTGCTCCAATTGCTACCTGACCGGCCGGAATGCGGCGCGCCGCCGCTGTCTCCGACTCATGCTGACAGGATCACAGCCCGATCGCGGGCATTATTCCGGCTGTTTTACCGTCCCGGGCCTCCCGTGGCTGCGCCGTTCTTGCCGGGCGGCGCCCCGGAACGGCACTGGCGTTCCAGGTGAAGAGCGTGGCTCCGCCCGTTGCGCGACCGGTCCCGAAGCGTCCTGATATCCGGGCGCTTCGGAGCGGCATCGCCTTTTTGACACGGAATTTTATCTGGTGCACCGATTTGTTTCAAACTAATATTTCGCGCGAGATCGCCCGTCCACCGGAGATTCCCGAAATTGCAGCTGCCCAGGAACACCTTCAAGCAGGCCCTGGCCGAGATGCGGCCGCAGATCGGCCTGTGGAGCACGTTGTCCAGCAACATCGCATCCGAGGTGCTGGCCCACGCCGGCTACGACTGGATCGTCGTCGACATGGAGCATTCGCCCAACGAGATTCCGGGCGTCTATATGCAGCTGCAGTCGTACGACCCGTCGCCGACCGCGGCCGTCGTCCGGCTGCCCTGGAACGATCCCGTCGTGGTCAAGCGGGTGCTCGATATCGGCGCCTATTCCCTGCTGTTTCCGATGATCCAGACGGCGGAGGAGGCGGCCGCCGCGGTCGCGTCGACGCGCTATCCGCCGCGCGGCATCCGCGGTGTGTCGCTGAACCAGCGCGGCAACCGCTACGGGCGTATCGCCGATTACGTCCACGACTTCGAGTCCGAGCTGTGCATCACGGTGCAGATCGAGACCAGGGCCGCCCTCGGCCGGGTTGAGGAGATCGCCGCCGTCGACGGCGTCGACGGCATCTTCTTCGGCCCGGCGGACCTGTCCGCCGACATGGGGTATCTCGGCCAGCCCGGGCACCCGAAGGTGAAGGAGGCGCTGGCCGAGGGCCTTGCCGCCTGCGGCAAGGCGGGCAAGCCCGCCGGAATCCTGACCGGGGCCGAGGCGGATTCGATCCACTGGCTGAAGGAAGGCTACGTGTTCGTCGCCGTCGGCACCGACACGGCCATCCTCGCCCGCGGCGCCGATGCACTGCTCGGCCGCATCAGGGACGGAATCGCGTAAACGGGAAGACCGGCGCGACCTCATACTTCGAGACGGGCCTGAAGGCCCTCCTCAGTATGAGGCTCCAACATCTTAATATATGTTGCCTCATACTGAGGAGCGGCGTAGCCGCGTCTCGCAGTATGAGGTTGCTCGGTGAGACCCTAACGCAACACCTCGCGGTTGACCACGAGGTCCGGGTCCAGCCGGCCGTCGAAGGCGGCGAGGACGTTGTCGGCGCAGGCCAGCGCCATGCGGCGCGCGCACTCCTCGGTGAAGGCCGCGCAGTGCGGGCTGACGATCACCGAGTCGAGCGCGAACAGGGGATTGCCGGGCCCCGGCGGCTCGTCCTCGAACACGTCGAGCGCCGCACCGCGCAACCGCCCCGCGACCAGGGACGCGTGTAGCGCCGCCTCGTCGACGACGCCGCCGCGCGACAGGTTCAGCAGGGCCGCCTCCGGCTTCATGGCGGCGATCTCGGCCGCGCCGATCAGATGCCCCGCGCCCGGCGCCTTGGGGACGTGCACGGTCACGTAGTCGACCCGGCCCAGCGCTTCGCGGAAATCCACCACGTGGCGGTAACCTGCGGCCTCCGCGGCAGCAGCATCGACGAAGGGGTCGGCGGCGATCACGTTCATGCCGAACACGCTGCACAGCCTTGCGACGGCGCGGCCGATCCGACCGAAGCCGACCACCAGCACCGTCTTGCCGGCGAGCTCGCCGGCGGAGAACGTGTCGCGGATCGCGAAATTTCCGTCCCGTGTCGCCCGGTCGTAGGCGCACAGGCGCTTGGCAAGCCCCAGCATCAGGGCGAGCGTATGTTCCGCTACCGCGCCGCAATTCACGTCGCCGACCAGCGCCAGCGGAATCCGGCGCGCGGTCAGCGCGGCAACGTCGACCGCCTCGTAGCCAACGCCGTGCCGGGCGACGATCCGCAGGCCGGGGGCGGCGGCGATCGTCGCCGCATCGATCCGGGTCATGCGCACGATGATGGCGTCGGCGGCGCCGACATGATCCATCAGGTCGGCCGGATGGTCCGGCAGCTCGCGAAGGGTAAAGTTCGCCTCGGCAAGTCGGTCGATCCCCGCCCCATGGATCTTCCCGAGGACCAGGACGTTGGGCATCGCCGGCTCACGCGTCGATCTTTTTCCAGTCGTCCGGCTCGGCGTGGATGACTTCCTTGCCGGCCGCACCCGGGCGCCGGTCGACGAACACCTCGCCCTCCTTCATGACGATCTGGATGTTCCGGCGCTCCTGCAACACACGTATGTCGTCCAGCGGATCGCCGTCGACGACGAGGATATCGGCGAACTTGCCGGGCTCGACGGTGCCGATGTCCACTTCCATGCCGAGCGCTTCCGCCGCGTTGCGGGTCGTCGTCATGATCGCCTCCATCGGCGTCATGCCGAGGTCGACATAGATCTCGAGCTCCTGGGCGTTGGTGCCCATGCCGGGCTCGTAACCCATGTCGGTTCCCATGGCGACCTTGATCCCGGCCTTGTGCATGACCTGGAAGGTATCGAAGCAGCTCGGCTGGATGGTCTTCATCTTGTCGAGCACGAATTGCGGCGTGCCGATCTGGCGGCGGATCTCGATCGCATGGTCGGTGCGGTGCGCCAGCGTCGGCGTCACCGGAATCTTCGCCTCGAGAATCTTCTCGATCGAATCGGCATCGTGGAAGACCATGTGCTCAATGGTATCGCAGCCCGACTGGACCGCCATGCGATGCGCCTCCGGCGTGAAGCAATGGACCGCCGCCCGTTTGTGAAAGGCGTGCGCCTCGTCGACGATGGCGTCGAGCTCCTCCTGCGTCATGTTGCGGACGTCCGGCTCTTCCTTGTCGGTCCCGCCACCGCCGGAAGCGCAGGTCTTGATCACATCGCAGCCGGTGCGCAGGTTGGTCCGCGCCAGCTTGCGCAACTCCCACGGCCCGTCGGCGTTCTGGAAGCCCGGGCGCAGCGAGGCCCGCGGCAGGATCAGCTCGAGATGCGAGTTGGTGATGTAGGTGAAACCGCCGACGACCATGCGCGGTCCCGAGAAGATGCCCGCCTCGATGGCGTCGCGCACGGCGCACAGCTGCGGCGTCATCAGGCCGCGGCTGCTGATGAAACCGAGGTCGCGCAGCGTCGTGAAACCCATCTCGAAGCACAGCTGGGCATGGAACAGGCAGTACATCTGCTGCAGCTCCGGCGTCACCTCCCAGGTGGCGACCCGGTAGTTGTTGAAGGTCCGGTTGTTGAACATGTTGAGATGGATGTGCAGGTCCATCATGCCGGGCATCAGGGTCCGGCCGGTGGCATCGATCTCCTCCGCCCCGGCCGGAATCTCGACCGACCCGGCGGCGCCGACCGCCGCAATGCGCGCCCCCTCGATCACGACCACCGGGTTTTCCAGGACCGGCCCGCCATTGCCGTCGATCAGCCGGCCGCCGGTGATGACCTTCGTGTTCGTCGCTGCCATTGCTGCTGGTTCGCCTCGTCGTTTCCGCTCGCTAGTCTGCCGGCCGCCGCGGTGGCAAGGCCATTGGGAGCTCGCATTGGGTCGGCGCACTGGGTGCACCCGAGTTTCAGAAAATGCACATTAGTCGCCGCAGGGAAAGGGCGTCAAGGGTTGAACCCAACCCGTGCGTGATCACGCCGACGGCTCCTCGAAGCGCTTGACCAGCGACAGGAAGCGCGCGTAGTCCGACGGTTGCAGGCCGCCCGACTCGGCCGACGCCGCCGGCTTGAAGTCGAGCGCGTCGAGCGTCGCCTCGATATCGGTGCGGCCGAGACCGTGGGTGATGAAGACGATCCGCGAGCGGCGCTCGTCATCCGGCCACGCATCGAGCGTCACCGGCGGGTGAAACAGGTGCTGCACCGCGTGCACGACGACCGGCTCGCCGGCAACATTCAGCAGCCCTTTCACCCGCAGCAGATTCGGGCCGCGATACGAGGCCAGCAGGTCGAGCCAGAGCTCGAGTCCGGCCGGTTCGACCGGCCGCTCGCGGGTCACCGCGAAGGTCTGGATGCCGTCGCCGTGGCGATGCGAATCGTGGTCGGGATGCGCATTCGTGCTCAGCCACGCGGCGACGTTCCGACCTTCTCCCGGTCCGGATCCGATGCCGGCTCCGAACAACCTGTCCGGCGCGATCTCGCCCTTCACGGCCCGGAAGATCGCGGCACCCGGATTGATGCTGCCGAGTCGCTCGACAAGGCCCGACACCGCGTCCGCCCCGGCGAGATCGGTCTTGCTGATGACGATGCGGTCGCTGACGGCGGCCTGCTTGACGGATTCGAAATGGATGTCGAACTGGCTCTCGGCGTTCACGGCATCGACCACGGCGACGACCGAATCTAGCCGGTAGTACCTGGTGACATCGGGGTCGGCAATCAGCGTGTGCAGGATCGGCGCCGGGTCCGCGAGGCCGGTTGTCTCGATGGCCACGCGTTCGAAGGCCGGCACCGCGCCGGTCATGCGTTTCGCAAGAAGGGTCTGCAGGGTCTGGACAAGGTCGCCGAGGATCGTGCAGCACAGGCATCCGCTGTCCATCAGCACCATGCTCTCATCCGGCGTCTCGACGAGCAGGTGGTCGAGGCCGATTTCCCCGAACTCGTTGACGATAACCGCGGTGTTGGCCATCCCGTCGTGGGATAGCAGCCGGTTCAGCAGCGTAGTCTTGCCGCTGCCGAGGAAACCCGTCAGGACGGTCACCGGCAGCCGTTCGCCGTTCTCGAATTGCTCCACTTGCATCGCCTCCCGGTCCCTGCTGCCCCGCGCGACCCGCGCCGTCACTCGCCGACCGCGAGCCTGGCGTCCTGATAGCCGAGCGCCTCGGAAATCCGTGCTGCGGTCTTCTTGACCGCGGGCGCGAGTTGGATCAGCTTGTCGCGGGTCAGCCGGACATCTGGGCCGCGAACGACGGCGGCCGCCACGACCTCGCCGTCGCGATCGAATACCGGGGCTGCGATCGCGGAACTGCCCTTGTTCGGATGGCCGGTGCTGAAAGCGTAGCCCTGTTGCCGCGCCGCCTTCCATTCCGTGCGCAAGCGCCGGACTTCAGGGTTGTCCGGCGCCGTCGGCAGATCGCTCTTTCGCAGGATGTATTCGACCTCGGACTCCGCGGCATGCGCCATCAGGACCGCGCCGGCGGCGCCGACATGAATCGGGTAGGCACGGCCGATCGCCGGCACATCGGACAATTCGTGCACCGACGGCAGGATCTCGACATAGACACGCTCCAGCCCGCGCGGACATGCCAGGCACACGGTTTCGTTGGTATCGCGCCACAGTGTTTTCAGGTATGGCCGGCTGATCTGCCGCAGGTCGTTGCGCCAGGCGCCCGACAGCTGGTTCACGGCACCGCCCAGCAAATACCGGCGCGTCGCGGTGTCCTGCTGGATCAGGTTGGACCCCTCGAGCGTCGTCAGCAGTCGCAACGTGGTCGCCTTGTCGAGCCCCACGCTCCGGCTGATCTCCGACAGTCCGAGTGGCCGATCGTTCTGCGCCACGAGAAACAGGATCGAGATGGCTCTTTCGACGGACCGCACGGTCTTCATGGGTTCCCTAATTCCCCGAAAGTCAACGCCGCCGCGTCTCAGTCCGCGACGATTCTGTTGGCAGGCTCGATTTCATTGTATCACAGGGTGCACCGATTTTCCGCATAATGATCTTTGCCGGGATGTTGTCAAGGCGCTATGCATAGTGCCGCCGGGGCCGCGTTGACGGGCTCGGCCCGGAACATGATGGGTGTCCCGTTGCACAGGTGGCACGCGGGACGGGAGACTGGCAGTGGCGCAGGGTTCTGTACTGATTACCGGGGCGAGCCGTGGCATCGGCCGGGCGACCGCCGACCTCCTGGCCGCGGCCGGGACGCAGGTCGTCGGTATCGCCCGAACCGCGCCGGACGACGACTTTCCCGGTGCGTTCTTCACCGCGGATCTGGCCGACCGGAAGGCCACCGCAAAGGTTCTTGAGCGGATCGTATCCGACGAACCGGTCGGCGGACTCGTCAACAATGTGGGCATCAATCGGGTGCAGATGCTCGGCGCGGTCGACCTGGACAAGTTCGACGAGGTCCTCGACATCAACCTGCGGGCCGCGGTCCAGTGTGCCCAGGCCGTGCTGCCCGGCATGCGGGAACGCGGATACGGCCGGATCGTCAATATTTCCAGCCGCGGCGCGCTGGGCCGCGAGGGCCGTACCGCCTATGCCGCGGCCAAGGCCGGCATCATCGGCATGACCCGCACCTGGGCCATCGAGCTCGCGCCGCACGGCATCACGGTCAACGCCGTCGCGCCGGGTCCCACCGCCACGGACATGTTCCGGCGCAACAATATCGAAGGCGCCCCGCCCGAATTCGTCGAATCGTTCCTCGCCGGCAATCCCATGAAACGGTTCGCCGAGCCGGCGGAAATCGCGGCGGCGATCGCCTTTTTCCTGTCGCCCGGTGCCTCCTACGTCACCGGCCAGGTGCTGCACGTCTGCGGCGGCATGACCGTCGGATTAGCGCCGGTCTAAATCTCACCCGGCATTCACGAAGGAAGGGTCGAACATGTCGAGCAAGCTGTTTTCGCCGATCGAACTGCGCGGTCTCGAATTACCGAACCGGATCGTTGTCTCGCCGATGTGCCAGTATTGCGTCGAGGACGGCGTCGTCGGCGACTGGCATCGCGTCCATCTCGGGATGCTGGCCAATTCGGGCGCCGGGCTGCTGATCGTCGAGGCGACGGCGGTCACCCCGCAGGGGCGGATCTCGCCGGGCTGCACGGGCCTGTACGACGACGAGACGGAGGTCGCCTTCGCCCACGTGCTTCAAACCGTGCGCGCGGTGGGCAGCGCCCATCTGGGCATCCAGCTCGGCCATTCCGGGCGCAAGGGCTCAACCGCAGCGCCGTGGGTCGGACGTGGGGCTGTCGCCAAGGCCGATGGCGGCTGGGACGTCGTCGGCCCGTCCCCGCTCGCCTTTACCGAGGGCTGGCTGGTACCGCAGCAGCTCGACCGCGCCGGCATGGACGAAATTCGCAACGCCTTCGTGTCGGCAACGCAACGGGCTGCCAGGCTTGGATTCGAGTTCCTCGAGCTGCACTCGGCGCACGGCTATCTGTTGAGCAGCTTCGTCTCGCCACTGTCCAACCGGCGCGAGGACGAATACGGCGGCTCGCGCGGGAACCGCATGCGATTTCCGCTGGAGGTCGCCGCTGCCGTGCGCGCCGTCTGGCCGTCCGACCGGCCGATGAGCGTGCGCATCAACGGCACCGACTGGGTCGACGGCGGCTGGTCGCCCGAAGACGCTGTCGCCTATGCCGCGGCGCTCAAGGATTGCGGCGTCGACATCGTCACCGTTTCCAGCGGCGGCATCGACCCGAAGCAGCAGGTTCCTGTGAAACCGGGATATCAGGTTCCGATCGCCGCGAAGGTGCGAAAGGAGGCCGGCATCCCGACGATCACGGTCGGCATGATCACCGCCCCGCGCCAGGCCGAATCCATCATCGCCGACGGCGAAGCGGACATGGTGGCGCTCGCCCGCGGCATGCTGTTCAACCCGCGCTGGGCCAAGCACGCGGCGGTGACGCTGGGGGTCGCGGTCGACTATCCGCCGCAGTACCAGCGCGCGGCCCCGGAGGCCTGGCCGCCGGCGAAGGACAGCGTCGCGGACTGAGCCGCCCGCACCGACATCGCGTCGCGAACGCGTCAATCCGGCTCGAATCCCGGATCGTAATGGGCGCCGCTCATCGTGCCGTCGGCGGCCTTGCCGACGATGCCGTGCGAGAGGTCCTTGACGACGTAGAAGATCACGTCCTCCTCCTTCGTTGCAACCATGGAGTGAACCATGTTCGGCGGCACGTAGACGACCGTGCCGGCGGGGGCGAGGAATTCCTGGCCGTCCATCTCGACCTTCAGCGTGCCCTGCAGGACATAGTTGAACTGCTCGTTCGGATGCGAGTGCGGCCGCGAACCGGTGCCGCGCGCCTTGTGGATCAGACCGACCTGCATGCGCTCGCCCTCGAGCACCCCGCCACGCGAGGTCGAGTAGCCGGTACCGGCCTCGATCGCATCCAGCTCCCCGATCATGAAATCATATTTCCCGTTGCCGGCCTTCACGGCCCCCTTGTTCTTGGTCGCTGTCGCCTCGGCCATCTTTGGTTCCCCCTTTCTGGTCGTGGGACTGTTTACGTTTGCGGATAAGGCTAGATGGGCTGCCTGTCGTTTCAACTCGCCGAAAGCCGCGCGTCCCTACGCGATAAGTCCCAGAACCCGCCACCACAGGAAATTCAGCGGTGCGAAGACCACGAGGGTCGCGGCGGTGCTGGCGAGAATGACGCGAACGGCATCGCGAATGCGCACGCCGCCCAGCCCGATGGCGACGACCAGCGGCGGCGACTGGTAGGGCAGCAGCAGCGCGGAAAGGCCGACGATCTGCGTCATCAGCACCGTCATCAGCGGCATACCGCTGGCGGTGCTGAGATCCTGGGCGAGCGGCACGAGGAAGGTCGGCGCGCCCGGCACGGTGGCGGCCGTGCCGAACACCATCGAGACCCCGATCAGCGAGAGGTAGTTGAGGAACGGTCGGGTCGGATCGAATGTAACCCAGCGCCCCAGAAATTCTGCGATCTCGGTTCCGAGCCCGCTGTCGGCGACCAGCGCCCCGACTCCGAGCACGCCGGCCACGAAGAAGAACGGGCGCAGATTCGTCTTGTCCGCCAGCGCCGTGGGCGGCGCCAGGCCGAACGCCGGGACGAGGATCACGATCGCGGCGAACAGCGCGACCCAGGCGGGCGAGACGTGGTGGATGAAATCGGTCGCCCACAGGCCGAGAGTCAAGCACAGCACGATCAGAAGATTGCGCTGGCGCCCCGACATTGGCGTCGGCTCCGGCTCGGCCTCGAGCGGGCGGGCCGTATCCGGAAACATCGCCAGGATGATGAGCACCAGCGCTGCGGCCCGCAACAGCCCCATGACCGGCAGGTGCCACAGCAGGTATTCCGCATAGGTCGGAACCACGCCGTAGATCGACTCCGCGGCGCCGAACAACACGACGTTGGGCAGGTTGGCCGGCAGGATCGCGAAGGTCGGTATGAAACTGCCGCAGCCGATCGTCAGTGCGAACCCGGTGCGGCCACGACTGCCCGGCGCGAAGCCCATATGGTCGGCCAGCGCCAGGGCGATCGGCATCAGGATCACGATGCGCCCGATGCTGGCTGGCATCAGCAGCGCAAGCAGAAGGCACGCCGCCATCAAGCCCCAGACGGCACGGGCGTAGGAGCGGGTGAGACCGCGCAGCGCCGATCGCGCGATGCGGTGGCCGAGTCCCGAATCGGACACTGCGAGCCCGATGATGATGCCGCCGAACAGCAACCAGACGGCGCCGCCGGCGAAACCGGAGAACGCGACGGCGGGCGTTGCGATCCCCAGGACGACCGCCAGCGTCATGAAGCTGAGCGAGGTGATGTGCTCGGGAATCGCATGCGTCGCCCACAGACCGACCGTGGCGATGACGAGGCCGCCGGCCCGGACCGGCAGCGACGCCGCGCCATCCGCGAGCGGCCAGAACAGCAGCAACAGCCCGCCGGCCGCGGCCGCGAGCGCGATCCAGTTGGCCGGCCGCGCCAAGGGTGACCCCAAGCCGTTTCCGGTTTCCACGCTCATGGCACCAGCACGGCCGCCAGGCGACGATCGCGCACGCGCCAGTTGCCCGCATCGTCTCGGTTGCCGGCGACACAGCGACGGGGTGACAGCGCGACACGCCCGGCGTATTCTGTGAAAAATCGGTTCATCAGGGCAACCTCCGGCGCGGACCGTAGCAGATGCGATGCGCCGGGGAAAGATTCCGGGATGATACCGACCGCCGTACAATCCCACAGCGGTCCCCTGCGCGACGACGGAGCACCAAGGCATGCCGTTCCACAGGTTCGAAAATCTCGACAGCGAGTATCTCACACCGCATCTGTCGACCGGCAAGGCCCCGATCATCGAGGGCCGGTATATGTATTTCTGCCGCATTTTCAAGGAGGCAGGCACCGGATCGGAACTGCATTACCACCCGAACGAATTGCTGATCTTCCCGCTCGCGGGCAAGATCAACGCCGTTGTCGGAGAGGACCGGCGGATCGTTTCCCCGGGGACGTTCGTGCATGTGCCGGCCTACGCGCGGCATTCCATGAAGGCGACCGAGGATGGCGACCTCAGCTACCTCTACATCAAGGACCAGACCTGGACCGTCGTCGGCATCGCCGCCGACGAAGCGCCGCCGGAAAAGGCGATGTCCGTCGAGGAGGTGAACCGGATCCACCAGTCCGGCCAGTGGGCCGGCCGGAAGAAGGAGCCGGAGAAATCGCAGGCCATCGTCCACGGGCTCGGCGCGTGCTATTACCCGATCCTCGACTCGCTGGATGCGCCGCCTGCGTCGGGCAACCGCGTGTGCTGGATCGAGGGCGAGCGCCTGGCCTTCGGCTTCTGCGAATACCCGGTCGGCTACGAACGGTCGCCCGCATCGGCAGACCATGAGGAATTCATGTACGTCCTCTCGGGCAGCCTCGACATCCGGGTCGCCAACGAAAGCCGCGCCGCCGAGCCCGGCGACGTGATCGAGGTTCCCCGGGGAGCGGAGCGCGGGTTCGCGGTGACCGGCGACTCCCCGATCCGTTACGTGGTCGTCCGCTCGATGCCCTATCTCGAGGCGCGAATCGACGAATGACGGACCGCGCCGAATCACGCCGGAGACGCAGCGACGCGGCCCTCCCGGTCTCGGTGCTGACCGGGTTCCTCGGCAGCGGCAAGACGACGCTGCTCAACCGCCTGCTGCGGCATCCCGGGCTGTCGGACACCGCGGTGATCGTCAACGAATTCGGCGAGATCGGCATCGACCACCTGCTTGTCGAGACGGCGCTGGAGGATGCGGTGCTGCTCAAGAGCGGCTGCGTCTGTTGCAGTATCCGCGGCGACCTCGTGGACACCCTCCTGCAGTTGGCGAGCCGCCGCGACCACGGCGAGATCCCCGACTTCGCCCGCGTGGTGGTGGAAACGACCGGGCTTGCCGATCCGGCGCCCGTGCTGCAGACGATGCTCACCGAGCCCAGCGTGACCGAACGATTCCGCCTCGGCAACGTCATCACGACGGTCGATGCGGTGAACGGACGTAGCCAGCTGGACACTTACGAGGAACCGAAACGGCAGGCTGCCGCCGCCGACCGCCTCGTCGTCACCAAGACCGATCTTGCCGCGGTCGCCGACGTCGCCGATCTGGTGGCGCATCTGCGGCATATCAACCCGCTGAGCCCGGTCTACGAGATCGCCAACGGCGATATCGACCCCGACCTGCTGATCGGCGGTGACGCGGCGAACGCGCGGCGGTTCGACACCGATTGGGCGGCCGATGCCGAGACCCACGAGCATCATGCCCATGGTGCCGAGGGCGACGTCGAGTCGTTCTGCATCGTGCGCGATAAGCCGATCGCGGCGCCTGTCCTGCGCAGGTGGCTCGGGTCCCTGATGTCGCTGCGCGGGGCGGACCTGCTGCGCATCAAGGGCATCATCGATGTCGCGGGGGTCGACCGGCCGGTCGTCATCCAGGGCGTCCAGCATCTCTTCCACCCGCCGGCCATGCTCGACGCATGGCCCGGGAGCGACCGCCGCACCAAGATCGTCTTCATCGCCCGCGACATTTCGCGCGACGGCGTCGAACGGGCGCTCGACGCAATAACCGGCCACGCCGCTTGAGACCGAGACCAGGAGCGAAAGAGGACAGCATGAGCAAAGACGACGCATGGAACATGAAACTGATCGGCCACGACACGCTGACCGGCTATGGCGGCATCGGCGAGGGCATGTCGATCCAGCTCGCCAGGGACGGCCGGCGGATCATGTGGCTGGCCCATGAGGGGCCGCCGAAGAACTTCACCGGCGTCGACGTCAGCGACCCGCGCAATCCCAAGGTCGTCATCCAGACCGACCTGCCGCACAAGCGCATGCGCTCCAACTCGCTCGAGGTCGTCGGCGACATCATGGCCGTCGCCTACCAGACACGTGAGCGGCCCGAAAGCAACGCCGCCGGGTTCGACATCGAAAATGCCGGCCTGGAACTGTTCGACATCAGCACGCCGGAGGAGCCGAAATCGATTTCCTTCTTCGACTGCAAGGGGCCGGGCTCGATGGGCGTGCACCAGCTCTGGTTCGTCGACGGCGAGTACATCCACTGCGCTGCCGGGGCAGCCGACTTCATGCCGCGCGATTTGCAGGATTGTCAGTTCTACCGCTGCATCGACGTGCGCGACCCGGCCAGGCCCGAGGAGGTCGGCCGCTGGTGGCTGCCCGGCACGCGCGACGGCGACGAGGCGCCGCCGCCGCCGCGCCACCCGCAGTTCGACAAGGGCTTCCGCGCCCACAACACCAACGTCTATCCGGAGCGGCCGGACCGCGTCTATATGGGCTATCTCGACGGCGGCACCGTCATCCTCGACATCGCCGACAAGGCGAACCCGAAGATGGTCGGGCACTGGAACCCGCACCCGCCCTTCCCCGGCTTCACCCACACTGCGCTGCCGCTGCTCGACCGCGACCTTTTGATCGTCACCGACGAGAGCGTCGTCGACGGCGCCGAGGACTGGCCGAAGCTGACCTGGGTCGTCGACATGCGCGACGAGACCAACCTTGTGCCGATCAGCACCCTGCCGATGCCGCCGGTCGAGGAATACCGGCGCCGGGGCGGGCGCTACGGCTCGCACAACTTGCACGAGAACCGGCCCGGCCCGGCCTTCCGCTCGAGCAACACCATCTTCGCCACCTTCTTCAACGGCGGGGTGCGCGCGTACGACCTGTCGGACCCGTTCCGGCCCGAGGAGATCGCCCATTACGTCTCCGCCGCGCCGGAGGGCTCGCGCGCCGGCTCGATCCAGATCAACGACGTCTATGTCGACGAGAACCGGCTGGTCTACGCCGTCGACCGCTTCGCCGGCGGCCTCTACATCTTCGAGATGGAAGTGGAGATATAGATTCGATCCCACTCGCCGCCGGCCGGCGGGATGGCGACGGGATCGGGCACCGGATCGTGGACGACGGCGCGACCTCATGCTTCCAGACACCCCTTCGGGGCTCCTCAGCATGAGGCTCCAATGCCTGTTTCCTTATCCTGAGGAGGGCCGCAGGCCCATCTCGAACGGTGAGGTCGCGCCGAGGCCGTCAGGCAGCGCCGAACCCGGCGGCGGCGAGGGTTGCCGGGACGAACGGGCCGCTGGGGACCGGGTCGTCCTGCCAGAACCGCCGCAGGGCGTCCGGCAGGTGGGCGGCGAACTCGTCGCTCCGCAGCGCCGCCTGCGGCAGGGCAAACCGTTCGGCGCCGGCAGCCTCGAGGCGCGCCGCCCGCTCCTGCTGCGCCGGGCCCGCGGTCTCGCTGCCGATCAGGTCGACCGCGAGCAGCGCCGCGCCGGTCCAGAAGGCGCAGTCGACGCGGACCGGCGGCCGGCCGTCCTCATCGTCGAGGCAGAGATGCGCCTGCGGCAGCGGGCGCAGGGCCGAGAACAGCCAGTCGCGGTAGTGGTAGAGCCCGTCGAATTCCGCGGCCCGGGCCTCCAGCTCGCGCCGGCTCGCCTCGACCTCGGCGCTAACGAACGCGAAATAGCGCGTAACGAACAGCTTCTGGAATTTCGCCCACAGGCCGCAATGCCGATCCGCATAGGCCTGCAGATAGTCGAGCTGCGCTGCCGGATCGGCGAGGTCCTGCAGCGGCGGCGCCTCGATGAAGTCGTAGGGCCCGTCATGGAGCCGGAGCGGCGCGCGCCGCGCAGGATCGATGACGACATGCGGCACGCGGCAGGCCGGCACGCCGTCCACCCCGGCCGGGCCGAGGTAGTCGGCCGACCAGCGCTCGACGCCGTAGGGAATGAGGATCGGATCGTGTGCCATCGACGGTGCCGGGTGACGTTGCTGCGATGGTCTTGTACAGTCCGCGGCGTGAAAACGCCACCCGTGGGGACGCCCGGCCGGGCAGACAAGAAGGAGAGAGCGAGATGAGCGAGAAGACCGCGCCGGAGGGCGCGACCAAGACCGAGGGCGCGCACAAGGCCGGCGACGGCAACAACATCTTCCAGCTCGAGGAGCTGGCCGGCCTGCGCGCCGGCGCCACCTACTCGACCGCGAGGGGCCCGGTCGTCGAGGGCGTGCACACCCAGGTCGGGCTGATGCGCAAGGCCAGGGGCACCGGCGCGCGACCGCACAGCCACCCGAACGAGCAGTGGAACTACATCCTCAAGGGCAAGGTGCGGGCGATGATCGACGGCAAGGAGACGATCGCCGGGCCGGGCACGCTGCTCTACCTGCCGGCCAACGTCGTCCATTCGACGGTGGCGCTGCCGGACGAGGACGTCGTCTTCTTCGTCGTCAAGGACCTCTCGCACGGCATCCACGGCATCCCCGCCGACGGCAAGGACACCGGCGGCTTCTACGAGGAGGGCTTCGCGCCGGAAGAGTGAGCGATTGGCTGTTGGTCGTTGGCTTTTAGCCGCTAGCTTGTGAGTCGCGCGTCATTGCGCGGAGGCCGTAGGCCGGCGCGGTAATCCAGTCTCCCGGCTTGGCCCGTCGTCCCGCCCCCTCCCCAACCCCTCCCCCCGTAGAAGGACTGCGCATACAGGCGGGCGCCGGCGCGAGGGAGAGGGGCTTTAACGGCGCAGGCGGAACGATCGAGCCCCTCTCCCTTGCGCCGATGGCTGCGGGGACGCGCGGCCGTGCCACGGGGGGAGGGGTTGGGGAGGGGGAGGATGCCGGATAGCTTCGTTCCGCGCTCGGGTCGCGCGGCGCCGATCTCCTGCCAACCTCTAAAAGCCAACGGCTAACGGCCATCGGCCGACCGCGTCACGCCACCTCGACCCAGCCGCCCTCCTCGGCCGATTTGGCGATCGCCTCGTGGACGGCGACGCCGTGGATCGCCTGCGCGGGCGTGACCGGGAACGGCGCGCCGCCGCCGATCGCCCGCGCGAACGCCTCGAGTTCCGCCTTCTCGATGTCGATCTGCTCGTAGGAGCGGTCTTCGATGATGCGGTCGAGGTCGCTGACCACCATGCGGTGCTCGGTCGGAAGCTCGATCCAGCCCTTGGTGCCCATGACGTTGACCCGCCAGTAGTCGCCGGTCGCCATCACGGTCGAGAGATAGCCGGTGACCCCGTTCCGGAAGCGCAGCAGCGCGCAGGTGACGTCGTCGACCTCGATGTCGACCGCGCGCCGCTCGCTTAGCGCGCACACCGAAGCGACCTCGCCGCACAGATCGATCATCAGGTCGAGCACGTGGATGCCGCGCGGCGACATGCCGCCGGCCGGGTTGTCGTCGCGCCGCGCCCGCCACGAATCGGCCGGCGTGCGCAGGAAGGTCGGGCCGGAGAACTGGCACTCGACGTGCAGCAAATCGCCGATGCGCCCGCTCGCCGCCGCGTTCTTCATGTCGATCACGGCGGGACGGAAGCGCCGGTTGAAGGCGACGGCGAGCGTCACATGCGCCTCGGCGCAGGCCTTCGCCACTTCCTCGGCGCTCTCGCGCGTCAGCGTGAACGGCTTTTCCACCTGGACGTGCTTGCGCGCGGCGGCGGCGCGCAGCACCTGGCCCGCATGCTCCGAATTGCGGGTCGCCAGCACGACCGCCTCGACCGACGGGTCCGCCAGCACCGCCTCGTAGTCGCCGTTGACGAGGAAGCCCATGGAATCGGCGAACTCGCGGTGCTTGCCGGGCGTGCGCACGATTCCGGCGACGAAGCGGATGACGTTGCTCTTGCCCTGGACCGATTCGACGAGGGTGCGCCCCCAGCGGCCGAGCCCGTAGATTGCTGCGTTGATCATGCCGGTTTGCCTCCTGCCCCGTCGATGCACTATAGGTTTTGGAGAGGAACGAGCGCAACGGCGGGGAAACCAGGAGACCGGACGTCACCCCCTCCCCATCCTTCGAGACGGGCCTCCGGCCCTCCTCGGGATGAGGCCATCCCCCTTTCAAGGGAGAGGGGCTTGTGGCGCGCCGCCATCAACCGAGCCCTCTTTCGCCTCGGCGGGGGCGGGTTGCGAGGAGGTGGGACGATCGGCAAAACCGCGCGAGCGGCCAACAACGAACGGAGGCATTCATGCCGAGACTGACCCTGGAGCAGGCCAACACCATCATCGAGGCCGCCATCGCGACGGCCCGCGCCGCCGGCGCGCCGCCGGTCGCCGTCGTCGTGCTCGACGATGCGGGGCACGTCAAGGCCGTGCAGCGCGAGGATAAGGCCTCGATGTTCCGCGTCGACGCCGGCCTCGGCAAGGCCTGGGGCTGCGTTGCCATGGACGAGGGCAGCCGCGGCCTCGCCAAGCGCGCCAAGGCCAACCCCGGCTTCTTCAACGCCCTCGCCGTCGCCTCCAACGGCCGCCTCCTGCCCAACCCCGGCGGCGTGCTGATCCGCGATACCGGAGGGAACATCCTCGGCGCCGTGGGCATCAGCGGCGATACCGGGCCGAAGGACGAGGTGTTCGCCGTGGCGGGCATCGAAGCCGCGGGGCTGGTGGCGGACCCCGGCGAAGATTAAGGCCGGCGGCCGGCTCAAGCGGCCAGCAAGATAAAGGCCTGCCGCCCACTCGACGCCGCCGGGCGGGATGGCGACGGGATCGAGGGCGCGTATCTGCGATGCGCGCCCCGCGGCGCCCGGCGGCCCCCTGCCCCGACGCGGCTCCCCAAAATAAGATTGCGCGACGCCCCGCTTCACCCGGCGCCCCCCTGCCCCCCAGCGCACCCGCCATGATACGGATTGCACGGTCTACCTGGAAGCCGCCCGGCCGGATCGCCGGCCCGCTCGCGCCCGGCCGCGTGAAACAACCCCATGCAAAGGCGTTTTCTGCGGGTTTCGGGGGGGAAACGGCCCCCCACGCGACGCCGGCCGGCGGCCTCATCCTGAAGGAGGCCCGCAGGGGCGTCTCGAAG
>CAYFYY010000077.1:0-6179 GCA_964347475.1 uncultured Flavobacteriales bacterium
TGGAAGGCTGGGGCTCTACCATTGAGCTACACCCGCATGAGTTCCTCATACCCCAGTACCCGTCGGTCACCGTCGTCGTCAGCCGCAGCACTGGTGGAGGGGGTTGGATTCGAACCAACGTAGGCTAAGCCAACGGGTTTACAGCCCGTCCCCTTTAACCACTCGGGCACCCCTCCGTTATTGCGCGCCAAAACGCCGGTGTGCCCCTTCGCGCACCGCCACGACGGGTGGGATGTATGGTGATTTGTGGCCGCTTGTCAACTTCAAAAAAAGACATACCACAGCGCACCACTCCACATGCTGCCGACAAAGCGATGCCGGCACCGCGAAATGGCGACGCTTGTAGACCCATTCACGTTAGCAATAGTAAGGTCAGCCATGGGCAAATTCAAGTCATCCGATGTCCGGCCGCCGGCACGACCCGGCCGCCGCGGCCGACATGGCACGGACGGCGGGGCATGGTTCTATGGGTTGCACGCGGTCGCAGCGGCGCTGAACAACCCCAGGCGCCGCGCGCTTCGCCTTGTGGCAACGGCCGAGGGCGCGGCGAAATTGTCGCCGATGGCGCCGTCGGCAAGGCCCGACATCGTCGACCGGCACGCGCTCGAGCGCCTGTTGCCCGCCGGCGCCGTGCATCAGGGAGTGGCGCTGTCGGCCGAGCCGCTTGCGCAGCCGGGCCTCGCGGACATCGTCGCGCAGGCCGGCGATACCGCGACGGTGGTGATCCTCGATCAGGTCACCGACCCGCACAATGTCGGTGCCATACTGCGCAGCGCTGCCGCCTTCGGGGCCGATGCCGTGGTCCAGCCGGAACACGGCGCACCGGCCGCCACCGGCATCGTCGCCAAATCCGCCAGCGGTGCGCTGGAGGTCGTCCCGCTGGTGACGATCGCCAACGTCGCGCGCGCCATCGCGCACCTCAAGGCGGCGGGCTTCTGGTGTCTCGGCCTGGACGGCGACGCCGAGGAGACACTCGCCGCGGCGACGCCCGGCGGACGCATCGCGCTGGTCCTCGGCGCCGAGGGCAGGGGGTTGCGGCGACTGACGCGCGAGCGCTGCGATCTCCTCGTGCGGTTGCCGACCCGCCCGCCGATCGCCAGCCTCAACGTGTCCAACGCCGCCGCAATTGCACTCTACGAACTGGCCCGGCAACGACAAGCCGGTTAGCCGGCCTGGGCCTGTCGACGCAGCTGTGCCAGGGTCGCTGTCGGGGTGATCGCCTCCGGGGCGACGCGAAGTTCGATCAGGCTCGGCCGGTCGGCCGCAAGCGCCCGCTCGAAAGCAGGGGCGAATTCGGCGGTGCACTCCACGACCTCACCATTGGCACCGTAGGCCCGGGCCAGTGCCGCGAAATCGGGGTTCGCGAGCTCGGTGCCGAACACCCGGCCGGGATAGTTGCGCTCCTGGTGCATGCGGATGGTGCCGTACATGCCGTTGTTGACGACGAGAAAGACCGCATTGGCACCATATTGCACGGCCGTCGCCAGTTCCTGGCCGTTCATCAGGAAGCAGCCGTCGCCGTTGAACGAGACCACGACGCGGTCGGGAAAGGCGAGCTTGGCGGCCACGGCCGCGGGCACGCCGTAGCCCATCGAGCCCACGGTGGGCGCCGCCTGGGTGGCGAACCGCCGCCACCGGTAGAACCGGTGCAGCCAGATCGAGTAATTGCCGGCCCCGTTGGTCAGGATGGCGGTGTCCGGCAGGTTCTCGTTCAGCCATGCGACGATTTCGGCCAGTTGCAGGTTGCCCGCGTTCGACACCGGCTCGATATGCCGCAGGTAGTCGGCGCGCGCAGCGCCGGTCCAGTCGTCCCACGCGGCGTGGTCGACGCGCTTCGTTGCCCGCGCCGCCGCCGCAAACTCGGCCGGGCTGGACGCAATGGCCAGGGTCGCGCGATAGACGCTGTTCAGCTCGTTGGGGTCGGGGTGGACATGCACCAGCGCCTGGGCCGGCACCGGCGGTTCCAGCAATGTGTAGCCGGATGTCGTGATCTCGCCGAGCCGCGGGCCTACGGCAACGATCAGGTCGGACTCACGGACCCGCTGGGCAAGGGCCGGATCGATGCCGATGCCGATATGGCCGACATAGCGGGGATCGTGGTTGTCGAAGCTATCCTGGCGGCGGAAGGCGGCGCCGGTCGGGATGTTGTTGGCCTTGGCATAGGCGGCGATGTCGGTGCTCGCCTGCGCGGTCCAGCCGGCACCGCCGACGAGCAGCAGCGGCCGCCGCGCCTCTTCCAGCAGCCGGCGCAGTGCGGCCATCTCGGCGCGCGAGGGCGACGGGCGGACTGGCTCCGCCATGGCCACGTCGGTGACGCTGGCGGTCTCGCGCAGCATGTCCTCCGGCAACGCCAGCACGACCGGCCCGGGCCGCCCCGACATCGCGGTGTGAAATGCCCGGCTGACGTATTCGGGCAGCCGCGCCGCGTCTTCGACCTGGGCCACCCATTTGGCGACCGGCGCGAACATGAGCCGGAAGTCGATTTCCTGGAACGCCTCGCGGTCGGCCTGGTCGCGCGCGACCTGACCGACCAGCAGGATCATCGGCGTCGAGTCCTGCATGGCGGCGTGCACCCCGATGCTGGCATTGGTGGCGCCCGGACCGCGGGTCACGAAGCAGATTCCGGGCCGCCTGGTCAGCTTGCCCCAGGCCTCGGCCATGTAGGCGGCGCCGCCCTCCTGGCGGCACACCGTGAAGGCGATGCGATTGCGCGCCCCGTAGAAAGCGTCGAGGGCCGCAAGATAGCTCTCGCCCGGCACGCCGAACACCCGCTCCACCCCGTGCCCCTGAAGGGCATCGACAAGGATCTCTCCGCCCGTTCGTTTCGCCGTCTTTCTCGTGGCCATCGCTGTCAGACCGCCTCCTCTGCTGCGGCGCAGATGCCCCGCGCCATCAGATCGTCGACCACCGCCGCGTCCCGTTCGAGCAGGCCGCACAGCACCTCACGCGTATGCTCGCCGAGCAGGGGTGGCGCCCGGTGGTACGTGACCGGCGTCTCGGACAGGCGCACCGGGCTCGCCGTCAGGGGCACGGTGCCGGCCAGCGGATGCGCGAGCTCGATGCGCATGCCGCGGTGCCTGACCTGCGGGTCGTCGAACACCTGGTCGAGGCTGTTGATCGGCCCGCACGGCACCTGCACCGCTTCAAGCGCGGCGATCCAGTCCGCGCTGTCGCGCGCGCGGGTGACGCCACAGATGATGCGCATCAGCGCGTCGCGATTGGCAACCCGCTCGGCATTGCCGGCAAAGCGCGGATCGCCGGTCAGTTCCGGCCGCCCCGCGACCTCGCAGAAGCGGGCATACTGTCGGTCGTTGCCGATCGCCAGGATGATGTGGCCATCCCGGGTCGGGACCGCCTCGTAGGGCACGATATTGGGATGGGCGTTGCCCATGCGCACGGGCGCCTTTCCAGCGACGTGGAAATTCGAGGTCTGGTTGGCCAGCGCGGCGATCTGGCAGTCGAGCAACGCCATGTCGATGTGCTGGCCGGCGCCGCTGCGCTCGCGGTGGCTCAAGGCCGCCAGGATCGCCACCGTGGCGTACAGGCCGGTGAACAGGTCCGAGACCGCGACGCCGACCTTCATCGGCATGCCGCCGGCCTCGCCGGTCACGCTCATCAGGCCGCTCATGCCCTGGATCAGGAAGTCGTAGCCGGCTCGTCCGGCATAGGGCCCGTCCTGCCCGAAACCGGTGATCGAGCAGTACACGAGGCGCGGGTTGACCGCCTTGAGGCTCTCGTAATCGAGACCGTACTTCGCCAGCCCACCGACCTTGAAGTTCTCGAGGAGGACATCGGAGCGCGCCGCGAGGTCGCGGACGATCTCCTGCCCCTCGCCGGTGCTGATGTCCACGGCAATCGACTTTTTGCCGCGGTTGGCCGACAGGTAGTAGGCCGATTCCGCGGTCGCCCGGCCATCGCGCCCGGCAAGGAACGGCGGGCCCCAGCCGCGCGTCTCGTCGCCGCCGCCCGGCCGCTCCACCTTGATCACCTCCGCGCCCAGATCGGCCATCGTCTGGCCGACCCAGGGCGCCGCCAGCACCCGGCTGAGATCGAGCACCCGATATGGGGCGAGCGGTCCTGCCATGCGATTCCGTCCCCTGCTTGATGCAAGCGGCGGTGAGACTAACCGTGGCCCCTGCGCCGCGCCAGTGCGAATTTCGCCGCGCCGCGCGCCGGGTCCGCCGCCGCCAATGCCGGTGGAACAAGCCCATGCGTTAGGGTTTCCCGCGGGTTCGCGGACCGGCATATCGCGCCGCCATAACGTCGGCCGCTTGTGCACCGCCGGCCCCGGCGTTATATGATCGGCCACGACACGGTGCCGCGCCGGCTTAGCTCAGTTGGTAGAGCGGCTGATTTGTAATCAGTAGGTCGGGGGTTCGAATCCCTCAGCCGGCACCACTCCGGCCGCGCACACAGGCCGGGTCAACGGACGATTTCGCCCTGCCTCTTGAGGTCCGCGGACTGCTGTTCCGAGATCCGGCCGCGCGGCAGATATACGGTGACCGTTGTGCCCTCGCCGGGGCTGCTCTTCAGCTCGAGATGGCCACCCAGCAGTTCCGTGAGCGACTTCACCAGCGGCAGGCCGAGACCGGTGCCGTCGCCGCGGGAGACAGTTACCTCCCGGACCTGCCCGAACGGCTCCAGCACCCGTGAGACATCCTCGGGCGCGATCCCGATTCCGGTATCGGCAACGGCTATGCGGATGCCGTGCTCGCCCGATTTCCCGATCCTGAGCATGACCTTGCCGAATTTCGGCGTGAATTTCACCGCGTTCGACAGAAGGTTCAGGGTGATCTGCTTGACCGCCCGGCGATCGACGCAGAGATACGCGAGGTCCGGATCGACGTCGCATGTGACGGTCAGGCGCGCCGCGCCGGCCCGCTCGTCGATCATGCGAAGGCAGCTCTCGACGATGACCGAGGTCTCCACCGGCTCCTCGTGCAGATCGTAGTTGCCCGACTCGATGGTCGACACGTCGAGGATGTCGTTGATCAGGTTCAGCAGGTGCTCGCCGCCGCGCTTGATGTCGCGCGCGTAGTCGACGTAACCCGGATCGCCGACCGGGCCCCGCATCTCCAGCATGATGAGCTCCGAGAAGCCGATGATGGCGTTGAGCGGGGTGCGCAGCTCGTGGCTGACATTGGCGAGGAATTCGGTCTTTGTGCGGTTCGCGAGTTCTGCCGCCGTCTTCGATTCGATCAACGTCGTCTCGAACGACTTGCGCTCGGTCACGTCGATGCAGATGATCACATTGCCGTTGTCGCGCGTCCGGTTGTTGCGGACCTCGAGAACGCGACCGTCCGCACCGATATGCTCCGACCGGTCCCCGACCAGCCGCCGGCCCAGCTTCAGGCGCTCCACGACGCGCTTGCTCAGAAGGTCTGTTTCCGGCGCCGTCCGGCTCTCGAACCCGTCGAGGTGCTCGAAGCCCTTCTCCAGTCCAAGCATCTCGAGGAACCGGCCGTTCCATGCAACCAGCCGGTTCGACACATCGAACGCTGCGATGCCGGTGCCGGTGTTGTTCAGCGTCGTCCGCAGCAGCACCGATTTCTCCAGCAGAGCCTTGCGTGCCTGCGCGGCACTCACCGCGTAGCGGATCGAACGCTCCAGCAATTGCGGGGTGAGAGCGTCTTTCTCCAGATAGTCGGCGGCGCCGGCTTCCATCGCCGCAAAGTCGACGTCGCGGTCGCCGAGGCCTGTCAGCAGGATGAACGGCGTCGTGCAGCCCTCAACCACCGCCTCGCGCAGGACTTCCACGCCGGTGCGGCCGCCGAAATAGTAATCCATCAGGATGATGTCGTACTTCGCCGCGTCGAGGCCGGCAAACCCTCCGTCGAGATCGCTGATCCAGTGCAGGTCGTAATGCGATCCCTCGACCTCCCCGAGCACGCTGCGTGTCAGGATGTAGTCGTCCTCGTCGTCATCGACCATCAGGACGCGGAAGGACCGTTTGGCAGCCATGCAGGAGGCCCCTAGGCGACATCCGTAATTTGCGGAGGCAACTCGACCGTCTCGATCCAGTACTGGTTGAGCACCTTCACGACGTTGACGAGTCCCTCGAAGGTCACCGGCTTCGAGATGTAGGAGCTCACCCCCAGCCGGTACGCGAAGAAGACGTCGTCCTCCTCGGCCGAGGTCGTCAGCACGACAATGGGGATGGACCGCAGGACCCCGTCGTT